>NZ_RWGU01000032.1 GCF_003944755.1 Rhodovulum robiginosum
CGGGGCGGGCGCCGATCCGGGGTCGCGCAACGCGTCGAGGCGCCGGGCCACGTCCGCCCCCGCGCCCAGCAGCGGGTCGCGCTCTTCCAGCAGCGCGGCGAGGGGGGCCGCGGCCGGGCCGGCCAGCGCCAGCATGTGCCCCAGCCGCGGATGCACCGGCAGCGCCGCCAGCGCCCGGCCATGGGCGGTGATCCGGCCGGCGGCATCGAGCGCGCCGAGGCCCTGCAACAGCGCCGTCGCCTCGGCCCAGGCGCCGGGGTTGGGCGGCGTCAGAAAGGCCAGATCGCCCGGCCCCGACGCCCCCCAAAGCGCCAGTTCCAGCGCCAGCCCCGTAAGGTCGGCAACCTCGATCTCGGCGGGCGGGAAGGCCGCCAAGGCGCCCTCTTCGCCTTTCGTCCACAGCCGGTAGCACGCGCCCTCGGCCACCCGGCCCGCGCGGCCCCGGCGCTGGTCCGCCTCGGCCTTGGTCACCCGTTCGGTCACCAGCCGGGACATACCCGAATTGGGGTCGAACCGCGCCCGCCGCGCGCGCCCCGCATCGACCACCACGCGGATATCCCGGATCGTCAGCGAGGTCTCGGCGATGGCGGTGGCGAGCACAACCTTGCGGCCCGCCCCGCCCGGCGCGATGGCCGCACGCTGGGCGGCGAAGGGCAGGGCGCCGTAAAGCGGGCGAAGCTGGCAGTCGCCGGGCAGCACGCCCTGCAACAACGCCTCCACGCGCCGGATTTCCCCCTCGCCGGGCAGAAAGACCAGCACGCCGCCCACGGTTTCGGCCACGGCGCGGGCCACCAGGTCGGCCGCCGCCTCGGGCAGGCGCCGGCCCTTGGGCAGGGGTTTGTCCAGCCAGCGGGTGTCCACCGGGAAACTGCGCCCCTGCGAGGTGATGACCGGGGCGCCGTCCATCAGTGCGGCCACCGGGGCCGCGTCCAGCGTGGCCGACATGACCAGCACGATCAGGTCGTCACGTAGCGCGCCGCGCAGCTCCCATGTCAGGGCAAGGCCCAGATCGGCGTTGAGCGAGCGTTCGTGGAACTCGTCGAAGATCACCGCGCCGACGCCCGAAAGCTCGGGGTCGGACTGGATCATCCGGGTCAGGATACCCTCGGTGACCACCTCGATGCGCGTGGCCTTGCCAGTCTTGGCCTCGCCGCGGATGCGGTAGCCGACGGTTTGGCCGACCTTTTCGCCCAGCGTCTCGGCCATCCGCTCGGCGGCGGCGCGGGCGGCCAGCCGCCGGGGCTCCAGCATGACGATGCGGCCCCGGGCGAGCCCCGCATCGAGCAGCGCCAACGGCACCCGCGTCGTCTTGCCCGCGCCGGGGGGCGCCTGCAGCACCGCGCGGCCCGCATCGCCAAGGGCGGCGATGAGCCCGGGCAGGGCACTGTCTATGGGCAAGGCGGTCATGCCGCCCTTATCGGCGATCGCGGCGGCGGGGGCCAGAGGCGGGGCGGGGGGCGGATCGGGTGCGGCGCGATCCAAAGCGGCCGGCGCGCGTTGCGGTGCGTCCGCAGTGCGGGACAATCCCGCCTTTCCGTTTGCCGAAACGAACGTCGGCTCCACAGGTATTTCCGGACATTTATGGGGACTGCACACAGCATGCACATGAGGACCCGAAAAACGTGGAGCCTGAGCGGCGAGTTTGTCCGATCCTCCATGGGCGCTGTGCACGACAGCACGGCTTGCGAAACTGCGTTTCAAGGCAACTGAGAGTTCCTTGACCGTCTGGTTTTCCGACAGAGCCCATTGCCGCGATCCTCAGGCGTGCACTGGCGCAAGAGCCTGCCACTTCTTTCGGTAGGCCGACGCGGAGATGCCAACGCGCTTTCGAAAGGCCGAGCGGAAACTCGATGGTTCAGAGTAGCCGACCTCGGCGGCGATCTCGTCGATCGGCGTGGCGGTGGTTTCAAGAAGCTGCTTGGCCTCTTCGATCCGAAGGGTCTGGATGTAGTCACCCGGCGCCTGACCTGTCACCTTCTTGAAGCGGCGATGGAATCCGCGTTCGGTCATGCCGCTGCGTTCCGCCATGGCGGCGACGGGGCTCGGCGTTTCGTAGTGCTGCGCCGCCCAGACCTGCGCCTGCGCGATCAGATGATCCTCGTGCTGGCGCGCAGTGGTCAGCGACGCGTAGGTCAATTGCCCGTCCAGATGCGGGTCGATCAGGTAGATCTTGGCGATCCGGCGCGCTTCGTCGGCCCCTGCGAAACGCGCGATCAGGTACAACATGAGGTCGGCCCAGGCCGAGGCGCCGCCCGCGGTGACGATGCGGTGTCCTTCCCCGGCCGGCACGAGAATGCGGTCCCGGCAGACTTTCACCTCGGGATAGTTACGATCCAGCATGTCGGCGAAGCCCCAATGTGTCGTGGCCTCCTTTCCGTCAAGCAGGCCGGTCGCGCCGAGCAGCATGGTGCCGGAACAGACAGAAGTGACGATTGCGCCACGCGCCTCGGCCGCCCCGATCCAATCGGCGACAGGCTTCATGTCATCGGGCACGCCTGCGTTTGGATCGATATGCAAATCGGGCACGATAATGAGGTCGGGCGCCGGCGCTTCGCTCAGCATCGCATCGGGCGTGATCTTGCGCCCGTTGATATCCCAGTAAGGCGCACCATCGGAAGTCCTGAGGCTGACGTCGAAGACCGGGACCTTCGACGGAAGACCGTGCAGCATTTCCCAGTCTCGACCGACAGAAGCCAGGATATCAAGGATCGAGAACAGCGTTGATGTGCCAGCGTAGCGTGATCCGATTACCGTCGTATTGATGGTCATTTCGCTCTCCTACAGGCTGTTCTCGTCCGATTATCACCGATTCAGTCTTTTCTTCTTCTAACTCGACTCGGGCATCGGGTCCATGACCCTGCACATGAAATCGGCCGATCAGGCCAATCCATCGTGAGCAAGGATCAAATGATGACCATTCAAAACCAAATCGCGGCCTTCCACACTGACCCGACCCGCAGCTACCTCGCCGACCCGCGCACCTATCTGACCGATGGCGGGTTTGAGACCTCCATGCTGTTCCTCGAAGGGTTCGACCTGCCGGCCTTCGCGGCCTGCGTCCTGCTCGAAGACGAGGCCGCCCGTGCGGCGATGGACCGGTACTTCGACCGCTTTCTCGCGATGGCCCAGACGGCCGGAACCGGTTTCGTTCTCGACACCAACACCTGGCGCTCCGGGACGCATTGGGCCGACGCTGTCGGCCGGTCGCCCGCCCAGATGGAGGACCTCACCCGTGAGGCCGTCAGGTTTGCCCTGGCGATCCGCGCACGGTGGCAGGATCGCGTTTCGCCGATCCTGGTGAATGGCGTGATCGGACCCGCCGGCGACGCCTATGACGGTACGCTCGCCCTGGATGCGGCCGCCGCAGAGGAAATCCACGCACCGCAGATCGCATTGCTCGCGACATGCGGGGTCGATCTGGTCAGCGCGCTGACCTTCGGCAGCATGCCGGAGGCGATCGGGTTTGGCCGTGCAAGTGTCAATGCGGGTGTGCCCGTTGCGATCTCCTTCACGGTGGAGACGGACGGACGTTTGCCGGATGGAACGCCGCTTTCGCGCGCCGTGCTGGAGACGGATGCCGCAACCGGGGGTGCACCGCTCTACTACATGATCAATTGCGCGCATCCCGAGCATTTTCGCGACGTTCTGAGCGATGACGCCTGGTGCCGCCGCATCCGCGGTGTCCGGGCGAACGCATCGCGGCTGAGCCATGCGGAACTCGACGAGGCGGAGACCCTGGACGACGGCGATCCCGAAGAGTTCGGCGCGCTGCATGCCGAGCTCTCCCGAAAGCTCCCGGCGCTGAAAGTCGTCGGCGGGTGCTGCGGCACGGATCACCGTCATGTCGGCTGCATGGCAGACGCCATGCTTCCCCCGACCGCGGCCTGACCTCCTCCCTCCGTCCCGGTCCGCACGGAACCGAAATTGATCGGTCATTGCGGGCCGCGCCTGGGCGCAGTGCGGGGCGTCGAAACCGCCGGGGAGTGCCGCGCTGAGACCGGCTTCGCCCGGTCGGGACGCTCCGCCTGCCGCACGACGACCTCAACGCCCGCTTCATCGCCCGCACCTGAGCGGGCTCCAACAAGGACGAATGACATGACCATGATTTACATCCACGCCGGCGCAGCGCGCCGACACCCTTCGAGCATCGCAAGGGCGCTCCTCGACCGGCTGGCAAAAGCCGCGAAGCGGCGGCGCATCCGCAAGGAGATGAAAGAGCTGTCTCGGCTCCCCCGCCACCTCCTCCGGGACATGGGCCTCGAGCAATACGCATCGCCCGATGTCCCGACGTTCCCGAACCACTGGCGCTAAACCTCGGAAAGGAAAGACAATGAACACCATGAGACCCGGCAGTACGCTGGTGATCGGCGCGGGGCTTTCGGGCCTCGCCACCGCACACGCCCTGGCCGAACGCGGGCTGCCCGTTACCGTGCTCGAGGCACGGGACCGGGTGGCAGACCCCTGGCGCAACCGCCATCCGGCGCTTCGGCTCAACATCCACCGCAAGTTCGCCGGGCTTCCGGGACAGGCGGCGCCGAAATCGGACGGTACGTACCTGAAGCGCGACACGGTGGTTGCGCATCTGGAGCGCTACGCCGCACGGTTGGAGGCACCGATCCACTTCGGCGTTGCCGTGACGGCTGTCGAACCCGACGAAACTGGATGGCGAGTCACGACCGACGCCTCGGAGTACGGGGCGGAGAACGTGGTCATTGCGACGGGTCGGGAAAGCATTCCCCACATCCCTGACTGGCCGGGGCAAGACGCCTTTGCCGGGCAGCTCTTGCACGTGGCCGATCTCGGCGACGTTTCCCGCTTCGATGGCCAGCGTGTGCTGGTCGTGGGCGCGGGCAACTCCGGCACGGACGCGCTGAACCACTTGGCGCGGCACAATCCGGCTGAGGTGATGGTGTCGGTCCGCTACGGACCGGCGGTCGTGCCGAAGAGCATCTTCGGCTATCCGATCCACGGGCTGGCACGTGTCTTCGCGGCACTGCCGAATGCGGTGCTAGACCCGGCCTTCAAGCTGACCGAGCGGCTCTTTCTCGGAGACCTCCGGCGCTATGGGCTCACCAGTCACCCCGAAGGCGGAAGCACGCGGCTCTTGCGCGATGGCGTGACCTTCGCCATCGACGACGGCTTCGTTGCGGCCCTGAAGGCAGGACGGTTCCGGATCGTGCCGCGCGTCGAGGGTTTTTCCGGCGACAATGTCGCTCTGGCCGATGGATCGGTCTGCCGACCGGATGTCGTGATCGCGGCCACCGGGTATCGCACGGGGCTCGAGCCGCTTCTGGGACATCTTGGTGTGCTGGATGAGAACGGCCGCCCGCACCATCCGATGGGCGAGCGTGATCCAGAGATGCCGGGCCTCTGGTTCGCCGGTTTCAAGCCGATCTACACCGGCTTCTTCGACGCCGCGGGCATCGCTGCCGGGCGCATCGCCAGCGGTGTGGCTGCCGACGCAAGCCGCGGCGCGCCCTCCGATACGCTCGACATGCACGCATCGCATGTCGCCCACCAGCGCCCCGCACCCGCGGACGCATCTCTTTCATGAAACTCCAGAAAGGACTATTCGCATGAAACACACGACCCTTGTTTTCGCCGCCGCCGTCGCGGTCATGCCCTTCGCCGGAAACGCCGGAGAGCCGCTTGCGGCCTTGGATGTTGCCGAGGATATCTCCCGCTTCGTCTTTTCCGCGGCACCCGTCTTCGACGACGGCATGCCTGCCTATGGCAACGCCTTCATCACGCAGGGCTATCTCTACCCCGCCGGCACGCTCGACGGTGGCGTCGAGGGCACTCTGCCGAACGGCGATCCGGCCTTCCCGGACCTCGTGATCGGGGAATGGACCTGTGACGGGTATTTCATCGGCGACGGGATGCGCACGGAAACGGGCGCCCTCGTCATGACCCGGCAGGTTTACCGTTTCAACGACGGCGATGTGCTGATCAGCCATGGCGCCGAGCTTGTCGATGCCGGCGTGACCGTCACGCGCGCCGTCACGGGCGGGACCGGCGACTATGCCGATGCCCCGGCCGAGATCGACCAGGTGCTGCTGGGCATGAGCGACGGCTACGGCGTGCGGCTGCAGATCGAACTGGGCGGTGGGTCCGCGGACGCCTACGGCGACGAGGACCACACGGAATGGGAGTCCGGCTTTCCAGTCGGGCCCATTCCGACCTCGGGCTCCCATGAGGCCGGCTGAGGCCAGTCTGGCGATACCGGAAAGGGGCGGTGGTTCCGCTCCGCGTCTTCCACTGCAAAGGGCGAACTCATGACCTATTTTGAATTGCCGCGCGCAACAGGCGACCCCTTCAGACATGCCGCTCGAAACGTGAGCAAGGCCGAAGCATGGGCCGTCCTGCGGCTTGCCGCGCCGTTGACCGGTCTAGCGCTGGTCAACATGGCGATGAGCGTCACCGACACGCTGATGACGGCCGCGTTCGGAGTGGAAGCCCTTGCCGCCGTCGCCGTCGCAAGCGATTTCTATTCGATCCTCTTCTACCTCGCCGTTGGCTGCATCGGCGGTCTCGGACCGCTCTATGCGGCCGCCCATGCGGCGGGCGATGCGGATCGGTTGGCGCGGCTTAGAACGGCGGGGACCATCACCTGCGCCCTGCTGGCCTTGCCGATCTGCGGCCTGCTCTGGCAGACGCCGGCGCTATTGGGCCTGCTCGGCATCGATCAGGACCTTGCTGATGCAGGCACGGGCTACGTCCGGGCGATGGCACTCACACTGATCCCGATGCTGGCGGTGGGCGTCCTGCGCACGCGCCTGACGGCCATCGGACGTCCAGGCGTGATGCTGCGGATCACGCTGTGTGCGGTGCCGCTCAATGCCGTCTTCAACTACGTGCTCATGTATGGCGCCTTCGGTCTGCCGGAACTTGGCGTGACCGGCGCGGGCGTGTCGTCCCTGCTGGTCGGCCTGCTGACGCTTGCCGCCTTGTTGCGAGAGGCGCACCGCGTCGGCGACAGCGGGTCGGGTCGCGTGGAACCGGAGCATATCGCGGCGATCTTCCGCATCGGCGTGCCCATCGGGATCGCGACGCTGGCCGAAGTCGGCCTCTATCTGGGGGCCACGATCTATGCCGCCTCGCTATCCGTCACGGACGCGGCTGCCCATTCAGTCGCGATCCGACTGGCCGGTATCGGGTACGCTTTCTATTTCGGCCTGCAGCAGGCCTCGATGACCCGGCTGGCACGGGTCGATCCCAAGTCGGGCCGCGAAGGTGATGTCGTTGCCACCACGATGGTGCTTGGAATGGCCATCGGTCTGTCGATTTGCACCACCCTCCTGGTCGTCGCCGAGCCGATCGCCAACTATGCGCTGCGGGGCTCGACGCCCGGCGCCGTCGGCGCTGCGATTACCGTGATCGGCGTGCTCGCCTTGACGGAGCTGTACGGTCCGGCCGGTGCAGGCGCCGCGGGATTGTTGCGGGCGAGGGAAGTGACGCGCCCGGTCATGGTCTATTCCCTGATCGGGAATTGGCTGGTTTCGGCCCCCCTGATCGCTGTCTTCACGGTCGTCTTCGACATGGGAGCGGTCGGGATCTGGATCGCGATGGCCACCGGAACGGTCGTCTATTCGGGCCTGTGCGTTCAGGCACTTCGAAACTTGCCCGCGGCGGGAGGCGAGACATGACGCTCTATTTCATGCCCGGCGCCTGCTCATTGGCACCCCACATCGCCCTGCGCGAAGCGAACCTGGAGTTCGACCTCGTCGAGGTGGACTACCGGACGCGGCGAACCGACACCGGGACCGACTATCGCGCGGTTAATCCGAAGGGCACTGTCCCGGCCCTGCGGATTGCCGATGGCGAGGTCCTGACCGAAGTTCCCGTGATCCTTCAGTTCCTGGCTGACGGAGCACCCGATGCGGGGCTGCTGCCTGCCTCCGGCCTGCGGCGTCTGCGGGCGCTGGAATGGTTGAACTTCATTTCGACCGAGATCCACAAGAGCTTCAGCCCGCTGTTCCGACCGACGACACCGGACGGCTTTATTCAGCCGGGCAAAGCCCATCTGCGTAGCAGGCTGGTCATTGTCGAGCGTCACCTGTCCCAGCACACCTACCTTATGGGCGACGATTTCTCGCTGGCTGATGTGTTTTTGTTCACCGTTTGCCGCTGGCTTGCGGACCAGGACATTTCCCTTGCTGACTGGCCGGCCTTGAAACTGCATTCCGAGAGAATTCGGCTTCGACCAAGTGTCCGGAAGGCTCTGGATCGGGAGGGGTGTCCATGATGGGTCGACAGAGAGGGCCGATAGCCGAGCGGCCGCGACACCCGGCGGGTGATCCGCCCGCCCGGTCGCAGAACGCGGCGCGCCTCCGCCACGACGCGGGGTGGCTCGGGCACGTGCGGCATGCCGAAGCCGACGGTCACCGCGTCGAAGCTGGCATCCGGAAACGAAAGCTGCATCGCGTCGCCATTGACGAAACGCGCCCCCGGCACCGCTGCACGGGCAAGCTCGAGCATGGCAGCGGAGAAATCGAGGCCGGTCACCCGCGCTCCGGCCGCGACAAGGCCCGCATAGACGTTGCCGTGCCCGCAACAGAGGTCGAGCGCATCCGTGTCCGGCCCCGCATCCACGGCGGCGACAAGGTGCGGCACGACCATATCCGAGGCTTTTGCGAACCCGCTCGCATAGGCACCGGCGACGCCCGGTTCCGACCATTCCCGCTTTTCCAACTCTGCAAAGGCTCTCGTATCTCCCACGACCCGTCGTCGCGTTCTGGCACGCGCGTGCGCCCAATCCACTACTGTGCGGCGCCGCCAAGATCCTGATCGGAGGTTACCAGATTTTTCCGCACTCCGCCGACAGCCCTGGCACGCACGACATTCCTCATCACAGGATCGGTTCGTCGCTGATATGATTGGCACCATGACCGACTCTGACCGCCTCCCGCGCCAAGAGATTTCCTTCGTGTCCTCCGTCGACGGCACCCGAATCGCGGTCGCCGCGATGGGCGAAGGGCCGGTCATCCTGCGGGCCGCGCATTGGCTGAGCCATGTGTCCAAGGACATCGAAAGCCCGGTCTGGCGCCCTTGGCTGTCCCGGTTGTCAGCGCGCAACCGGATGATCCGATATGATCTGCGCGGCTGCGGCCTGTCCGATCGCGACGTCGACGAGATCGGGTTCGACGCCTGGCAGGCGGACCTGGAGGCCGTTGCGTCCACGATCAGTGAACCATTCGTTCTCATGGGCATGTCGCAAGGCGCTGCACTTGCGATCGCCTATGCCCTGCGTCATCCGGACCGGGTCTCCAGCCTCATCCTCATCGGCGGATACGCTCGGGGTTTGCTGGCACGCGGCACGGACGACGCCACGCGGATGGAGGCCGAGACCCTGTCGAACCTCATGCTACTCGGCTGGGGCAAGCAGGGGTCTGCCTTCTCGCATGTGTTCACGCAGCTCTTCGTCCCGAATGGAACAGCGCAACAGGTCGGCTGGTGGGAGGACCTGCAACGCTTGTCCGCTTCGCCTGATGTCGCCGCGCGGACGCTGGACGTTCTGCACCGAATCGACGTCATCGAGGAGGCGCGGCGATTGGCGCTGCCCGTGCTGGTCATGCACAGCCGCCACGATGCGCGCATTCCGTTCGAGCAGGGCCGTCAACTGGCGGCAGCGATACCCGGCGCGTCCTTCGTCGCCTTGGAGAGCGCGAACCACGTCCTGCTGGAACAGGAGCCCGCATGGGACCAGATGTGGCGCGAAATCGACGCATTTCTGGGTAACGGCGCGCCAAGACCGGATATTGCGTCCCGCCCTGCCCAGGCGATCTCCGATCTGTCGCCGGCGGAGCGAGACGTGCTGGGCTGTTTGACCGAGGGGCTGGGCAATTCGGAAATCGCAGCACGGCTGGGAAAATCCGAAAAGACGGTGCGCAACCAGGTCTCGACCATTCTCGGAAAGCTCGGGGCCCGGAGCCGATCCGAAGCGATCGTCCAGGTTCTGTCCGGACGTCAACGGGACATTTGACCCGACGTCGCCTGAAATAGTCGGGCGAGGGGGGACACACGCCTCATGACCCAATCAATCCGATGCAGTTTCCTCGCTCACAGTAAAAGAGGAGACGACCATGCAGATGACCGAGGCACCCGATCGCAGTGCGGTCCCGGCCATGGCGGCCCTGACCCTCGCCGCATTCTTCTGGTCCGGAAACTTCATCGCCGGACGCGCGCTTGGGGGAACGATCCCGCCTCTGGAGTTGAATGTCATCCGCTGGGCGCTCTGCCTGGCGCTGCTGTTGCCGCTCGCCGTGCCGGCGCTTGTGCGATGCCGCGCCGAACTGGCGGAGCATTGGCGGTTGATCGTCCTGCTGGGCCTGACCGGCATCGCCGCGTTCCACACCATGGTCTACCAGGCGCTGACGCTGACGCCGGCGGTCAATGCCCTGCTCATCCTGTCGCTCGCGCCGGTTGTCACCGTCATCGGTGGCGCGATCTGGAACGGATTTCGACCGGGAAAGGCACAGTTTGCCGGACTTGCGATCTCGGCCGTCGGTGCGGGCATCATCGTGGTTTCGGGGCGCGGGAACATGCGTGCCGGCTTCGCGGATGCAGGGTCACTGTGGATGCTGGGCGCGATCCTGGTCTGGGCGGCCTATTCCCTGTTGCTGCGCCGGCGACCCGCCACGTTGCCACAGGACGTGACGCTGACGGCCAGCGTCATCGTCGGGCTATGCGTCATGGCACCGCTGCTTGCCATTCAGGGCGTTCAGCCCATTCCGATGACTGGCCCGATCATCGCAGCTCTTGGCTACATCGCCTTGTGCGCATCACTTCTGGGGTTTCTGCTTTGGTCGTGGGGGCTCGACCGGATCGGACCCGAACGTGCGGGACAATTCCTGCACCTGATGCCGGTTTTCGGCACCGTTCTCGCCGTCGCGCTGTTGGGCGAACGGCTGACACTGACCCATGTCTCCGGAGGGGCTCTCGCCGTCTGTGGGATAGTTCTGGTCAATCGCCGATGATGAGATGGGAGTGTCCGTCGTCGAATGCCTTGAAACTGGACAGCACGGATCAGATCCACACGTCGACGGAGCACGGCCAGAGTATTGCGAATCCTGGGTGCGCGCCTTCAAGATCGGCCCATAGCTTTCGTTTGTGCGACCAGCTTTATGCTGCGCTGCGGCCCGCCAGACCGGACGTACGCCCTAGGGGCGCCAACCTCGCCGCACCTGCGAGTGCCCCAGCGTTCAGGGTGGTTCGCTGCCCCTCCTTAGATCTGTAGCTTGTATCCAATATGGGTCGGTTCAAAACCCAGACGTTCATAGAAGCGATGGGCGTCCGGGCGGGCCTTGTCGGTGGTGAGCTGAACCAACGAACACCCGTGTGCCCGGCATTCGCTGATCGCCCACGCAAACATCGCTTCACCAAGCTTGCCGCCCCGACGGTCGCTCGCGATCCGCACCGCCTCGATCTGTCCTCGCTTGGTGCCATTGCGAGAGAGACCCGCGATGAAGGTGAGCTGCAAGGTTCCAACAATCTGCTGCTCCTCCTCGACCACACAAAGAAACTGGTTCGGGTCGGCATCAATCTCCGCAAATGCAGCCCGGTAGCAATCGTCTACGGCTGGCGAAGCGTTTTCCCGCGACGCACCAAGCACGTCATCGGCCAGCATCGCGACAATCGCCCCCAGGTCCGCTGCGGTTGCTCGGCGGTAACGCGGGTCACCCATGAGTATCCTCCTCTCTTCATTGCCGACCGCTTCCATAGGAACTGCGGGTCGTGAACGAACGTGCCGGCGGACAGGCGCCGCTGTGCTTCGTTGCGCAGGTCGGCGCCCTGATGCGGCTCGGTTTTTCAAGCCGCCTGTGCCTGAGACTGCGCCGCCCAAGCGAGCGAGAACAGCAGCAGGGCCGCAGACAGTCCGCAGGCGACGGTTCGGACGGTATTCCAGAAGCTCCAGCGGGGCAGATAGGTGCGGGCCCAGTAGTCCAGGGTCGCATCCGCGGAGGCCTCCATGCCCGCGAGGGCTTCATTCATCGGCACGTTGAAGAACACCGTTACCCCGAAGCATCCGACGAAATATGTCAGGCCCGCCAGCATCATCACGGTTCCCGGACCGTGTGCGACGACTATTGCGCCATAGGCCGCGATCAGCAGGGATACCGGCGCCAGCCCGAGGAAGAGCACCATGAAGACCCAGCGGAACACCTCTCGGTTTATGGCCTGCATCGCCTCCGCGCCACCCTGACCGCTGGTCACGGACAGGGCGCGCATGATGAAATCCGAGAAGGCGAGAAAGACGCCGCCGACCAACGCATAGGCGAGGACGGTGAGGTGGGCGAGGTAGAAGAGAACAGGGGACATGGGGACGAGTTCCTTGGATTGGGGCGGCGGCAGGGCATCAAGCGCCACGCCGCCGCGGCAGGCTCAGCGCGCGGGCTGCACCGTGGAGAGGCCGGGCGCCGGCTGCCAAAGGCGCCGGCGGAAGGCTGCGAGGCAGAGCGCGGCGATCATCAGTTCGATGACGAGGGCGCCGATGACGTTGCCGGACGGCATCCCGTCCAATGCAAGCCCGACCAGCCGTCCGGCCGGAAAGGCGGTAAAGACCGTCAGGGCCGCCGCCATGCCAACGGGCCGGACCGCGTGCCGCCAGATGCCGAGCAGCATCAGAAAGCCGAACCCCGCGAGTCCGGCGCCTGGGGCGCGCAATTCGCTCAGCAGGTTGGCGTCTTCGCCGAGCGTGATGCCGGAGCTGGCGTAGAAGACGTGCGGCGCGAACAGGATGAAAGCGCCGATGGTAAGCGCGGTGAGGCCGGAGAGACCGAGCGCGATCTTCTCGAGCAGGGTGGGTCTCATGACATGTTCCTTTCGATGGGGGGTGTCAGGCGGCGGTTGTCCAGGCGCCGGTTTGGGCGGCGGCGCGGGCGAACTCCGCAAAGTCGCGGGCGCCGCGGCCGAGCGCGCGCATCACGCCGTCCGTGGTGTGGGCGTTGCGCCCGTCCAGCGTTTCGCGCGCGATCGCGGTGAAGACGTCGGCGACGAAGGGGCCGCCAGCCTCGGCGATGTTCGCGTGGAACGCCTCGAAACTGATCGGGATATGCCGGATCTCGCGGCCGGTGGCCCGCGAGAGTTCACCCGCCATGTCCGCGAAAGTCATCAAGCGCGGGCCCGTCACCTCGTAGAGTTCGCCCTTGTGGCCTTCTTCGGTCAGGGCCGCGACTGCGACATCGGCAATATCGTCGATGTCGATGATGGGCTCGGCGACATCGCCGCCGGGCATTGGAAGAACGCCGGCCAGGACCGGATCGCGCAGGTAGCCTTCGGAGAAGTTCTGCGCGAACCAGGCGGCCCGGATGATGGTGAAGTCGACGCCGCAATTGCGCACCACCTCTTCGCCCAGCCGCGCATGATGCTCGCCGCGGCCGGACAGCAGCACGAGGTGCTCGACGTCCACGTCGCGGGCCGTCTCGCAGAGAGACTCGAGCTTTTCCACGGCTCCGGGAAAGGCGAGATCGGGAAAGTAGGTGACATAGGCCGCACGGGTTCCGCGCAGGGCCGGCGTCCAGGTCTCCGGCGCGTCCCAGTCGAAGGGTGTTGCGGACCTGCGCGAGCCGCGGCGCACTGGCAGGCCCCGCGCCTCGAGGCGGCTGGCGACGCGGCGGCCGGTCTTGCCGGTTGCGCCGATGACGAGGATCGGTTGGTCTTTCATGGGGTATCTCCCTGGCTTCGGTATCGGTAGCCAAGGGATAGGCGCAGGGGTGCTGCGCGGTCTTGACCGGCGATGCCAGCCTTTTGACCGCCGTCGCCAATGCGCGCGTCAGCGCTGGGAGATATCCTTGCGGTAGGTCGCGGGGGTCGTGCCGACCCAGCGCTTGAACGCGCGGGTAAAGGCGCTCTGCTCGGAGAAACCGGTGAGGAACGCGATTTCGGCCAGAGAATGGCTCTCGTCCCGCAAGAGCCCCTCGGCGAGGTCGCGGCGGGTTTCCTCGGTGAGGCTCTGAAAGGTCATGCCGTGCTCTGAGAGGCGCCTGTGGAAGGACCGCGCACTGAGCCCGAGGCCGCGGGCGATCTCGGCCATCCTCGGCGCCCCCTCGCTGAGGGCCTGGGCGATTGCGGCTTTCGCCTGCGTGACAAGCGCCGGCTCCCGGGTGATCTCGGACAGTTCCGCGTCGAGATGCGTGGTGAGGTATTTCGATATCCCCTCGTCCCCGAGGATATTGGGCCGGGCCAGCACCTCGTCGGCATAGAGGATCGCGTCGAGTTCGGCGCCGAAGCGCACCGGGCAGCCGAACCACTCCTCATGCGCGGCGACCCGGCGCGGGGCGGGATGCCGGACCAGCACTTCCACGGGCGCGAGCGGCACCGGGCAGACCTGCCGTGCGATGGATACCGCGCTCGCAAGGGTCGCCTCGTTCGACAGCCGCATCCCGAGGCGCCGTTCGCCCGCCCGGTGCAGGATGAAGAGCGTGCCCCCGGTCGCCGGCCGCAGCTCGTATTCCACAACGCTGGACCACAGGCGCGCATAGCGTTCCACCCGCGCGTAGGACGCCCCGAGCGTCGTCGCCGCCTTGAAGGCAAGGCCAAGCGCACCGTATTCGTCCAGCCGCATCGAGGCGCCCGTGCGCACCGGCAGGTCGGTCACGTCGATCTGATCGGCGATCCTTTCGAGCATGTCGTAGTAGCGCTCGGCCGGAACCATCCTTCCGGCATCCCAGGGATCATCGGGGGCGATCCCGACGCTGGCCAGCATCGCCGCAGCATCGATTTTACCGCCCGCCGCGGCGACCACCTTGCGCGCGAAGAGCGACGTGACATACCCCATGCCCGGCATTCTACGGTGCGCGTGGTGAACGGCCAACCTCGCGGTGGAACCGGGCGCGCGCTGAACTGGATGTCCGCTGTTCGTTCAACCTCGCATCCAACGTGCACGAGTAGAGAAGGTCGGCGTCCCGCCCCGTCCACCGGATTGTCGCGACCCGCCCGTGGCGTCGCCCGTGGCGCAGGCGATGAAGGTCTGAAATTCACTCTCACCGGCGCATCGGCACAGGATCGCGCCGCTGCGGCATGGTGCGCGGCAGAGGGCGGTCGCCCCCCGAACCGGGCTCCGGGGCTGGACACCCATCCGCGCGCGCGGCAAGAGGGGCACCATCCCAGACGACCGGAGGCGCCCATGGACATCGCCGATCTCGCCACCCGCATCACATCCGGCGACCGCCGCGCGCTGGCCCGCGCGATCACCCTGGTCGAAAGCGGGCGGGCCGATCACCGCGAACGGGCGCAGGCGCTCTTGGCCGCGCTTCTGAGCAACGGCCGCCAGGCGCTCAGGATCGGGCTGTCAGGCACGCCGGGCGTGGGAAAATCGACCTTTATCGAAAGCTTCGGGATGATGCTGATCGGCAAGGGGCTGAAGGTGGCCGTGCTGGCCGTCGATCCCAGCTCGGCCCGCTCGGGCGGCTCGATCCTGGGCGACAAGACCCGGATGGAACGGCTGTCGCGCGACCCCAAGGCCTTTATCCGCCCCTCGCCCAGCCAGTCGACGCTGGGCGGCGTGGCGCGCCGGACCCGCGAGGCCGTCAGCCTGTGCGAGGCGGCCGGGTTCGACGTGGTGCTGATCGAGACCGTGGGCGTGGGCCAGTCCGAAACCATGGTGGCCGAGATGACCGACCTCTTCGTGCTGTTGATGGCACCCGGCGGCGGCGACGAGTTGCAGGGGGTCAAGCGCGGCATCATGGAAATGGCCGACCTGATTTTGGTAAACAAGGCCGATGGCGACCTGGAACCGGCCGCGCGCCGCACCTGCGCCGATTACGCCGGCGCGCTGCACCTGCTGCGCCGCCGCCCGCAGGACCCCGAGGGCTTTCCCAAGGCGATGTGCGTCTCGGCGCTGTCCGAGGCCGGTCTGGAAACCGCCTGGGACGAGATGCAGGCGCTGGCCGACTGGCGGCGCGAGCACGGCTTTTTCGATGCCCGCCGGGCCGACCAGGCGCGGTTCTGGTTCGGCGAGGAGGTCCGGCGCGGGCTGCTGGCGCGTCTCGACCACGATCCGGCGCTGCGCCAGCGGATGGAAACGCTGGGCACGGCCGTGGCGGCGGGCGAGGCGACCGTGGCGGGCGCCGTGGCCGAGATTCTGGCCGAGATCGGCGCGCGCGGGGGATGAATCGCTTGACGCCTCCGCGCTTTGGCCGTAAAGGAGCCGGACGAATTTCGCGGCGTCGCCCTTGCGGCGCCGATCCGCTTTATCGAGACAAGGAAAACAAGCCATGTCGCGCGTCTGTGAACTGACCGGTAAGGGTCCGATGGTCGGCAACAATGTCAGCCACGCCAACAACAAGTCCAAGCGCCGGTTTCTGCCCAACCTGAACGACGTGACGCTGATTTCCGACGCGCTGGGCCAGTCGTACAAGCTGCGCGTCTCGGCCTCGGCGCTGCGCACGGTCGACCATCGCGGTGGCCTCGACGCTTTCCTCGTCCGCGCGAAGGACGCCGATCTTTCGGAAAAGGCGCTGAAGATCAAGAAAGACATCGAGAAGGCCCAGGCCACCGCCGCCTGATCTCTCTCTCTCTCTCTCTCTCACGATCGCTCTGTCGGGCCCTGCCGGAAACGGCGGGGCCCTGTCTTTTCCGGGTCCGGTCTTTCCGTCGCTTCCAAGGCGCGCGAACGGTGCGCTGCCGCGACCGGCTGTCCTTGCTTTGACGTTTGGTCAAGGGGTGACAGGCGCCCTCGGGCGCAGCACTCTGGCCCGCGGGGAGGACGACATGACCGACTACCCGCACCTGTTGGCCCCGCTAAAGGTCGGGCCCGTGACGCTGAAAAACCGCGTCATCATGGGCTCGATGCATACCGGGCTGGAAGAGCGCCGGGACTGGGACCGCGTTGCCGCCTTTTATGCCGCGCGGGCCCGCGGTCGTGCCGGGCTGATCGTGACCGGCGGCATGGCGCCCAATGCCGAGGGCGCGCTCTTTCCCGGCGCGGCGGGTCTATTTACGCCCGAGGACATGGCCGGCCACGCCCGTGTCACGGCGGCCGTGCACGAGGCGGGCGGGCTGATCGCAATGCAGATCCTTCATGCCGGGCGCTACGCGGCGGTGCCCGACTGCGTGGCCCCCAGCGCGCTCAAGGCGCCGATCTCGCCCTACATGCCCGTGGCGCTCGACGCCGCCGGTATCGAAAAGCAGATCGCCGACATCGCCACCGCCGCGGCGCGGGCCCGCGAGGCTGGCTATGACGGGATCGAGATCATGGGCTCGGAAGGCTATCTCATCAACGAGTTCCTGGCCCCCCGCACCAACCGGCGCGAGGATGACTGGGGCGGCTCTTGTGAAAACCGGATGCGGTTTGCGCTGGAGGTCGTGCGGCGGGTGCGCGCCGCGGTGGGCCGCGATTTCCTGTTGATCTTCCGCCTCTCGGTGATCGACCTCGTGCCCGAGGGCTCGACCTTCGACGAGGTGGTCATGCTGGCGCGGCGGCTGCAGGACGCGGGGGCCGATCTGCTCAATACCGGTATCGGCTGGCACGAATCGCGGGTGCCCACCATCGCAACCTCCGTGCCGCGGGCGGGCTTTGCGTGGGTGACCGCGCGGCTGGCGCGCGAGGTGTCGATCCCGGTCGTGGTGTCGAACCGGATCAACACGCCCGAGCTGGCCGAGCGCCTGTTGGCCGAGGGCGCGGGCGATCTGGTGTCGATGGCGCGCCCCTTCCTGGCCGATGCCGATTTCGTGGCCAAGGCGGCGGCGGGCCGGGCCGACGAAATCGCGCCCTGCATCGCCTGCAACCAGGCCTGCATCGACCATACGTTCCTCGGCAAGATATCGACCTGCCTCGTCAACCCGCGCGCGGCCTACGAGACCGAGTTGCGCCCCGTCCCCGCCGCGCAGCCCAAACGGATCGCGGTGGTGGGCGCGGGGCCGGCGGGCCTGTCGGCGGCGCTGGCCGCAGCGGGGCGCGGCCACGCGGTGACGCTGTTCGAGGCGTCCGGCCGGATCGGCGGGCAGTTGACCATGGCCTGCGATATACCGGGCAAGGAAGAGTTCCGCGGCCTGCTGCAGTGGTACGAGACGATGCTGGCCAAGGCGGGCGTGGCGCTCAGGCTGGGGCACCGGGCAGAGGCCGACGACCTGGCCGGGTTCGACGCGGTGGTGCTGGCCACCGGCGTCCGGCCCCGCGACCCGTCCATCCCCGGCCAAAACCTGCCCCATGTGCAGAGCTATGTCGACGTGCTGGCGCGCAAGGCACCGGTCGGCGCCCGCGTTGCGGTGGTGGGCGCGGGGGGCATCGGCTTTGACCTGGCCGAGTACCTGGTGACTGGCGACAGCCCCACCGAAGACCCCGCCGCCTGGCGCGCCGAATGGGGTGTGGGCGACCCGGCGCGCGACCGAGGCGGGCTTGCCCCCGGCGGACCCCGGCCCAGCCCGCCCCTGCGCTCGGTCACGCTGATGCAGCGCCGCGCCGGCAAGCCCGGCAAGGGGCTGGGCAAGACCACGGGGTGGATTCACCGCGCCGCGCTGAAGGCCAAGGGCGTCGAAATGCTGTCGGGCGTCGCCTACGAGCGGATCACGCCGGAGGGACTCGAGATCTCGCAGGACGGTGCGCGGCGGCTGATCGCGGCCGACACCGTGGTCCTCTGCGCCGGGCAGGAGCCCGAGAACGAACTGGCCGGAAAGCTGGAGAGCCGCGGTGTTTCCTGCCACGTTATCGGCGGGGCCGAGCGCGCGGCCGAACTGGATGCCAAAAGGGCTATAAACCAGGGCACGAGGCTTGGGTTTTCCCTTTGATTGCAATGCCTTGATGTGCCCTTGCCCAAGGCCTGCCACCTTGGTGTCTTGTTTCCACCACGATAACGATCCGTCTTTTACCCAACTATTGTCGGGCGTCTTCCGCAATCTCGCCTGAATTCGCACCGAGTATCCAACCCATCGCGGCGGGGGTGTGAGTTAAGGTGGTACGATGGACCGACTGACGGAAATGGAGGCGTTCGCGACCGTGGTGGATCAGGGGGGATTCACCGATGCTGCCAAGAAAATGGGGATTTCGAAATCTGCCGTTTCCAAGCATGTGTCCTCGCTTGAGGCGCGCCTCGGCGCGCGCCTGTTGAACCGGACGACCCGGCGGGTAAGCCCGACCGAGATCGGCCTTGCCTATTACGATCGCGCGCGGCGCGTGCTGAACGATGCCGGAGAGGCCGACGCGCTGGTCACCTCGATGCAATCGGCCCCGTCGGGGCTTTTGCGCATATCGGTGGCGACCGATTTCGGGGTCAATCATCTCTCGCCGGTGCTGGGCGATTTCCTGCGCGAATATCCCGATATCACCGTGAACATGGTGTTGAACAACCGCTATGTGGAGCTGATCTCGGAAGGATTCGACATGGCGATCCGCGTGGGCGAGTTGGAAGACAGCAGCCTGCGCGCCCGCAAGCTGACCGAGACGACCAAGCGGATGATCGGCTCGCCCGCCTATTTCCAGAAATTCGGCCGGCCGCAGAAGATCGACGATCTGAACGAGCACAAGCTTTTGCACTATTCCAACCAGTCCAGCGGCAACGTCTGGAAGCTGACCGCCCCCTCGGGCGAAAAGCGCCAGGTGCGCACGGCGGGCTGGTTGACGGTGAATGACGGCCAGTCGCTGTTGAATGCGGCGATCTCGGGCCTTGGCATCGCCTACCTGCCGAGCTTCCTGTTTCTGGAGGCGATGAAAGAGGGCCTCGTGGAAGAGGCGATCCCCGACTTGCCGGCCGAAAAGCTGGGCATTTACGCAGTCTACCCGCCGGGCCGGTTCACTCAGCCCAAGGTGCGCGCCTTCATCGACTTCCTCGTCGATGTCTTCGCCGACGCGGGCCCCGACGAGTGGTAAGGCGATAGGCAGACCGCTCTGCCCCTCGGGGCAGGGCCGTGTTCCATTGCACATCAAGTCCGAAGCGGGGCGCCCAGCGCCCCGTCGGTCGTGCGCCGGCCCGCGCATGGGCGCTGCCTGCATGGCCCGGTGACGCTCGTCCATGCACCAGCGGCCAGGCGATCCGCGCCCGAGCGAGCGTGGTCTTGCCGGCGTCGTTTCTCGTGAACCGAAACCATTGCCGCGCGACCGGACGGGCCGTGCGGGCATCGCCTGCCGGAGAGATCGTTCAGCGCGTCGAAGAGACGATCGCCTCGACCCGCCGGTTCAGCGTGCGCCCGGTCTCGGTCAGGTTGCTGGCGAGCGGCGCAAGAAAGCCCACGCCCTCGGCCGCCAGCTGCCCGGCGGGCACGCCCAGCCGGCCGATCAGGTGGTCCATCACAGCGCGGGCCCGTTCGCGCGACAGCGCCACGTTGCTGGCCAGCCCGCCCTCTGCATCGGTATGGCCCACCAGCACCACCGAGCGGTCGGGATGGTCGCGCAGGTAGGCGGCGAGCGCTTCGAGCGAGGCGAAATCCTCGCCGTCGAGTTGGGAAGAACCGGTGGCAAAGCGCACGTCTTTCAGCACCGTTCGGCCGGCCTGGTCCAGTTGGTCGGACAGCGCGCCGCTTTCGGCGGGCAGGGTGGGCAGCGGCCGCTTGGTCGAGCCGCGGCTATCGGCCGGTGCGGGCTCGGCGGCGCCGATCCGGGTCATCTGGACAAAGCCGCGGGTCGAAGACCGGCTGACCATGAGGCTGACATAGTCGGGCTCGCCCGAGGCGGTGTTGCGCGCCGACAGAAAGCGGAAATCGCCTAGGTCCACATGCATCACCGGTTCGGGCAGCAACTCGACCGAATAGCGGAAATCGAACCCGCCGCATTCGGCGGCGGCGCAGTCGTAGATCACCGCATAGCCGGCCTCGATCAACGCCGCGCGCAGAGGCGCCAGGATTTGCAGGGTGGTCATCCCCTCGCCCGGCACATGCCACACCCGCGTCGTGACCTTGCCCTCGGCGCGCAGCATCGGCACCTCGCCGTCGGCGAAGGGTCCGACGGGCACCGCGTAACTGCCTGCCACGATTTGCCTTTCGGCCACCGGGGCCTCGGCGCCCGGTGGCGTGACGGCCAGTGCCCAGGGCGCGGTGGGAAAGACCACCGCCGCCGCGATCAGTGCCGCGCGTCTCATCGGGCTGCGCCGTGATACTCCGGGTTGGGCTCCATTCCCACGGCCGAGGCCACGCGGTTGGTCATGTTGAAGAACCCCACGACCGCGGCGATGTCCCAGATATCGCGCTCGGAAAAGCCTGCGTCGCGCAGCGTGGCGCGGTCGGCCTCGTCCACCCGGTGGCTGGCCTCGGTCAGCCGGGCCGCGAAATCCAGCATGGCGCGCTGGCGGGCGTCCAGCGGCGCGGCGCGGTAGTTCATCACCATCGCCTCGCCCAGCGCGGGGTCGCCCGACAGTTCGCGTACCGCCGCCCCGTGGGCGACCTGGCAATACCAGCACCGGTTGATCGACGAGACCACGACCGCGATCATCTCGCGCTCCAGCTTCGACAGCCCGCTCTCGCCCAACATCAGGTCGCTATACATCGCCGAAAACGCGTTCAACTTGTCGATGTCGAAGGCATAGGCCTTCAGCACATTGGGCACGAGGCCAAGCTTTTCCTCGCAGATGGCAAAGTATTTCTCCGTGGCCTCGGGCAGGGGCGTGGCCATGTCGAGGTCGAGGGCGGTCGGGGTTTTTCGGTTGGTCGTCACGGGTATTGCACGCTTTCAGGCCGTCAGGATGCGGTAATGGTAGTTTTCCACAACTGCCATGCCGAGGGAAGCATAGAGCGCACGGGCCGCTGCATTCTCCTCGGTCACCAACGCCGCCAGGATGCCGGCCCCGGCGTCGGCCGCCCATAGGGCGGTCGCGCGCATCAGGTTGCCGGCCACCCCCTGGCGGCGGTGGGCGGGCGCGACTTCCAGGGCATGACACAGTGCGACCGGGCCGTGACAGGCGGCAAAGGCCACCCCCGCGGCGCGGTCGTTCTGCCGGCCCAGAAGCGCGGTTTTGGGGCCCACGACCCGGCCCATCACCGCCAGCCGCGCCGGGCCGATGCCGCCCTCGGCCCAGATATCTTCCATGATCCTGAGCGGCG
This sequence comes from Rhodovulum robiginosum, assembly GCF_003944755.1. Taxonomy (GTDB): domain Bacteria; phylum Pseudomonadota; class Alphaproteobacteria; order Rhodobacterales; family Rhodobacteraceae; genus Rhodovulum; species Rhodovulum iodosum. The sequence continues at coordinate 21,967 of NZ_RWGU01000032.1, forward strand.
GCCACATGGTGAAGGCGCTGACCGGGGGCGGCGGCGCGGTGGCCAGCATGGCGACCGGTGCAGCCAGCACGACGACCGGATCGATGCGCACATAGCCCCGCGCGGCGAGGGCGTGATCGAGCGGCCGCTGGGCGCCGCGTATCTGGTAAAGCGGCGTCTGGCCCAGCGCGCGCATCGCGTCCTCGGCGCGGGCGAGGTCGGCCTCGGTGACGCGCCCTTGCACCGTTGCGGCCGATACGCGCTTGCCGCCGCCCTGTCCGTCGCGCACGGTGATCGGCCCGACCTCCTGCCGCGCGGCCGGTGGCCAGGTGGCCTCGATCGCGGCGAACCAGTCGGTTTCGGTCACGTGCGTCCCTCGGGGATCAGCGCGCAAAGCCGCCCCATGGCGGCGTCGATCTGGGCGCCGTCCTCGCCGCGGATCACGACATTCGTGCCGTAAACCCCGTCGCGCTGATACGGGTAAGAGCCGATCGAGAGCCCCGGAAACTCGTCGGCCAGCGCGCGCAGGGGGCCGGCGATATCGCCCTCGGCAAGGCCGAGGTTGAGGTTTTGCGACAACAGCGGTGCGCCGCCGGTCAGCGTCGGCAGCACGCTGGCCACCATCGCCTGAAAGACCGACGGCACGCCCGCCATGACATGCACGTTGCCGATGGTGAACCCGGGCGCGGCCGAGATCGGGTTGTCGATCAGCGCAGCGCCTTCGGGGATGCGCGCCATCCTGAGGCGCGCCTCGTTCATCTCGCGCCCCATCCGGTCGTAATACTCCTGCATGACGGCGCGGGCGTCCTCGCGCACGTCGATGGCGGCGCCAAAGGCCGCGGCGACCGCGTCGGCGGTGATGTCGTCATGCGTCGGCCCGATGCCCCCCGAGGTGAACACCAGGTCGTGGCCGGCGCTGAGCGCGCGCAGCGCCTCGACGATGCGCTCGTGAATGTCGGGCACCACGCGCACCTCGGCCAGCCTGATGCCGTGCTTGGTCAACTCGCCGGCGAGGAAGTGCATGTTCGAATCGCGCGTCCGCCCTGACAGGATCTCGTCTCCGATCACCAGCATGGCCGCTTCCGGGTTGCCCATCGTGCCCTCCTTGTCGCCCCTACCGGCCCGGTATAGGACCGCACCATGCGCTTTCAAACCCCTCTCGTTCGGGCGACGCTGGTGCGCCGCTACAAACGCTTTCTCGCCGACGCGCGGCTGGAAGACGGGCGCGAGGTCACGGCCCATTGCCCAAACCCCGGCGCGATGCTGGGGCTCAAGGCGCCCGGCACGCCGATCTGGCTGGAGCCCAACGACGACCCGCGGCGCAAGCTGAACTACGCCTGGCGGCTGGCCGAATTGCCGGGTGGACACTGGGCCGGGATCGACGCGGGCCTGCCCAACCGCGTGGTGGCCGAGGCGCTGGCCGACGGCCGCATCGCCGAGGCGGCAGGTTACGACAGCGTGCGGCCAGAGGTGAAATACGGGCAGAAAAGCCGCGTCGATTTCCTGCTGACCGGCGCAGGCCGGCCCGATTTCTACCTCGAGGTCAAGAACGTGCATCTCAGGCGCGCCGATGACTGGGCCGAGTTTCCCGACAGCGTCACCGCCCGCGGCGCGCGGCACATGGCCGACCTGGCCGCGATGGCGGGCGCGGGGCACCGGGCGGCGGTGCTCTATCTCGTCCAGCGCAGCGATTGCGCGCGCCTGCGCCTGGCCGCCGATCTCGACCCCGCCTATGCAACGGCCGCCCGCGCGGCGCGTGAGGCCGGCGTCGAGATGCTGTGCTATGGCACCGACATCTCGCCCGAGAGGGTCACGCTGGCCGATCACATGCCCGTGGACCTTGCGCCGCAGCCCTAGCCCCCCTCTGGCAAATAACCGCAATGCGCTTTATCTAACGTCAGGAAAAGCCAAGGAGCAGACGTTGGACGACAAGACGCGCGGCCGCCTGACCAAGGATGGCATCCGGATCTATGACAGGGCCGATTTCGCGGGGATGCACCAGGCCGGCCGGCTGGCCGCCGAGATCCTCGACGCGATGGCCCCTCTCGTCGTGCCCGGCCGGAGCACGGGCGAGCTTGACGAGGCGATCACCCGCATGGTCGACGAGGCGGGGGCGACCTCGGCCACGATCGGCTACAAGGGCTACCGCCATGCAAGCTGCATCTCGGTCAACCACGTGGTCTGTCACGGCATTCCCGGCGAAAAGCTTCTCAAGGACGGCGACATCCTGAATATCGACGTCACCGTGATCGTCGATGGCTGGTACGGCGACACCTCGCGGATGTACGTGGCCGGAAAGCTGTCGCGCAAGGCCGAGCGGCTGATCCAGGTCACCCACGACGCGCTGATGAAGGGGATCGAGGCGGTTCGGCCCGGCAACACGTTCGGCGATATCGGCCACGCCATCCAGAGCCATGTCGAGGCCCACCGCATGAGCGTCGTGCGCGATTTCTGCGGCCACGGGCTGGGGCGCGTGTTCCACGCGCCGCCCAACGTGTTGCATTACGGCCGTTCGGGCATGGGCCCCGCGCTGGAGGAAGGCATGTTCTTCACCATCGAGCCGATGGTGAACCTGGGCCGCCCCGAGACCAAGGTCCTGTCCGACGACTGGACGGCGGTGACCCGTGACAAGTCGCTATCGGCGCAGTTCGAACATTCGATCGGGGTGACGGCCGATGGCTGCGAGGTGTTCACCCACTCGCCGGCGGGACTGTTCCACCCGACCTACGCGACCTGACGCCGCGACGCCGCCGGTATTGGCCGCGCCGGGCCTGACCTCTGCGCGCCGCATGCTAGATGTGACGCACACGCGCAGAGGCAGAGCAGAAGGACGCCGCAGGCCATGACTCCCGAGACAGCCAACCCTCACCGCTTCGGCTGGCGTCTGACCCCTGCGCGCTGGGCCGTCGCCATCCTCGCGCTTGCCGCCATCGCGCTGTCGGTCTGGCAGCTCGAGGCCGAGCGCGCCGGTATCACGATAGAGCGCGTGCCGGGCACCGGCACCACGCCGGCCACCGTCTACCGCCTGAAGGACGCGCCGCCCGCGCCGGTCGTGCTGGTGCTGCACGGCTTTGCCGGGTCGCGGCCCTTGATGCAGGCCAGTTCGCTGATGCTGGCGCGCGCGGGTTATGCCGCGGTCGCCTTCGATTTCGAGGGGCACGGGCGCAACCCGGTGCCGATGTCGGGCGACCTTGCCAGCCCCGAGGGCACCGCGCTGTTGCTGATGGCCGAAACCCGGCGCGTCACCGACGCGGCGCTCGCCCAGCCCTGGGCCGACGGGCGGCTGGCGGTCCTCGGGCATTCCATGGGCAGCTACATCGCGGTCCGCCAGGCGCCCGAGGACGACCGCATCGCCGCAACCGTCGGCATCGCGGCGTCCGATGACGGGGTGACGGCGAATGAGCCGCGCAACCTCCTGGTGGTGAATGGCGCGTGGGAGGGGCGGCTGGTCGCCGACGCGCGCTCCGCGCTGCAGATGGCCGACCCCGCGGCGGAGCTGGGCCAGACCGTCGGCGACCCGGCCGAGGGCACGGGGCGGCGCGCCCTGCTGGCCCCGCACGTGGAACATGTGGGCGTGATCTACGCGCCCACCACCCTGCGGGAGGCCCGTGCCTGGCTCGATGCGACCTTCGGCCGGTCGAGCGACGGGCCGGTACCCCAGATGGGCGGCTGGATCGTGCTCTTGCTCGCCGGCATCGTGGCGCTGGGCTGGCCGCTGGCGCGGCTGCGCGACCGCACCCACGCGCCGCGCCCGGTGCCGCTGTCGCGCCGGCGATTCCTGGTCGCGGCCGCGCTGCCCGCGCTGGCGGTGCCGCTGATGCTGGCGCCTTTCGAGACGCGATTCCTGCCAGTGCTGGTGGCCGACTACCTGGCGGTGCATTTCGCGCTTTACGGCGCATTGGTGCTGGCCCTGCTGGCTTGGTGGGGCGAGGTGCGCTGGCCCGGCCGGGCCGAGGCGTGGCGCATCCTCGTGCTCGCGGCGCTGGTGGCCTTTTACGGCATCGGCATCTTCGGCCTGGCGATGGACCGATACGTGACCTCGTTCTACCCGATCCCGGTGCGCGGCCTGATCATCGCGGCGATGGCCGCGGGCACGATCCCCTTCATGCTGTCCGATGCGCTGATGGTCGAGGGTGGCCGCGCGCCCCTGTGGCGCAGCCTGACCGCGCGCGGCGCCTTCCTCGTCTCGCTCGGCCTCGCCGTCGCGCTGGATTTCGAGCGGCTGTTCTTCCTGCTGATCATCCTGCCGATCGTGCTGGTCTTTTTCCTGCTCTTCGGGATGATGGGCGGCTGGGTCGGCCGCGCCACGGCCCGGCCCGCGGGCGCCGGGCTGGGCTTGGGTCTTTTCCTGGCCTGGGCGCTGGGCGTGACCTTTCCGATGTTCCAGGCGGTCTGAGCCCCCGGCGCCGCGCCCCTGGCCGCGGTCCGGCATCTGGGTATTTGGGCCAAGAAGAAGATGCAGGGGCTTCTTCTTGGTGAAAATACCCATCTCTTCCGGACCAGCGGCGCTGCGCTATCCGCCGAACGCCCTGAGCGCGGCGAGCCCGGCATCGCTGAGGTCCAGCAGCCGCGCAAGGTAATGCTCGCGCGCGGCAAAGGCGCGGCGGCCTTCGCCCGTGAAGCTGTCTTCCATGGCATCGATCAGCCGGTGCAGCCGGCGCTGGTGCAGGCCGAGCGCGGTTTGGACCGGGTCGGCGATCACGCCCGCGAAGGCCGCGACAAGGGCGCCGAACGCCACCAGTCCGAGCGTCAGCGCCGCGAGGAGCCAGAGGGGCGTGGCCGTCGGGAACGCCCCGTACCAGAGCGACCCCGCCAGCCCGCCGAGCGGGAAGGCGGCGATGGCGGCCTGATGGGCCAGCACGGCCGCGAGGCCGGGCGCGAAGGAGACGACGCCGGGGGTGAGCGTCTGGAAAGCCACGGCGCCTGCGCCCATGGTGCCCAGCGCCGTGGTCATCTCGGCCACGGCCGAGCGGGTGCCGGCATAATCGTTGAGCGCGCGTGCCGCCTGGCCGGGGGCCCCGGCGTGGCGGCCGACGAGGGCGGCAAGCCGGGGCTCGGCCAGCATCGCCTCGGCCAGGGCGTCGCGCCGGCTGGTCCCGCCGGGGCCCGCCCAGGGAAGTTCCAAGAGGTCCACCACGATGGCGCGCTCGGTCGCCAGGCCGACAGCGGTGGGCAACAGGATGCGCCGGGTGGCGAGCCAGAAGGCCAGCCGGCGCGCGCCCAGGCGCCCGGCGCCCCAGGCGCCGAGGCGCGCGGCGATCAGGACTGGAGACAGCCCGACGTTGAGCGGCGCCTTGACGATGTCCCAGCCCAATGCGTGTCGGTGCAGCGTCAGCGAGCCGCGCAGCCCGAACCGGCGCCGCGAGAATTCGTCCACGCGCGCGCGTCGCGTGGCGAAATAGGCGCGGGCGGCCTCGATCAGGGCGGTATCGGCGGCGGGGTCTGTCATCGGTTCCACAAAGATGGGGTGCGTACGCGCGGGCACAAGCCGCGCGGCTCAGCAGGCGCGCAGCAGCGCGATGGTCGTGTCGCTATAGCGGCGGCTGTCGACGAGGCAGAGACCCTCGGGCGGCACGATCCCGGCGCTTTCCTCCCACACCACCAGGGCGTCCGGCGCGATCCAGCCCCCCGCGATCGCCGCGGCCAGCGCCTTTTCCCCCAGCCCCTTGCCGTAGGGCGGATCGAGGAAGACCAGGTCGAAGGGCGCGCCGGGCGCCGCGGCGAGCCGCGTTGCGTCGCGCCGGACGATCGTTGTCGCGCCCTCGGCGCGGCAGCGGGCGACGTTTTCGCCGATCATCGCGCGCGCCTTGGCCCCGGTATCGACGAAGGTGACATGCGCCGCGCCGCGCGACAGCGCCTCGAGCCCCAGCGCCCCGGTGCCGGCGAAGAGGTCGAGCACGCGCGCACCGGTGACCGGGTCGCCGTAGCGCCCGCCCAAGAGCAGGTTGAACAGGCTTTCGCGCACCCTGTCGGTGGTCGGGCGCAGATGCGCGCCGGCATCGCCCTTGCCCAGCGCGGCGAGGGTCAGGCCCCGGTGACTGCCCGCGATGATCCTCACGCCGCGATCAGCCCCTTGAGGTCGGTTGCCGGGTCGGCGATGCGCGCGGCGTCGGGCGAGCGGCCGGCCTCGATCAGGCGCTTGGCGATCATGTAGGCGCGCGGGTCGTTCATCGCGTCGACGGCCAGCAGGGTGGCGCCGGCGAAATACCAGTGGCTGACGCTGCCCGCGCGCGCGCCGGGGCGTAGGACCACCCGGTCATAGCCCGTGTTCAGCCCCGCGATCTGCAGCTTGACATCGTACTGGTCGGACCAGAACCACGGCTGGGGCAGATAGGGCGTCTCGGCGCCCAGCATGTTGGCGGCAACGGCCTCGGCCTGGTCGATGGCGTTTTGCACGCTCTCCAGCCGGATGCGCGCGCCGCGATAGGGCAGGCTGGTGCAATCGCCCGCCGCCCAGATCAGCGGGTCTGACGTGCGGCCCATGGCATCCACCGCGATACCGTTCTCGACGCGCAGCCCGGCGGTTTCGGCCAGTTCGGTCGCCGGCGTCACGCCGATGCCGACGATGACGAGATCGAGCTCCAGTTCGGTCCCGTCGCCCAGTTCGGCCCCTCTCACCCGGGTGTCGCCCAATAGCCGGGTCAGCCCGGTGCCCTCGCGCAGGTCGACCCCCCGTGCACGGTGCAGATCGCGGAAATAGGCGGCGGTCTCGGGCGCGGCGACGCGGCCGAGGATGCGCGGCGTGGCCTCGGTCAACGTGACCGACAGGCCCCGGCTGGCGGCCACCGCCGCGGCCTCGAGCCCGATATAGCCGCCGCCGACGATCAGCGCCCTTGCGCCGGGCCGAAAGGCCGGCGCCATGGCATCGACATCGGCCAGCGTGCGGACCACGTGTACCCCCGCCAACTCGCCCCCCAGGGCGCCCGACAGGCGGCGCGGCACGGCACCGGTGGTCAGCGCGAGATGGTCATAGCCGATTGCTTCGCCCCCGGCGATGATCCGCCGGTCGGCGCGGTCGATGGCGATGGCGGTGTCCGACAGGCGCAGCTCGATCCCGTTCTCGGCGTAAAAGCTTTCGGGGCGGAGGTAGAGCCGTTCCTCGGCCAGCTCGCCCAGGAGGTATTTCTTGGACAGCGGCGGGCGCTGGTAGGGCGGCACCGACTCTTCGCCGATCAGTGTCACGGTGCCGCCGAACCCCAGCGCCCTGAGTTTCGCGGCCATCGCGGCACCGGCCTGCCCGGCACCGACGATCACGATATGCGACATGCGAGGCCCCTTTGCTCTGGTCTGTCCGGTGGTGAAACCTACATGCGCCTGAGGTGAAATGGCAACGCGAACAGGGAGAGCCATGACGATTTCCAAAGGCGACCGTCTGCCGGATGTGACAATGACCCGGGTGGGGGTCGAGGGCCCCGAGACAGTGCAACTGGCCGAGGTGCTCAAGGGCCGCAAGGTGGTCGTCTTCGGCCTGCCGGGGGCGTTCACGCGGGGCTGCACGTCGGCCCACCTGCCTAGCTTTATCCGCACCGCAGACGCGTTTCGCGGCAAGGGCGTGGACGAGATCGTGTGCATCGCGGTCAACGACCCCTTCGCGCTGAACGCCTGGGCCGAAGCGACCGGGGGAAAGGCCGCGGGGATCAGCTTTCTGGGCGATTCCGAGGGCAAGCTGACCCATGCGCTGGGCATGGAGTTCAGTGCCCCGGCGATCGGCCTGATCGGCCGGTCGAACCGCTATGCCGCGCTCGTCGAGGACGGGGTGGTGACCGTGGCGCAGGTCGACGCGCCCGGCGAATGCAACCTGTCCACGGGCGAAGAGTTGCTGGCGGCGATCTAGGCCAGCGCGTCCATGCGCTTGGCCAGGTCCACGTCCTTCGCTGACAGCCCGTCCGCGTCATGGGTTGTCAGCACGACCTCGACCGTCTTGTAGACGTTCGACCACTCGGGATGGTGGTTCAGCTTTTCCGCGTGCAGCGCCGCGCGTGTCATGAAGCCGAAGGCCTCGACGAAATCCTTGAAAACGAAGGTCTTGGCGATGGCGTCGCGGCCGTCGGCCAGGCTCCAACCATTTTGCAGAAGTGGCGCGAGGTCGGTTTCGCGCTCGGCCTTGGTCAGCTTGTCGGTCATGTGTGATCCTCCATGTCGGTCTTGCGGAACGGGCCGTAGGCGGTCAGCACCTCGATTTCCTCGTCCACCGCCGCACGTTCGGCCCTGAGGTATTGCGCGATGGCCTCGCGGAAGCCGTCGTCGGCGACCCAGTGCAGCGAATGGGTCGGCACCGGCAGGTAGCCGCGGGCGAGCTTGTGGCTGCCTTGCGCGCCGGCCTCGACCGTTTCCAGTCCGTGGTCAATCGCGTAGTCGATGGCCTGATAGTAGCAGCATTCGAAATGCAGGCAGGGGTAATCCTCTGTGCAGCCCCAGTAACGGCCGTAAAGCCGCCTGCGCCCGATCATGTTCAGTGCGCCGGCAACGGGGCTGCCGCCCTGCTCGGCCATCACCAGCAGGATGTCGTCGGCCAGCGTTTCGTGGGCGATGTCGAAAAACGCGCGGGTCAGGTAGGGCGTGCCCCATTTCCGCGCGCCGGTGTCCTGGTAGAAATGCCAGAAGGCATCCCAATGGGCGGGCTCGATCGCGTCGCCGGTCAGTTGCCGGATGGTGCCGCCGAACGCCTGGGCCGTCGCGCGCTCCTTGCGGATGTTCTTGCGCTTGCGCGACGAGAGACTGGCGAGAAAGGCGTCGAAATCTGGATAGCCGGCGTTTTCCCAGTGAAATTGCTGGCTGACGCGATGAAGAAGCCCCATCTCGACGCCCGCCGCGGCCTCGTCCCCGGTGCAGAAGGTGACATGAACCGAGGAGAGCCGGTTCTCGGCGGCCAGCCGCACCGCCGCCTCGACCAGCGCCGCCTGGCCCAGCGCCTCGTGGCCGGGGCGCACCAGAAAGCGCCGCCCGGTGGCGGGGGTGAAGGGCACCGCGATCTGCAGCTTGGGGTAATAGCGCCCGCCCGCGCGCTCGTAGGCGTGGGCCCAGTTGTGGTCGAAGATATACTCGCCCTGGCTGTGGCCCTTGGCGTAAAGCGGCGCGGCGGCGATGGGGGTGCCAGCCTTGCGGGCCAGCAGATAGCGCGGCTCCCAGCCGGTGCCGGGCCCGACCGAACCGCTGTCTTCTAGGGCTTTCAGAAAGCGGTGGGTGGTAAACGGGTCTTCGGGGCGTCCGCCCTCGGCGGCCTCGGGGCAGGCGCAGGCGTCCCATTCTGCCGCCGCGACCTGCGACAGCGAGGACAGCACCTCGATTTCCACCTGTGTCTCGTTCATCCGCGCCGCGTCCGCCATGGGGTTTGAGATGGCGTGGCCCCCGGCTCGGTCAAGGCGCTGACGGCGCGTAGCCCTCGAAGGTGATGTTCTGCGCCACCTCGCGGGCCTGTGCCTCTTCGGCTTCGTCATGCACTGTCCAGCACAGCACAGCCGCGCCCTGCGCTTTCAACTCGGCCACGCGGGGGCGGGCGAGGTCGGACCAGCGGTGGCTGATGAAACAGGCCCCCGCCCGGTCGTAATCGGGAATACCGCGCAGGGTTTCGCGGGTGGCGGCAGGCAGGCCGGGCCAGTTCTCGGCCTCGAAGGCGCAGGTGGTCAGGCCGCGGGGCCGGTCCGGCGCGGCCTCGGCCAAGGCGATGACGGAGTGGGGGTTGAACGACATCAGCGCGACATCGCCATCATAGTCCCCCAGCACCTTCGCCACGGCGCGTTCCAGCGCGCCCACGTCGCGGCCCAACGCGCCGTCCTGGTCCTTTATCTCGATCAGAATGGGCACCCGGCCCGCGACCGTTTCCAACACCGCCTCCAGCGTCGGGATGCCCTCGTCGCCGCCCAAAAGCGGCAGCTCGGAAAGCTCGGCCGCGGGGCGGGCCGAGACTGCGCCCGCTGCGCCCGTCAGCCGCGCCAGGTCGGCGTCGTGAAACACCATCGGCACGCCGTCGGCCGAGGGCTGGATGTCGATCTCGATGCCATAGCCCGCCGCCACCGCCGCGCGGACAGCGGCGAGCGAGTTCTCGGGCCGCCCCGCCGCGCGGTCGTGCAGCGCGCGGTGGGCGATGGGCGCGGCAAGGAAGGCCGGCGGCAGCGCGGTCATGCGATCTCGAAGATCCCCTCGATCTCGACCGCCACACCGAAGGGCAGCGACGCGGCGCTGACCGCCGAGCGCGAATGTCGTCCGGCCTCTCCCAGCGCCTCGACCAGGAAATCGGAGGCGCCGTTGACCACCTTGGGCTGATCGCCGAAATCGGCGGTGGAATTGACGAAGCCCGTCAGCTTGACCACGCGCACCAACCGATCGAGATCGCCGCCGCAGGCCGCCTTGACCTGCGACAGCAGGCCAATGGCGCAGGTCCGCGCCGCCGCGGCGCCGGCCTCGACATCCATGTCCACGCCCAGCTTGCCGGTGATGAAGGCACCATCGGCCATCGAGATCTGGCCCGAGACGAAGACAAGGTTGCCCGTTATCACGTAGGGCACGTAGTTGGCGGCCGGCGCCGGTGCATCGGGCAGGGTGACGCCCAGTTCGGCCAGGCGTGCCTCGAATTGTCCACTCATCGCATTGCTCCTTGGGTCGGGGTTGGGCCAGACGCTACCCTTGCGCGTCCCGCGCTGAAACCGGAAAAATCCATGCTGTGCTCGAAACGCTGCGCGGCGCGGCAATGAGCGGTAGTCGCGCCTCGCCGGTGGCATTTCGCCGGGCAAAGTTGTATTCGGCAGATGACCGTGGCGCAATCTCTGGGGTTCCCGCCCGGACAGCCCTATATTGATACCCGAATGTCCGAGAAGAGCAGTTCATTGGCCCGTTCATATTTCACCCCTTCGTTGCGCCTGGCCGCCGTTGCGGCGCTCGCCCTCCTGGCCGGCTGCGCGGCGACCGACCCCACGTCCGAGTTCACCGACCCCTACGAAGCGAGCAATCGACAGGTGCACCGCTTCAACAAATCCGTCGACCGGAGTGTTCTGCGCCCCACATCGCAGACCTACGGCACGGTTTTGCCCGCGCCGGTGCGCCGGGGCGTGTCGAATTTCGCCGACAACCTCGCGCTGCCCGGCATGGTGGTGAACAACCTCTTGCAGGCCCGTCCGGGAGAGGCGCTGCAGAACTCGGGCCGTTTCCTGTTCAACAGCACCATCGGGCTGGGCGGCGTTCTCGACCCGGCCGACAGCATCCGCCTGTATGAGCGGGAGGCCGATTTCGGGGGAACCTTGCATGTCTGGGGCGTGCGCGAGGGCGCCTATGTCGAGCTGCCGCTTCTCGGCCCCTCGACCGAGCGCGACGTGGTCGGCAAGATCGTCGATTTCGCCCTCGACCCGCTGGGTCGCGCGCTTCCGGCCGGCGAGCGCGGCGTCAAGACGGGCGCGTCCTACGTCAAGCTTTTGGGCGACCGCTACGAATACGCTGACACGATCGATTCGATCCTCTACGACAGCGCCGACAGCTATGCCCAGGCCCGCGCGCTCTACCTGCAGAACCGCCGGTACGAGCTGGGCGGCGACGATGCCCAGCCCGACTATGACCGGCCCGACTACTCCGACCCCTATGAGGACCCCTATGCGCAATAACCCCAGCCGCCGCAGCGTGCTTGCCGGCCTTGCCGCCGGGGGCACCGCCCTGAGCCTTGCCGGGCCGCTCGCTGCCCTGACCACGTCCCAGGCGCGCGACCTGATCGACCAGGTCGTGGCCGATATCAATTCGGTCATAAACTCGCGCCGGTCCGAGGCGCAGATGTTTGCCGATTTCGAACGGATTTTCACCCGTTACGCCGATGTGCAGATCATTGCCCGCAGCGCGCTGGGTGTGGCCGCGCGACAGGCCAGCGCGGCGCAGATGCGCGCCTTTACCGATGCCTTCCGCGGCTATATCTCGCGCAAATACGGCAAGCGCTTCCGCGAGTTCATCGGCGGCAAGCTGGAGGTGAACGACGCGCGCCCGGTCAAGAGCTTTTACGAGGTCAAGACCACCGCCTACCTGCGGGGCGAATCGCCCTTCGACGTCACCTTTCTGGTGTCGGACAAAAGCGGCCGGAACCTGTTTTTCAACCTCTACATCGAAGGCGTCAACATGCTGGCGACCGAGCGCACCGAGATCGGCGCGATGCTCGACCGGCGGCGGGGCGACCTCGACGCGCTGATCCGCGATCTGAAAACCGCGGGCTGAGGCGCGCGCCTCAGGGCCAGCGCCCGGCCAGCATCTCGTCGACCCAGGCGGGCACGATCTCGCTGGCCTTGCCATGGCGCGCCTCGGTGAAATAGCTGCGCGTCTCGGACGGCTCGAGGTTGAGCTCCAGCGTTAGGGCGCCCGCGCGCGCCGCATCCTGCACGAAGGCGGCGGCGGGATAGACGCTGCCCGAGGTCCCGATCGACACGAAAACCTCGGCCCCGCGCAGGGCCTCCCAAATGTCGTCCATGTGGTAGGGAAACTCGCCGAACCAGACGATGTCGGGGCGGGTCGCCGGCGCGCCGCAGCCGGGGCAGGCGTCTTCGGCGTGCATCACAGGGGGCGCATCCCAGCCATGGCCACAGGCGGCGCAGGTCGCCGCGCGCAGCGTGCCATGCATGTGCAGCACGGTGCGGCTGCCGGCGCGCTCGTGCAGGTCGTCGATATTCTGGGTGACGATCAGCACCTCGCCGGGCCGTTCCGCCTCGAGCCGGGCGAGCGCGGCATGCGCCGCGTTCGGGATCGCCTCGGCGGCGTTCTTGCGCCGCGCGTTGTAGAACGTGTGCACCAGCGCGGGGTCGGCGGCAAATCCTTCGGGCGTGGCGACCTCGGCCAGGTCGTACTGGCTCCAGATGCCGCCTTCGTCGCGGAAGGTGCCAAGCCCGCTTTCGGCCGAGATGCCGGCCCCGGTCAGGATCACGATGCGTGCGCTCATGCGCCCGAGGCTAACGCCGTGCCGGGGGGCCTGCCAAGGGCCTGGCTTGCCGTGCGCTGCGCTTTGCGGTTTTCTGGGCCCGGTTCGAAACAACGGGAGACGGCCACGCGTGACCCATCGCATCCTCTTTGTCTGCCTTGGAAATATCTGCCGCTCGCCCACCGCCGAAGGGGTGTTCACGCGCCTTGCGCGCGAGGCCGGGCTCAATGTCGAGATCGAGAGCGCCGGCACCGGCGGCTGGCATCTGGGCGAGCCGCCCGACGCCCGCGCGCAGGCCGAGGCGGCGCGGCGCGGCTATGACATCGGCGCGCTGCGCGCCGCGCAGGTGCGCCCCGCCGATTTCGGCCGCTTCGATCTGATCCTCGCCATGGACCGGTCGAACCTGGCCGCGCTGGAACGGATGCGGCCGGCGGGCGACGAGACGCCGGTACATCTCTTCCTGGATTATGCCGACAGCCTGCGCGACGAGGTGCCCGACCCTTATTACGAAGGCGGGTTCGACCTGGTGTTCGAGCTGATCGAAGATGCCGCGCGCGGGCTGGTCGCCCATCTTGAGGCGCGTGGCTAGGACAGCCAGGCGAAGGCGCGCTCAAGCTCGCCGACCGCGTCTTCCTCGATGATCTTGCCATGGGCCATGATCACGCGCTCGGGGCCCCAGCCGATTACCTCGCCAATCGCCGCCGCCGCGGCGGGCTTGTCGCGCCAGGTCAGCTTGGCGTCGCGCGGTGTGCCGCCATGGGGCGCCTGAACGCCGCCGATCCAGGTGGCGAGCTTCATGAAGCGGCCCAGCTTGCCGGGCTCGAAATTCTCGATCAGGTCGGTCAGGATCAGGCTTTTGGTCGCGTCGTGAAAAAAGACGACCTCTTGCAACAGGTCGTGGCCGGGGATCAGCTTCTGGCGGATCAGCCCGGTCCAGTCTGAATGCGGCCTGTCGCTCAGCACCCTGTGCACCGGAAAATCGAGCCCGTGATGCGCCGAGCGCGCGGCGACGCCGGGCGCCGCCCAGACCACAGCATCGGGGAATCGCTTGGCCCATGCGCCGATATGCAGGTAATGAAGCGGGTTCGGCGCGATCAGCCACCGCACGGGCCCCAGCTTGTCCAGCGCCGCCAGCAAACCCTCCTCGGGGGCGATCGGCGAATGCACCCACAGCCCGCCGGACACCCGCAGCACCGTCATCCGGGTCGGGAAGGGCATTCCGTAGAATGAAACCGACGGCCCGTCCACGACCCAGATATTCGCGCCGAGCGGCTTGGGCACATTCAAGGGTGTGTAAAGCTGATCTTCCCCGCCGCTCATCACCTGTCAGCCGCAGAACGCCTCTGCGGTGGTGCCGAAACGTTTGTAGCGCTGCCAGAATGCCTCGTGGCTGGTGTTGTCGGACTGGCGCACGACCTGCGCCTGATGCGGGTCGCGGAAGAATTTTGCGGCGAACCGCTGGTCGGCGCCGGTCAGCGTCAGATTGGCGGCATCCTGAATGCAGCCGCAAAGGCTGCGCGATCCGTTGGAGCGATCCGATTGCAGGCAGGCCCGCTCGATGGGGCCGGCTTGGGCGGCGGACACAGCCAGAACGGACAACGCCGCCGCATACGCGAGTTTTTTCATGATCTCTGCCTCGATCCGTGCGGGGCGTGCGGCGGTTTGCCCGCTCTCTGCCCCTGGTTCCACAATGCCGTTCAGTATGCCCGAATCATCAAGAAATTCAATTGCGCCCGATTGTCCCGTGACGTTTTTTCAGAAGCGCTGCAATTTGCTGTCGATGCGCTGCCGCACGAGGTCGATATGCAGCCGCGCGGTATAGGCCCGGTCGCGGTAGGGCGGCGGCAGCGTCATCTCGGCCACGTCCTCGTCGATTGCTTCCAGGCGGCGTTCCAGCTCGGTTAGGGTTTCGGCCTCCGTGGCCTTGCGCGCGGCCATGTCGATGGCCCGGATCATCGGGTAATAGCGGAAAACCCGGCGCCGCATCCGCCACGAGTAGACCCCGGGCAATGCCCGGACGAGCGGCAACAGGATGAACAGGATCGGCAGCAGCAGGATGGCGAAACGGTTGACCTGGGCAACCACCCAATAGGGCAGCACGTCCTGCAGCGGGCTGGGGCCCTGCCGGATCAGCGTGGCGGCGTAGGCGTCAACCGGCAGCGCGCCCGCCTCGGCCGAGGGGAACTGGCGCGTCCGGGTGATCGCGTCGGCGGCGCCGTGGATGTCGCGCGCTGCCATTGCCAGCCGATCGGCCAGCGACGGGTGCAGCCTCTCGTCGGCCACCAGGTTGGCGACCATGCCGAGCATCCGCAGATCTTCGGGCGGCACGACCGGCGCAAATGACACGCCCGCGGCGGGCAGGGTGATGGCTTCGGCCTGCGGCATCCGGCGCGAAAGTGCCGTGATATGCTCAAGCTGCAGCAGGCCCACCCCTTCTTCGGCAAAGAGCGGGGCAAGGTACGGCGCGCTCAGCGGGGCCACGAACACCGCCAGGTCGGCCTCGCCCCGAAGCAGCGCGTCGGCGGCCTCGGCCCCGCTCAGCGGCAGGCGGCGGTTGGCGCCGGGCGCGTGGCCGGCGGCGCGTTCCAGCGCATCGAAGGCCGCGGTGGTGCCCGACCCCGGCGCGCCCGCCGCGATGGTCAGCTCCGCCCAGCGGCCGGGGTTGGCGGGCACTTCGGCGTCCCGTCGGGCAAAGACGAAAAGCGGCTCGTAGAACATCGCGCCCAACGTCTCGGTGCCCTCCGGTGCCGCAATCCCCCCCTGCAAGAGCGCCACATCCACGCGGCGTTCGCCCAGAAGGGCGGCGTTCTCGACCGAGCCGGACGTTTCGACGATTTCCATGTCGATGTCGTCGCGTGCAAGACGGGCGCGATAGCGCTCGGCGATGGCGTAATAGCCGCCGCCCGCGGCCCCGGCGGCGAAACGCACGCTTTTGGGCGGCACCAGATCGCGGCTGAGAAACCACAGCGCCACCGCCGCGAGCAGAATCGAAAGAAAGCCGATGAAAATGCGCAACTTGCTGTCCCCCCGTCCATAGTAACGGGCAAGATGCGTAAGTGTAGGATAAAGATCGCCGCGGTCAGGCCAGCGCGGCCGTGTCGATCACATGCAGCGAGACCGCGGCGAAGAAGATCACGCTGGCGACCAGAACGAACACGTGCCAGATCGTGTTGTGAAAGGGCAGCTTCTCCCAAAGGAAGAAGACCATGCCGGCGGTGTAGATCACGCCCCCGACGACCACCAGCGCCATCACCGCGCCCGAGAGCGTGGCGAAAAGGCTCCAGCCCGCGACGGCGCCAGCCCAGCCCATGGCGGGGTAAAGCGCAAGCGAGGCCCAGCGGAACCGGCCCGGTGCCAGCACCCGCATCCCCGTCCCCGCCGCCGCCGCGGCCCAAAGCCCGGCCACCAGCGCGGCGCCGTGCCCGCCCGACAACAGCGTGAAAGGCGTGTAGGTGCCCGCGATTTTCCAATAGATCGCGGAGTGGTCGAGCCGGCGCAGGATGCCTTTCCAGCCGGCGTGCGGCACCATGTGATAAAGCGCCGAGCACAGGATCATGGCCAGCAGCGCCGCGCCGTAGACCGATGTGCCGAAAATCGCCGCGCTGTCGCCGCGCATCACCACGGCCAGCACGATCAGCCCAGGCACGCCGACGGCGACGGTGGCAAGGCCGGCGACATGCACCACCGCATCGGATCGGCGCTCGGCGCGGGTATAGGGGGGGTAATCCATGGGGTCATCATAGCGCATGGCGCGGCCAGGTCCTAATCACCGTTTCGCGTGGCCGGCGCCGCGGCGCCGGCCCATATGCGCGCCGCTATTTCCGGCGGATCAGCGACCCGGCACCGTGATCGGTGAAAAGCTCCAGCAGGCAGGCATTGGGCGCCCGCCCGTCGAGGATGACCACCGCGCGCACCCCGCCCGCGATCGCCGCCAGCGCGGTTTCGGTCTTGGGGATCATGCCGCCGGCGATCACGCCGGCCTCGGTCAGTTCGGCGATGTGTTCCGGCGTCAGCTCGGTCACCACCTCGCCCGAGGCGTCCTTGACCCCGGCGACATCGGTCAGCAAGAGCAGCCGGTCTGCCTTGAGCGCGGCGGCCACCGCCCCGGCGGCGGTATCGCCGTTGACGTTGAATGTCTCGCCCGCGCGCCCCGAGCCCAGCGGCGCCACGACCGGGATCATCCCCGCCTCGAAAAGCTGGTGCAGCACGGCGGGGTTCATCTCGGCCGGCGTGCCGACGAACCCCAGCGCCGGGTCGGTCTGGTTGCAGACCATCATCCCGGCATCCTTGCCCGACAGCCCGACAGCCTTGCCGCCCTGGCTGTTGATCGCCTGCACGATGCGCTTGTTCACGCGGCCCGACAGCACCATCTCGACCACCTCGACGGTGGCGGCATCGGTCACGCGCTTGCCGTTCACGAAGGCCGATTCGACGCCCAGCTTGGCCAGCATCTCGTTGATCATCGGCCCGCCGCCATGCACGATCACCGGGTTCACCCCGACCTGGCGCATCAGCACCACGTCGCGGGCAAAGCTCTCCATTTCGGCATCGTCGCCCATCGCGTGGCCGCCGAACTTGATCACCACGATTGCGCCGGTGTAGCGCTGCAGGTAGGGAAGCGCCTCAGAGAGCGTCCGGGCGGTGGCGATCCAGTCGCGGTTCATGGCGGTCTGCTTTTTCATCTTCTCTGTCCAGAATCTGGGCCGTCTGTTAGCCCGCGGGGGCGGCGGTGCCAAGGGGCGTTGTCAGGTACGGGCGGTCGGATAGGCTGCCGAGTGGAAGGGAAATGCGCGATGGAGCAGAAGATCCTGTTGTTGACCGGGGCAAGCCGGGGCATCGGCCATGCCACGGTCAAACGGTTCTCGGCCGAGGGGTGGCGGGTGCTCACCTGTTCGCGTCAGCCTTTTGACGAACGCTGCCCCTGGCCCGGCGGCGAGGCAAACCATATAGAGATCGACCTCGCCGACGCCGAAAAGACAGTCCAGGCCATCGAAGTGGTGAAAAGCAAGCTGCCAGACGGCAGGCTGCATGCGCTGGTCAACAATGCCGGTATCTCGCCCAAGGACGAGGACGGCGCGCGGCTGAACACGCTGACGACCGATCTGCGCACATGGGGCCATGTTTTCAACGTGAATTTCTTTGCCTCGGTGGTTCTGGCCCGCGGGCTGAAGGACGAGCTGACCGCGGCCAAAGGGGCGATCGTCAACGTCACCTCTATCGCGGGCAGCCGGGTGCATCCTTTCGCCGGGGCGGCCTATGCCACCTCGAAATCGGCGCTGGCCGCGCTGACCCGCGAGATGGCCCATGATTTCGGGCCGCTGGGCGTGCGGGTCAACGCGATCGCGCCGGGCGAGGTGGAAACCTCGATCCTGTCGCCGGGAACGGAAAAGATCGTGGCGGGGCTGCCGCTGGGGCGGCTGGGCCAGCCCGAAGAGGTGGCCAGCGTCATCCATTTCCTCTGTTCGGACGAATCCACCTACGTCACCGGAACCGAGATCGAGGTGAATGCCGGGCAGCATGTCTGAGCTGCGCGAAACAATCTGTGAGGATTTTTCAGGACAATTCGAAAAGTCCTGGGCGCGGGATGTCAGCCGATCCCGGCGATGATCGACCGCAGAGTGGCGATGCCGTCGCCTTTTTCGGCCGAACTAAGCACCAGTTCGGGAAAGGCCGCCGGGTGTTTGGCGAGCGTACCGCGCACCTGGGCCAGCACCTTGTCCTGGTCCTTGCCCTTCACCTTGTCGGCCTTGGTCAGCACCACCTGGAACGGCACCGCCGAGCTGTTGAGCAGGGCTAGGATATCCTCGTCGGCCGCTTTAACCCCGTGCCGCGCGTCGATCAGCACGAAGGCGCGGCGCAGGGTCTGGCGCCCGGCGAGATAGGCCTTGAGCAGCCGTTGCCATTTCGCAACCACGGCCACCGGCGCCTCGGCGTAGCCGTAGCCGGGCAGGTCGACCATGTAATGGCTGTCACCCAATGTGAAAAAGTTGATCTCTTGCGTCCGCCCCGGCGTGTTCGACGCCCGCGCCAGCCCCTTGCGGCCGGTCAGCGCGTTGATCAGGCTCGATTTGCCCACGTTGGAGCGGCCCGCGAAACAGATCTCCGGCCGGTCGGCGGGGGGCAGGCCCTCCATCGCCACGACGCCCTTGAGAAAATCCACCGGACCGGCAAAAAGCTTGCGCCCGCGCTCTGCGGCGGCGGGCTCTGGCGGCGCGGCCAGCGGGAAGGGCAGCGTGCTCATACCGGCTCCAGCGCGTCGCCCGGCGCGACGCGCCCATCCTTGACCACCTCTGCATAGACGCCGAGATCGGTATGGCCCCAATGGCTGTCCAGCAGGCCCAGGATGTCTGTGTCGCGCCGCCCCGTCGCGGGATCGACGGTGGTGGCCATGCAGCGTCCGATGCGCTCACGCACTTCCAGTTCGGCCTCGCCCAGGTGCAGCCGGCGGCCGACCCAGTCGAATTCCTCGAATGGCGCCAGCCCTTCGACCCAGAAATTGCCCCGAAACCGCAGGGGGGAAAGCGTGCGGCCGGCGGCATCCGAAAGCGCGCGCAGCGATGCAAGGCCCAGCAGGCTGACCGAGGGGAACGCGCTGTCGGTCATGCCGCGCCCCGGCACCCGGACGATGCGGGCCGAGGCGGCGCGGTCGTCCGGCATCAGCGGCGCCACCCAATCGAGGAAGAGCGCCGCCTCGTTGTCGGGGTCGAAGGTGACGGCGGGCCGGTCGGGATGGGTCAGCGTGATGCGCCCCGCGGCCTCGTCCAGCCGCGCCGCGATGGCCATCAACCGCGGTGCCTTGGCCCCGCGCGAGAAATTGGCGCAGGGCGCCCAGCCGCGGCCATCGGTCTTGGCCGCCTCGTGCGCCACTGCCCAGGTGCGGTCCCACGGCATCGTTCGCCCGGCTTCAAGCGTCACCTCGTCCAGAGTCTCGGCGCCGTGCCCCTTGATCGGGTGGCGCCAGATCTGCGCGAGGCGGGCGGTCATCTTCCGCCCGATTTCGACGATTTCCTGAAGCTCGAAAGGATGTTGCCGAACACGTCGGGCTTGTACCCGTGGCTGCGCATGATCGCGTATTGCTGGGTAAAGGTGATCGTGTTGTTCGCAATCCAGTAGAGCACAAGGCCGCTGGCGAAGTTGCCCAGCATGAACATGAAGACCCACGGCATCCAGGCAAAGATCATCGCCTGGGTCTGGTCGGTGGGGGCCGGGTTCAGCTTTTGCTGCAGCCACATCGAGATGCCCAGCAGAATCGGCAGCACGCCCAGCGAGACGATGGCGAAGATCGAGCCCGGGTCGGGCACGCCCCAGGGCAGCAGCCCGAAGAGGTTGAGGATCGACGACGGGTCGGGCGCCGAGAGGTCCCTGATCCAGCCGACCCAGGGGGCGTGGCGCAGCTCGATCGTGACGAAGATCACCTTGTAGAGCGAGAAGAAGATCGGGATCTGCAGGAAGAGCGGCAAACAGCCCGAGGCCGGGTTCACCTTCTCTTTCTTGTAGAGCGCCATCATCTCTTGCTGCAGTTTCTGGCGGTCGTCGCCGGCGCGCTCCTTGATCTCCTCCATCTTCGGCTGAAGCTCTTTCATCTTCGCCATCGAGGTGTAGGACTTGTAGGCCAGCGGCAGCAGCAGCGCCTTGATGATGATCGTCAGCGCGATGATCGACCAGCCCATGTTGCCGATCAGCCCGTTGAGCGTGTGCAGCATCCAGAAGATCGGCTTGGTCAGAAAGAAGAACCAGCCCCAGTCGATCGAGTCGATGAAGCGGTAGATGCCCCGATCCTTCTGATAGTCCTGAATCGCCTCCCATTCCTTGGCGCCGGCGAACAGCATGGTTTCGGTCCGCGCGGCCTCGCCGGGGGCGACGGTGACCGGCGGCAGGCGCGATTCCACCTGGTAGATATCGGCGGCCTCGACATATTTGGCGACCGAGGTGAAGGGCTGACCGGGCTGGGGAATCAGCGTGGTCATCCAGTATTTGTCGGTAAAGCCGACCCAGCCGTTTTGCTCGACCTGCGCGATCTCGGCGTTGGCGGCCTCGCGGGGGACCAGTTCCATGTCGGGCATGGCCTTATAGCCGATCTCCTCCAGCTCGTCGTCGACCTGGCGCACAACGCCCTCGTGAAGGATGAAAAACCGCGTCGTCTCGGGCTGGCCATGGCGCGCGACGATGCCGTAAGGGGCCAGGCGCACCGATTCGCCGGTGGTGTTTTCCACGGACTGGATCACCGTGAAAAGGTATTCGTCGTCAACGGAAATGGTGCGGCGGAAGATCAGGCCGTTGCCGTTGTCCCAGCGCAGGGTGACAGGGCTGTCCGCGGTCAGCGTTTCGCCCGATTCCAGCGTCCAGGTCGTGTTTGCGCCGGGCACGTCCTCATAGGCCAGCTGTCCGGCCGGGGCCCAGCCGTAAAGCGCGTAATAGGGCTTGGTGCTGCCCACCGGTGCCAGCAGCTCGACATTGTCCGAGTTCGGATCGAGTGTTTCCTGGTAGTCGCTCAGCGAGAGCGTGTCGATGCGCCCGCCCAGAAGCGATATCGAACCGGCCAGGCGCGGCGTCTCGATGGCCAGGCGCGGGGCGTCGGCGGTCCTGTCGCGGGCGGGGGTGTCCGCGGGTGCGTCTGCCGTCGCGGGGGCGGCGGCGGGCGGCAGCGGTGCGACCTGCGGTGTCGCGGGTGTAGTGGTCTCGGCCACGGACTCGACCGTGCCGGTTTCCTGCACCGGTTCTTCGGGCGGGAAGAGCAGGAACCAAAGGAGGATCACCAGAAAGCTGAGCGCCGTCGCGAGAATGAGGTTCTTGTTCTGATCGTCCATGAAGGGCCGCCACCATGTCCTTTGAAACGTGAGGGTCGTTCAACAGACTGAGGCCCGCGAGGTCAAGCGGTTTTCCCGCCGCATGGTGGTGGCGCGCGCGGGGCGCCGAGCGTGCTGCGGGCCAGTTTCTCGCGATGTTTCATGGTCCAGGCCAGCATCTCGGCGAACGGCAGCGGCGGGGCGATGGCGTGGCCTTGCACGTGACCGCAGCCCAACTGCGCCAGCGCGGCGTTTTCGCCCAGCGTCTCGACGCCCTCGCCCAGGGTGTCGAGCCCCAGCCGGTCGGCAAGGCCCAGGATCGCGGCAACCATGTCCTGTCGCGGGCGGGCGGTGTCGATACCGGCGACGAAGCTGCGGTCGATCTTGATCCGCCCGATGGCAAAGCGGCCGAGCGCGGCCAGCGAGGCATGGCCGGTGCCGAAGTCGTCGAGGTCGATCGCGCAGCCCAGATCGGCCAGCGCCGCGATCGAGCGCGCGACCGCCTCGTCTCCCGGCGCGGCGATCACGCTTTCCAGGATTTCGACCGTCAAGCGGGACGGGGCGAGGTCGAACCGGTCGAGTTCCCAGGCGATGCGGTCGGCGAGGTCCGGCGCGCCCAGATCCTCGGCGGTGAAATTGACCGCCACGCGCGGCACGTCGATGCCGGCCCGGTCCCAGGCGGCGAGGGCCGAAAAGCTTTGAAATCGTATCTCTTCGGCCAGCCGCTCGGCCAGGCCTGCCTCGACCAGCGCGGGCAGGAAGTCGTCGGGGCAGAGCACCCCGCGCTCGGGGTGATGCCAGCGCGTCAGCGCCTCGACCCCGGTCAGCCTCCCGGTGTCGGTCGAGAGCTGCGGCTGGTACCACGGCCGGATTTCGCCCGCCTCCAGCGCGGCGGCGAGCGTGCGCTCGGTTTCGTGCCGGGCCGCGCCGGCGCGGTGCATCGACGGCCGGTAGGCCCGGATCGGCCCTGGGCCGGCGGC
>NZ_RWGU01000031.1 GCF_003944755.1 Rhodovulum robiginosum
AAGGCCGTGCCGCCGCCGAGGCCCGCGCCGAGGCCGCGCGCGCAGGCGCCGATCAAGCCGCCGCACGCATCGCCGAAGAAATGGAGACGACGCCCGCCGGCCTGCTGGGCAAGCTGGAGGCCGACCCGGATGCCACGCCGGCAGCCGAGGCGCTGGAACATGACGTGACGCGCCTGAAACGCCAGCGCGACGCGCTGGGCGCGGTCAACCTGCGCGCCGAGGAGGACGCTAAGGAGGTGCAGCAAGAGCATGACACGCTGACCTCTGAAAAGCAGGACCTCGAGGCCGCCATCGCCGCCCTGCGCACGGGCATCGCCAGCCTCAACCGGGAGGGGCGCGAGCGCCTCTTGACCGCGTTCGAGCAGGTCAACGGCAGTTTCTCGGCGCTTTTCACCCATCTTTTCGGCGGCGGTCAGGCAAAGCTGGTGCTGGTCGAATCCGACGATCCGCTGGAGGCGGGGCTCGAGATCATGTGCCAGCCGCCGGGCAAGAACCTGTCGACGCTCTCGCTGCTGTCGGGCGGCGAGCAGTCGCTGACGGCGCTGGCGCTGATTTTTGCCGTGTTTCTGGCCAACCCTGCGCCGATCTGCGTGCTCGACGAGGTGGACGCGCCGCTGGACGACGCGAATGTCACCCGGTTCTGCGACCTGCTGGACGAGATGACCCGGCGCACCGATACCCGCTTCCTGATCATCACCCACCACGCGGTAACCATGAGCCGGATGGACCGCCTGTTCGGCGTCACCATGGCCGAACAGGGGGTCAGCCAGCTGGTGTCGGTCGATCTGAAGAAGGCCGAGCAGATGGTCGCCTAGGGCCCGGATGGAGACCTGCCCCAAAGTGGCAGTTTGTTAATGCCGATGGGCGATGCAAGCTGAGGGGACATTTCATTCAGAGGTTCGCGATTCGATGCAGGAATTTGTGCTGCTCAGCCTGTTTTACATGATCATGGCCATCGCCGGGGGGCTTTGACCCAAGACGTTCGTCGGGATTCGGGCCGAGATCGGATAATCCGTCAAAGGGCGCCCAGCAGCGCCTTGGTGGGCCAGGCGTCTGCCGGCAGGCCCAGGCGCTGCTGTTCGGCCTGGACGGCGGCGCGTGTCTTGGCACCGAGGATGCCGTCTATGCCCCCCACATCGTGGCCGCGCGCGGCCAGCTTCCGCTGCAAGAGCCTCATCTCGTTGCCCGACAGCCCCGGATCGGGGTTGCCAGCGTCATAGATCGGCGCGCCCTCCAGCCGCGTGGCGAAATAGGCGGCGGTGGTGACGTAGACGAAGCTCTTGTTCCATTCGAAATAGACGTTGAAATTCGGGTAGGCGAGAAATGCCGGCCCGTTGCGCCCCATCGGCAGCAGCACCGAGGCCGGCAGGTTGCCCGGCCCCAGGTTACCCTGGCGCGGCCGCACGCCAAGCCGCGCCCAGTCATTGACGCGCTTGCGATGGTCGAGCCCGGTTTCCGACCAGTTCAGGTTGGCGGGCACCACGATTTCCTGCAACCACGGTTCGTTCGGGCGCCAGCCGAGATCGCGCAGCATCTTGGCGCCCGACATCAGCGCGTCGGGCGGCGAGGTCTTCAACCGGACATGCCCGTCGCCGTCGCCGTCCACCCCGTTGGTCAGGATGTCCTCGGGCAGCATCTGCACCATGCCGATCTCGCCCGCCCAGGCGCCGGTGGTGCGCGCCGGGTCGAAATCGCCGCGGTGGAAAAGTTCGAGCGCGGCAAAGATCTGCGGACGGAAGAGATGCGGCCGGCGGCAGTCGTGCGACAGCGTGACCAGCGCGTTGAGCGTGTTGAAATTGCCCTGCACCGCGCCGTAATCGGTCTCGAGCGCCCAGAACGCCAGCAATACCCCGCGCGAGACGCCGTAGCCGCGTTCGATGGCGTCAAAGACGCTGTCCCATTTCTGGGCGTTGCGGCGGCCGTTGTCGATGCGGCTCTGGCTGATAAGGCGGCGGGAGAAATCGATGAAATCGCGCTGAAAGATACCCTGGGCGCGGTCGGCCCTGATCACCGCGGGGTCCTGCCGGGCCGATGCGAAGAACCGGTCGATGGTCGTGCGGTCATAGCCGCGCCGCGCGGCCTCGGATTTCAGCCCGCCGACGAAGCTGGAAAAGCTGCCGCCGCAGGGCACCTGCGCTGCGGCGGGCAGCGCGAGGGCGAGGCACAGGCAGGTGGACAGGGCGAATTTCATGGCAATCTCCGGCTGGCTCGGCAGAAGCTTACCAGCCCGGGGCGACCAGACAACCGCTCAGGCGGCCTTGAGGGCCGCGCGCCCATGCGGCTGCCACCAGTCAATGCGCGGGTTGATCGGAATGATCCGGTTCGGATTGATGGTGTCGTGGCTGTAATGGTAGTGGCGCACGATATGGTCGAAGGCCACGGTCTCGGCCACGCCGGGCCATTGGTAAAGCTCGCGCGCATAGGACCAGAGGTTGGGCATGTCGATCAGCCGGTTGCGGTTGCACTTGAAATGCAAGTGGTAGACCGCATCGAAGCGCACCAGCGTGGTAAACAGCCGCCAGTCTGCCTCGGTCACTTGGTCGCCAGCCAGGTAGCGGCGCGTGGCCAGCCGTTTTTCCAGCCAGTCGAGACTGTCGAACAGCGCGTAGGCGGCCTCGTCGTAGGCCTCTTGCGTGGTGGCGAAACCGGCCTTGTAAACGCCGTTGTTGACGGTGTCGTAGACCCGCGCGTTGACCTCTTCGATCTCGTTTCTCAACGCCTCGGGCCAATAGTCGTCGCGGTTGCCCGTCAGCCCGTCGAACGCCGAGTTGAACATGCGGATGATTTCCGCGGATTCGTTCGACACGATGGTTTCGCCCTGCTTGTCCCAAAGCACCGGTACCGTGACCCGGCCCGAAACGTCGGGCTTGGCCCTGGTGTAGACGTCGCGCAAAAAGGGCAGGGCGTAGAGATCATCCCCGGTTGCGCCGGGAAAACCGGCGTCGAAGGTCCAGCCGTCCGACAGCATGTCGGGATGCACGACCGACACGCCGATATGCTCGTCCAGGCCCTTGAGCTTGCGAAAGATCAGTGTGCGGTGCGCCCAGGGGCAGGCGAGCGAGACATAAAGGTGATATCGTCCGCTCTCGGCGGCAAACCCAGCTTCGCCGGTCGGGCCGGGCCGCCCGTCGGGTGTGATCCAGTTGCGAAACCCGGCGGTCGAGCGCACGAACCGCCCGCCGCTCTTCTTGGTGTCGTACCAGGTATCGTGCCAGACACCCTCAATCAGTTGGCCCATGTCATCCTCCTTGTCGAGGGTCAGATGTAGGGCCCGATCGCCGGGCGGTCAGCCGGCGCACATGCGCAGCGCCTCTGCGTCAGCGCACTATTGCAGGTCGCGGAACGCGTCGCGCAGCCGCTTGGCCGCCTCTTCGACGCGGGCGCGTGGCGTGGCGATATTGAACCGCAGGAAGGTCTCGCCGCCCGCCCCGAAGCTTGCACCGTGGTTGACCGCGATCCGCGCGTCGCGCTCGACGCGGGCGAGAAGTTCCTCGCGCGCCATGCCGGTGTCGGCGAAATCGACCCAGGCGAGGTAGGTCGCCTCAAGCGGCATCGAGGCCAGGCCGGGGATCCCGGCAATGGCCCGGTCGAACACTGCCCGGTTGCCGTCGAGATAGGCCATGAGCGCCTCCACCCATTCCGCCCCCTCGGCCGAATAGGCAGCGGTTGCCATATGCACCCCGAAGGCGTTGGGCGAAATCGCCAGCGCTGACATCCGTGCGGCAAAGCGTGCGCGCAGTCCGGCGTCGGGCACGATCACGTTGCCCAGATGGGCGCCTGCGATGTTGAAGGTCTTGGTGGTCGCGCTCATCAGGACCAGGCGCTCGCGCAGGCTGGGGTCGATCTTGTCCATCACGATATGGCTCTGTCCGGGATAGACGAGGTCGTGGTGGATCTCGTCGGACACCAGGATCAGATCGTGGCGCCGGGCGAATTCGCCCACCGCCTCCAGCTCGGCGCGGGTCCAGACCCGCCCGCCGGGATTGTGCGGCGAACACAGGATGACCATGCGCTCGTCGCCGGTCATCTGGGCGTCATAGGCGTCGAAATCCATCTCGTAGCGGCCGGCATCGTTCGCCAGCGGGCATTCCACCACCCGCCGTCCCGCCGCTTTGATGACCCGCGCAAAGGCGTGGTAGACGGGCGTGAACAGCACCACGCCGTCGCCCGGCTCTGTATACGCCTCGATGCACAGCGCCGTACCGTTGACGAGCCCATGGGTGGTAAAGATCCAGTCGGGGTCGACCTGCCAGCCATGCCGGTTGGCCATCCACCACAGGATGGCGTCCTTGTATGCGCGGTCGTCGCCGAAATATCCGTAGATGCCATGATCGACCATGGCCGCCAACGCGTCCGTCACCGCTTGGGGCGGGCGGAAATCCATATCGGCCACCCACATCGGGATACCGTCCTCGGGGGAGACGCCGTAATAGCTCTCCATCATGTCCCATTTCTGCGAATGGGTGCCGCGGCGGTCGATGATCTCGTCGAAGTTCATGGGGGCTCCTTCACATGCCGCGCCAAGCTACATTTTGGCGCACCGCGCGCAAGGCCTGCCGTGCATTGCGAAACGCGGCGGATTCGCCTAAATCCCCTTTTCATGACCATCAAGCCGATCCTGATCCATCCCGACCCGCGCCTGAAAAAGGTGGCAGAGCCCGTCGCCGAGATCGACGAGGCGCTGCAACGCCTGGCCGAGGACATGCTGGAAACCATGTACGACGCGCCGGGCATCGGGCTGGCCGCGCCGCAGCTGGGCTTGTCGACACGGCTGCTCGTGATGGATTGCGCCAAGGACGAGGGCGCGCGCCCGCACCCCTACGCGATGTTCAATCCCGAGGTGGTGTGGCAGTCCGACGACATCAACGTCCACGAAGAGGGGTGCCTGTCGATCCCCGAAACCTTTGCCGAGGTCACGCGCCCTGCCGAGGTCGTCGTGCGCTGGACCGATCCCTCGGGCGAAGCGATGGAAGACCGGTTCAAGGGGCTGTGGGCCACTTGCGTCCAGCACGAGATCGACCATCTCGAGGGCAAGCTCTTCATCGACTACCTCAAGCCGCTCAAGCGCCAGCTCATCACCCGCAAGATGCAGAAACTCAAGCGCGAGCGGGCCCGGGCGGCCTCGTGACCGTGCGGCCGATCCTGCGCTGGCCCGACCCGCGGCTCGCGCAGGCCTGCGCGCCCGTCGGGTCCGTGACCCCGGAGATCGCGCGCCTCGCCGCCGACATGCTGGAAACCATGTACGCCGCCCCCGGCCGCGGCCTCGCCGCGCCGCAGGTGGGTGAGATGGTCCGCCTCTTCGTGATGGACGTGAACGGCAAGGACGGCCCGCGCGATCCGCGCGTCTTCGTCGACCCGGTGATCGAGGCGCGCGGCCCAGAGACCGCCACCGGCCCCGAGGGCTGCCTTTCGATCCCCGGCATCGTGGCCGAGGTCGCGCGCGCCACCGAGATCACCGTCGCATGGCGCGACCTCGACGGGGCAGAGCGCCGCGAAACCCTCACCGGCTTTGCCGCGATCTGTGCCCAGCACGAGATCGACCATCTGGACGGTATCGTGACCTTCGACCGCCTGGCGGCCGAAGCCCGCGCCGCTCTCGAAGCGGAGTACGCCGCATGATCCGCGACATCCTCATCTGGCCCGACCCGCGCCTGAAAACCAAGGCCGAGCCCGTGGCCGCGATCGACGACGAGATCCGTGCCACATGGGACGACATGATCGACACCATGGAGGCGATGCCGGGCCAGGGCGTCGGCCTCGCCGCCAACCAGATCGGCGTTCTGCAGCGCCTTGTCGTGGTCGATTGCTCCGACGAACGGGGCCGGGCCGTGCGCATGGCCAACCCCGAGATCGTCGCCGCCTCGGACGCGATCAACGCCCATACCGAGGCCAGCCCCTGCCTGCCCGAGGCCTGGGCCGAGATCCTGCGCCCCGCCGAGGTGACCGTGCGGTTTCTCAATGCCGGGGGCGAGAGCGAGGAACGCGCCTTCAGCGGCCTCTGGGCGACCTCCGTCCAGCACCAGATCGACCACCTGGACGGCCGGATGTTCTTCGACAACCTCTCGCGGCTGAAACGCGACCGTTTGCTTAAGAAGGCGCAAAAGAAAAGGGGGCGGTGAGATGCGCGTTGTGTTCATGGGCACGCCCGAGTTCTCGGTCCCGGTCCTCGACGCGCTGGTCGAGGCCGGGCACGAGATCGCCGCGGTCTATTGCCAGCCGCCCCGCCCCGCGGGCCGCGGCAAGAAAGACCGCCCCAGCCCGGTGCAAGCACGGGCCGAGGCGCTGGGCCTGCCGGTCCGCCATCCCGTATCGCTGAAGAAACCCGACGAACAGGCCGCTTTCGCCGCGCTCGAGGCCGACATCGCGGTCGTGGTGGCCTACGGGCTGATCCTGCCACAGGCCGTGCTCGACGCGCCGAGGCTGGGCTGTCTCAACATCCACGCCTCGCTCCTGCCCCGCTGGCGCGGTGCAGCGCCGATCCACCGGGCGGTCCTTGCGGGCGATCCGGAAACCGGCATCTGCATCATGCGGATGGAGGCCGGGCTCGACACCGGTCCCGTGCTGCTCTCCGAGGCCATCCCGATCGGCGCCACCGACACCACTGGCGATTTGCACGACCGCCTGTCGGCGATGGGCGCCCGCCTCATCGTCGAGGCGCTCGCCCGCCTGCCCGAGTTGCCGCCCAGCCCCCAGCCCGAGAGTGGCGTGACCTACGCCGACAAGATCGACAAGTCCGAGGGCCGCATCGACTGGACCCGCCCGGCCCGGACGGTCGCACGCCAGATCAACGGTCTCTCCCCGTTTCCCGGCGCATGGTGCGCCATCGCGGGCGAAAGGGTGAAACTCCTGCGCGCGCGTCCGGCGCCAGGCACGGGCGCCCCCGGCGCGGTCCTGCACGGTTTCACCATCGCCTGCGGCAGCGGCGCCGTCGAGGTGCTCCAGGCGCAGCGCCAGGGAAAACGCGCCATGCCCGCCGGCGAGATCCTGCGCGGCCTCACGATGCCCGCCCACGTCGATTGACCTGCTGGCCGAATCCCCGGCCCCGCGCCATACTCGCCCCATGAGCGTGGTCTTTCTCATCATCATCGGCGCCGCCGCGGGCTTTCTCGCCACACGCCTCATGAGGATCGAGACCGATATCGTCACCACGGTGGCCATCGGCGTGGTCGGCGCGCTGATCGGCGGGCTGGTGCTGCGTTTCCTGCTGGTGCTCACGGGTATCGCTGCGGGCTTTGTCGGTGCGGTTCTCGGCGCGATGCTGCTGATCTGGCTCTACCAAAGCTTTATCGCCCGGCGCTGAGCCGCCCGTTTCTTCTGGCCAAAAATATCCTCCGGGGGTCTGGGGGTGGAAAACCCCCAGCGGTGCCTCCCGGCGCTCAGCCCGCCTTGTAGGGCGCCATCCCCTCGCGGGCCAATTCGTCGGCGCGCTCGTTTTCGGGGTGGCCGGCATGGCCCTTGACCCATTCCCAGCTTACCCGGTGGCGGGCCTGGGCCGCGTCCAGCCGGCGCCACAACTCGGCATTTTTCACCGGCTTCTTGGTCGAGGTCTTCCAGCCGTTGCGCTTCCAGCCGTGAATCCAGCCGGTCACGCCGTTCTTCACGTAGGCGCTGTCGGTGACCACGGTGATCGCCGAGGGCCGGCTCAGGCTCTCCAGCGCGTTGATCGCGGCCAGCAGTTCCATACGATTGTTGGTGGTCTGCGCCTCGCCGCCGTTCAGCGTGCGTTCCTTGACCACGCTCTCGCCCTCCTTCGCCTGCAGCAGCACGCCCCAGCCGCCGGGGCCCGGGTTGCCGCTGCACGCGCCGTCTGTATAGGCGAAAAGCTCAGCCATGGGCGAAGATCACCGCCACCTCGCCCGGCGTGCCGTCAAAGCCCACGCTGGGCGCGACCTCGACCGTGTCCACGTCAAAGCCCGCCTCGCTCAGGTGCCGCTCCAGCGCGTCGCGGGAATAGTAGGTGTAAAACCGCCCCAGCCGGTCACGCCCTTCGCCCTCGCCCAGCTTCATCGCGATCACCAGCGTGCCGCCCGGGCGCAATGCGCGGCGCAGCGCGGCAAGGTGCCCCGCAAAGGCGGCGCGGGGGGCGTGCAACAGGCTGAAATGGGCCCAGACGCCGTCATAGGCGGCCTCCTCGTCCAGCGCCTCGAAGGGCGCCACGCGCACCTCCAGCCCGTACTGGGCCTGTGCCTGGGCTGCCATCGCGGGGCTTGCATCCATCGCGGTCACGTCCAGCCCGGCGCGGACCATCTCTGCCGCGGCCCAGCCCGGCCCGCAGCCCAGGTCGAGCGCGGTGCCGCCCTCGGGCAGGGCTGCGATGAAACGCGCGAGACGCCCGGCGGTCCCGGCGCCGCGGTCATGGGTGGCATACTCCGCCGCCCGCGCGCCGTAGATGGCGAGCGTTTCGCGGTCCGGCCCGCTCACAGCAGAGCGACCGCCAGCGAGGCGACCACGATGGCGGTCAGCGGCAGGCGCAGGGCCAGCCACCAGCGCGGCGCGAGCCGCATCGCCCAGAAAAGAATATCGAGCGCCAAAAGCCCCAGATAGCCCGCAATCAGCGCCTTGATCGAGCTTTCGGCCCCGCCGCCAACCATGAAAAACGCCCAAAGCGCCGGGATCACCGACAGCGCATAGCCCGCGCCGGCCTTGGCCCCCTCGGCCCGCGTGGAAAAGCCCCAGAGAACGCCGGACATGAACGACAGGATCACCGCACCATAGAAATTGAGCACGTAGATCCCGGCGAATCGCGGGCCCAGCGTCTCGGTGCCGAAATCGGCGAGCCTGGGCAGGGCGATCGTGGCCGCGCCCCAGACGAAGGGGATCAGCCCTGCGAGACCGAGGACGAGGGCGGATCGGGGGACGCGCGTCATGCCCTCTCCATCGCGAGGCGCAGCCCGAGGCCGGCGAAAACCGCGGCAAAGCCGCGGTTGAGCCAGGCCATGGCCCGCGCGCTGGCGAGCAACCGGTCGCGGGCGCTGGCGGCGAAGAGGCCATAAAGCAGGAAGATGACCAGGGTGAGGCCCATGAACACTGCGCCCAGCAACACCATCTCGGCCGTCGCGCGGGCCGGGTCGCCCGACAGGAACGGCGGCAACAGCGCCAGGAAAAACAGCGAGAGCTTGGGGTTGAGGATGTTGATCAGCGCGCCGCGCGTGGCGATGCGCCAGAACCCGTCACGCCCCTTGCGCGCGCCGATGGCCAGCGCGCCGCCATGGCGCAGCGCCTGCCAGGCGAGATACATCAGGTAGGCTACGCCCGCGAACTTCACGATCTGGAACAGCAAGGCCGAGCTGTGCAGCAGCGCCGCCAGCCCCAGGATCGCCGCGGCCAGGTGCGGCACGATGCCGAGGGTGCATCCCAGGGCCGCGGGCAGCGCCGCGCGCCGGCCCTGACCCAGCGACAGCATCAGCGTGTAGACAACGCCTGTTCCCGGGGCCAGCACCACGACCAAGGCGGTCAGCAGGAACTGGGCCGAGATCATCAGGCGGGCTCGCGCACGATGCGCGGCAGGCGGAACTGGATCGTTTCGTCGGCGGTTACCACCTCTTCCAGCGTCAGGTCGAACCGGTCGCGGAAGGCCTGCACGACCTCCTCGACCAGCACGTCGGGCGCCGAGGCCCCGGCGGTCAGGCCGATGGCCGAGACGCCTTCCAGCGCGCGCCAGTCGATATCGTCGGCGCGCTGGATGAGCTGGGCGTATTCGCAGCCGGCATTGGCGCCGACCTCGACCAGCCGGCGCGAGTTCGACGAGTTCGGTGCGCCGATCACCAAGAGCGCCTGCACCTTGGGCGCCACCGTCTTGACCGCGCCCTGGCGGTTGGTGGTGGCGTAGCAGATGTCTTCCTTGTGCGGGCCCTCGATCGCCGGGAACCGCGCCTGCAGCGCCCTGACCACTTCGGCCGTGTCGTCGATCGACAGGGTGGTCTGGGTGATATAGGCCAGCTTGTCGGGGTCGCGCACCTCGAGATGGGCCACGTCGGCGGGGGTTTCGACCAGCAGGACCTCGCCCTCGGGCAGCTGGCCCATGGTGCCGATGGTCTCGGGGTGGCCCTTGTGGCCGATCATCACCATCTGCTTGCCGTTCTCGTTGTGGCGCGCGGCCTCGAGATGGACCTTGGACACCAGCGGGCAGGTGGCGTCGACATAGACCATGTGACGCCGCTCGGCCTCGGCCGGCACCGATTTCGGCACGCCATGGGCGGAAAAGATCACCGGCCGGTCCAGCGGGCACTCGTCCAGCTCTTCGACGAAGACCGCGCCCTTCTCGCGCAGGCCGTCCACAACGAATTTGTTGTGCACGATTTCATGGCGCACATAGACCGGCGGGCCCCACTTTTGCAGAGCCATCTCGACGATCTTGATCGCACGGTCGACGCCCGCGCAAAAGCCGCGCGGCGCGGCGAGGTAAAGGGTCAGGGGGGGCTTGGTCATGTCACACCTCCGGTTGGCCTAGAGCTACGCCCAAGCGCCTGTCGCGTCTAGCCCCCGGCCTGCGATGTGATCCAGGCGAGCGCGACAAATCGGCCGGTCTTGGCCAGCGTGACAAGCGCGAGAAACAGTGCGAACCGCGTGCGCATCAGCCCGGCGACCAGCGTGATCGGGTCGCCGAAGGGCGCCCAGCTGAGCAACAGCGTCCAGACGCCCCAGCGGCCGTACCAGCGCTGGGCGCGTTCGAGCTGCGCCTCGGTGGCGGGAAACCAGCGGCGATGGCGAAAATGCTCGATCCAGCGGCCCATGACGTAATTGACCACCGCGCCCAGCGTGTTGCCGATGCTGGCCACGACGATCAGCGCGGGCAGGCCGATCTCGCCCGCCAGTTGCAGCGCGACGAAGACCACTTCCGACTGGAACGGCAGGAAGGTCGCCGCGCCAAAGGCGGCGGCGAAGAGCGTGACGAGCTGGGCGATTTCGGCAAGCGGGGGCATCTGCCCTGCTGATCTGGTGCCGGCGCGGCGCGCGGCAAGCGTTTGCCGGGGCGCCGCGCGCCCCGGCTGGTGCGATGATCATTCGTCGGCGTATTCGGCCTGCGGCTCGTGCCGCGGCTCCGGCCGCGGTTCGCGCGGCGGGCGTCCGATCACCTCTTTCAGCTCGTCGAGCTCGATGAAATTATCGGCCTGGCGGCGCAGCTCGTCGGCGATCATCGGGGGCTGACTGCGGATCGTCGAAACCACCGAGACTCGCACGCCCTGGCGCTGCAGGCTCTCAACCAACGGACGAAAGTCGCCGTCGCCGGAGAACAGCACGATATGATCGATCCGCGGCGCAAGCTCCATGGCATCGACCGTCAGCTCGATATCCATGTTGCCCTTGACCTTACGCCTGCCCTGGCTGTCGGTGTATTCCTTGGCCGGTTTGGTGACCATGGAGAACCCGTTATAGTGCAGCCAGTCGACCAGCGGACGGATCGGCGAGTAGTCGTCGTTTTCCAGCAGGGCCGTGTAGTAGAAGGCGCGCAACAGTTTGCCGCGCCTCATGAATTCCTGGCGCAAGAGTTTATAGTCGATGTCGAACCCAAGCGCCTTGGCCGCCGCATAGAGATTCGATCCGTCGATGAACAGCGCCAGCCGTTCGTCTCTGTAGAACATCTAATTTCCCTTCGGTAATGCGCTTCGCAGCCTGTCGTCCGTGAGTGTGTAAATGCAGCTGAGTGATCGCTACTGAGAAAAACGCTGCGAAACCCCTCGAAATGTAGAGAAATAAGAATATGCCGCAAGAGGCCAAATGTCACGAAAGAGACACAATTTCATTTATCGCCCTTGGATCGAATGTGGCTTCACACGCCGGAACGCCACGAAAAACAATTGGCGCGGCTCTGGCTGCGCTGGAAACCGAATCGGTTCGTGTGGTGCGAAAAAGCCAACTTTTCCTGACCCCGTGCCATCCGCCCGGGACCGGGCCGGATTTCGTAAATGCCTGTGCGCAGCTGGTCACCACGCTGTCGGCGGAGGCGCTTCTCCAGCATTTGCATGCGGTTGAAGCGTCGTTCGGTCGCGCCCGCCGGACGCGCTGGGCGCCGCGGAGTCTCGATCTGGACCTGCTCGATTTCGGCGGGCAGGTGCATCCCGCCCCCGAAACCCAGGCGCGCTGGCGGTCCTTGCCGCCGGAAGATCAGCGCCGCCTGGCGCCGGACGAGCTGATTCTGCCCCATCCCAGGTTGCAGGATCGCGCCTTCGTGCTGGTGCCCCTGGCCGAGATCGCCCCCGATTGGCGCCATCCGCTGCTGGGCCGCAGCGCCGCCGAGCTGCGCGATGCGCTTCCTGAGGCGGAAAAGGCGGCAATTCGCCCGCTATGATGCGCCTTTGACCGGTTTTCGCCCTTGTCAATAGGCTTGCGCGTTCTTAAAACAAGGGTTCCTTCTTCCCAATGGATTGGAGTGTCCCATGGCCCGCGTGACGGTAGAAGATTGCGTTGACAAGGTTCCCAACAGGTTCGAGCTGGTGATGCTTGCCGCCCATCGGGCCCGCGAGGTGACCTCCGGGGCACCGCTGACCGTGGACCGCGACAACGACAAGAACCCCGTCGTGGCGCTGCGCGAGATCGCCGAGGAAACCCAACTGGCCGACGATCTGCGCGAGCGGATGATCGAGGCGAACCAGACCCAGATCGAGGTGGACGAGCCCGAAGAGGACTCTATGGCGCTTCTGATGGGCGGCGAGGTCGACAAGCCGGCCGAAGAGGACATGTCCGAAGAGAAACTGCTGCGCGCCCTTATGGAAGCGCAGGGCCAACGCTGAGCGGCTGAGTCGGGGGAAATGCGGAGCGGATGATCGACGTCGAAGACCTGATCGCGCTGGTCCGCAACTACAACCCCCGGACAGATGCAGACCTGATCCGCCGTGCCTACGATTACGGGCACGCGATGCACCGGGGGCAGTTCCGCCGCTCGGGAGAGCCCTATTTCACCCATCCCGTCGCCGTCGCCGCCCTGCTGACCGAGCAGCGGCTCGACGATGCGACCATCATCACCGCGCTGCTGCACGACACGATCGAGGACACCAAGTCGACCTATGGCGAGGTCGCCTGCGAGTTCGGCGAGGAGATCGCCGAGCTGGTCGACGGGGTGACCAAGCTGACCAATCTCGAGCTGGCCTCGTCGGAAACCAAACAGGCCGAAAACTTTCGCAAGCTCTTCATGGCGATGTCCAAGGATCTGCGGGTGATCCTGGTGAAACTCGCCGACCGGCTGCACAACATGCGCACGATCCGCTCGCTGCCGCATGAGAAACAGGTACGCAAGAGCCACGAGACGATGGACATCTACGCGCCGCTTGCCGGCCGCATGGGTATGCAGTGGATGCGTGAAGAGCTGGAGGACCTGGCCTTCCGCGTTCTGAACCCCGAGGCGCGCAGCTCGATCATCCGCCGGTTCATCACGTTGCAGCGCGAAACCGGCGATGTGGTGCACCAGATCACCCATGACATCCGCACCGAACTGCAACGCGAGGGTGTCGAGGCCGAGGTGTTCGGCCGCGCCAAGAAGCCCTATTCCATCTGGCGCAAGATGGAGGAAAAGCAGCAGGGCTTTTCCCGGCTGTCGGACATCTACGGCTTTCGCGTCATCACCTTGAGCGAGAGTGACTGTTACCGGGTGCTGGGCGCGATCCACCGCCGCTGGCGCGCGGTGCCGGGCCGGTTCAAGGATTATATCAGCCAGCCGAAATCGAACGGCTACCGGTCGATCCAGACCACCGTGTCGGGCCGCGACGGCAAGCGCGTCGAGGTGCAGATCCGCACCCGCGAGATGCACGAGGTGGCCGAGTCCGGGGTTGCCGCCCACTGGTCGTACCGCGACGGCGTGCGCGCGGGAAACCCGTTCGCCGTGGACCCGGCCAAGTGGCTGGCCTCGCTCACCGAACGTTTCGAGAGCGCTGACGACCACGACGAGTTTCTCGAGCACGTCAAGCTGGAGATGTATTCCGACCAGGTGTTCTGCTTCACGCCCAAGGGCGACGTGGTCAAGCTGCCCCGGGGCGCGACGCCACTGGATTATGCCTATGCCATCCACACCCGGATCGGCGACAGCTGCGTCGGCGCAAAGGTCGACGGCATACGCGTGCCGCTGTGGACGCGGCTGAAGAACGGGCAATCGGTCGAGATCATCACCGCAGAGGGGCAGCGCCCCCAGGCGACCTGGATCGACATCGTCGTCACCGGCCGGGCCAAGGCCGCGATCCGCAAGTCGCTGCGCGAAGAGGACCGCGAACGCTATATCAAGCTTGGCCGCGAACTGGCCCGTGTGGCCTTCGAGCATCTGGGCAAGAAGGCCACCGACAAGGCGCTCAAGACCGCGGCGAAGACGCTGGGCCTGACCGACGCCTCGGAAGTGCTGGCACGGCTCGGCAGCGCCGAGTTGCGCGCCTCGGACGTGGTCGAGACGCTCTACCCCGAACTGGCCAGCAGCAGCGGCGACGAGATCGACCTCGACCGCGCGGTGGTGGGCCTGTCGCCGGACCAGTCTTTCTCTCGGGCGCGCTGCTGTCAGCCGGTGCCGGGGGAACGGATCGTGGGGATAACCTATCGCGGCCGCGGGGTGGTCGTTCATGCCATCGACTGCGCCGCGCTGGCGCGATATGAAGACCAGCCGGATCGGTGGATCGACCTGCACTGGCATTCGGGCAAGCACCCGGCGGTGCACACGGTGGGACTGGTTGTGACCATTCGCAACGATGCGGGTGTATTAGGGCGCATGTGCACATTGATAGGCGAGCAGAAGGCGAATATCTCGGACTTGGTTTTCGTCGACAAAAAGCCCGATTTCTATCGTCTTTTGATCGACGTTGACCTGCGCGACGTGGAACATCTCCATACCGTGATGACGGCTCTGGAGGCGGAAAGCGACGTCGCCGAGATCGAACGTTTCAGGGACCCGGACCGCGACGGCGGCTGACCGGCCCGAAGGAAGGATTGGCAAGGCGTGGTTTTCAAGCGCCGCGACAAGCGCAGCATGGTGCAGATCGTGCAGCACAGCCTCTATCCGCGTGGCGGATGGGGGCGTGCTCTGTACTACATCACGCACCGGGTGCGGCGCCTGCCGGACACCCCGCACAAGATCGCCCGCGGTGTTTTTGCCGGCGTTCTGACGACCTTCACGCCATTTTACGGGCTGCATTTCATCCTTGCCGCGGTCGTCGCCAGGATGCTGCGCGCCAACATGCTGGCCGCGCTGCTGGGCACGCTGTTCGGCAACCCGCTGACCTATGTCCCGATCGGCGTGGTGTCGCTGAAGACCGGCCATTTCCTGCTGGGCACCGAGTTCGATGCCGAAATGCACACCTCTCTGGTGGGCAAGTTCGCCGGGGCGGCGGGCGATTTCAAGGACAGCTTCATCGCGCTCTTCACCGATGCCACGGCCGACTGGTCGGGGCTGGAGCAGTTCTATCACGAGGTGTTCCTGCCCTACCTGATCGGCGGCATCCTGCCCGGCCTGGTGACGGCCACGGCCGCCTATTACATCACCTTGCCATTGATCAAGGCGTACCAGAACCGCCGGCGCGGGCGGTTGAAGCAAAAACTGGCGCGCCTGGGAAAAACCGGCGTCGCCAAGGCTGACGAAACCACCGGGACGCCCTAGGTTTGCCGGGCAAGACCAAGCCAAGGGGGCAGGCAGATATGGAACGGATCGACGGGCTGCGGCTGGGCGTGAACATCGACCACGTGGCGACGGTGCGCAACGCTCGCGGCTCGGCCTATCCCGACCCGCTGCGCGCGGCGAAGCTGGCCGAGCAGGCGGGCGCCCACGGCATCACGGCACATCTGCGCGAGGACCGCAGGCATATCTCGGATGCCGATATCGAGGGGCTGATGGGCGGGCTTTCCGTACCTCTCAACCTCGAAATGGCGGCAACGGCCGAGATGCAGGCGATCGCCCTTCGGCACCGGCCCCACGCGGTCTGCATCGTGCCCGAAAAGCGCGAAGAGCGCACCACCGAGGGCGGGCTCGACGTGGCGCAGGACGAAAACCGGCTGGGCGATTTCATCGCGCCCCTGCGCGAGGCCGGCTGCCGGGTGTCGCTGTTCATCGGCGCCGAGCGGTCGCAGGTCGAGGCCAGCGCCCGGATCGGCGCGGCGGTGGTCGAACTGCACACGGGCGCCTATTGCGATTTCCATGCCGAGGGCCGGTTCGACGAACGCGACGCCGAGCTGGAGCGGCTGCGCGCGATGTCGGCCCATGCCCACGGGCTGGGGCTGGAGGTGCATGCCGGCCACGGGCTGACTTACGACACCGTCGTCCCGGTCGCGGCCTTCCCCGAGGTGATGGAGCTCAATATCGGGCATTTCCTGATCGGCGAGGCGATCTTTCGCGGCCTGGGCCCGGCAATCGCCGAAATGCGCCGGCTGATGGACGCGGCGCGGGGGTGAGACCGGCGTCGTCGCGGCAAGCGGGGGCCTGACGCCGACGCATCTAGTCGTCTTCGTCGGCCGCGGCCGCCGCGCGGACCAGCCGGATGGCCGCGAACCGATCCGTCGGGTCCAGCTCGAACGCCTTGTCGAGATAGGGTTGCCCGCGCTCGAAATCACCGAGGCGCATGTAACAGTAGGCAAGCGCGATCAGCGCCTGAAGGTAGAGGCCGGGGGCGGTCTTTGCCGCGGTGAATTCGGCGTCGTCAGGCCCGACCTCGCGCCAGTCGGCGGCGACGTTCAGCCGTTGCGCGGCGATGCGCAGGATGGTTTCGGCCTGCGGCACGGCCTCGGCGAATCGGTGGGTGTAGAAATAAAAGCGGTAGGCGCCGAGCCGCACGTCGAGGTCATGGGGCGCGGCGGCCAGCGCGGCCTCGACCGCGCGGGCGGTTCCCTCGGGGTCACTCCTTGCGCCCGGGGCGTTGGCCAGCATTTCCAGCGCGGCATTCGCCATGTCTTCGAGCGGCATCTTTGGTTCCTTTCCCGATGCCGCCCAGCAAAGAGCAGACGCGCCGACGGTGCAATGCCCGCCATGCCGCAAGGACCCGTTGACCGCCCAGGTCGCCGCGATCTGCCCATCCGTCGGGCGGGGCCGGGTTTGCCCGGCCCGGGAATCTGGCATAAAGGCTGGCGGGACGATGCGAAACGAGGGGCCGCGACGGCGCGCAGTCCGCCTGTTGGGGCGCGCTGTGCCGGCCAAGCGACCATGACCGCGCCAACCGGCGCGCCGATCAGCGAAGGGGCATTCCGATGAAAGCGGTCTGGTACGAGGGCTTCGGCCCTGCGCGCGACGTTCTGGTCCATGGCGAGATGCCCGACCCGCAGCCCGGCCCCGGCGAGGTGCTGGTGCGCCTGCGCGCCACGGGCATCAACCCCTCGGACGTCAAGCTGCGCGCCGGCCTGCGGCCCGGCGCCAAGATGCAATACAAGCGGATCGTTCCGCATTCCGACGGGGCCGGCGTGATCGAGGCTGTGGGCGAGGGCGTCGACCCCGCCCGGCTGGGCCGCCGGGTGTGGCTATGGAACGCGGCGTGGCAGCGCGCGCATGGCACCGCGGCCGAGCTTGTGGCGCTGCCGGCGCACCAGGCCGTCGACCTGCCCGACGGCACGTCTTTCGCCGAGGGGGCCTGCCTTGGCATCCCGGCGATGACCGCTTGGTATGCGCTGTTCCGTGACGGGCCGATCGCGGGCAAGACGGTGCTTGTCACCGGCGGTGCGGGCAGCGTCGGGCGCTACGCCTGCCAGATGGCCGCGCTGG
The DNA here is from genome assembly GCF_003944755.1 of Rhodovulum robiginosum. Lineage (GTDB taxonomy): Bacteria > Pseudomonadota > Alphaproteobacteria > Rhodobacterales > Rhodobacteraceae > Rhodovulum > Rhodovulum iodosum. The sequence continues at coordinate 17,654 of NZ_RWGU01000031.1, forward strand.
GCCGCGCAAGGGTGATCACCACCGTCAGCTCGGCCGAGAAGGCCGCCCATTCCGGCGCCGAAGAGTGGGTGAACTACCGCGAGACCGATGTCGCCGAGGCGGTGATGGACAAGACCGGCGGTGCCGGCGTCGACCGCATCGTCGAGGTCGATTTCGCGGCGAACCAGGATGACAGCCTTGCGCTGATCAAGCCGGGGGGCACCATCGCGTCCTACGCCTCGGCCTCGACCATGGCGCCCGTGCTGCAATTCTACCCGTTCATGTTCAAGAACGTGACGCTGCACATGCTGATCGTCTATCAGCTGGACCCCGAGACCCACGCAACCGGCGCGGCGCAATTGGCCGATTGGCTGGCGGCGGGGCGCCTGTCGCACGCGGTGGTGCCGGGCGGCGGGCTGTCGGACGCGGCACGCGCCCACGAGACCGTCGAGGCCGGGCAGAAGCTGGGCACCGTGGTGCTGGAGGTCTGAGCCATGATCCTGGGGATCGGCACCGACCTGGCCAATATCGAGCGGGTCGGCCGCACGCTGGAGCGGTTCGGAGACCGGTTTCGCAATCGCGTCTTCACCGAGGTCGAACAGCGAAAGGCCGAGCGCCGGGCCGACGTGGCGGGGACCTATGCCAAGCGCTGGGCGGCCAAGGAGGCGTGTTCCAAGGCGCTGGGCACCGGACTGAGGATGGGCATCGCCTGGAAGGACATGGCGGTGGCGAACCTAGCAACCGGCCAGCCGGTGATGCATCTGACCGGCTGGGCCGCCGAGCGGCTGGCGGCGATGACGCCGCCGGGACACGAGGCCATCGTCCATGTCTCGCTGACCGACGACCACCCCTGGGCGCAGGCCTTCGTGGTGATCGAGGCGCGGCCGGTGGCGCGACAGGGCGGCTGAGGCGCGTGCCTTGACAGCCCCTTTCCGCCCGATCATGAAGCGAGGGCAATAACAGGCAGGATCGGGCCCCATGACAGCCAAGCGCGAAAAGGAAAACGGCATCGTCGAGACGATCAAGACGGTGGTCTACGCGCTGCTGATCGCGGGCATCTTCCGCTCGCTGTTCTTTCAGCCGTTCTGGATCCCCTCGGGCAGCATGAAGGACACGCTGCTGATCGGCGACTTCCTGTTCGTCAACAAGATGGCCTACGGCTATTCGCGCTATTCCTGCCCGTTTGGCCTGTGCCCCTTCGACGGGCGCATCCTTGCCTCCGACCCCGAGCGGGGCGATGTCGTGGTGTTCCGCCATCCGGTCAACGGCACCGATTTCATCAAGCGGCTGATCGGCCTGCCGGGTGACAGCATCCAGATGAAGGACGGGGTGCTGCATATCAACGGCGAACCGGTCGAGATCACGCCCGCGGGCGATTTCGAAGAAGAGTACCGCAAGCAGGGCCCGGTCGGCTATTTCCCGCAATGCGAGAACGCGCCTGTGGGCGAGGGCGGCACCTGCACCAAGCCGCGCTCTATCGAGACGCTGCCCAACGGCGTCAGCCACAGCGTGCTGAACATCCGCGACGGGTTCTTTTCCGACAACACGCCGGTCTTTTCAGTGCCCGAGGGGCATTACTTCTTCATGGGCGACAACCGCGACAACAGCCAGGACAGCCGCTATTCGCGCGCCAATGGCGGCGTCGGGTTCGTGCCGGCGGAAAACCTGATCGGGCGCGCCGACCGGATCATGTTCTCGTCCGGCGGGCGGTCGCTGTTCTTCCTCTGGACATGGCGGGCGGACCGCTTCTTCAAGGCGGTCGAGTGAAGCTTTCGGCCGAGCTGACCCGGTTTTCCGCGCGGCTGGGGCACAGCTTCAGCCGGCCGGAACTTCTGGTCGAGGCGCTGACCCATCCCTCCTTTTCCGCCCCGTCGCGTTCCGACAACCAGCGGCTGGAGTTTCTCGGCGACCGGGTGCTCGGCCTTGTGATGGCCGAGGCGCTGCTGGTCGCCGATACGGCCGCCGCCGAGGGGCAGCTTGCCCCGCGGTTCAACGCGCTGGTCCGCCGCGAGGCCTGTGCCGACGTGGCGACCGAGATCGGCCTCGGCGAGGTGCTGAAACTCGGCCGGTCGGAGATGAAATCTGGCGGGCGGCGCAAGGCCGCGCTCTTGGCCGATGCGATGGAGGCGGTGATCGCCGCGGTCTATCTGGATGCCGGGTTCGAGACGGCGCGCGACATGGTTCTGCGCCTCTGGGGCACGCGCATCGACGCGGTCGAGGCGGATGCGCGCGACGCCAAGACGGCGCTGCAGGAATGGGCCCAGGCGCGCGGCCTGCCGCCGCCCAGCTATACCGAGACGTCCCGCGAGGGGCCCGACCATGCCCCGGTCTTTACCATCACGGCGCGGTTGGACAACGGCGAGGAGGAATGCGCCACCGCCGGGTCGAAGCGGCAGGCCGAGCAGGCGGCGGCGCGCGCGCTTCTGGCGCGGCTTTTGGGCTGAGCGGCGGCACCGGCGCAGTCATCGCCGAGCTGTGCAATACGCATCCCGTGCAGGGACCCTTTCGGGCATGGCCCCCGCGGCCCTTTGGGAAGAGATCGGTGGGTTCTGCGCCATCGCGGACCGTTATCTTCGGCTGGCAAGCTGTGAGGAAGAGGAGATCGAGGGCGCGCGCCACCGCCGTCTCATGGCAGATGACGGCGCGGAAATTCTTGAGCTTTACGCCGATAAGGGCGGCGCGACCGGCTATCGCTACGAGATCGTCGAAAGCCCGCTGCCGGTGGCCGACTACGAAGCGACCTTTGCCGTGGCGGAGTCCGGCGCGGGCTCTACCGTGACCTGGTCCAGCCGCTTTACCGCAGACGGCGTGACCGAGGCCGAGGCGGCCGGCATCCTGGGCGGCATCTGCGGAAACCGGGCTCATGGCGATCCAGGAGCGCTGCGCGCCGCAACGGGCACCGGCGCGGCGCGATCAAGGCTGGCCAAGCGTTGCGGAATGCATTACCTGCGCTCTGTTGCATGCTTGGGATAGGCCATGACCACACGCGCCGGTTTCGTTGCCCTGATCGGAGAGCCCAACGCGGGCAAGTCCACGCTTCTGAACCGGATGGTCGGGGCGAAGGTCTCGATCGTCACGCACAAGGTTCAGACCACGCGCGCCCGCATTCGCGGCGTGGCGATGGAGGGCGACGCGCAAATCGTCTTCGTCGACACGCCGGGGCTCTTTCGCCCGCGCCGCAGGCTTGACCGGGCGATGGTCGCCGCGGCCTGGGGGGGCGCGGCGGATGCCGATATCGTGGTGCTGCTGGTCGAGGCGCATCGCGGGCTGACCGAGGGGGTGGGCGCGATCCTGGACGCGCTGAAAGAGCGGGTGGCCGAGGGCCGGACCGTGGCGCTGGCGATCAACAAGATCGACCGGGTCAAGGCCGAGACGCTGCTGGCGCTGTCGGCGGAGTTGAACGAGGCCTACCCGTTTGCGAAGACCTTCATGATCTCTGCCGAAAAGGGGCACGGGGTGGACGACCTGCGCGGGTGGCTGGCCGAGACCCTGCCCGAGGGGCCCTGGCTCTACCCCGAGGACCAGATCGCGGACCTGCCGATGCGGATGATCGCGGCCGAGATCACGCGGGAGAAACTGACGCTGCGGCTGCATCAGGAACTGCCCTACCAGCTGACCGTCGAGACCGAAGGCTGGGACGACCGCAAGGACGGCTCGACCCGCATCGACCAGATGATCTATGTCGCCCGCGACGGGCACAAGGGCATCGTGCTGGGCCACAAGGGCGAGACGATCAAGGCCATCAGCCAGGCGGCACGCGCCGAGATCGCCGAGTTTCTGGGCCGCCCGGTGCACCTGTTCCTGCAGGTCAAGGTGCGGCCGGGCTGGCTGGACGAGGCCGAGCGTTACTCGGAAATGGGGCTGGATTTCCGCGAGGGTGACTGATCCTGATCGGGGAGTATCCGGTTTTCGAAATAACGCAGGATCGCAAAATAGGCGATCGCGCAGACCCCGATATTGGTGATCAGCATCAGCGTGACGAAAAACCCGTTCCGCGAAAAACCGGCATAGACGATGATGTCCAGCAGGATGGCGGCGATGATCACGGGCATGGAAAAGGGTGGCAGCAGGGGGCGGCTTTTATCGGCCTTGGGGGCGGTGTCGTCGGTCATCTGCGGGCCTTTCGCGCTGGTCTCATCTTGGCAATGTAACACGCTCAGCGGCGGCGGCCAGCGGGGAGAGCGGCAATGCGGCTGACCGCCGAGTTCTGGGTCAAGGCCTATCTGGCGCGTCTGCGCCTGGCCGATATCCCGGCCTTCGTCGTCGCCCATGGCGACGACACCGCCGGCGCGGTTCTGGTCAAGCTCAACACGCTGGACGGCAGGGCGCGGGCCTATTCGCGCAGTTTCGACCTGGCCAGCGGCGAAAGGGTGTGGCTGGAACTGGCCGCGGGAGACGAGGCCGACGTGGACGCCGCCATCGCGCGCCAGCGCGGCTTCGACCCCGATCTCTGGGTGGTCGAGGTCGAGGACCGCGCCGGGCGGCATCTGCTCGACGAGCCCGGCCTTGCGTGACTTTTGCCGCCGGTTTTGGGTATTTTCGCCAAGAAGAAGCAGGGGCGGGGCGCAGGTGTGATCGAGTGGCGCGACGAGGGAGCGGTGTTGAGCGTGCGGCGCCATGGCGAGAGCGCGGCCATCGTCGATGTCTTTACCGCCGAGCACGGGCGCCATGCGGGCTTGGTGCGCGGCGGGGCCGGGCGCAAGCTGGCCGCGGTGCTGCAGCCCGGTGCGCAGCTCGACCTGACCTGGCGGGCGCGGCTGGAAGAGCATCTGGGGGCCTACACGGTAGAGCCCTTGCGCGGGCGGGCCGGGGCGTTGCTGGGCGACCGGGCGGCACTGGCGGGGCTGAACGCGGTGACAGCACTTCTGGCGTTCAGCCTGCCGGAGCGCGAGCCGCACCCGGCGCTCTATGCCCGGTCGATCACGCTTTTGGACCTGCTGGCCTTTTCCGACGCCTGGCCGCTGGCCTATCTGCGGTGGGAAATGGCGCTGTTGGAGGAGATGGGGTTCGGGCTGGATTTGTCGGCCTGCGCGGTGACCGGCAGCCGCGACGACCTGGCCTATGTCTCGCCACGCACCGGCCGGGCGGTCAGCGTGGAGGGGGCCGGCGACTGGGTCGACCGGCTGCTGCCGTTGCCGCCCTGCCTGCTGGGGCAGGGGCCGGTCAGGGCCGAGGAGATCGTCGAGGGGCTGCAGACCACGGGATATTTCCTGGAAAGCTGGCTGGCGCCGGCGCTGGGCGACCGGCCCGTGCCTGCGGCGCGCGGGCGGCTGGTGCAGGTTCTGGCGCAAAGCCTGTGAGTGTCGCGGTTCTGTGCCTTGGAGCCGCTAGACTGGCCGGGCGACGAAAGGGAGAGCGGCGATGACGGTCACACTCGAGGTCACGGTTTCGGGCGGCGCGGGGCGCGTCTTCGCGCCGATGGGGATGGTCACGCCCCATCACAGCCCGGTGGATTTTGCGCTGGTCGGGGCGGAGGCCACCCTGGCGGCGGAGGCGGCGACCGGGCAATGGGTTGCGGTGGCCGAGGGGGCCGCAGGGCCGGTGACCTTTCGCACGCGCTTTGCCGAGGGCGGGCCGGGCTACCCAGAGGCGTTGTTCACCCATCGGCCGAACCGTTTCACCACCGCGGCCGAGGCGCTGGGGGCGGCGGCCGAGGGGATCAAGGCGGCCGCCGGGGGCGGCGCCGCGGGGCTGGCGGCCATCGTGACCCATGTCGCGGATCAGTTCAGCTATGGCCACCCGGAAGAGCGGTTCTATGACGGGCATGACGAGATCCCGGCGCTCTGCGGGCTGACCGAGGGGTCTTGCGTCGATATCAACACCTATCTCGTGGCTGCGCTCCGGGCGGCGGGCTATGAGGCGGGCTATGTCACCGGGTATTTCTTTCCGGCCGAGAAACGCGGCACCTGCGAGGACATGCATTGCTGGGTTGTCACGCGGCACGAGGGCGCCGTGCAGGAATGGGACATCGCCCATCACCTGAAGATGGGGCGGTCGGACATTGGGCCGGGGCAAAACCCGCGGCCGGGGCTGCGGGTGCCCCTGGCCCATTCCATGGGCCATGACCTGCCGGCGCTGGGGATATCAGAGCTGAAGATCCTGTCGCAGCCGATGCGCCAGGCCCCGGACGGGGGGCTGGACTGGGCCGAGGTGGATATCCGGCTGACCAACTGGCCGGGCTGAGCGCGGCGGCGCGGGGTCAGCCCGGCCGCCGCCGCGCAATCACCCGACCCTGAATCTCGGCGTGCGGCCGAGGGCGGCGTCCACCGGACGCCGCTTGCCAATGGTCAGCCGAGGAGCCGCCTTGCGATCACCTGGGCCTGGATCTCGGCCGCGCCCTCGAAGATGTTCAGGATGCGCGCGTCGCAGAGGATGCGGCTGATGCTGTATTCCAGCGCGAAGCCGTTGCCGCCGTGGATCTGCAACCCGTTGTCGGCCGCGGCCCAGGCGACGCGGGCGCCCAGCAGTTTCGCCATGCCGGCCTCGAGGTCGCAGCGCTGGTCGTGGTCTTTTTCCCAGGCCGCGAAATAGGTCAGTTGCCGGGCCAGCATGATTTCAACCGCCATCATCGCCAGCTTGTCGGCGACGCGGGGGAAGGCGATCAGCGCCTTGCCGAACTGCTTGCGGTCCTGCGCGTATTGCATCGCCACGTCGAGCGCCGACTGGGCCACGCCGATGGCGCGGGCGGCGGTCTGGATGCGCGCGCTTTCGAAGGTCTGCATGAGCTGCTTGAAGCCCTGGCCCTCGATCCCGCCGAGCAGGTTGTCGCCCTTGACCGTGAACCTGTCGAAGCCGAGCTCGTATTCCTTCATGCCGCGGTAGCCCAGCACCTCGATCTCGCCGCCGGTCATGCCCGGCGTCGGGAACGGATCTTCGTCGGTGCCCGGCGTCTTTTCGGCCAGGAACATCGACAGGCCCTTGTAGTCGGTGGTCTCGGGGTCGGTGCGCGCCAGCAGCGTCATCACATGGGTGCGCGCGGCGTGGGTGATCCAGGTCTTGTTGCCGGTTACCTCGTAGTCGTCGCCCGTCTTGACCGCGCGGGTGCGCAAGGACCCGAGGTCGGAGCCGGTGTTGGGCTCGGTGAAGACGGCGGTCGGCAGGATCTCGGCCGCGGCGATCTTGGGCAGCCAGTGGCTCTTCTGTTCCTCGGTGCCGCCGCACAGGATCAGCTCTGCCGCGATTTCGGACCGCGTGCCGAGGCTGCCCACGCCGATATAACCGCGCGAAAGCTCTTCGGAGACCACGCACATCGAGGCCTTGGACAGGCCGAACCCGCCGTACTCTTCGGGGATGGTCAGGCCGAAGACGCCCAGTTCGGCCATCTCCTCGATGATCTCCATCGGGATCAGCTCGTCCTTGAGGTGCCAGTCGTGGGCGTTGGGCACGACCCGGTCGACGGCAAAGCGGCGGAACTGCTCGCGGATCATCTCCAGCTCGTCGTCGAGGCCGGTGGCGCCGACGGTGACGTTGGCGGCCTGCTGCTGCATCAGCTCGACCAGGCGGGCGCGGGCCGCGGGCGTGTTGCCGCCCTGGGTCAGGGTCATCACCTCGCGGGCCATGAGGGCGCGCTGGTCATCCTGGGAAAGGCCGATATCCTGCAGGCGCACGATCTCGCCCTGGCTCATCGGGATGCCGCCGTAGATCTGCCAGAGGTATTCGCCGAAGGCGATCTGGTGGATCAACTGCTCGATCTCGCCGAACTTTCCCTCGGCGCTCAGCCGCTCGGCCCAGCCCTGCATCTGTTGCAGCGCCTGGGCGTAGGTGGCCAGCCACGCAAGCCCGTGGGTGGCGGTCTGGTGCGCCTCGATCAGCCGGCCCGAAACCCGGTCGCCCTCGGTCACCTTGGCCTTGATCGCGTCGCGGGCGGCGCCGAGTACGGTCTCGACCGGGCCGAGCGCGGCCTTGGTCAGCGTCAGCAGATCGGGGAGGAGGGCGCTGTCGGCGCCGGGCATGTCCTGGCCGTCATGGGGCATGAATCGTCTCCTTGTCTCGGGCTTGGGGTGACATAGGGCGTTCGCAGGTGCAGCGCAACAAAAATTCAATTGCTATTGGCATTTTGAAGCAAAATGTCGCTCTGAATTTTTGCAATGCAGCGGGACCGCAAGCGCGATATAGCGCCGGCGGGCATGCAACACAGGGGCACCCAATGCAGATTGCCGGACTGGACCCGATCGTTTTCGCCGCCGCGTTCGGCGTGGCGTTGTTTGCCGGTTTCGTGAAGGGCGCGGTGGGCTTTGCCATGCCGATGATCATGATCTCGGGGCTGTCCAGCTTTCTGCCCGCGGAAACGGCGCTGGCAGGGCTGATCCTGGCGACGGTGTCGACCAACGTGGCGCAGGCGTTCAGACACGGTGTGGCCGCGGCGGTAAAGATGCTGCGCCGCTATGGCCGGCTGATCGGCGCGATGGTGGTGGCGATCATCCTCAGCGCGCCTCTTGTGACGGTACTGCCGGGGCGGGCGATGCTTTTGCTGCTTGGGCTGCCGATCCTGGCCTTTACCCTGTCGCAGCTCCTCGGCCGGCAGCTGATCGTGCCGCTTCATCACCGTGGCCGGGCCGAGGTGGCGATGGGGCTGCTGGGCGGGTTTTTCGGGGGTATCTCCGGGGTCTGGGGCCCGCCGGTCATCGCCTATCTGCTGAGCGTTGCAACACCCAAGGCCGAGATGGTGCGCGTGCTAGGCGTGGTGTTCCTCGTGGGCTCGGTGATCTTGCTGGCGGCGCACCTGGGCTCTGGCGTGCTGGCGGGCGATCGGCTGGTGCTGTCGGCGGTGCTGGTGGTGCCGGCGGCGCTGGGCATGGCCCTGGGCGTCGCGGTGCAGGACCGGCTGAACCCCGAGAGGTTCCGCAAGGCGACGCTGGCAGTGCTGGCGCTGGCCGCGGCCAACCTCGTGCGGCGCGGGCTGTTCGGGTAGGCGCACGGAAAAGGCCCGGCGCGCGGGCCGGGCCTTGCCAGGGTAGCGAAAGGTGGCTGGGTGTCAGCCCAGTGCCGCGGCCTTCACGTCATCGTCGATGAAGGGCACGTATTGCGCGAAGTTTTCGGCGAACATCCCCACAAGCTTTTGCGCCTGGGCGTCGTATTCGTCGTTCGCGCTCCAGGTTTTGCGCGGGTCGAGCAGCACATCGGCCACGCCGTCCACACGCACCGGCACCTCGAAGCCGAAATTCGGATCCTTGCGGAACTCGGCGTCGTTCAGCGACCCGTCGAGCGCGGCGGTCAGCAAAAGCCGCGTGTCGCGGATCGGCATCCGCGACCCCGTGCCATAGGCGCCGCCGGTCCAGCCGGTATTGACCAGCCAGCAGGTCGCTCCGTGCTTGGCGATCTTCTCGCGCAGCAGGTTGCCGTAGACTTCGGGGCGGCGCGGCATGAACGGTGCGCCGAAGCAGGTCGAAAAGGTGGGCTCGGGCTCGGTCACGCCCTTTTCGGTGCCAGCGACCTTGGAGGTGAAGCCCGAAAGGAAGTGATACATCGCCTGCGCCGGTGTCAGCCGCGCGATGGGCGGCAGCACGCCGAAGGCGTCGCAGGTGAGCATGATGATGTTCTTGGGATGCCCGCCCAGTGCAGTGTCGGAGGCGTTCGAGATGTAGTGCAGCGGGTAGGCGCAGCGCATGTTCGCCGTCAGGCTGTCATCCTCGAAATCGAGTTCCTTGGTCTCTTCGTCATAAACCATGTTCTCGATCACCGTGCCGAACTTGCCCGTGGTCGCGTAGATCTCCGGCTCGGCCTCGGCGCTGAGGTTGATCGTCTTGGCGTAGCACCCGCCCTCGAAGTTGAAGGTGCCGCGGTCCGACCAGCCATGCTCGTCATCGCCGATCAGGGTGCGCGCGGGGTCGGCCGAGAGCGTGGTCTTGCCCGTGCCCGACAGGCCGAAGAAGACAGCAGTGTCGACCGGGTTGCCGGACGCGTGGTTGGCCGAGCAGTGCATCGCCATGATGCCCTTGCCCGGCAGAATGTAATTCATCAGCGTAAAGACGGATTTCTTGATCTCGCCAGCATATTCGGTGTCGCCGATCAGGATCAGCTTCTTGGCGAAGTTCATCGCCACCACCGTTTTCGAGCGGCAGCCGTGACGCTCGGGGTCGGCCTTGAACGAGGGGCAGTTGATGACGGTGAATTCGGGCGCGAAACTGTCGAGTTCCTCGCGGTTCGGACGGCGCAGCATGTGCCGCGAGAAGAGCCCGTGCCAGGCCATCTCGGTGACGACGCGCACGTCCAGACGGTTGGCCGGGTCGGCGCCCGCGAACAGGTCTTCGACGAAGACCTCGCGGCCCTCGAGATGCGCCAGCATGTCGGCATGCAGGCGGTCGAACGCTTCGGGATCCATCGGGCGGTTGTTTTCCCACCATATGGTGTCTTCGACATCGGGGGTGCGCACGACGTGCTTGTCCTTGGGCGAGCGGCCGGTATGCACGCCGGTGGCCACAAGGAAGGCGCCGCCATTGCCCAGGCGCCCTTCGCCACGCTTCAGCGCCTCTTCGATCAGGGCGGGCTCCATCAGGTTGTAATAGACCTTGTTCAGCCCGGTGATGCCCTGATCCTCCAGGCGCTGTGCCGGGTTTACCCGTCCGATCTCCATCCGAAAGCTCCTTGCGTCCTGTCCTGATGCGTTTTTCAAGTGTCGTAGCCGCGCCGGGTGGCCGAAGTGGGATGCCAAGAGGTCCCGCGCGCCAAGGGTGGCGACCCTATATCATGACGGTTTGACGAAAGAACAGGCGAATTCAGCCCGTTAGCGCAACCAAATTGCCGAAACGGCCGTCCATACGAAAGAACCTGACGCCGGCATGTGATGCAATTTGGCAATGTATTCGCTATTTTGTGCTGCCCCGTGACCGGTCGCAATGGGCGATTCGTGAATAAGTGTTGATCCGGAACGCGCGAAATGGGACAAAGATTGCCAAAAAACCAAGAGCAGTACAAGGAATTCCGCATGTCTAGGATTGCGCTCGTTGACGACGACAGAAACATCCTGACCTCGGTTTCCATGACCCTCGAAGCCGAGGGTTTCGAGGTGGAAACCTACAATGACGGCCAGTCGGCTCTGGAAGCCTTCAACAAGCGCCTGCCGGACATGGCCGTTCTCGACATCAAGATGCCCCGGATGGACGGCATGGACCTGTTGCAGAGGGTGCGGCAGAAGACGAACATGCCGGTGATCTTTCTCACCTCGAAGGACGACGAGATCGACGAGGTGCTGGGCCTGCGCATGGGCGCTGACGATTATGTGAAGAAACCCTTTTCGCAGCGGCTGCTGGTGGAGCGGATCCGCGCCCTTCTGCGCCGGCAGGAGGCGATCGCCTCCGACGACGGGCCGAACCCGGAAGAAAGCAAGGTCATGGTGCGGGGAAACCTGACGATGGACCCGCTGCGCCACGCGGTGAACTGGAAGGGCAAGGACGTGTCCCTGACCGTCACCGAGTTCCTGCTGTTGCAGGCGCTGGCCCAGCGTCCCGGCTTCGTCAAGAGCCGCGACCAGTTGATGGACGTCGCCTATGACGATCAGGTCTACGTGGACGACCGGACCATCGACAGCCACATCAAGCGCCTGCGCAAAAAGATGCGCCAGAGTGACCCCGATTTTGCCGCGATCGAGACGTTATATGGGATAGGATACAGATATAACGAAGAGTGATTTCGTAACTTCGGTCGACGGGGGTTCGCGTGCGCGACACCAAGGAACCCAGGGACGCTAGTGTCGTCTTAGGAGAGGATTGGACGGGGCCCCAGGCCAGCGTCGACAGCGAGATGCGCGAACGGCGCAAGATGCGCAGCTACATCTCGCTCAACCGTTCGCCGCTGGCCCGCAAGATCATCACCTTCAACGTTCTCGGCCTGCTGATCCTGGTCGCGGGCGTGCTCTACCTCAATCCTTCGCGCGACCGGCTGGTCAGCCAGCGCGAGTCGAGCTTCGTGTCGCAGGCCGAACTGGTGGCCGACATCTTCGAGGCACAACTGACCTCGGGTCTGCCGCTGAACCTTGACGGCTCGGGCGGGGTGGACCCGATGCGCACGCTGGCCGGCATCGACCGGGCCGAGGGCGTGGAAATCTTCCTTTTCGATGCCGCGCAGAACGTGGTGGCCAGCACCGAGGACATGCCGCGCCCGCCAACCGCGCCCGAAGACAACGGCGCGGTTGAGGGCCAGTCGACCCTGATCACCAGCCTTCTGAATTTCGTCTGGGACGGGCTGTCGAGCATCGTCTCGCCGCCCGAAACGCCCAACGAGGCCACGGCGCCCGTCGATCTGGGCCGCGCGCTTGTGCCTGATACGGTCAGCGACGGTACCCAGGTGGAAACCGGTTTCGACGCCCTTGGAAACACGCTCTTTACCGTGGCGACCCCGGTGCGCGACGGCGACCGCGTGGCCGGGGTGGTCACGATCACCAGCGCGGCGGGCGAGATCGACTGGCTGGTGCGCACCGAGCGCGAACAGGTGCTGCAACTCTTCGTGATCGCGATCCTGGTGTCGATCGGGCTCAGCCTGGTGCTGGCCTCGACCATCGCCAACCCGCTGTCCGACCTCGCCGCGGCGGCCGAGATCGGCCGCGACAAGAACCGCCGCAAGGTCAGCCCGGCGCGGGTGCGCATCCCCGACCTGACCGCCCGGCCCGACGAGATCGGCCGGCTGTCCGGCGCGCTGCGCGGCATGGTGGCCGCGCTTTACGACCGGATCGACGCCAACGAACAGTTCGCCGCCGACGTGGCGCACGAGATCAAGAACCCGCTGGCCAGCCTGCGCTCGGCCACCGGCACGCTGCGGGTGGCCAAACGCGACGACCAGCGCGAAAAGCTGCTGGACGTGATCGACCACGATGTGCGCCGCCTCGACCGGCTGGTCAGCGATATCTCCAACGCCTCGCGGCTGGACAGCGAGTTGGTGCGCGAGGAGGAGGAAGAGTTCAACCTCTCCAATCTGCTGAGCAACCTGTCCGAACACCTGGGCGAGGATGCCCGCGGCAAGGGGGTCGAGTTCATCTCGGACCTGCCGGCCGAGCCGATCCTGCTGCAAGGGCTCGAGGCGCGGCTGGCGCAGGTGTTCGTCAACCTCATCACCAACGCCATTTCGTTCTGCGAGCCGGGCGACGCGGTGCGGGTCTGGGCGCGCACCCGGGAAAACCGCGTTCTGGTCGTGGTCGAGGATACCGGCCCCGGCATTCCCGAACAGGCGCTGACCAAGATCTTCAACCGGTTTTACTCGGAACGCCCCGCCGGCCAGTTCGGCGACCATTCCGGCCTCGGGCTCGCAATCTCCAAGCAGATCGTCGAGGCGCATGGCGGCGTGATCTGGGCCGAAAACATCCGCCCCACCGATGCCGACGTGACCTCCGAGCCGCTTGGCGCGCGTTTCGTGGTCGGCCTGCCGGTCTGAGGGGCGGGGCGCGTGGCCGGCCCGACCGCGCAGTCCGAGACAGGCCCCGAAACCGTCATCCATGCCAGCGCCGTATCCCTGGGCGGCCGCGCGGTCCTGATCATGGGGGCCTCGGGCAGCGGCAAATCTGCGCTTGCGCTTGAGCTGATGGCGCTGGGAGCAGGGCTCGTCGCCGATGACCGCACCCTGCTGCGCCCGGACGGACCAGGGGTGATCGCCTCGGCCCCGCCGCGCCTTGCCGGGCTGATCGAGGCCCGCTTCGTGGGGTTGCTCAACGCCGATGCGGCCCCTCCGGCGCCGGTGGCGCTGGCGATCGACCTGTCCCGCGACGAGACCGAGCGCCTGCCGCCGCGACGAAGCCTCACGCTCTGCGGCCGGAGCGTGCCCTTGCTTCGGCGCGTTGCCCAGCCATATTTCCCAGCAGCCATCGTGCAATACCTGACCGCCGGACGCGCCGAGTGATGCCGCCAGATTTCGCCCCTACGCCCCCGCCGCCCCTGCACCGGCTCGTCCTGGTGACCGGGCCGTCCGGTGCGGGACGGTCGACCGCGCTCAACGCGCTTGAGGATCTGCGCTTCGAGGTGATCGACAACCTGCCGCTCTCGCTGATCCCGCGCCTGCTGGAGGGGCCCGCCTCCGAGCCGCCGCTCGCGCTGGGCGTTGACACCCGCAACCGCGATTTCAGCGCCAACGCCCTGGCCGACCTGATCCGCCAGCTCAAGGCCGAGCCCGACGTTCAGGCCGAGCTGCTCTATCTCGACTGCCGCGACGATGTTTTGCTCAGGCGGTATTCCGAAACCCGCCGCCGCCACCCGATGGCGCCGGCCGAAAGCCCCGCCGAGGGCGTGGCGCGCGAACAGGACGTGCTGGGGCGCATCCGCGACCTCGCAGACCTGATGATCGACACCTCGGATCTGACGCTGCACGACCTGCGCGCGGAAATCGCCCAGCTCTTCGGCGGGCACCGCGAGGGGCGGCTTGCCGTGTCGCTGCACTCGTTCTCGTACAAGCGCGGCATGCCGCACGGTCTGGACATGGTGTTCGACTGCCGCTTTCTGCGGAACCCTTACTGGGACGAGGCGCTCCGCCCGCTCAACGGCCAAAGTCCCGAGGTGGCCGACTATATCGCCGCCGACCCGCGCTTTGCCCCGTTCTTCGAGCGTATCCAGGACCTCACCCAGTTCCTCTTGCCCGCCTATATCGACGAAGGCCGCACCCACCTGTCGATCGGGCTGGGCTGTACCGGCGGCCAGCATCGGTCGGTCGCGGTGGCCGAGCGGCTGCGGAAGGCCCTTGCAGAGGCCGGATGGCAGGTGTCTATAAGGCACAGAGAATTGGAGCGCCGGGCGCGGGCAGCGCCAGTGAGGTTTACGAGGAAGGGCGCGTGATCGGTATCGTCATCGTCGCCCATGGCGGGCTTGCCCGGGAATATCTAGCCGCGGTCGAACATGTGGTCGGCAAACAGGCGGGCATGCGCGCCGTGTCGATCGAACCCGACGACGACCGGGCGGCGAAACAGGCCGAGATCTGCGGCGCGGCCGATGCGGTGGATGCGGGCGACGGCGTGGTGGTGGTGACCGACATGTTCGGCGGATCGCCCTCGAACCTGTCGATCCTGGCCTGCGTGCCCGAGGACCGTGTGATCCTTTACGGCGCCAACCTGCCGATGCTGATCAAGCTCGCCAAATCGCGCCGCCTTCCTCTCAAACAGGCCGCGGCGAACGCGCTCAGCGCGGGCCGTAAATATATCGACTGCTTCGACGGCGGCGCGGCATGAAAGGACAAAGATGAGCGGCGCCGTCGTCAGAACCTTCGAGATCGTCAACGAAAAGGGCCTGCATGCGCGGGCCTCGGCGAAATTCGTCGAAACGGTCGAGGGCTTCGACGCGCGCGCCGAGGTTTCGAAGGACGGGATGAGCGCGTCGGGCGACTCGATCATGGGGCTTTTGATGTTGGCAGCCTCAAAAGGAAGCTTTATTGAGGTCCAGATAGAGGGGCCCGACGCCGAGGCGCTGGCCCAGGCGCTGGAGAAGCTGATCGCCGACCTCTTCGGAGAAGGGATGTGACAGCCGCGGCAAGGAGGCCTTGCAGCTTTGGTGGAAAGTAGCCAGCCCAGGCCGATCCTGTTCCATCGCCAGTCGCATCTGCACGGCCAGGGCGACGGCAGCGCGCTGGCCGAAAACCCCTACGACCGCCGCCGCCTGTCCTATGCGGGGACGTTTACCAACCCGGTCAAGGCCAACATCATCCGCACGATGGAATGGACCACCGGAAAGGTGACGCTGCTGCGCCTGATCCGCCAGTTCGAACGGATGGGCGCGCCCCACGGCCAGGCCTTCTGGCGCCAGGCCCTCGACGTGATGGGCATCGCCCTGGTCACACCGCCCGAGCAGATCGCGCGGATCCCCGCCGAAGGGCCGCTGGTGGTCGTCGCCAACCATCCGCACGGGCTGGTCGACGGCATGGTCCTGGCAGAGCTGGTGGGCCGGGTGCGCACCGATTACAAGATCCTGGCCCGGTCGCTGCTGACCGGCGTGGCCGAGATCGACGAGTTCATGATCCCCGTGCCCTTTCTGCACGAGCAGGACGCGCTGCAGCAAAATCTCGAGATGCGCCGCCAGGCGATGCTGCACCTCGATGGGGGCGGGACGATCGTGTTGTTCCCCTCTGGCGTGGTAGCGGCCTCGGAGACGATGTTCGGCCCGGCCATCGAGGCTGCGTGGAACCCGTTCACCGCCAAGATGATCCAGCGCTCGGGCGCGCAGGTGGTGCCGGTCCGGTTTACCGGTCAGAACTCGCGCTGGTACCAGATGGCCAACCGCGTCTCGGCCACCCTGCGCCAGGGGCTGTTGCTTTACGAGGTGGCGCATTCCCTGAACCGGCCCCAGGCGCCGATCGTCGGCCACCCCATCGGTCGCGCCGAGATCGAACGCTGGGCGGACAACCCGCGCGGCTTCGTCGCGTGGCTCAAGGAGCGCACGCTGGCGCTGGCCTGACCGGCTGTCAAATAGAGCGCCTGCGGCGCACGGCTTTTGGCCCTTCGGGCGGTATCGGGTATTTGTGCCAAGAAGAAGCGAGCATGGTCTTCTTCTTGGAAAAAATACCCAGTTCAGACACGATGCCGCCCAGCGCGCGGCCGGGGGTCAGCGCGTGGGGACCGGCGTGTCGCCGCGGTAATCATAAAAGCCGCGGTCTGTCTTGCGTCCGAGCCAGCCGGCCTCGACGTATTTCGTCAGAAGCGGGCAGGGCCGGTACTTGGTGTCGGCCAGCCCTTCGTGCAGCACGTTCATGATGGCCAGGCAGGTATCGAGGCCGATGAAATCGGCCAGTTCCAGCGGGCCCATCGGGTGGTTGGCGCCGAGCTTCATCGACTCGTCGATGGAGCGGACGTTTCCGACGCCTTCATAAAGCGTGTAGACTGCCTCGTTGATCATCGGCATCAGGATGCGGTTGACGATGAAGGCCGGGAAATCCTCGGCCGAGGCGGCGGTCTTGCCGATGGTTTCGACGACCGCGAGCAGGGCCTTGTAGGTGGGCTCGTCGGTGGCGATGCCGCGGATGAGTTCCACCAGTTGCATCACCGGGACCGGGTTCATGAAGTGGAAGCCCATGAATTTTTCCGGGCGGTCGGTGCGGCTGGCGAGGCGGGTGATCGAGATCGACGAGGTGTTCGAGGTCAGGATCGTCTCGGGTTTCAGATGCGGCTGGAGGTCCTCGAAGATCGCGTTCTTGACGGTCTCGCGCTCGGTCGCGGCCTCGATGATCAGATCCGAGGCGCCGAGATCGGCCAGGCGCGTGGTGGTGGAGATGCGCGCGAGCGCCGCATCCTTCTGCTCGGCCGTGATCTTTTCGCGGCTAAGCTGTCGGTCGAGGTTCTTTTCGATGATGGTCAGCGCCTTGGAGAGGTTTTCCTCGGCGATGTCGTTGAGCGTCACATCGTAGCCCGCAAGCGCGAACACATGGGCGATACCGTTGCCCATCTGGCCCGCGCCGACGATGCCGACCGTTTTGATATCCATTGGTGAAATCCCTGCGGCCCGCGCCTGACGGGCCGACCATACGCCCGGCTTTGCTGCAGGTGCAACCCCGAAGGCCGGGCGTGGCCCAATCCGTTCAAATCCAACCCTTCACCCTCTGGCAACGCCTTGGGCGCGAGGCTGAGCGCGGGTGACTCGACATGCGAAAACGGGGTGGACCATGACCTATGATGTCCCGATTCTGGGAAAGCTCGACTATGCGCCGTGCCGGTACGGGCAGTCCAAACTGGAGTTCCGCGGGCCGGCGCGCGCGCCCGCTGAGCGCTTCGTCGCGGCGCTGGGCGGGACGGAGACATTTGGCAAGTTCGTCGCGCTGCCGTTTCCGGCCCTTTTGGAACAGGAGATCGGGGCGGATGTCGTCAATCTGGGCAGCGTCAATGCCGGGCTCGATTCCTTCATCGAGGATTCCGCCGTGCTGGCGTTGGCCGACGAGGCCGCGGTGCGGGTCTTGCAGGTGCTCGGGGCGCAGAACATGTCGAACCGGTTCTACTCGGTGCATCCGCGCCGCAATGACAGGTTCGTGCGTGCCTCGCCCTTGCTCGCGGCGATCTACCCCGAGGTGGATTTCACCGAGTTTCATTTCACCGGGCATCTGCTGACGGTGCTCAGGCGCCATTGCCCCGACCGGTTCGGGATCGTTCTGGCCGAGCTCAAGACCGCGTGGACGGCACGGATGCGCCGGCTGGGCGAACGGATGGCCGCGCCGACGGTTCTGTTATGGTTGGGCGAGCGCGCGCCGGAAGACGCGGGGCAGGGGCGCGAGTTGTGCGGCGCGCCGCTCTTGGTCGATGACGGGATGCTCGACAGCCTGCGGCCGCATTTCGCCGATATCGTCGTCGTCCGGCCCAGCGCGGCGGCGCGGGGCGAGGGCACCTGCGGGATGGTCTATCCGCGGATGTCGGAGGCGGCGGCCGAGGCGCTGCCGGGGCCCGCGATTCATGCCGAGACGGCGCTGGCGCTGGCGCCGGCGGTCCGCCGGCTGATGGGGTGAGGCGGGGCGCGAAACGGCCCGGTCGGTTCCGCCCGGGCCGCCCGCGCTGTCCGTGGATCGCGCTCAGAGCTTTTCGATCAGCTCCGGCACGGCGTCGAAGAGATCGGCCACGAGGCCGTAATCGGCGA
This sequence comes from Rhodovulum robiginosum, assembly GCF_003944755.1. Classification (GTDB taxonomy): domain Bacteria; phylum Pseudomonadota; class Alphaproteobacteria; order Rhodobacterales; family Rhodobacteraceae; genus Rhodovulum; species Rhodovulum iodosum. The sequence goes on from NZ_RWGU01000031.1 coordinate 36,151, forward strand.
CCTGGAAGATCGGCGCCTCTTCGTCCTTGTTGATGGCGACGATGACCTTGCTGTCCTTCATCCCCGCCAGGTGCTGGATCGCGCCGGAGATGCCGACGGCGATGTAAAGTTCGGGCGCGACCACCTTGCCGGTCTGGCCCACCTGCCAGTCGTTGGGGGCGTAGCCCGAATCAACCGCCGCGCGCGAGGCGCCGACGGCGGCGCCCAGCTTGTCGGCCAGTTTCTCGATCAGGGCGAAGTCGTCTTCGGAACCGACGCCGCGACCGCCCGAGACGATCACCTCGGCCGAGGTCAGTTCCGGCCGATCGCTTTCGGCGGCGGTGTCGGCGACCCATTCCGAGAGGCCCGGGTTCTCGGCGGTGGCGATCGCCTCGACCGGGGCCGGGCCGCCTTCGCCGGCGGCGTCGAAGGTCGAGGTGCGCACGGTCAGCACCTTCTTGGCGTCCGAGGTCTTGACCGTCTGGATCGCGTTGCCGGCGTAGATCGGCCGCTCGAACGTGTCGGCCGATACGGCGCCGACGATGTCGGACAGGACCATCACGTCCAGCAGGGCGGCGACGCGGGGCATGATGTTCTTGGCGTCGGTCGTGGCCGGCGCCGCGATGTGTTCGTAATCGCCCGCGAGGCCGGCGATCAGCGCCGCGGTGGGCTCGGCCAGGCGATGGCCGTAGATCGGGTCTTCGGCGACCAGAACGCGTGCCACGCCGTCGATCTTGGCGGCGGCGTCGCCCGCCTCTTTCGCGGAACTGCCGACGCAGAGCGCGGTGATCTCGCCCAGATCCTTGAGGGCGGTCACGGCCTTGGCGGTCGAGTCGAGCTGCAATTCGCCGCCCGAGACTTCGGCAAGAAGAAGAACGGCCATGTTACAGCACCCCCGCTTCGTCTTTGAGTTTCGCGATCAACTCGTCGACCGAGCCGACCTTGACGCCCGCCTGACGCTCGCGCGGCTCGGCGGTCTTCAGCACCTCGAGCCGCGGTGTGACGTCGACGCCGTAATCGGCCGGCGTCTTTTCGTCCATCGGCTTTTTCTTCGCCTTCATGATGTTCGGGAGCGAGGCATAGCGCGGCTCGTTGAGGCGCAGATCGACAGTGATGATGGCGGGCATCTTCACCTTGATGGTCTGAAGCCCGCCATCGACCTCGCGCGTGACCTGGGCGCTGTCGCCATCGATCTCGAGCCCCGAGGCGAAGGTGGCCTGCGACCAGCCCAGCAGCGCCGACAGCATCTGGCCGGTCGCGTTCATGTCGTTGTCGATCGCCTGCTTGCCGGCCAGCACGAGGCCGGGCTGCTCTTCTTCGATGACGGCCTTTAGGATCTTTGCCACCGCCAGCGGTTCGATGTCGTCATGCACGTCCTCGGCGGCGACGACCAGGATCGCGCGGTCCGCCCCCATCGCCAGCGCCGTGCGCAGGGTTTCCTGCGCCTGCTTGACGCCGATCGACACGGCGACGATTTCCTCGGCCTTGCCGGCCTCCTTGAGCCGGATCGCCTCTTCCACGGCGATCTCGTCGAAAGGGTTCATCGACATCTTGACGTTGGCGAGATCGACGCCCGTGCCGTCCGCCTTGACGCGGACCTTCACGTTGTAGTCGATCACGCGCTTTACAGGCACAAGTACCTTCATCGGCGTGTGTCTCCTTGGTCTCGGCCCCGGTCGGGCGGGGCGGGTCGGTCGTTCCGGCACGTGTTAGCGAGTCTCGAAACCGGACAACAGACAAAAATCGACCGGACACTATGTTTCGACACCGCCACTCGATACTTTTTGATTGTTGCGCGGCGGTTCGGGGCATGGAGCCTGGCCGCGGGCGCGTCCCTGCGCCTCATGCGATGCGCTCGCCGACTGACCTCAAGCTCAGCGGTTCGCGCCCGGAACCCACAAGACGTCGGCCTTGCCGCCATCGTTGGCGATGCGGGCGGCGACGAAAAACCAGTCGGACAGGCGGTTGAGGTATTTCACCACCGCGGGGTTGACCGATTCCATGGTGGCCAGTTCCACCGTCTCGCGCTCGGCCCGGCGCGCGACCGTGCGGCACACGTGCAGATGCGCGGCCAGCGCCGAGCCGCCGGGCAGGATAAAGCTGCGCAGCGGTTCGAGCGCCTCGTTCATTGCGTCGATCTCGCGTTCCAGCCTGAGCACCTGCGCATCGATCACGCGCAGCGGCGGATATTCGGCCGCTTCGTCCTTGTGCAGATCCGGCCGGCACAGATCGGCGCCGAGGTCAAAAAGATCGTTCTGGATCGCCGACAGGCGCGCGTCGGTCTCGCCATCGGCGTGCTGCCGGGCGACGCCCACGGTCGCGTTCAACTCGTCAACCGTGCCGTAAGAGGTGACGCGCATGCCGTGCTTGGCCACGCGGCTGCCGTCGCCCAGCGCGGTTTCGCCGTGGTCGCCGGTCTTGGTGTAGATCTTGTTTAGGACGACCATTCTCAGCCTCCCATCCGTCGCAGCGCCACGAAGAGCAGAATCAGCGCCACAGCCAGCGCCTGGGCCGCGATGCGGTATCGCATGATGCGGTTGGCGTGCTTCTTGTTGAAATCGCCGCCCTTGGCGAAGCTCAGGATGCCGATCATCAGGATGGCGAGCACCGCGAGGGCGGCCAGCGCGACAACGATGAAAAGCGGATCGTTCAGCATGGCCTTTCCTTTCCCGTTCCCGCCGACATAGCGGGAATGGCGCGCTTTGCGAACCTGAAATCAGCCCTTTGCGATCACCCAGTCGAGAGCCGAGGTCGGCAAGAGCCGCCTCAGCGCGCCCATGACGTAGGTGGGCGTGGTGACGTAATAGCGGGCGCGGGGGCGGGGAGAGTCCAGCGCGTGGGCCAGTTTTTTCGTCACCGCCGATGGCGGCAGCTCGAACGCGTCGGGGCCGCGGCTTTCGTAGAGCCGCTTGAGCAGGCTGTCGCGGTATTGCTGGGCGCGGGGCGAGGCCTGCCAGTCGATCCATTTCTCGAAATGCGGGATGGAATTGACCCTGATCTTCGAGGTGACGGGGCCGGGCTCGATCAGGATCACCTTGATCGGCGTGTCGCGCATTTCCAGGCGCAGCGTGTCGGTCAGCCCCTCCAGCGCATATTTCGTGGAGACATAGGCCGCGCGCCATTTCATCGGCACCAGCCCCAGCACCGACGAGCAGTTGACGATGCGCCCGTGCCCCTGGGCGCGCATGACGGGGATTACCCTGTTGGTCAGATCGTGGACGCCGAAGAAGTTGGTCTCGAAGATCTCGCGCAGCGCGCCGCGGGGCAGATCCTCGACCGCGCCGGGGCAGCCGAAGGCGCCGTTGTTGTAAAGCGCGTCCAGCGTCCCGCCGGTGCGCGACAGCGCCTCGTCGACCGCGGCGCCGATGCTGGCCTCGTCGGCGTAGTCGAGCGCAAAGCTTTCCAGCCCCGCCGCGCGCAGCCTTTCGCAATCGGCCTCTTGCCGGCAGGTGGCGAAGACGCGCCAGCCGCGGGCGGCCAGACCATGGGCCGCGTCGTGGCCGATGCCCGAGGAGCACCCGGTGATCAGGATGGATTTCTGCGCCATGACTGCCTGCCGCCCAATCGACTCTGGACCGTGATTTGTCGGCGCTATACACAATATCCATGACCGATGCCACCGACGACCCCAAGATGCACCCACTTTTGGCCGAGCCCCTGCGCCGCGCCATCGGCGAGCGGTATCTGACCTACGCGCTGTCGACGATCATGGATCGGGCGCTGCCGGATGCGCGCGACGGGCTGAAACCCGTGCATCGGCGCATCCTCTATGCCATGCGCGAGCTGCGGCTTGCATCGGCGGGGGGCTTTCGCAAATCGGCCAAGATCTCGGGCGACGTGATGGGCAATTACCACCCCCATGGCGACGCCGCGATCTACGATGCGATGGCGCGGCTCGCGCAGGATTTCAACGTGCGCTACCCGCTGGTCGACGGGCAGGGCAATTTCGGCAATATCGACGGCGACAACCCCGCCGCCAGCCGCTACACCGAGGCCCGCCTGACCGCCGCCGCCGAGGCGCTGATGGAGGGGCTGGCCGAGAACGCCGTCGATTTCCGCCCCAATTACGACGGCACGCTGGAAGAGCCGGTGGTGCTGCCGGCCGCGTTTCCGAACCTTCTGGCCAACGGGTCGAGCGGCATCGCGGTGGGCATGGCCACCAACATCCCGCCCCACAACATAGACGAGCTGGTGGGCGCCTGCCTGCACCTGATCAAGACGCCCGACGCGCGCGACGACACGCTTTTGAACTACATCCCCGGCCCGGACTTTCCCACCGGCGGCGTGGTCGTAGAGCCGGCCGAGAACATCGCCCAGGCCTATCGCACCGGTCGTGGGTCGTTGCGCCTGCGCGCCGCGTGGCAGGTCGAGGACCTGGGCCGCGGCCAGTGGCAGATCGTCGTCACCGAGATCCCCTACCAGGTGCAAAAATCCAAACTGATCGAGAAGATCGCAGACCTGATCCAGGGCAAGAAGCTGCCGATCCTGGCCGATGTGCGCGACGAAAGCGCCGAGGATATCCGCCTGGTCCTCGAGCCGCGTTCGAAAAACGTGGATGCGGACGTTTTGATGAACACGCTGTTCCGCCAGTCCGATCTGGAGGTCCGGTTCAGCCTCAACATGAACGTGCTGATCGACGGGCGCACGCCCAAGGTCTGTTCGCTGAAAGAGGTGCTGCGCGCGTTTCTCGACCACCGGCGCGCTGTGCTGGTGCGGCGCAGCCAGCACCGGATGGCCAAGATCGACCACCGGCTGGAGGTGCTGGAAGGGCTCCTGGTCGCATTTCTCAACCTCGACCGGGTGATCGACATCATCCGCTATGACGACGACCCCAAGGCCGCGCTGATGGCCGAGGATTGGGGCAAGGACCATGTGCGCGCGGCATCGGAAAGGGATTACGTCTCGCCCCTGCCCGCGTCGGGCGAAGGCGAGCTGACCGACGTGCAGGCCGAGGCGATTCTCAACATGCGGCTGCGCTCGTTGCGGCGCCTCGAAGAGATGGAGCTGAGCGCCGAGCGCGACAAGCTGATGGAAGAGCGCGCGACGCTGGAGGATTTGCTGGAGAACGAGACCGTTCAGTGGGACAGGATCGGGGACGAGTTGCGCGAGGTGCGCGCAAAGTTCGGCAAGAAGGCCCCCGGCGGCGCGCGCCGTACCCGGTTCGCCGAGGCCGCGGAGGCCGAGGAGGTGCCGCTCGAGGCCATGATCGAGCGCGAACCGGTCACCGTGGTCTGTTCGAAAATGGGCTGGGTCCGGGCGATGAAGGGCCATGTCGCCCCGGATACGGCGCTGAAGTTCAAGGATGGCGACGAGGGCCGGTTCCTGATCCATGCCGAGACCACGGACAAGCTGGTGCTGTTCGGCGCGAACGGGCGGTTTTACACCCTGCCCGTCGCCCAGTTGCCCGGCGGGCGCGGGATGGGAGAGCCGGTGCGCCTGATGGTCGATCTGCCCAATGACCGAGAGATCGTGGCGCTCTTCATCCACCGGCCCGGGATGCGGCTGTTGCTGGCATCCTCGGCCGGGGATGGCTTTGTCGTGGCCGCCGACGAGGTGCTGGCCCAGACGCGGGCGGGCAAGCAGGTGTTGAACGTGAAGGGCGATGTGGTGGCGCGGGTGTGCCGGCCGGTGGCGGGCGATCACGTGGCCTGCGTGGGCGAAAACCGCAAGGTGCTGGTCTTTGCGCTGGAGGAATTGCCCGAGATGACCCGCGGCAAGGGCGTACGCCTGCAGAAATACAAGGATGGCGGGCTGTCGGACGCCACCACCTTCACCCTGGCCGAGGGGTTGATCTGGCGCGACCCGGCGGGGCGCACGCGCACCGAGACCGACCTTGCCGAATGGCTGGGCAAACGCGCGGGCGCGGGCCGCATGGCGCCGCGCGGCTTTCCGCGGGACAACCGGTTTACCGGGTAGCACAGGGGGCAGGACATGCGCGCGCGGACTTCTTGGAAGACCCTTGCCAGGAATTTTCGAACCTTCCCGAGGCACGGCGACCGTCCGATGCGCACCCGGCAGGCCGCGGCGATGGTTGCTCTGGCAGCCCTTGCCGGCTGCGCCGCACCCTCGGACGATCTGCCGCCGATGGTCGAGCTGGGCGATTTCCGGCTGGGCCATAACATCGTCGTGGCCGGGAACGCCCAGCAGATCCCGCCCAGCCGCGAGGCCAGTGCCGCCGAATGGGAGGCGGTCCTCAAGGAAGAGATCGCCCGCCGCTTCGACCGCTACCAGGGCGACAAGCTCTATCATTTCGGACTGAACGTGGATGGCTACGCGCTGGCGGTGCCCGGAGTGCCGGTGGTGCTGGCGCCGAAATCGGTGCTCGTGCTGTCAGCCAATATCTGGGACGACGCCCAGGCCGCCAAGCTGCACGCCAAGCCCAAACGGCTGACCGTCTTCGAAGAGCTGGACGGCGATACGGTGATCGGTAGCGGACTGACCCGGACGCGCGAGGAACAGATGCGCGCTTTGGCGCGCAATGCGGCCCTTCAGATGGAGCGATGGCTGCTGGAGAACCGCTCGGAATGGTTCGGAGAAACCGCTTCGGCGGGGCCCCGCGAAAGCGCCAACTGACGCTTGATTTCTGCCCCACCAGCCAATAAAGAGCGCGCGATGTTGAATCGGGCCCGGCCGGGCCCCCTAATCAATGAGGCGCCTGGATCATGGCTAAGGAAAAGTTTGAGCGTAACAAACCGCACGTGAACATCGGCACGATCGGCCATGTTGACCACGGCAAGACGACGCTGACGGCGGCGATCACGAAGTATTTCGGGGATTTCCGGGCGTAT
>NZ_RWGU01000030.1 GCF_003944755.1 Rhodovulum robiginosum
TGCGGCGGGGCGCGGTCGCGCCGGGCCGCGCTTTGGCCGGGGCCTCGGCCATCGCCGCGCTGGTCGCCGCGCTTGCCGGGGCGCTGGGGCTGGGGCTGGCCGCGTCGGGCGCGGGCCTGCCGCAGATCGCCCTTTACGGCGCCGCCGCCGCCCTTCTGGCAACGGCGGCGGCGATCCGGCTGTTCCCGCGCGATGCGCTGCAAGGCTTTGTCCGCATGGCGTTGCGGGGCTGGTTCCGCGTCGATGTCGAGGGCGCCGAGCATCTGTCGGCCGAGGGGCCCGTCATTTTCATGTCGAACCATGTCAGCCTCGTCGACGGCCCGCTCATGTTCGCGCTGATCGGGCGCGACTGCACCTTTGCGATGGACCCCGGCTGGGCCGGCAAACCGGGCCTGAGCCGCCTGGGAAATCTGGTGCCGCTCGCGCCGGTCGACCCGACCGAGCCGGTGTCGATGAAGGAACTCGCCGGCCATGTGCGCGGCGGCGGGGCGGCGATGATCTTTCCCGAGGGGCGGCTGACGGTGCATGGCGGGCTGATGAAGATCTTTCCCGGTGCGGCCTGGCTCTTGGACATGGCCGATGCGCCGGTCGTGCCGGTCTCGATCGAGGGGCTGGAATTCAGCCGCTGGTCGCGCCGCAAGATCGGGTTCCGCCGGCGGTGGTTTCCGCGGGTGCGTGTGCGGGTGGGCCCGCCGCAGCGGTTGGGGCTCGACCCCGCCGTGAAAGGCGCGGCCCGGCGCGAGGCTGCTAACGCCGCGCTGGTCGACCTGATGGAACGGCACCGGTTCGAGGCGATCAACCGTTGCGAGACGCTGAACGACGCGCTGAACGACGTGATCGCGCGGTTCGGCGCCCGCGGCAACGTGATCGACGACGCGATGGGCAACAGCCTCAGCCGGGGCAAGCTGCGCGTCGGCGCCGCGGCGCTGGGCGCCGAGCTGGCCCGGCGCACCGAGATCGACGACCATGTGGGCGTGCTGTTGCCCACGGTGGCCGCCGCGCCGGTCGTTTTGTTCGCGCTGTGGCGCGAGCGGCGCATCCCGGCGCTGTTGAACCCCACGCTGGGGACCGGCCCGGCGCTGTCGTGCCTGCGCACCGCGCGGGTCAGCCGGGTGATTTCATCGCGCGCCTTCGTCACGATCGGAAAGCTGGAGGCGGTGATCGACGCCTTCGAGGAAAACGGCGTCGAGATCCTGTGGACCGAGGACATCCGCGCGGCCATCGGCAGGAAGGAAAAGCTGAAGGCGTTGCTGAGCGCCAGCCGGCCGGGCCGCGGCGGCGCCACGGCGGACACGCCCGCCGCGATCCTGTTCACCTCGGGCACCGAGGGCGCGCCCAAGGGCGTGGTGCTGAGCCATGGCAACCTCTTGGCCAATGTCGCCCAGTTGAGGGCGCGCACCGATGTGGGCCCGGCCGACAAGATGTTTTCGGCGCTGCCGATGTTTCATTCGCTGGGCCTGACCGGGGGCGTTCTGTTCCCGCTGATCTGCGGGGCGCGGGTGGCGCTTTACCCCTCGCCGCTGCACTACCGCGAAATCCCGCATATGGCGTATATCCACCAACCGACCATCATCCTGGGCACCGACACCTTCCTGTCGGGATGGGGGCGCAAGGCCAGCCCCGCCGATTTCGCCACCCTGCGCGCCGCCATTGCCGGGGCCGAGCCGGTCAAGCAGAACACGCGCAATTACTGGGCCGATCAGTTCGGCGTGCGCATCCTCGAAGGCTACGGCACCACCGAGGCCGGGCCGGTTCTGGCGCTCAACACGCCCTCCAGCCACAAGTCGGGCACGGTGGGGCGGATGTTGCCCGGCATCGCGATCCGGCTAAAGGAGGTGCCGGGCCTGCCCGGCAACAAGCTCTTCATAAAAGGGCCCAACATCATGAAGGGCTATTACCTGCCCGAGGCGCCGGGCACGCTGTTGCCCCCGGACGAGGGCTGGCACGACACCGGCGACCTGATCGATATCGACGCAGATGGTTTCGTCGTGATCCGCGGCCGGCAAAGGCGGTTCATCAAGGTCGGCGGCGAGATGGTCAGCCTCGGCGCGGTCGAGGCGCTGGCCAGCGAGGTCTGGCCGGGTGTCGCGCTGGCCGCCGTGGGCCAGCCCGACCCGCGCAAGGGCGAATGCGTGGTGCTGGCCGTGACCGCGCCCGGGCTGGACCGCGCAGCACTGGCCCGGCACGCCAAGGAAAAAGGGGTCGCAGAGATCTCTCTGCCCGCGCGCATCGTCGAGATCGAGGAACTGCCGGTGCTGGCCTCGGGCAAGACGAATTATCCCGCGCTGACCGAGATGCTGGCCTAGCGCCCCGGGGCGGCCAGATCAGCGCGCGCCCCATGTGTCGGACAGCCGGTAGCCCTCGGGCCAGGGATCGTCGGGGTCGAGCATGTGCTGGTGCATGCCGGTGATCCAGCCGCGCCCGGATATCTCGGGCAGCACGGCGGGCAGATCGCCCACCCGCGTCGTGCCCAGGATGCGGCCGGTGAAGCTGGACCCGATCAGGGATCGCACGGTCAACGCCTCGCCGGCCTTCAACTGCCCGCGCCTGTGCAGCAGCGCCATGCGTGCCGACAGCGCCGTGCCGGTGGGCGAGCGGTCGACCTTGCCGGGACGGATCGCCACCGCGGCGCGGGTTTCCAGCCCCTCGGGCCCCCGCGCCAACGGCCCCGCGAACAGGCAGAACGAGATATGCCGCCAGTCGGCGTTCTCGGGGTGGTCGAAACCCAGCGCCGCGTTGGCCGCCTCGGTGATGCGCACGCCCAGCCGGGCGATGTCATGGGCCTCGTCCGGGTTCAGCGACAGGCCCAGCGCGGCCGCATCGGCCACGACGAAACTGTCGCCGCCATAGGCGGTGTCCACGCTCAGCGTGCCCAGCCCCGCGACCTCCAGCGGCGCATCCAGCCGCGCGGCAAAGCTGGGCAGGTTTTCAACGAAGATGCGCTCTGCCTTGCCGCCCTTGCACCGGGCGCGCACCCGCACCAGGCCACCGGGGGCCTCCAGCGTCAGCTCGGTCTCGGGCTCGCGCATGGGCAGGATACCGGCGTCCAGCAGCACGGTCGCCACGCAGATCGCGTTGGAGCCCGACATCGGCGGGGTGTCCTCGGGCTCCATGATGATGAAGGCGGCATCGGCGCGCGGGTCTTTCGGGGGGACCAGCAGGTTGACGTGGCGAAACACGCCGCCACGCGGTTCGTTCAGCACGAAGCACCGCAGCCGATCGTCGCTGGCGATCCATCGGCTTTGCGCCCAGATCGTGTCGCCGGGCGGCGGCGCCACGCCGCCAACGATGACATCGCCCACCTCGCCCTCGGCATGGGCGGAGATGACATGCACCGTCTTGCTGCTGCGCATGGCCGGCCTGTCCCTTTTTCACGTCGCGTCCGGGCCTCGTGATCGTCTTCGATACCGGCAGCTTGAGGACGGCCCTTCCGCCGGTCGGGGCGGGCCGCCCGACACGGCTCAGAAATCGAGGTTTTCGACGCTCAGCGCATTTTGCTGGATGAACTCGCGCCGCGGCTCCACCACGTCGCCCATGAGCTTGGTAAAAATGTCGTCGGCCTCGGCCACGTCCTCGATACGCACCTGCAACAGCGTCCGCGCCTCGGGGTCCAGCGTGGTTTCCCACAACTGGCCGGGGTTCATCTCGCCCAGCCCCTTGTAGCGTTGCAGGGCGAGGCCCTTTTCGCCCTCGGCGAGGATCGCGCTCAACAGTTCGCTGGGCCCGTGGATCGGCTGTTCGCGGTCCTTGCGCACCAGCCGCGCCGGCGTGCCGTAGACCTCTTGCAGGTTTTCGGTAAACCCGCCCAGCCGCCGCGCCTCGGGCGAACGCAGGGCGGGGCCGTCGATCGTGCGCACCTCTTCGACGCCGCGCAGCAGGCGCGTCAGCCGCAGCCCCTTGTCCTGGGTCGGGCGGCCCTTCCAGCCGCGTTCGTATTCCAGCGCCACGAGGTCGAGCCGCGCGGCCACGGCGTCGGCCGTGCCCTGCAGGTCGGCGTCGATCTGCCCCGGCAGGAAGGCGCCGGCGACCGCGGCCTGTTCGATGATATGCGACGGGTAGTGGGTCGGGAACGCGTGCAGGACGCGGCGCACCTGGCGCGCCTCGTCGACAACGCGGGCAAGGTCCGCCCCGATCATTTCCTCGCCCGAGCCGAGGCGCAGCATCGCCCCCTCGACCCCCATCTGGATCAGGTAATCCTCCAGCGCCGGCTGGTCCTTGAGATAGACCTCGGACTTGCCGCGGCTGACTTTGAAAAGCGGCGGCTGGGCGATATAGAGATAGCCGCCCTCGATGATCTCGGGCATCTGCCGGAAAAAGAACGTCAGAAGCAGCGTGCGGATATGCGCACCGTCGACATCCGCGTCGGTCATGATGATGATCTTGTGATAGCGCAGTTTCGCGATATCGAACTCGTCGCGCCCGATGCCGGTGCCCAGCGCGGTGATCAGCGTGCCGATTTCCTGGCTTCCGAGCATCCGGTCGAACCGCGCGCGTTCCACGTTGAGAATCTTGCCGCGCAACGGCAGCACCGCCTGGTTGGCGCGCGCCCGGCCCTGCTTGGCCGAGCCGCCGGCCGAGTCGCCCTCGACCAGGAACAGCTCGCTATGCGCGGGGTCCTTTTCCTGGCAATCGGCCAGCTTGCCGGGCAGGCTGGCCACGTCCATCGCCGTCTTGCGGCGGGTCAGCTCGCGCGCCTTGCGCGCGGCCTCGCGCGCCAGCGCGGCCTCGATGATCTTGCCGACGATCTGCCGCGCCTCGGCCGGGTTTTCCTCGAACCACTCGGCCAGCTTTTCGTTCACCAGGCTCTCCACCGCCGGCCGAACCTCTGAGCTGACCAGCTTGTCCTTGGTCTGCGAGCTGAACTTGGGGTCGGGCACCTTGACCGACAGCACGCAGGTCAGCCCCTCGCGGGCGTCGTCGCCGGTAAAGTTCACCTTTTCGCGCCGGGCGATGCCGCTCGACTGGGCGTAACCGTTGATCGTGCGCGTCAGCGCGCCGCGAAACCCCGCCATATGGGTGCCGCCGTCGCGCTGCGGAATGTTGTTGGTAAAGGGCAGCACGGTCTCGTGGTAGCTGTCGTTCCACCACATCGCGACCTCCACGCCGATGCCGTCGCGTTCGCCTGCGATAAAGATCGGCTCGGGCATCACGGGTGACTTGTGGCGGTCCAGATAGCGCACGAATTCGCGGACGCCGCCCTCGTAGACCATCTCGGTCTTTTGCGGCTCGCCCGGCCGGGTGTCTTCCAGCACGATCATGACGCCGGAATTGAGGAACGCCAGTTCGCGCAACCGGTTTTCCAGCGTCTTGAAGCTGTACTCGAGGTTCGAGAACGTATCGAGCGAGGCGAGAAAGCGCACCTCGGTTCCGGTGCGCCCGCCCGCGTCTCCCACGACCTCCAGATGCTGCACCGTCTCGCCGCGCTCGAAGCGGGCGTGGTGTTCCTTGCCGTCGCGCCAGATCCTGAGCTCCAGCCAGTCGCTGAGCGCGTTGACCACGCTGACGCCGACGCCGTGCAGGCCGCCCGACACCTTGTAGGAGTTCTGGTCGAACTTCCCGCCGGCATGCAGCTGCGTCATGATGACCTCGGCGGCCGAGACGCCCTCGCCCTCGTGAATGCCCACAGGAATCCCCCGGCCGTTGTCGGACACCGAGACGCTGCCATCGGGATGAAGCGTCACGCTGACAGCGTCGGCATGTCCGGCGAGCGCCTCGTCGATACCGTTGTCCACCACCTCGTAGACCATGTGGTGCAGGCCCGACCCGTCGTCGGTATCGCCGATATACATACCGGGGCGCTTGCGAACCGCCTCCAGGCCTTTGAGAACCTTGATGGAATCGGCGCCGTATTCCTCTGGCGTCGGCACTTTTTCGGCCATGGGAGCCTTCCTTCGGATTTTTCCGATTTTATACGATCTTATGGGGGGGTTGTCACGCCCGACCCACAAGATTTGGTGTCAGGTGAAGGGGATCACCAGACCCACCCCGATCAGCAGGGCCCCGGCGGTCCGGTTGGTCCGTCTCAACGCGGCAGGCGAGGTCAGGATACGCCGCGCCCGGTCGATGAAGAGCGCGAAGACGAGATTGCCGAGAAGCGGCACGGCCATCGAGATGCCCACGATGGCCGCAATGTCCGGACCGCGGACCGCGGAGAGATCGAAAAAGCCCGGCAGCACGCCCATGTAGAACAGGATGGCCTTGGGGTTGCCGAGGATCACCGCGAGCCCCGCAAGAAACCCCGCCCACATGCCGGGCCGCGTCAGGCGGCTGTCCTCGGCGATGGACGCCGCCGGATGGCGCAAGAGAAACACGCCCATCCCCACGAAAACCAGGCTCGCCACCACGCGCAGCACCGCGAGGAACCCGTCGAAGACCGAGACGATCCAGCTGACCCCGAGGATCGCCAGAAGCGGCCAGAGCGCGTCCCCGATCACCACGCCGAGGGCCAGAGGCCAGGCCGCGCGAAACCCGCCCGAAAGGGCCCGCGCCGTCAGCGCGACCCAGACCGGACCGGGGGTCAGAAACAGCACCAAGAGCGCGCCGGAATAGAGCAGAAGGTCGCCGGGCGTGACCGTCACGGCGCCGCCCTCTCGGCAATCCGGCTGGTGCCGCCCTCCTCGGTCACCTCCAGCATCTGCGCGCGGTCGCCCAGGGCCTCGAACAGCTCCGCCCCGGTGCCGGTCATCCAGGCCTGCGCGCCGAGGGCGCAAATCTCGTCGTAAAGCGCCGCGCGCCGCCCGGCATCCAGATGCGCCGCCACCTCGTCCAGCAGGATCAGCGGCGGCGCGCCGAAATCCTGCGTCAGCGCCCGCGCGTTGGCCAGGATCAGCGCGATCAGCAGCGCCTTCTGCTCGCCGGTCGAGGCCTGGCCCGCCGCCACCCCCTTGGCCGCGAACACCGCCTCCAGATCGCTCCGGTGCGGCCCGGTCAGCGTGCGCCCCGCCGCCATGTCTCGCGGCCGCCCCTCGGCCAGCGCGGCGGCCAGCTCCGCCGGCGCGCCGGGGTCGGCGCCATCGGGCCCCGCCAGCGCCAGGCCGGCCCTGGGAAAGGCGGTCTCGGCACTGGCCTGCGCGGCCTCCAGGCGGGCCAGCGCGGCGCGCCGGTTGGCGCCGATCGCGGCGCCCGCCTCGGCCATCCGGCCCTCCAGGGCGGCATACCAATGGGCGTCGCGCACCTCGTCCCTCAGCAGCCTGTTGCGCTCGCGCATCGCCTTTTCGTAGGTCAGCACCGCCTCGCCGTGGCCCGGCTCGAAACTCAGCGTCACCCGGTCGAGAAAGCGCCGCCGCCCCTCGGCCCCCTCGATCCACAGCCGGTCCATCGCCGGCACCAGCCACAGCACCCGGGCGATCCGGCCCAGCGCCACCTGCGCGGCCGTCTTGCCGTCGATCCTGACCTGCCGCGTGCCCCCCGGTTCGGCCCAGGTTTCGACCTCGTGCACCTGGTAGAGCGAGGCCAGCACCGCGCCCAGCTTCCAGCCCAGCGCGCCCGGCGCGCGGGCCATTTCCTCGGCGCTCGCGCGGCGCAGCCCGCGGCCCGGCGACATCAGCGATACCGCCTCCAGCACGTTGGTCTTGCCCACCCCGTTCGCGCCGAACAGCGCCACGGGCCGGCCGTCGAGCGTCAGCCGCGCCCGCGCGTGCGAGCGGAACTGCGCAAGCGTCAGCTCTGTCAGGGCCAGCCTGGGCATCCCCTGCCCTTCTTCTTGGCAAAAATACCCCTGCCGGAGGCGCGCGTCGCAGACGCGCCCCCTGGCGCCGCCGCGCTCACACGCGCATCGGCATCACGACGAAGACGGCCGAGGTATCGTCGCCCTCGCGCATCAGCGTCGGGTCGCCCGACGAGTTGAACATGAAAACAGCGTTCTCGCGGTCGACCTGGCTGGCGATCTCCAGCAGGTACTTGGCGTTGAACCCGATCTCGAGCTTTTCGTCGCCATAGGCCACGGCCAGCTCTTCCTCGGCGGCGCCGCTGTCGGGGGCGTTGACCGACAGCACCAGGCGGTCTTCGTCCAGCGCCAGCTTGACCGCGCGCGAGCGTTCGGAACTGACCGTCGCCACGCGGTCGACCGCCTTGGCGAACTCGGCCGCATCCACCTCCAGCCGGCGGGTATTGGCGGTGGGGATCACGCGGGAATAGTCGGGGAAGGTGCCGTCGATCACCTTGGAGGTCAGGGTGATCTCGGGCGTGGCAAAGCGCACCTTGGTTTCGCTCACCGACACGGCGATCTGCGCGTCGTCGTCATCGAGAAGCTTGCGCATCTCGCCCACGGTCTTGCGCGGCACGATCACGCCAGGCATCGCGTCGGCGCCCTCGGGCAGGGGCGCGTCGATCCGGGCCAGCCGGTGGCCGTCGGTCGCCACGCAGCGCAGCACCCGGCCGTTTTCGCCGTCGGCCACATGCATGTAGACACCGTTGAGGTAATAGCGGGTCTCTTCGGTCGAAATCGCAAATTTCGACTTGTCGAAGAGCCGGCGCAGCACCGGCGCGGGCGCCGAGAAATTCGAGCCGTATTCCGACGAGGCCATCACCGGAAAGTCCTCTTTCGGCAGGGTGGCGAGGGTGAAATGCGACCGCCCGGCCTCGACGACCAGCCGCCCCGAGGCGCCATCGTCGGTCATCTGCACCAGCGCCCCGTCGGGCAGCTTGCGCACGATCTCGTGCAGCGTCACCGCCGACACCGTCGTCGCGCCCGCGCGCTCGACATGGGCGGGCACCCGGTCGACCACCTCGATATCCAGATCCGTGGCGCGAAAGCTGACGCTATCGCCCTCGGCCTCGACCAGCACGTTGGCAAGGATCGGAATGGTGTTGCGCCGCTCCACCACCGACTGCGCCTGCCCGACCGCTTTCAGAAGCGTGCCGCGTTCGATGCTGATCTTCATACCCTCGCTCCTCTTGTCGCCGGGGAGGCAAAACCTAAAGGTTTCCCTTTCCCGCGCAAGCATTTTCGCGGACTGTCCGACGCTTTGCGAGGGGCGTCAAGAGTACAGCGGCGAGCGGTCTCAGCCTTCCAGGGTGCGGCGCAGCATTTCGACGTCTTCCGCGATCTGGGCATCGCTGGAACGCAGCTCTTCAACCCGCTTGACGGCGTGCATGACGGTGGTGTGGTCACGCCCGCCAAAGCGGCGCCCGATATCGGGCAGCGAGCTGGTGGTCAGTTTCTTGGCCAGGTACATCGCGATCTGCCGCGGCCGGGCCAGCGTGCGCTGCCGGCGCGGGCCCAGCATGTCGGCAAGGCGGATGTTGTAATGCTCGCTGACCTTGCGCTGGATGTCCTCGACGCTGACCTTGCGCTCGCTCGATCGCAGGATGTCGGCCAGGCAATCCTGTGCCAGCTCCAGCGTGATCTCGCGCCCTACCAGCGACGAAAAGGCAAAGAGCCGGGTCAGCGCACCTTCCAGCACCCGCACGTTGGTGGTGATCCGGTGGGCGAGGAACTCCAGCACCCCGTCGGAGATCGCCAGCCCGGGGTATTGCACGCGGTAAAGATCGACCTTCTGTTGCAGGATGCCGAGGCGCAGCTCGTAATCGGTCGGGTGCAGATCGACCACCAGTCCGCACTGCAGGCGGCTCTTGATCCGGTCTTCAAGATCCTTGATCTCGCCCGGTGCGCGGTCGGCGGAAATGATGATCTGCTTGTTCTGGTCGACCAGCGCGTTGAAGGTGTGGAAGAATTCGTCCTGCGTGCTGTCCTTGCCGGCAATGAACTGCACGTCATCGACCATCAGCACGTCGACCGAGCGGTAAAGCTCCTTGAAACCGATCGTGTCGCGCTCGCGCAGCGCCTGCACGAACCGGTACATGAACTGTTCGGCCGAGAGGTAGACCACCCTGAGCTGGGGCGAGCTTTCGCGCAGCTCCCAGGCGATGGCGTGCATCAGATGTGTCTTGCCGAGGCCGACCCCGCCATAAAGGAACAGCGGGTTGAAGGTCACGGGGCCGGCTTCGGCCACGCGGCGGGCGGCGGCGTGGGCCAGCTCGTTGGGCTTGCCCACGACGAAACTGTCGAATGTGAACCGGCCGTCGAGGGGCGCGCCGGGCAGATCGCCCCCGATCGCCGTGGCGGGCTTTGGCGCGGGCTGGGCGTGTCTGGCCGTCGTCTGGCGGCCCTTGTCGGAGCGGACTGAGAATTCCAGCCGCTCCACATCGACCCCGACGCGGGTCAGGTGGTCGAGGATCTGATCGCTGAAATGACGCTCAACCCAGTTGCCGACGAACGTGGTCGGCACGTGGAACCGTGCCACCCGGTCCTGAAGGCGGTCGAACTTCAACGGCGATATCCAGGTTACGAAATTGTTCTTGCCAATGCTCTTCTCAAGGTCAGCACAGATTTCGCCCCATGTTTCGTCTGTCATTTTGCCCGCTTTCAGTTCGTCCCATTCTTATCCGCGAAACGACGTCCTACCGCTTACCACTCATGGCGCCGCCCGCCCGGCGAACCAGACCGGCCGAGGGTGATCGGCGCACCAGCCGTTACGGTATAATCCATCCCTTCGGCAAACGGCATGGCCGTTTCCGTCGGTCAGGTCATACTCCGCTTCGGCGCGGGCGCCCCGGACATGTTCAGACTGACGCGCCGATCCAAGATCGGCTGCCGCGTCGCCACGGACAAAGCATCACGCCATGCGTCCCCATACGCATCAATGGCCTAGCTTCGACCCGGATCGGCGTGCAACCTCGGGTTGTCCGCGAGGACGCCCCTGCACATCCGATCCACCTCGGCGACTGCCTCATGTCCCCCCAGACGATGTGAATCGCTTGGAGACGCTAGCAACAGGCCCGCCACAGGCGCAACAGAACTTAAAGCTTGACTTGAACTTAACAGAACGAATCCGAAATGGCGTTACCAAAGGCACACAGCAAGGGGCCAAAGCCGATAAATCGGGCGGTAAAGCTCAATAAAAAAAGGGCGCGCCGGGTGGCGCGCCCTGTTGGAGGCGCGATCCGGGAAGGCCCCGGCGCGCGCGGAGTTTCAGGCTCCGATGGCCTTTACCCGGGCCGACAGGCGCGACAACTTGCGCGCGACCGTGTTCTTGTGCAGCACGCCCTTGGTGACTCCGCGCATCAGCTCGGGCTGGGCCTGGCGCAGGGCGACTGCGGCGGCGTCCTTGTCGCCGGAAGCGATGGCTTCCTCGACCTTGCGAAGGTAGGTGCGGATGCGCGAGCGACGCGCCTTGTTGATTGCGAAGCGGCGCTCGTTCTGGCGGGCGCGTTTCTTTGCCTGGGGCGAATTAGCCATGTGTCTTTCCCATTCCCGGGTCTGTTGTATCGTGAAGCGCAAAGAGACCCGGCCGGGTTTTCGACCACCGGCTGATTCCGGCCAAAGCGGGCCTCACGCGCATGTATAACGGCGCCCTATAGGGGATCGCGCCGCCAAAGGAAAGCCCCCAGTTGGAACGCTTACTTGTCGCGGAACTGCGGCTCGCGCTTTTCCAGAAAGGCCGACATGCCCTCGGACTGGTCCTCGGTGGCAAACAGCGCATGGAACATCCGGCGTTCGAACAGCAGCCCCTCGCGCAGGGTGGTCTCGTAGGACCGGTTGACCGATTCCTTGACCGCCATCACGGTGACCGCCGATTTCTCAGAGATCTTCTGGGCCGCGGCCATCGCCTCTTCCATCAGCTTCTTGGCCGGCACCACGCGGCTGACCAGCCCCGATCGCTCGGCCTCTTCGGCGGTCATGAAGCGGCCGGTCAGGTGCATGTCCATGCTCTTGGACTTGCCGACAAAGCGGGTCAGGCGCTGGGTGCCGCCGATGCCGGCGACGACGCCGAGGTTGATCTCGGGCTGGCCGAATTTCGCGGTATCCGCGGCGATGATGAAATCGCAGATCATCGCCAGCTCGCAGCCGCCGCCCAGCGCATAGCCCGACACCGCGGCGATAATCGGCTTGCGGCAGGCAAGCAGTGCCTCGGTCTCGCGCGCGAACATGTCCTCGGTAAACACCTCGACAAAGCTCTTTTCGCTCATCTCGCGGATATCGGCGCCCGCGGCGAAGGCTTTGTCCGATCCGGTCAGAATGATGCACCGGACCTTTTCGTTGGCATCCGCTTGCGCGACCGCGTCGGAAAGCTCGGCCAGCAACTCGGAATTCAGCGCGTTCAGCGCGTCGGGCCGGTTCAGCCGGATCAGCGCTACGTGGTCTTCGATCTCGACGATCAGCGTCTTGTAGGCCATGGCGAGGGCATACTCCTGTGGTTCGGACCCGAGTCCTTAGCAGCCTGCGACCAGCAATCAAGCTATCTTTGGCATCGCGGGCAGTAGAAGGTGGACCGGCCCGATTGCACGATGCGCCGGATGGCGCCGCCGCATCCGGGGCTGCGGCAGGGCGCGCCCTCGCGGCCATAGGCCCGGAAATCATGCTGAAAATAGCCCAGCTCGCCGCTGGCCTGACGATGGTCGCGCAAGCTGGAGCCGCCCGCCGCGATGGCCTCGGTCAGAACGTCGCGGATGACCGGCACCAGCCCCGCCACGCGCGGCGCCGCGATTCGCCCGGCCTTGCGCCGGGGCGATATGCCGGCGCGGTTCAGCGCCTCGCAGACATAGATGTTGCCCAGCCCCGCCACCACGCGCTGATCCAGCAGCGCGGCCTTGATCGGCGTCATCCGGCCCCTGAGGCGGGCCACCAGGTAGGCGTCGTTGAAGGCGTTGCCCAATGGCTCGGGCCCCAGATCGGCCAGCAGCCAGTGCGCCTCGGCCGCGGCGGTCGGCACCAGGTCCATCGCGCCGAAGCGGCGCGCATCGTTGAAGGTGACGCGCGCGCCGCCCGCCATGTCCAGGACCACGTGGTCATGTTTTTCCGGCGCGGGGTGATCGAAATGGAACGCCCCCGGCATCACCCCCGAGACCAGCATCCGCCCCGACATGCCCAGGTGGATAATCAGCGTCTCGCCCGTGTCGAGATCGGCCAGGATGTATTTCGACCGCCGGCGCAGACGCAGCACGCGCGCGCCCGTCAGCCGTGCGGCCATGTCCGGCGGGAAAGGCCAGCGCAGGTCAGGCCGGCGCACATCGGCGCGGGCGATCACCTGGCCCTCCATCGCGGGGGCCAGCCCCCGGCGCACGGTTTCGACCTCGGGAAGTTCGGGCATCGGCGGCGCGGCCTCGGGTTTTGCATCGGCCCGCGTGGGCAAGCGAGCCACAGACATAGCCCCCACCCGGGGCCACCGCAACAAACGGTGCCCGTGCCGGTTGCCCTAACTGCGGCGTGATCACCGTTTGTGTCTTTCGCCGCCACGCTATATCGACACATTGAGCAATTCAGGGCAGCCCTCGATGACCGACCAGCAAACCACGCATTTCGGATTTCAGACCATCCGCGAAGACGAAAAGGCGGGCATGGTGCATGGCGTCTTTACCCGCGTCGCCTCGCGCTACGACCTGATGAACGACCTGATGTCGGGCGGCGTCCACCGCATCTGGAAAGACGCGATGATGGACTGGCTGGCACCGCGCCCGCACCAGCGCCTGCTCGATGTCGCGGGCGGCACCGGCGACATCGCCTTTCGCTTTCTCAAGCGCGCGCCGGGCGCCAGCGCCGTTGTCCTCGACATGACGGAATCGATGCTGGTCGAGGGGCGCAAGCGGGCCGACGCGGAACGGATGGCCGACAGCCTGGAATGGGTTGTGGGCGACGCGATGGCGCTGCCCTTCGAGGACAATTCATTCGACGTGGCCACCAACGCCTTCGGCACCCGCAACGTCACCCGCATCCAGGACTGGCTGAACGAGGCCTACCGCGTGCTGCGCCCCGGCGGGCGGCTGATGGTTCTCGAGTTCAGCCAACTGCCCAATTCGGCGATGCAATGGGCCTATGACCGCTACTCCTTCAACGTGATCCCGGTGATGGGCCAGATCGTGGCGAACGACCGCGACAGCTATCAGTACCTGGTGGAATCGATCCGCAAGTTTCCCGACCAGGACAGCTTTGCCGACATGATCCGCCAGGCGGGCTTTGAGCAGGTGAAGTACCGCAACCTGTCGATGGGCATCGCGGCGCTGCATTCGGGCTGGAAGATCTAGCATGCGCGGGCCTCACAATATCTGGCGGCTGGTGCAGACACTGGCCACGATGGAGCGCACGGGCGCCAACCGCATGGTGCTGCAAGAGCTGGGTGCGCCTGCCAGCGTGCGCGCCGCCGCGCGCATCCTGGGCTGGCCGTTCAAATGGCTGGGCGAAAAGGGCGACCCTTCGCTGCCCCCCGCGACCCGGGCGATCACGGCGCTGGGCCCGGCCTATATCAAGTTCGGCCAGATCCTCTCGACCCGGCCCGACGTGGTGGGCGACGAGCTGGCCGTGCAGTTGCGCGTGCTGCAGGACAAGCTGGCACCGTTTCCCGTCGAGGTGGCCAAGCAAACGGTCGCCCAGGAGCTGGGCCGCCCGGCCGACACGCTGTTTTCGGAATTTTCCGAACCGATCGCGGCGGCCTCGATCGCGCAGGTGCACCAGGCGCGCGTCGCCGAGACCGGCGAACTGGTGGCCGTCAAGGTGCTGCGCCCGAATGTCGAGCGCAATTTCCGCCGCGACATCGACGCGTTCTATTTCGCGGCCTCCACGATCGAGCTTCTGGCCCCGTTTTCGCGCCGCCTGCGTCCAAGCGACGTGATCGCCCATTTCGACGGGGTCGTCACGGGCGAGCTGGACCTGCGCATCGAGACATCGGCCGCCGCCGAATTCGCCGCCAATACCGAGAACGACCCCGGATTTGCCGTGCCCCGGATCATCTGGCCCCTGTCGGGCAAGCGTGTCCTGACGCTGGGCTGGTGCGAGGGCGTGCCGATCGGCGACAATGCCGCGCTGGATGCCGCCGGGCACGACCGCCGCGCCATCGGTGAGCGGGTGCTGGCGATGTTCCTGCGCCACGCGCTGCGCGACGGCTATTTCCACGCCGACATGCACCAGGGCAACATGAAGGTGGGCCCGAACGGCGACATCCTGGTTTTTGATTTCGGCATCATGGGGCGGATCGACGAATACACCCGCCGGGTCTATGCCGAGATCCTCTACGGCTTTATCCGGCGCGACTATCGCCGGGTGGCCGAGGTGCATTTCGAGGCCGGCTATGTGCCCGCCGACCGCGATATCGACGAATTCGCCCAGGCGCTGCGCTCGGTGGGCGAACCGATCTTCGGGATGGATGCCAGCTACATCTCGATGGCCAAGCTTCTCGCCTATCTCTTCGAGGTGACAGAGCGGTTCGGCATGGCCACGCGGACCGAGTTGATCCTGCTGCAACGCACCATGGTGGTGGTCGAGGGCGTGTCGCGCTCGCTCAACCCTTCGATCAACATCTGGGAGGTCGCCCGGCCCATCGTCGAGGAATACATCAAGGAAAACATAGGCCCCAAGGCCGTGGTGCGCGACCTGGTGCGCACGGCGCGGGTGCTGTCGCGCTTTGGCCCGCGGCTGCCCGAGATGGCCGAGACGCTATTGATCCAGCAATCCAACCCCGACCCCGAGCCGCCGCGCCCGTCGCCGTTCAAGCCGGTCCTCTGGATGGGCATCGGCGGCGCGCTGGTCGGCGCGGGCATGGTGCTGGGCCTGTTGATCTAGGGCTCGGGATCGCGCAGGCCGGTCACCGCGTCGCCGGCCACGCGCCCGCCGCCGGCAAAAAGCAGCACCGCCGCGCCGTCCTCGACCCGCACCTCCGCCACGCGCTGGTAGGTCTCGGCCCGCGCGCTGTCGATCAGCGCGCCGCTGCTGTCGTAGCCTTCCACGGAAAACCGGTAGGGCCCTTGCCCGAAGGGTGTGCCGTCCTCGTCCGTACCGGCCCAGGTGACGGTCTCGTCCGCGGGGTCGATCGCCAGGCGCTGGCGTTCGGCGCCGGTCTCGTCGGCGACCACCAGCTCGGCCCGCGCCGCGCCGGAGGGCGCGCCGAGCTCGATGGTCAGCGGGGTCCCGTCGAATGGCGCGGGCGCGGCCGAACGCACCTCGCGCCCGACCCAGTCGCCATAGGCGGCCAGTGCGGACAGGCCCATCCCGCCGGCCATCGTCTCCAGCAGGCTGTTGGTGCGCAATTGCTGCTCGACCCCCGAAAAGGTGGCAAGCTGCACCGCGAATTCGGTCGACTTCATCGGGTCGAGCGGGTCCTGGTTGCGGATCTGTGCGGTCAGCATCCGCAGGAAGGTTTCAAAGTCCGACGGAATCGTGGCTGTCAGGGCCGAACCGGCCGGCGTCGCGGCCGGGGCGGTTGCCATGGTGGTGTCGGCGGTGGCGTCCATCGGTCTCTCCGGTCAGATTCGAATGTCGAGCCCCGTCCGCGCGGGCGGGGCGGCGGGGTCCGCGGCGCCGGGGCTGCCCGCGGCTTCTTCCTCGGCTCTCTCGGGCACGGGGCCGTCCGGGGGCGGGCGCGCGTCGTCCCCTTGCCCCGCGCCGAACTCGAAGCGGATCTCGCCATAGCCGAGGCCGCGCAGCTCGGCCCCCAGATGCTCGATATGGCGGCGCAACAGCGCGTCCGTCTCGGCGCGCTCGGCCTGGACGGTAACGGTCAGCCCGGTATCGGCGGGCGACAACGCGATGCGGACGCGGCCAAGTTCTTCGGGCCGAAGCTGCAACTCGACGCCGCCATCGCGGGCATGGCGCAGCGCCTCGACGATCTGAACCTGGGGCGCCGCGGCGGGCCTGCGCGCCGTGGGAGGGGCGGTGCCATCGGGCGGGCCGCCCGGCGACGGAGCGGCCCGAGATGCCAGTGCGATCTCCGCCCGCGGGCCAGTCTCGGCCTCGGGCGCCAGTCCGGCCGCCTCGGGCGGCGCGGCGGCGGACCCCGCCGCGCCCGCAGAAATACCGACGGCATGGGACCCTGTCGCGCCGCTCTTGCCTGCCGGGCCAGCCCCTTCGGAGCGCGGATCTCCGCCGCCTGCGCGGCCCAACGGCGCGGCCACGCAGCCATCCGCCGAAGGTTTCGGCAGTCCATCGCAGGGCGCCGGCCCACGTCCGGCCGGGATGCGGCCGGCTTGCGTTTCGGGGGCCGACGGTCGGTCTGTCACGGCGGGGCCTGCCTGATGGCTGGCCGCGCCCCCCGGTGCTTGCCCCGGCCCCGATGGGCGTGGACGGAACGCGGCGTCGCCCAAGGCGCGGGTGGAAAGGGCGCCGGGTGCCGCCGCCATGGCGGGCAGGGCGGCAATGTCAGCCGCGGCGCCAACCGGCAGAGCGGCTGGCGCCGGCGAGGCGGGGCGAAATGGCCCGGATTTGGCCGTGTCAGTCTCTGTTTCACCCGGTTTTCCGGCGGCTTGGGGTGGGGCCGGATTGGGCCCGCCGGGGCCCGGCGACGGCGCTGTGGGCATCGGCACGGCCGGCCCGTTACCCGGCTGGGATGTCCGCGCGGATGGGAACCAGGCCGCCTTGCCCGCCGGCCCTGCCATATTGGCGGAATGCGCCACGGGCGCGGGCACGGCCAGCGCCATCGGCACGGCCGCATGGCCTGCGCCCTGGGGGCTTCCGGCCGCCTCGGTCTCGGGCGCTTCCAGGTCGGCGGCGGCGGCGGGGGACTCTGCCCCGCCGGCCACGGCCGCCTTTTCGACCGCAACGCCTGCCACGGCGCGGGCAAAAGCCGGCGCCGCAGACAGGGCGGGCGGCGGGGCGGGCGGCGCCGAAACGATCGGCGCGGTGCCCTGTCTGGGGGCGGATAGGGATGAGGCGACGGTCATGGGCCGATCATCCGGCACAGAGGTTACCGCTTCTTTACCCGCGCCGGTGCATATCCGGGCCAGACCCCGCGCCAAGGAGACGCCATGATCCAGCCCCCGCCCCCGACGACCCCGAACCAGACCGCCCTGCGCGGCGCGGCGCGCGCGCTCGAGGCGCAGGTCATCGCCGAGATGCTGAAAGCGGCCGGCCTCGGCCGGACGCCCGCGGCCTTTGGCGGCGGCACGGGCGAAGACCAGTTCGCCTCGTTCCTGCGCCAGTCCCAGGCCGAGGCCATGGCCGAGGCCGGCGGCTTCGGCCTGGCCGAACGGCTGTTCCACGCGCTCCACGGCCCGGCCGATGGAAAGCGCTGACCCGCTGGACGCGCTGCACGCGCTGCTCGACGCGGAATACCGGCTGGTGCGCACAGGCGGCCTCGCGCGTGCCGCGGGGCTGGCCGAGGAAAAGCGCCGCCTGGCCGAGAGGCTGGCACAGATGCGCCCCGCGGGCGACCGGGTGGCCGCGCTGCGCGCCCGCGCGGAACGCAACGAGGCGATGCTGGCCGCGGCGCTCAGGGGGCAGGCGGCCGCGCGGCAACGGCTGGCCGCGCTGCGGCAGGCGGCGTCGCAGCTCGACACCTACGACCGGGACGGGCGCCCGCAGACGCTGGGCCGGGGGCCGGGGCTCTCGCGCCGGGCCTGACGCCTTTTCATCGAATTGCGCGGGTCCGCCAAGCAGCCATTAGCGCGCCGTTAAGACCCCGCCGGGATTGTCGGATGCGCACCGGGGGTCCGGTGGCGCGGGCCCCCGCGGGCGCACCGCAAAAGGTCAGAAGGCCGGAACCGCCGCGATGTGCGGCATCTCACGCCGGGCGCAAAGCGCCCTTTCCGAAAGGACCGAGACACATGTCGAGTATTCTGACCAATTCCAGCGCGATGGTGGCCCTGCAGACGCTGAAAAGCATCAACACCAACCTGGCCAAGACGCAGGACGAGATCTCCACCGGCAAATCGGTGGCCACGGCCAAGGACAGCGCCGCCGTGTTTGCCATCACCAAGGTGATGGAATCCGACGTCAGCGGTTTCAAGTCGATCTCCGATTCGCTGTCGCTGGGGCAATCGACGGTGGCGGTCGCCGCGAACGGGGCCAAGCAGGTCGGCGATCTGCTGAACGAGATCAAGGGCAAGATCGTCGCCGCCAACGAGGACAACGTCGACCGCACCGCGCTGAACGACGAGATCCTCTCGCTCAGGAGCCAGATCAACGGCATCGTCGCCTCGGCCCAGTTCAACGGCCTCAACCTGCTCGACGGGTCGCAGACGACCTTTGACGTTCTGGGCTCGATGAACCGCGACGCGTCAGGCGCGGTCAACACCTCGACCATCGCGATGAGCACGTCCACCACCAACCTCAGCGCGACGGCGGGCACCGCCCTCGTCGGCGCCGGTCTCGCCTCGCAGCTGGGCGGCACCGCGGCGGGCACGGACCAGAGCGCGCTGCCGGGCGGATACGACAACACCGGCGCCACCGTGATCGCCACCACCGCCACGGCGGCGCTGACGATCGCGCCGCCCCTGACCGACGGCACCAATGCCGGGGCCGCCAGCCGCACCGAGGCCACCGCGGCGCAGCTGGCCGATGCCACCGGTTTCCTCGAGGGCGATTTCCTGCAGGTCAGCATCGGCTCGGTCAGCGCATCCTACACCGTGCGCGAGGGCGACCAGGAGGCCGATATCGTCGGCGGCATCCGCGCCGCGCTGGACGATGCGGGCGCAAACGGCAGCGCCTTCCTGATCGAGGCGAACGGAAGTGACCTGCAGATCACCAACAATACCGGCCTGGAACAGCGCATCAGCGTCACCGCCAGCCGCGGCTCCGGCGGGCTGTCGGGGCTGGCCGGCCTGAGCGTGGCCACCGGCAGCGACGCCGCCCTCGCGCTGGGCACGATCGAGCAACTGATCCAGACCACGTCGGACGCGCAGGCCGCGCTGGGCACCACCGCCAAGCGGCTGGAGCTGCAGGACGACTTCATGTCGACCATGATCGACAGCTTCAAATCGGGGATCGGCGCGCTGGTCGACGCCGACATGGAGGCCGCCTCGGCCCGGCTGCAGGCGTTGCAGGTGCAGCAGCAGCTGGCGACCCAGGCCCTGTCGATCGCCAACCAGGCGCCGCAGAACATCCTGTCGCTGTTCCGCTAAGGCCGCGGGCCGGGGCGGGCCGCTGGTCCGCCCCGGCCAGACCAATGGCACCAACCGCCCTTGAGAACGGAAGGACAGACCCGTGACCGCGCTTTCCCTCGCACGCTCGGCCTATGGCATGGCGACCGACCCGACGCGCCCGCCGCGCGCGGCCGAATACGATGCCTTCGCCCGGGTCACCGCCGGGCTGAAATCGGCCCAGTCAGGCCCCCTGCCCGCCCGCGCGGCGGCACTGCACGACAACCGCCGGCTATGGGCCGCGCTCGCCGCCGATGTGGCCCAGCCGGGCAACGCCCTGCCCGACGCGCTGCGCGCGCGCATCCTTTTCCTGGCGGATTTCATACGCCAGCACAGCCGCGCCGCGCTGACGGGCACAGCCGACTGCGCCCCGCTGATCGAGATAAACACCGCGGTGATGCGCGGGTTGACCGGCACGGAGCCCGCGGCATGAGCGGCCTCGTTCTCAAGCTCGGCCCCGGCGAACGGGTGCTGGTCAACGGCGCCGTGATCGAGAACGGCGAGCGCCGCGGCCGTTTCAGCATCCTCACACCGGGTGCGAAAATCCTGCGGCTGCGCGACGCGCTCCACCCCGAAGAGGCCACGACGCCGGTGCGCCGGGTCTGCTATGCCGCGCAGCTGGTGCTGTCGGGCGATGCCGAGCCCGAGGCGGTGCGACTGCAACTGCTGCGCGGGATCGAACAACTCAGCCAGGCGCTGACCGACCCTGACAGCCGCAGCCGGCTGGACATGGCCACCGCCGCGGTGATCGAGGGGCGGCATTACCAGGCGCTCAAGGCCCTGCGCAGCCTGTTGCCGCGGGAAGACCGCCTGTTGGCGGCTGCAACGCCATGAGTTTTCAGCCGATTTTGCCCCTGGGCGGCTATGCCGGCTGGGCCTTTCTCACCCGCACGCTGGACCGCCAGCAGGCGGTGTTCGACAAAAGCCCCGCGATGGCCCGCGATACCGACTATTTCACCGCCAAGATCGGCGAGGTCGATAGCGCCGGGGCGCTGGTCGCCGACCGGCGGCTGTTGCGCGTGGCGCTCGGCGCCTTCGGGCTGGGCGATGACATCGACAGCCGCCATTTCATCCGCACCGTTCTGGAAGACGG
Source organism: Rhodovulum robiginosum (assembly GCF_003944755.1). Classification (GTDB taxonomy): domain Bacteria; phylum Pseudomonadota; class Alphaproteobacteria; order Rhodobacterales; family Rhodobacteraceae; genus Rhodovulum; species Rhodovulum iodosum. The sequence goes on from NZ_RWGU01000030.1 coordinate 20,936, forward strand.
CAGCACCGACACGGCCGCACTGGCCAACAAGCTGAGCGACAAGCGCTACCTCAAGCTGGCCGAGGCGTTCGGGTTCGGCCCGGGCGAGACCCGGCGCACCGGCCAGCCGGGGTTTGCCGAACGCATCGTCGCCGCCTATCGCAACCAGCGATTCGAGACCGCCGTGGGCGAACAGGACACCAGCCTGCGGCTGGCGCTCAATCTCGAACGCGAGCTGAGCGATCTGGCGGCGCGCGGGCTGAACGACGCCTCCGCCTGGTTCTCGGTGATGGGCTCGGCCCCGCTGCGCCAGGTGTTCGACACCGCCTTCGGCCTGCCCGACGGCTTTGCAGCGCTGGACCTGGACGACCAGCTTTCCGGCTACCGCGCGAAAGCCGAACAGCGGTTCGGAAGCGCGGAGTTCGCACAGTTCGCACAGCCCGAACGGCGCGAAGAGCTGGTGCGCGCCTACCTCTTGCAGGCGCAGGTGCGGCAGGTCGATGCCACGCTCAGTTCCGCCCGCACGGCGCTGACCCTGCTCGGCGGATAGCGGCAGGCCAGCCGCCCGCCCAGGTTGTGACACCCGGCCCAAAACCGGCGCCACGCAACCACGGAAAGCCTGGCACCACCACGCTCATTCCGGCTCGGGCCACGACCCGTTCAGGATCGCGCCGAGGTCGGCAAACGCCTGTGCCGGCCCGTCCGGCGCCGCGGCGCCCAGAAACGCGTCGAGCGCCGGCCAGACCGCCACCGCCGCGTCAATCTCAGGGTCTGTTCCGGCGGAATAAAGCCCGGCCTGGATCATCATCTCGGCCTGGTCATAGGCCCCCAACAACCGCCGCGCGCCGGCGATCGCCGCGTTTTCTGCCGCGCTCGCCACGCCGGGCAGGCTGCGCGAGACCGACCGCAGCAAATCGATCGCGGGGAACCGCCCGCGCTCGGCGATCCGCCGGTCCAGAACCACATGGCCGTCGAGCGTGCCGCGCAGGATGTCGGCCACCGGCTCTTCCATGTCCGACCCGGCGACCAGCACGCTGAAGACTGCGGTGATGTCGCCCATCCCCGCCGCACCCGGCCCGGCCCGCTCGGCCAGGGCCATCACTTCGCGCACGGTCGAGGCGGGGAAGCCGCGCAGGTCCGCGGCCTCGCCCCCGGCCAGCGCCAGTTCGCGGTGGGCCTCTGCAAAGCGCGTCACCGAATCGGCCAGCAACAGCACGTGCCGGCCCGCGTCGCGGAAATGCTCGGCCACCGCCATCGCCGCCCAGGCAGCACGGCGGCGCACCAAGGGCGACTGGTCCGACGCGGCGGCCACCACGACGCTGCGCGCCATCCCCTCGGGGCCCAGCACATCGGTGACGAACTGCCCGATCTCGCGCCCGCGCTCACCGATCAGCGCCAGCACCACCACGTCGGCCTCGACCCCGCGCGCGAACCGGGCCAGCAGCATCGACTTGCCCACGCCGGAGCCCGCGAAAAGGCCCAGCCGCTGGCCGCGCGCCAGCGGCAACAACGTGTCGAACGCCGCCATGCCGGTCGCCAGCCGCTGGCCGAGCGGGCGTCGCCGTGCGGCGGGCGGGGGTGGCGCGCGCAGCGGCCGGGCGCACGGCCCCGGCATCAGCGGCCGGCCGTCGAGGGGCGCGCCGAACGGGTCGATCACCCGGCCCAGCCAGTGCGCCGCCGGCGCGATGCGTCCGACGCCCGCCAGCACCGCCACGTCGCCCACCGACAGACCGTCGGGTGACCCGTCGGGCAGCACGGTGATGCAGTCCTCGGCCAATCCCAGCACCTCGCCCCGCCGCGCCACCGCGCCGCGCTGGCGCAGCTCGACCAGATCGCCCAAGGCGGCCTGACCGCTCAGCCCGGTCACCGACACTGTGCCGCCCCCGGCCGCGCACACGCGGCCCACGGCGCGCGACAGGCACAGCCCGTCGAGACGGCCCCGGAGGGCGGCAAAGGGATCATGGGCCATCGGTCGCTCCGTTCATCATGCGCACACGCTTTCTAAAGGAATCGCCCTTAAGCCTTGGTTGCGACCGAGGGAGAAGCCCCGATGACCGACAGGCCCGAAATCCTGACCATGGCCGCCGCGCTGGCCCGCCATTCCGCCGCCCGCCAGGGCGTGATCGCGCAGAACGTGGCGCAGGCCGACACGCCCGGCTACCGCGCCGAGGATCTGCCCAACTTCACCGAAACCTATCGCGCGACGTCCGCACACGCGGCCCTGCACACCACCCGCGCCGGCCATATCGCCGGCGGCGGTGCGACGGCCGCGACCGCCGCTGCACGGGTGGATGACCGGGCGACAGTAGCGCCCAACGGCAATTCGGTGTCGCTCGAGGCGCAGATGGTCAAGGCGGCCGAGACCCGCCAAAGCCACGAGATGGCGCTGTCGGTCTATAAAAGCGCGCTGGGCATCCTGCGCACCAGCCTCAGCCGGGGCCGATAGGGGGGCGCGATGGGCGATCTGACCGATACCCTGAAGCTTTCCGCCGGCGGGATGCAGGCCCAGGCCACGCGGCTGCGCCACGTCACGGAAAACATCGCCAATGCCGACACGCCCGGCTATCGGCGCAAGCTGACCGCCTTTCGCCAGGCGATGGCGGCCGGGGCGGTCGAAACCGGCCCGGTCACGCTCGACCCCGGCGCGCTGGAGCGGGTCTACGACCCGGCCCACCCGCTGGCCGACGAGAACGGCCAGTACCTCGGCTCGAACGTCGATCTGGTGATCGAGATCGCCGACGCCCGAGAGGCCCAGCGCAGTTATGAGGCCAATCTGCGGATGTTCGATCAGGCGCGCCAGATGACCCGCAGCCTGCTTGAGATCCTGAGGCGCTAGCGCCGCGCCCCGAGCCACAGGAGGACCAGAATGGACATTTCCACCAGTTTTGCCGCCCGCGCCTATGACAGCGCCCGGCCCGCCACGCGGCCCGAGCCGCTGGGCGACAGCCCGACCGGCAGCCTTGGCGCCACGGCGCAGGATTTCGCCGACACCCTGCGCGCGGGCGAGGCCACGGCGCTGGAAGGGCTGGCCGGGCGCGCCGACCCGCACGCCCTGGTGCAGGCGCTGGCCGAGACCGAGCTGGCCGTCGAGGCGGCGGTGACCGTGCGCGACCGCATCGTCGAGGCCTATCAGGAAATCCTGCGGATGCCGGTCTGAGCCGATGCAGGACACCGCCTTTTTCGATGCCCTGCGCGAGGGGCTGTGGGTCGCGGTGACGATCTCGGCGCCGATGCTGTGCGCCGCGCTGATCGTCGGCGTGGCGGTCGGGCTGTTCCAGGCGCTGACCTCGGTGCAGGAAATGACGCTGACCTTTGTGCCAAAGCTCGCCGCGATCCTGGCGGTGTTCTGGGTCTCGATGTCTTTCATGAGCGCCAGCCTTGCCGCGTATTTCACCGGCCGGCTGGTGCCGATGATCGCGGGGAGCTGAGCGATGGACGGGGCCGGCTATATCGCGCTTTCCCGCCAGGCCGGGCTGATGCGCGCGCTCGACACCGTGGCGCAGAACATCGCCAACGCGGCGACCACCGGCTATCGGCGCGAGGGGGTGATCTTTTCCGAACATGTCGTGGCACAGCCGGGCGGCGGCGCGCTGGCGATGGCCAACGGCCATGTGCGCCGCACCGATTTCACGCAGGCACCCCTGCGCCAGACCGACGGGCCGCTGGATTTCGCCATCGAGGGCACCGGGTTCTTCCTGGTCGAAACGCCCCGGGGCCAGCGCCTGACGCGGGCCGGCCACTTCACCCCGGAGGCGAACGGCGAGCTGGTGACGCCGGCCGGCCACCGCCTGCTCGACGCCGGCGGCGCGCCGGTTTTCGTGCCGCCCGATGCCGCGGGCGTTGCGCTGGCGCCCGACGGCACGCTCAGCGCGGACGGGCGCGCGCTGACGCGGATCGGGCTTTACGCGCCGGCCGATCCCACCGCGATGCGGCGCGCCCCGGGCGCCGCGTTCGACCCGGGCGGCGCGGTCCAGCCGCTGGAGGAGGCCCGGCTGATGCAGGGCTTTCTGGAAGAGTCGAATGTCGAGCCGGTGGCCGAAATCGCCCGGATGATCGACGTGCAGCATGCCTACGAGCTGGGCCAGAGCCTGATCGACCGCGAAGACGAACGCATCCGCAGTGTGATCCGCACGCTCGGCGCCTGAGACAACAGAAAGGAACCCCGCAATGCGCGCCCTCCAGATCGCCGCGACCGGCATGTCGGCCCAGCAGACACGGGTCGAGGTGATTTCCAACAACCTCGCCAACATGAGCACCACAGGCTACAACGCCCGCCGGGCCGAGTTCGCCGATCTGCACTATCAGCAGGTCACCCGCGCCGGCACCATCGCCGCGGCCGACGGCACCGTGCTGCCCACCGGGGTGCAACTGGGCCTCGGCGTGCGGCCCGCATCGGTCAGCATGATGCTGTCCCAGGGCGCGCTGGCAGAGACCGGCGGCGATCTGGACCTCGCCATCGAGGGGCGCGGCTATCTCGAGGTCACCCTGCCCTCGGGCCAGCCCGCCTATACCCGCGACGGCGCGCTGAAACGCAGCGGCGACGGGCTGATCGTCACGTCTGACGGGCACGCGGTGGTGCCCGATATCACCATCCCCGACGACGCGGTCAGCGTGACCGTCAACGCCTCGGGCGAGGTCTACGCCCATTTCCGCGACCAGGTCGAGCCAGAGCTTCTGGGACAGTTCACGCTGACCGGCTTTTCCAACCCCAAGGGGCTGGAGGCGATGGGATCGAGCCTGTTTGCCGAAACCCCGGCCTCGGGCGCGCCGCTGGTCGGCACGCCCGGCGAGGACGGGTTCGGCGCGCTGCGCCAAGGCTATCTGGAGGCGTCTTCGGTCGACGCGGTGCGCGAGGTGACCGAATTGATCGAGGCCCAGCGCGGCTACGAGATGAACGCCAAGGTGATCACCGCCGCCGACCAGATGCTGGCCACCACCACGCAGGTGCGCTGATGCGCTGGCTGCTGCTTTGCCTGTGCCTCGCCCCGCCGGCGGCGGCCGCCGAAACCGTGGTGGCCAGCCGCACGATCCGCAGCCAGGCGGTGCTCGGCCCCGCCGACGTGGCGCTCATCGTGGCCGACGTGCCCGGCGCGCTCGACCGGCCCGAGGCGGCGATCGGGCTGGAGGCGCGGGTGATGCTATATGCCGGGCGGCCGATCCGGGCCGCCGACCTGGCACCGCCCGCGCTGGTGGAACGCAACCAGATCGTCACGCTGGAATACCGCAACGGCCCGCTGCGGCTGACCGCCGAGGGGCGCGCGCTGGGCCGCGCCGGGGCGGGCGAGGCGCTGCGCGTGATGAACCTGGCCTCGCGCGGCACCGTCCGCGGCGTGGTCGCCCGAAACGGGCGGGTGCTGGTCGGCACCGCCCCCGCCAGCCCCTGAGGAACCCTGCCCATGAACCGTTTGCATATCGCGCTTTGCCTGGTCTTGCCGCTGGCCGCCGCCGGCTGCGCGCGGCTGGAAAATGTCGGAAAGGCGCCGGGCTTTACCCCGATCGAGGGCACGACCCCCTATTACGCCATGACCTCTGTGCCGCTGCCCGCGGACCGTGCGGCGGCGCGCCCCGGCGACAGCGCCTCGCTCTGGCGTGGCGACCGCAAGTCGCTGCTGGGCGACCGCCGGGCCGGCCGGCATGGCGACATCCTGACCGTGGTGATCGAGATCGACGACAAGGCCGAGATCTCGAACTCGACCGCCCGCTCGCGCAGCGGGTCTGAAAGCATGGGGGTCGACGGCCTTTTCGGGCTGCCCCAGCGCATCGACCGCCACCTGCCCGACGGCGCCAGCATGGCCGAGGCGGTGGCGACCAATTCCAGCTCGTCCTCGGGCGGCGACGGCTCGGTCCGGCGCAAGGAAAAGCTGACATTGCGCGTGGCGGCCACCATCACCGAGGTGCTGCGCAACGGCATCCTGCGCATCGAGGGCAGCCAGGAGGTGCGGGTCAATTTCGAGATGCGCGAATTGCTGGTCTCGGGTTACGTGCGCCCCGAGGACATCTCGCGCCAGAACGAGGTGACCTATGACAAGATCGCCTCGGCGCGCATTTCCTATGGCGGGCGGGGGCAGATCAGCGACGTGCAGCAGCCGCGCTACGGCCAGCAGGTCGCCGATATCATCCTTCCGTTCTGAGGAGCCGCGCCTTGACCAGGATAACGCCCGTTCTGCTGGCCGTGGCCGGCCTTGGCCTGGGCGCCGCGGCCGGCGCGATGCTGCGGCCGGCGCCCGCGGCGGACACCGCCGAGACGCCCGCAGGCGCCGATGCCCATGACGCCGTGCCGCACGGGACATCGACCGGCGCGGCCGGCAACGGCGCGACCGGCGCATCCGATTACGTCAAGCTCAACAACCAGTTCGTCGTCCCGGTCCTGTCGGACGGCCGGGTGGCGTCGTTGGTGGTGATGGGCGTGAGCCTGGAAATGCCGCCGGGCGAGCGCGAAACCGTTTATGCGCAAGAGCCCAAGCTGCGCGACGGGTTCCTGGCCGTGCTCTTCGACCACGCCAATTCCGGCGGGTTCGATGGCGCCTTTACCGAAACCCGGCGGGTCGAGCGGCTGCGCGCGGCACTGCTGGAGGTCGCGCGGCGGGTGCTGGGCGCGCATGTCCGCGGGGTGCTGATCGTCGATATGGTCCGCCAGGACAGCTAGCGCCTGCGCCGCGCGGCGAGCCGCGCCAGCGCCTCGGCCCGGCCCTGCGATTTCGCGGCCGCGGTGCGGGCCGCCTCTTCGCCTACCCGGGCGCGGGCCAGGTCGGCGTTCAGCACCGTCTTGCGGGCGCGGACCCAATCGTGCCAGCGGCGGGCCGCGCCGGCACGGCTGGCGGGGCTGTCGGCGCCCTCGGGCTGGGCCGGCGGGGTGTCGAGCCGGGCAATCGCGCCCTCGATCCGCACCCGGCGGGCGCGCGCCGCGGCCAGATCGGCAAGCGCCGCCTCGCGCAGCAGGCCGGCGAGCTGCCCGAGGCGGGTCAGGCGGCGCATCTCTTCAGGGCTCATCGGCCGCTCCGCGCCCGGACGCGCATCGCCTCTGCAAAGCGGATCGCGGCGGCCACGGCGCGGTATTGCGCGGGCGGCACCGGCGCGCCGATCTCGACCGTTGCGAACAGCGCGCGGGCGGTGGGCGGGTCGCGCCTGATCGGCACCCCTGCCGCCGCCGCGGCCTGCCGGATCCGCGCCGCGACCTCGTCGGCGCCCTTGGCCAGGCAGACCGGCGCCGTGGCCATTTCGGGCGACCACATCAGCGCCACGGCGTAGTGCTGCGGGTTGACGATGACCACATCGGCCTTGGGCACATCACCCAGCATCCGGTTGGTCGCGATATCGCGCCCGCGCGCACGCCGGGTCTGTTTCAAATGCGGGTCGCCTTCGCTTTGCTTGATCTCGTCCCTGACCTCTTGGTGGGTCATCCGGTTGCGCCGCTCAAGCTCGGCCCGCTGCCAAAGGAAATCGACCCCGCCGATGGCCAGCGCGACCATCGCCGCCACCATGAGGAACTCGACGGACAGGCGCAGCAGCACCGCGACGGCCGGCTCGGCGCCCAGCCGCATCGTCAGAAGCAGCCGGTCGAGCCGTGCCGACAGGTAAAGGCCCAGCAGCACGGCATAGATCACCAGCTTGACCGTGCTCTTGGAAAACTCGAAGAGGCCCGAGCGGCCGAATTTCTGGCCCGCCGTGGCGATGGGCGAGAGCCGCGACAGTTTGGGGCGCAGCTTTTCCGGGGCGACGACGAGGCTGCGTTGGGCCAGAACGCTCAGCAGCACCGCCGCCGCCGGGCCGGCAAACCAGGGCGCCGCCTGCTGCGCCACGCTGGCCATCAGGCCGCCCACTGGCGGGCGGGCCGCGCCGTCGAACATCAGCGCCGACAGCGTATCGGCGCGCTGCAAGACGCCGGCGCCCAGGCCGCCCAGCCCGGCCAGCGCGCCCCCGCCCGCCACCAGCCCGGTCAGCACCAGGCCTGCATAGGCGGCGGCCGTGTTCAGATCGGTCGACCGGGCGATATCGCCCTTGCGCCGCGCCTCTTCCAGCTTCTTGCCCGTGGGCGCGTGCGGTTTGTCTGCGGTCTCGCTCATGGCGTGGCGGCGAACGGCGCGGCCAGGGTGTCCAGCAGCAGCGCGCGCCACACCTCCAGCAGGCCCGGCGCCGCGAGAAAGAGCAGCACGAGCCCGCCGAGCGTCAGCGCCGGGGCACCCACGAAGGCGACCATAAGCTGGGGCATCGCCCGGTTGATGACGCCCAGCGCTATATTGTAGATGACCCCGGCGATGACGAACGGCATGGCCAGCGTCACCGCGACGGCAAAGCCGCGCGCGACCCGCCCCACACCCCAATCGGCCAGAAGGCCCGGCACCGGAAACCGCCCGGGCGGCAGCGCGTCATAGGACAGTATCATCGCCTCGGCCGCGCGCACCGGCAGGCCCGAAATCGCGGCCAGCGCCAGCCCACCCATCACGATCAGCCGTCCCATCGCCGGCTGCGGGTCAAGCGCCGCGCCGCCCAGGATCTGCGAAAGCGATGCCGATTGCGCGGCAATATCGCCCGCCGTCTGCAAGGCCAGCACCGCGATGCGCAGCGCGATACCGAGGGTCAGCCCGCAAACCGCCTCGGCCAGCATGATGCGCGGGCTCAGCGCCAGCGGGGCCAGCACCCCGGCGAGTGCGGGCGCGACGATGGCGGTGAACCCCAGCGCCAGTGCCAGGCGCACCCGCGCAGGCACGCTGCGTTCGCCTAGGCCGGGCAATAGCGCCATAACCCCGCCCACCCGCAAGAAAACCAGGGCCGCGATTGCGAACCCGGCCTCGGCCCGCGCCAGCAGATCGGCAAGGCCCACGCTCATGCCGGCACCACCCCGAGGATCGCCGGCCGGGCCTGGGTGCCCAGCTCTTCGTAGGACAGCACCGGCGTGCCCAGGCCTTTGGCCGTCAGAACCGTGCGCAGAAACCGCCGCCGGCGCGTTGCGGCGACCAGCACCGGCGCCGCGCCCTGCTCGGACACGCGCGCGAGCGTGTCGGCCAGCGCCGAAGCGAGGCGGTTGAACGTCTCCGGCGGCAGCGCGATATCGGGCGCGCCGGTCTCTGCGCCCACCTGGTGCGCGGCAAAGCGGTCCTCCCATTCCGGGGCAAGCTGGATCAGCGGCACGGTGCCGTCGGCGCGGCGATGTTCGGCCACCAGCTGGAACGCCATCCGGTGGCGGACATGTTCGCACAAGGCCTCGGGGCTGGGCACGGCCGGGCGTGCCGCCGCGATAGCCTCGAGGATCAGCGGCATGTTGCGGATCGACACGCGCTCTTCCAGCAGCAGGCGCAGCACCGCCAGCAACAGCTCGAACGGCACGCGGTCGGGCACGAGTTCTTCGATCAGCCGCCGGTTGGCCTCGCCCCGCGCGCGGTCTGACAGGCCGCCAAGCTCATCCAGCAGGCGGCGCAACGCCTTGTGGGTCATCAAGAGCGCGAGGTTCTGGCGGATCACCTCAAGCAGATGGGTCGCCAGAACCTCGGACGGGCCGACCACGGTGACACCGGCCAGTACCAGGTCTTCGCGCGCCCCGGCCGCCACCCAGCGGGCCGGAGCGCCGTAGACGGGCTCGCTCACCGCCTCGCCGGGGGGCAGGTCGGGGCCGGAGTCCGGAGCCAGCGCCAGCACACGGTCGCCGCGCAGCCTGTCGCGCGCCTGCGCCACCCCCTGGATGCGAATGACATAGGCGCCTTCCGGCAGGGCGGCGTCGTCTGTCAGCCGGATCTCGGGCAGGATCAGCCCGTAACGCTCGGCGATATGGCGCCGCATCGAGGCGATGCGCGCCTCCAGCCCGGCCGCGGGATCCAGCACCATGCCCACCAGGTCGGGCGCGAATTCGACGTGGATGTCGTCGAGGTCGATCAGATCGCCCAGTGGCGGCGGTCCGGCCGGCGCGGCCTCGGGCGCGGCGGCCTCGGTCACGGCCCTGGCGGCGCGGTCACGCCCGCGCGCGGTGAAAAAGGCCGCCGCGCCCAGCGCCAGCGCCCCGGCGAGGAAGGGCAGGAACGGCAACCCCGGCACCAGTGCGAACAGCGCCATCAGAACCGCGACGGTGGCCAGCGCCGCCGGATGCCGCCCCAGCTGGGTGACAAGCGCCAGATCCGCCGCCCCCGTCGCCCCGCCGCGCGCCAGCAACAGGGCCGACGCGATCGAGATGATAACCGCCGGGATCTGCGTGACCAGCCCGTCGCCGACGGTCAGGATCGCATAGGTCTCCAGCGCGCGGACAATCGGCATGTCATGCTGGATCAGGCCTATGGCGAGGCCCATCACCAGGTTCAGCAACGTGATCAGCAGCCCCGCCACCGCGTCGCCCTTGACGAATTTCGACGCCCCGTCGAGCGAGCCGAAAAAGCTGGTCTCGGCCTGCTCGCGCTCGCGCCTTGCGCGGGCCTCTTCGTGGGTGATGGCGCCGGCGGCCATGTCGCTGTCGATGGCCAGTTGCTTGCCCGGCATCGCGTCCAGCGCAAACCGCGCGCCGACCTCGGCCATGCGCCCCGCGCCCTTGGTGATGACGATGAAGTTCACGATCATCAGCACGCCGAAGACGACGAGCCCGAGGAACACGCTGCCGCCCATCACGAACATCGCGAATCCCTCGATCACGTCGCCCGCGGCGCGCGTGCCGGTATGGCCCTGGCCGATGATAAGCTTGGTCGACGAGACGTTGAGCGACAGCCTGAGCATCAGCGATGCCAGCAGCACCGTCGGAAACGCGGAGAAATCGAGCGGCCGCTCGACGAAGAGGGTCACCGTGAAGATCAGGATCGCCAGCGCAAAGGACACCGCCAGCCCGATATCGAGCACCTGTGCCGGCATCGGCAGGATCATCATCACGATCACCGCCATCAGCGCCAGCGCCAGCAGGATGGTGGGGCGAAAAAGGTCGGCCAGGCGCAACTCGGGCATCGGGCTCAGCCTCCGGCCACGGCGCGTGTGAACAGCGGCACCGCGACGGCGCCGCCCAGCGGCACCAGCGACCCCGGCGCGCGCGGGCCCGCGCCGCCGGTGAGCAGCGGATAGCGGTTGACCCGCGGCCCCACCGGGGCCGGCGCCGTCGTCCCGCGGGCGGTCGTCGGCGGCGGGCCGAGCCCGGCGAGCAGCCGGTCGAACCTCTTGCGGTACCGGCTGGCGAATTTCGGCGTGCGCGAATGGTAGGCGCCGGCGGCCTTGCTCCAGTCGCCGGTCTCACGGAAAAGCTCGGACAGGAAGCGCGCGGCGTAAAGCGCGCTGGCCTCGGGCTCGAACATCTGCGCGACCGAGTCGAACCCGCGGTGGTGCCATTTGTAGTTGAGCTGGAAGCAGCCCACGTCAAAGCTGCGGGCGCCGCGGCGGAAATGCCTGTCGACAAAGGCCTGCGCCGCGGCCGGGTCGTCGAACCATTGGCCCTTGCCCTCCATGTTGACGGTCCAGGGCCATGGGCGAAGGCGGCCGCCGCGTTTGCGCCCGGTCTCGGTCAGGCTGATCGCCCTGAGCACCGGCAGGGGCACGCCGGTGGCGCGCGCGGCGGCCTGCGCGGCGCGCTCGCACATGGTCGACGGGTCGGCCGCGCCGCCCGATGCCGCCGCCGCGACCGGGCCGAGCCAGAGGACGAGAAGGGCGGCGCAAAGCCTGCCCGGGCAGATCGCGGGGGGTCGTGCCATTCTGGCGCCTCTCTGCAGGTCGGTCTCCGCGAGGATAGACCGGCACAGGTTGACGAAAGATGAGCCTCAGCCGGACGGGTCCTGCGCGCCGAGGTCGGTGAGCGCGTCGCGCAGCGCCGCACTGCCCTCCAGAATGCCCTGCGCCTCGGCAAGGCTGCCGCTTTGGGCCGGCGCGGTCTGCCGATGCTCGGCAAGCCTGCGCAGGGCGGGCCGGTCGCTGCCGGCCAGCGCGGCCCAGTCGCCCGCGGCCCAGGC
>NZ_RWGU01000029.1 GCF_003944755.1 Rhodovulum robiginosum
GGCGGAGGAGGGGGAGAGAAGGAAGGCCTCGACCATGCGGGCCAGCACGCGGCCGCGCGCGGCGCGGGCGGCGTGGCGGTGGCGGTCGGGGCGGCGGGCCTCGGGGGCCTGGGGCAGGGCGACCAACAGCGCCGCCTCGGCCGGGGTCAGCCGCGCTGGCGGCTTGCCGAACCAGGCATGGGCCCCTGCGCGCACGCCTTCGAGATTGCCGCCCATTGGCACGTGCTGCAGGTAGAGCGCGAGGATACTTGCCTTGTCGAGCCCGCGTTCCAGCGCCAGGGCCACGCGGATCTGGCGCAGCTTGCCCGCCCAGCGGCCGGTGCCGCTGTCTTCCAGAAGGCGGGCGAGCTGCATGGTGATCGTCGAGCCGCCCGAGACCACACGGCCCCGCATCGCGGCCTGCGCCGCGGCGCGGATCAGTGCCAGCGGATCGACGCCGGGGTGGCGCAGGAACCTCTTGTCCTCGTAGGCGATCAGCATCGCGCGGTAGGTCGGGTCGACCGCGTCGGGAGAGGTGGCCAGGCGCCAGCGTCCGTCGGCCACGGTGAAGGCGCGCAGGAGCGTGCCCTCGCGGTCGACGACCTCGACCGAGGTTTCGGCGGCAAGCGGGGGCAGGTCGGTCGACGCGATCCAGCGGTCGAGGGTCCAGAGCGACGCGGCGCCCGCGAGGGCGAGCGCCGCGAGGGCGCGGTACGCGCGTCTCATTCGGTGACCCGCACCTGGCCGGTGCCGGTCCAGGCGCGGTAGGCGGGGCGGTACATGTCCTCGACGCTGGCGGCGGGGTGGCGGTAGTGCCCCGGTATGGTGGCGCGCAGGATGTAGCCCAGGCGGAATGCGTCGTCCGAGCGCCAGTCGACGGCGGCGACGAAGCGATCCTGGCGGAACTCGGCATGTTCGGCGGTGCCGGTGAGGTCAAGCCAGTCGAGCGCGTTGAGATCGCCGCCGCGCAACAGGTTGGGGTTGTCGATCTCGACACCCGCGGGCAGCGGGTCGGTCACGATCAGCCGCGCCTCCGAGGGGCCGAAGGGCGTGACCTCGATCACCGCGACAAGGCGGGTGCCGGCGGCGACGGTGCCGGGGTCGGCGGGCCGACCTTCCAGCGTGTAGTAGCGCCGGGCGATGGCGTAGCCGGTCCCGCCGGCGGGGTCGGCCACCGCGGGCACGCCGGTACGGTTGAGCGTGAGCTGCGCCGCGCGGTCGGTGCCGTTGACGAGGGTGGCGGGGGCATCGCCCGCCGTGAGCGCGCGCACCAGAGGGCCTGACAGCGCCGCGCCGTTCAGGGTGAAGCCCTGGGCGCCCGGCCGGTCGATCAGGGCGTGGGCGGCCAGCAGCGTCCACATCGCCTCTTGCGTCGAGCGCGGGCCCGGCGCGGCGAGGCGGTCGGCCAGCGCAGCGCGGTCGACCGCCTGGCTGCCGGCCTCGGCGACCAGCGTCAAAAGGCCCGCCGCGTCGCGCAGGGGGGTGCCGTAATCGGCGCGCCAGACCGGGCGGGCGGGGGCCTGGGCCCGCGCCAGCAGGGCGGCGGCGCGGGCGAACATCGCGTCGGCCCGGCGCTGTTCGCCATAGGCGGCCAGCGCGGCGCCCAACTGGCCGGCGGCCAGCGGCGTGGCAAACGCGTCGCCCTTGACGTCAGCGTAATAACGCAGATCGCCCATGGCCGCCGCGCCCTCGCGCGCGAGCACCATCAGCGCATAGGCGATGTCTTCGCCGCCCTCGTCGAAATCGGGGGCGTAGGAGATGCGGTTGCGCAGATTGTCGAGCGCGGAGCGGAAGGCGGGCGCGGGCACTTCGATCCCCTGCCCCCTCGCCCGCGACAGGAAATCGGTCACATAGGCGTCGAGCCAGAAATCGCCCGAGGACGCGGCCCACAGGCCGAAGGCACCGTTGGCCGATTGCCGGGTCAGCACGGCGGTTACGGCGTCGGCGATGCTGGCGCGGGTGTCGTCGCGGTCGCCCAGGCCCAGTGCCGCGGCCACTTCGTCGAGATAGAGCAGGGGCAGCGCGGCCGAGGTGATCTGCTCGGTGCAGCCATAGGGGTAGCGGTCGAGCTGGCGCATCAGCCCGGCGGCGTTCAGCCGGGCGAGCGGACCGATGGCCAGCGTCGCCGCCCCGGTGCCGGGAAGGAACTCGGCGAAAAGCTGGTCGTCCAGCGTCAGGCTGTCGCCGACCGCGAGGGTCAGGCGCGAGACGCGGGCGATTTCGGGGTCGTTGACCTGCACCGGCAGCGCGAGGGATTTGACCAGGTGCTTGCCGTCCGGCGTGGTCAGCGCCACGCGGATCTCATGAAGGCCCGGCCCCCCGGCGGTGATGGGGATCGTCAGCGCCGCCTTGCCCTTGTCGGCCAGCGTCAGGCCGGGCGGGATCGCGTCGGCGTCGAGGACCACGCCCTCGGCGCTGACATCGAGGCCCATCCGGCCCGCCGGTCCCTTGGCATGGGCAATCTCCAGGCGCAGCCGGCTTTGGTCGCCGGGGGCGAGGAAGCGGGGCAGGCTGGCGGTCACAACCACGGGGTCGCGCACCAGGATATCGGCCTCGGCCTGGCCCACGCCGGTGGGCGACCAGACCACGGCCATCAGCCGCACGGTGCCGTTGAAGGCGGGCAGGTCGAGGCGGGTGCGGGCATAACCGTCGGGGCCGACGGTGACGGGCCCCTCGAACAGCGCCAGCAGCTCTTCGGTGGGCGGCGGGGCCTGCATCCGCATCTGCGCCGCCCCGTCCCCGCCCGAGCGCACGACGCCCATTGCGCCGGTGGCAGCGTCGATCAGCCGGCCGTAGACGTCGCGCAGGCCCATCCCCAGCTTGCGCTGGCCGAAATAGTGGCCGTCCGGGTCGGGGCTGGCGAAACCGGTGAGGTTGAGGATACCCAGATCGACCGCGGCGATGCTGGCATGGGCGGTTTCGCCCGGCGCGATGCCCTCGACCTTTAGCGCCACGTCGAGGGGCGCGCGGGGCCCGGCCTCGGCGGGCATGTCGAACGCGGCCGACAGGCGGTGCGGGCCCGGGTCGACGCTGGCATGGGCCAACCCCAGCGCGCGGGTGGGCGCCTGGCCCTCGGCGCCCGCCATCGGGCGGATCAGCGTGGCCGCGACATAGGCCCCGGCGCCCCACTCGTCGGTCACCGGCAGCTCGACGGTGGCCTCGCCCTCGGCAAGCTCGACCATGCGCATGTCGATCAGCCGGTTCGACATCACCGTGATCAGCGCCTTGCCCGCGGCGCGCGGCACCAGCCTGAGGCGCGCGGTGTCGCCCGGGGCATAGGCGGCGCGGTCGAGCCCCACCTCCAGCATGTCGGGCGTTTCGCTGGCGTCGGCCGCGGCGAACCAGCCTGCGCGGAAGCCTACCGAACTGGCGGCGAAGGGCCTGCCGCGGTGTTCCACCGAAAGCTCGTACCGACCCCAGCCCACAGGCAGGTCCAGCGAGAGGCGCCCGCCCGCAAGCACTGCCTCGCCATTGGCGATGCGGGTGCGGGTGGTGATCGGCTCCCACCGCCAGCGGCCATCCGTCTGGTACCACTGGTAGCGGGTGTTGACGCGGCTCAGGGCCCACCGCACCGGCAGGGCGCGCAGCGTGCCGTCGGGGCCAAGGCCGATGACATCGAATCCGGCCTCGGCGCCCTCTGGCAGCACGCCGTCAAATCGCGGCTTGATGCCGATCATCGGGCCGCTTGCAGAGACCGCGCGGGTGATCTGCCGTTCCACCGGGCGGCCCGAGCCTTCGGACAGCCGCACGGTGATGTCGGCCTCCAGCGGTCGGCCCAGGGCCTCGGCCTCGGGCAGGCTCAGCGCCAGGCGCGCGGTGCCGTCGCCGTTGGTGCGGCCCTCGGGCAGCACGCTCAGGCGTTGGGAAAATGGCGCATCGTGCGGACCGAAGCGGTAACCGGGCCAGTCGGCCAGGCCATCGGCGGCGCGCAGGCGCACCGTGCCCTCGATGGGCAGATCGCCCGCCGGCGCGCCGAAGAGGTAACGCGCGTCGATCGAGAGGGTGGTGCCGCCCGCCGCGGGCAGCGGTCCCTCGGGCAGGGAGAGGTCGAAATCGATGCGTTCTGGCAGGAAATCCTCGACCAGGAATGTCTCGGCGGCCAGCGCCGGTGCCTCGGGGTCGGCATGGACGGCCAGCCGCCATGTGCCGCGCGGCGCGCTGCCGGCGATGGGCAGGGCGAAGACATGGCCGCCGGCGATATCGTCGGTCGAGACCGCGCGGCTGTATTCCACCCCGTCGGGCCGGGTCAGGATCGCGGTCAGCGGCACACCCGCCACCGCCTCGGCCCGCCCGTCGCGCATCAGCGCGGTGGCGTGTACCACCTCGCCCGCGCGATAGGCGCCGCGGTCGGTGGTCAGGAAGGCGTCGATGGGCGGCGCCGGTTCGCGCCCCTCGACCCCGCGGTCGGACAGGTCGAATTCGGGGCCGCTGAGCGACAGGAAGGCGATGTCGGCCGCGCCGTCCTGCACCGTCACCAGTGCCGGCGCCGCGCCGCCGGTGCCGCGCGTCAGCCCCGGGGCAAAGCGGACATAGCCGTTCGCGTCGGTCGCTGCCGTGCCCAGCACCGCGTTGGCCTGCGACAGCAGCGTGACGGTCACGCCCGCCTTGGCCCCGGCGCTGGCCAGGCTGCGCACGAAGACGTGCAGCCCGTCCACACCCTGCATCGTGGCGAGCCCGAGGTCGGAGAGCACGAACCACTGCGTGGCGGCGGGGGCCTGGTACGGGTCGGCGCCCGGAATGGCCGCCTGCAGCGCATAGATGCCCGGTGGCTGGCCCTTCAGCGCGTCCGCAAGCGGCAGGCGCGTTGTGACGTCGCGGTTGAGCGCCATGCCCACCTCGGCCTCGCCGGTCCACAGCTCTTCGGCCAACTGGCCGGTGAAGCGGTCGTCCTGCCATGGCGAAAGCGGGCGGCCGAAGAAATCGTCCTGGATCGCGCGGATCAGGTTGCGCTCCGACACCCGGCGCAGGCTGAGCGTCAGCCGCTCGGCATTGACCGTGACCACGGGCAGCGCGGCTGGCCCGGCCGATGGAAGGACATAGGCCCGACCGGGAAAGCGCACCGCGGGGCTGCGGTCGCGGACGTAGAGGTCCAGCGTCACCGGCTTGGCCAGCGACTCGCCGCTTTGCGCCGGCAGCCCCTCGCGGAAGGTCAGCCGGTAACGCGCGCCATGCGCGACCCCCTCGACACAAAGCTGGCGGCCGTCGGCGGTTACCGCGAGGCCGGGTTCGGGCACTTGCACGAAGGGTGCGTAATCGACCCCCGCGGGTGCCAAGGGTTCGGAAAAGACCGCGCAGAGGCGCGGGCTTGCCGCGTCGCTTTCCACCTCGTGCTCGACGATGCGAAAGCCGTATTTGGCCACGGCGTCGTCCAGCATCCGCTGCGTGTCGTCGCGGGGCGCGAGCGCCTGGGCCAGCCTGAGCGCCGGGATCATGTCGCGCCCGCGGTCGAGCCGGTCCAGCGCGCGGGCCATTACCGTCAGCGCATTGGCGCGCACCGGCCCGCCGGCGCCGCGCAGGTAGCCATTGGCCGCCGCCGCAAGCGCCCGCGCATCGGCGATGCGGCGGGCGCGACGGGTATCGGCCTGTCGTGCCAGCAACAGCGCGGCATAGTCGACCCAGAGGTCGGCGGCGTCGCCCAGCGTCAGGGCGGCCCCGGTCAAGCCGAGCGCACCCTCCAGGTTGCCCGCAGCGCGCGCGCGGCGGGCGGCCTCGGCCAGTTCCGCCTCGTTGCCGTCGCGGGCATAGTGGCGCAGACCCAGACCCTCGGCCAGATCGCGTGCCTGCGCCAGGTCGGAATCGGCCAGGAAACCCAGATCGGCGGCGCGCTCTGCCGCCCGTGCCAGAACGGCGCTGTCGGTGTCGAGTACCCGTGCCGAGAGCGCACCCTGGTAAGGCGCGGTCCCGTCGACGCCGGTCTTGGGAAAGCAGGCGTTGGAGCGGATGTTGAAGGTGAACGCCCGGCACCGCGGGTCGCTGAGGCAGGCGCGCTGGCAGGCGTTGAGCGTGGAGTCGAAGATCGTGCGGATATCGCCGCCAGGGAAATCGACATCGGGGGAAATCGCGATGCGGCGGTCGGGCACCGGGCCTTGCTGGGCCTGCCCGGCGCCAGCGATCGCCACCAGCGACAGCATCAGCAGCAATAGCACACGGGTCATCGCACGCCTCCCTAGGCCCTTTGAAAGGATGCTGACACAGCGCCCAAGCGATTGGCAACGATTCCCCCCGGGCGCGTTAAGCCGCGATTTACCTTGTCGGGCAAGGATCGGCCCAGCGCCGAAGAGGAAGGCCAAGGGATGGAGCTTGCACGAAAACTGGCCGAGGAGACGCGGGCGCGGCTGGCCGCCGAGCGCCTGCTCGACCAGAAAAGCCGGGAGTTGTTCGAGGCCAACCGCCGCCTGTCGGCACATGCGCAAAGCCTGACGAAAGAAATCAGCCAGACGCGGCGCACCGCCGAGGACCTGCGCGGCAAGAACACCCGGGCGCTGTGCGAGCTGGAACAGGCCAGCGAGGCCGCCTCGCTGGCCGAACGGCGGCTGTGGGACGCGGTCGAGACCGTGCGCGACGGGTTCGCGCTTTTCGATGCCGAGGATCGGCTGATCGCGGCCAACCGGGCCTATCTCTCGATTTTCGACGGGCTCGACGCGGTGCGCGCGGGCGTCGGCTATGACGAAATCCTGCACCTCTCGGCCGAGGAAGGCATCGTCGATACCGGCGCGCTCGGCCGCGCCGGCTGGATCGCCGAGATGCGCGCGCGCTGGCGGGCCGACCCGGTGCCGCCACGGGTGGTGCGGCTCTGGACCGGACAGTACATCAAGCTGATCGACCGGCGCACGCCCGCCGGCGACATGGTTTCGGTGAACCTAGACATCACCGAGATGATGCGTATCTGGTCCGCGGTCGAGGCGATCCCCGACGGCTTCGTGCTTTTCGACCACGAGGACCGGCTGGTGATGTGCAACGAACGCTACCGCGAGATCTATGCCGAGAGCGCGCCCGCGCTTCAGCCCGGTGCCAGTTTCGAGGATATCCTGCGTTACGGGTTGCGGCACGGCCAGTACGGCGATGCCGGCAGCCGCGAAGACGACTGGCTGGCCGATCGGCTGATCCGCCACCAGTCGGCCGACGGGATGATCGAACAGCAGCTCGGCAACGGCCGCTGGGTGCGTATCCTGGAAAAACGCACCCCCGATGGCGGGCTTGCGGGGCTGCGCGTGGACATCACCGAGCAGAAGCGCCAGCAGCAGGCGCTGGAAGAGGCCCGCGTCGCCGCCGAGGCCGCGAACCGGGCGAAATCGGCCTTTCTCGCCAATATGAGCCACGAGTTGCGCACCCCGATGAACGGCGTTGTCGGCATGGCGGAGCTGTTGTGCGACACCGACATGACCGGGGAACAGCGCGTCTATGCCCAAACCATCCGCAGCTCTGCCGAGGCGCTGTTGACCCTGCTCAACGACGTGCTGGACTATTCCAAGATCGAGGCCGAAAAGCTGACGCTCCACGCCGCGCCATTCGACCTGGAACGCATCGTCCACGAGGTGTTCCTGTTGTTGCAGCCCGGCGCCAGGGCCAAGGGGATCGACACCTATATCGACTACGACATGTTCCTGCCGACGCGGTTTCGCGGCGATGCCGGGCGGGTCCGGCAGGTGCTGACCAACCTCGTCGGCAACGCGGTGAAGTTCACCGAGGAGGGCCATGTCCTGGTGCGCGTCGTCGGGCTGGAGGCCGGGCCGCCGGGGCACCGGCAGATCCATATCACCGTCGAGGATACCGGCATCGGCATCGACCCCGAGATGCACGCCCATGTCTTTGGCGAGTTCAACCAGGTGGAAGACCAGCAGAACCGCATGTTCGAGGGCACCGGGCTGGGGCTGTCGATCACCCGGCGGCTGGTCGGGCTGATGGGCGGCGAAATCTGGCTTGAAAGCCGCAAGGGCGAGGGGGCGTGCTTTGGCGTGCGCCTCGTGCTGCCGGTGGCGGAAAGCGCCGCCGAGGCGCGGTTTTGCCGCCCCGAGGCGGTGCGGCGGGTCACGGTGGTCGACGATCACGAGGTCAACCGGACGATACTCGACCGCCAGTTGTCACAGCTTGGCATCAAGGTCACGCTGCACCGCGATGCCGAGGCGGCCCTGGCCGACGAGACGTGGCAGGCGGGCTGCGACCTGGTGATCACCGATTACCAGATGCCCGGACGCGACGGGGTGGCCTTTGCCCGGGCGCTGCGCGAGACGGGGTTTGCGCAGCCGGTCGTGCTGTTGAGCTCGGACCCGTCGGTGCTGGGCGACGCTGCGGCACGAGAGGCGGTGGACGCGATCCTGCAAAAGCCGCTGTTGCGCCGGCGTCTTTACGAGGCGATCGAAAGCCTCGCCGCCGGCGCGCCGCCCGGTGCCGGTCCGGCAAGGGCGATGCGCGTGCTGACTGCCGAGGACAACCGCACCAACCGGCTGGTCTTCGGCAACATGGTCAAGGGGGCGGATATCGAGCTGACCTTTGCCGAAAGCGGCGAAGAGGCCCTCGCCGCATGGCAGGCGACCCGTCCCGATCTGATCTTCATGGACATCTCGATGCCCGGGCTCGACGGCAAGGCGACGACCCGCGCGATTCGCGCCCGCGAGGCGGCCGAGGGGCGCGCGCGCGTGCCCATCGTCGCGCTGACGGCCCACGCGCTAGAGGGCGACGGCGCCGACATCCTGGCCGCGGGTCTGGACGAATACCTGACCAAGCCGTTGCGGCGCGGCGCGCTGGTGCAGGCCATCGCGGCCCATGCCCCGCCCGGCTGCCGCCCGGTGCTGCCCGAACGGGCCGCAGCCGGGCCGGGCTGAACGGCTCAGCCCTCGGGCGCGCTTCGCAGGAAAACGGGCCGGTCGGGCCCGGACAGATCGGGGGCAAAGCGGTAGCCGCCGGTATCGAACTCGGCCAGCGCGGCGGGGTCGGTCAGCCGGCGTTCCATGACGAACCGGGCCATCGCGCCGCGGCCCTTCTTGGCGAAAAAGCTGACGATCCGCGGCGCGCCGCCCACGCGGTCTTCCATGAAGACCGGGGTGACGACGCGAAGCGTCAGCGCCTGGCGGTCGACCGCGCCGAAATATTCCTGGCTCGCGCAGTTGACCAGCGTGCCGGTGCCCGCCTCGGCAGCGGCCTCGTTCAGCGCAAGCGCCAGCCGGTCGCCCCAGTAGTCGTAAAGGCTCTTGCCCCTTTGGGTCGCCAGCCTGCTGCCCATCTCCAGCCGGTAGGGCTGGATCGCGTCGAGCGGGCGCAACAGGCCGTAAAGCCCCGAGAGAATGCGCAGGTGGCCCTGAGCATAGCGCAAATCGTCGGGGTCCAGCGTGCGCGCCTCGAGCCCGGCATAGGTGTCGCCGTCGAAGACCAGCGCGGCGGGCTTGGTTTCCTCGGGGCAGGGATCGGCGGAAAACCCGGCAAAGCGGTCGGCGTTGAGCCGGGCCAGCTTTTCGCTGATCCCCATGAGTTTTTGCAGCGCCGCGACGTCGAGGCCGCGGGCCACGCCAGCCAGATGCGCCGCGTCGGCCTGAAACGCGGGCCGTGTGACATCCAGCCCCTGAACCGCGCGCTCATCCAGGCGTTTCGCGGGCGAGATGACCACGAGCATCGGCAGACCTCCATTGTGAACCGGCAAGCTATCTAGCAGAGCGTCGGGCGGCGTCCAGCCGCTCAGCCCTCGGCCAGCACGTCAAGGAAGGCCGGGCCGAAGCGTTCGGTCTTTTGCGGGCCCATGCCCGGCAGGCGTTCCATCTCGTCAAGGCTGGCCGGGCGCCGTTCGGCGATCCGGCGCAGCGTGGACTGGTTGCAATTGAGGTATTTTCCCGTGCCGTCGGTGCCCCGGCTCAACTGCATCTGCACGTCGACCAGCCGGTCGTAGAGCGCGCCCTCGGGCCGGCCGGCCAGCTTGCGCCTTGCAGGGTGCGGCGTCTCTGACGCGGCGCCGGTGACGATTTCCAGAAAGGCCGCGCCGTAGCGTTCCAGCTTTTTCGCGCCGACGCCGCCGATGCGGGCCATCTCGTCCAGGGTCTGGGGCCGGGTTTCGGCCATCTCGATCAGCGTGCGGTCGTTGAAGATCACGTAGGCGGGCACGCGGGCGGCCTCGGCAAAGGCGCGGCGCCTGGCCTTGAGCGCGGACAGGAGCGGCGCGTCCTCGTCCGAGACCAGCGCCTTGACCGCCGGCCGTGCACGGCCGGCGGCGCGGATCGTGTCGCGGCGCAACTCGATCGCCTCTTCGCCCTTGAGGATCGGCCGCGCCGCGGCGGTCATCCGGAGCGCGCCGTGGCGCTCGGGGTCGGGGCGCACGAGGTCGCGCCCCATCATCTGGCGAAACACCGCCTGCCAGCCCTTGCGGTCGAATTCGCGCCCCACGCCGAAGGTGGGCAACTGGTCATGGCGGCGGGCGCGCACCTTGTCGGTGGTCGTGCCCGTCAGGATGTCGACCAGGTGGCCGGTGCCGAACCACTCGCCCGTGCGCAGGATTGCCGACAGCGCCTTTTGCACCGCCTCGGTGGCGTCGAATACCTCGGGCGGGGTGTCGCAGAGATCGCACTTGCCGCAAGGCTGGGCCGCTTCGCCGAAATAGCCCAAGAGCGTCTGCCGCCGGCACCCCAGCGCCTCGGCCAGGCCCAGCAGGGCGTTGAGGCGGGCGTGGTCGGCCGCGCGCCGCTCGGGCGGGGCGAGGCTTTCGTCGATCTGGGTGCGGCGCAGGCGGATGTCTTCGGGGCCGTACAGCGTCAGCGTCTCGGCGGGCGCCCCGTCGCGGCCGGCGCGGCCGATTTCCTGGTAATAGGCCTCGATCGATTTCGGCAGGTCGGCATGGGCGACCCAGCGGATATCGGGCTTGTCCACTCCCATGCCGAAGGCGACCGTGGCCACCACGATCAGCCCGTCCTCGGTCTGGAAGCGCGCCTCGACATGACGCCGCGCGTCGGGCCCCATCCCGCCGTGATAGGCGCAGGCGGCGTGGCCGTCCTGGGCCAAGGCCTGGGCCAGCGTTTCGGTCTTGGCCCGCGTGCCGCAATAGACGATGCCCGGCTGGCCCTTGCGCGCGGCGGCGAAGTCGAGGATCTGGCGGCGCGGGCCGTCCTTGGGCGCGAAGGCGAGGTGGATATTGGGCCGGTCGAAGCCGCGCAGGAAGATCTCGGGCGGTGCGCCATCGAACAGCCGCGCGACGATCTCGTCCCGCGTTTCGGCATCGGCGGTGGCGGTAAAGGCGGCCAGAGGCACGCCCAGCGCCTGGCGCAACTCGCCGATGCGCAGGTAGTCGGGGCGAAAATCGTGGCCCCACTGGCTGACGCAATGGGCCTCGTCCACGGCGATCAGGCCGACGCCGATCCGGCGCAGCATGTTGGCGGTGCCGGCCGAGGCCAGCCGCTCGGGCGCCATGTAAAGCAATTTCAGGCTTCCTGCGTCGAGCGCGTCGAACACCGCGCGGGTTTCCTCGTCGGTATTGCCCGAGGTCAGCGCGCCCGCGGCCACGCCGGCCTCTTTCAGCCCGCGCACCTGGTCGCGCATCAGCGCGATCAAGGGCGAGATGACCACCGTCACCCCCTCGCGGCAAAGCGCGGGCAACTGAAAGCACAGCGACTTGCCCCCGCCCGTGGGCATGATCGCCAGCGTGTTGCGCCCCTCGGTGACGGCACGCACGATATCTTCCTGGCCGGGACGGAAGGCGGAAAAGCCGAAGACCGAGGACAGCAGGTCAGACGCAGAGGGCATGGGCCTGTGGGATTTGATGAAAACTGCTCGTTTTCATGGACCATCCCACACTAAGAAACGGTGAACAAGCCCTCGAGGTCAGACAAACAGGTATATGTTGTTGGCGATGATGATTCTGATGGCATATATCGCGATCAGAACGACCAGCGGCGCCAGGTCGAAACTGCCGGTTTGGGGCAGAATGCGGCGCACCGGCGCGTAGAGAGGCTCCAGCAGGCGGTTCAGCCCGTCCCAGATCTGGCGGACCAGCGGCTGGTAGAGGTTGAGCACCTGAAAGCTGATCAGCCAGCTCATGATCACCTGCACGATGATGATGAACCACACGATATCTAGGATCAGCAGCAGGATTTGGAGAAGCGACAACATCGGGCAAGACCTTCTTTGGGCGGCGTTCGACGAAGAGGTAAGGGGCTGCGCCGCGCCGCGCAACCGGCTTTGCGCCGCCGGCCCTTGACGGCGCCTGCACGGAAGGGCTGTCTCGGGCGCGGAAGGAGTCGCCGATGTACCCGTTCCTGCGCCTGGCCAACGAATTCCGCGAGCACCGCAATGCCGCGCCGCTGCCGATCACCGGTACCCATGTGTCGCACCATCGCTGCTGGCCGTGGGATCTCGACATCTGGCGCGAGCTCAACAACGGGCGCACGCTGACGTTGCTCGACCTGGGGCGCCTGCCGCTGGCGCGCCGGATGGGTCTGATCGACACGCTGAGGCGCGAAGGGTGGGGGCTGACCATGGCCGGCGTCTCGGTACGCTACCGGCGGCGGGTGCGGGTTTTCGACCGGATCGAGATGAAAAGCCGCCTGCTGGGTTGGGACGAGAGGTTTTTCTACATCGAGCAAGGCATGTGGGTGCGCGGCACCTGCGCCAATCACGCGCTTTACCGGGCGGCGGTCACCGACGAGACCGGCCTTCTCGCGCCCGTCCGCGTTGCCGCGGCGATGGGCGTGGCCGGGTCGCCCGACCTGCCCGGTTGGGTCGCCGCCTGGATCGCCGCCGAGGCCGAACGCCCCTGGCCGCCGATGGACGGGGCGTGACGCCACGGGCCGTTGTGCCCGGTACGTTTCCGGGGTTTTATGCGCCAAAGGCCTTTGGGGGGACAGTGCATGGCAGACCGGGGGGCGCGGCGGCGCATATGGGGCTGGTGGTTCTTCGACTGGGCCAGCCAGCCCTTCAGCACGCTCTTGCTGACCTTCATCTTCGCCCCTTACGTGAAAGACCTGCTTGACGATGGCAGCGCGGCGCAGGCGGCCTGGGGCTACGGTGTCGGCGCGGCCGGCATCCTGATCGCGCTGGCCGCTCCCGTGCTGGGCGCGATCGCCGACAAGAGCGGCGGGCGCATGGGCTGGATCGCGCTGTTTTCGCTGCTTTACGTCGCGGGTTCGTGGGGCCTGTGGTGGGCGGCGCCCGACAATTTCAACATCGTTCTGATCCTGATGTCCTTCGGACTGGGGCTGATGGGGCTGGAATTCGCAACGATCTTCATCAACGCGATGCTGCCCGACCTGGGGCCGCGGGCCGAACTGGGGCGCATCTCGGGCGCCGGCTGGGCCTTCGGCTATCTCGGCGGGCTGGTGGCGCTGATGATCATGCTGGCCTTTTTTGCCGAGGGCGATGGCGGGCGCACGCTGATCGGACTGGTGCCGGCGCTGGGTCTCGACGGCGCGGCGCGCGAGGGCACGCGCTTTGTCGGGCCGTTCACCGCGCTGTGGTACCTGCTCTTCATGATCCCGTTCTTCTTCTGGATGCGCGAGGCGCCGCACCCGCACAGAACGACGCTGAAAGGCGCGGTCCGGACCGTCTGGCCCGAGCTGAAGGCGACGCTGCGCCGGCTGCCGCGCGCGCCCAGCCTGATGGCCTACCTGGCCTCGTCGATGCTCTATCGGGACGCGCTGAACGGGATCTACGTCTTCGGCGGCATCTACGCGGCGGGTGTACTGGGCTGGTCTGTCGTCGATGTGGGCATCTTCGGCATCATCGCCCTGCTGACGGGCGCGGCGTTTTCCTGGGTGGGCGGACAGGCCGACCACCGCTTCGGACCCAAGCCGGTGATCGTGGTCACGGTGATCGCGCTGACGCTGATCGCGGCGGGGGTGATCTTCATCTCGCGCGAGGCCGTGTTCGGCATCGCCGTCGCGCCAGGGTCGAACCTGCCGGACATCGCGTTTTACGTCCTCGGCGCGGCCATCGGCTCGGCCGGGGGGGCGCTGCAGACGGCGAGCCGCACGATGATGGTGCGCCAGGCCGACCCGGCGCGGATGACCGAGGGGTTCGGGCTGTACGCCCTTGCAGGCAAGGCGACAGCGTTCCTCGCGCCGATCTCCATCGGGGTGGTGACCGATGTCACCGGCAGCCAGCAAATGGGCATCGCCCCGCTTGTTGTGCTTTTTCTGTTGGGGCTTTTTCTGCTACTCTTCGTCAAGGCAGACGGCGAACGGGCAGAAACATGGCACGCATTATCCTGACGGTCCTGCTATTGGCGGGGCTTGCCGGCGCGGCGACGGCCGAGCCAAAGGCAAACGAGCTTTTCGGCGCGATGAAAGCAGGCAGTCCGCACCAGCCGGCGGCCTTCGGCAGCTATGCCAAGGGCTGCGCGGCCGGGTTGGTGGAATTGCCCGAGACCGGGCCCACCTGGCAGGCGATGCGGCTGAGCCGCAACCGCAACTGGGGCCATCCCGACACGATCGCCTTTATCCAGCGGCTCAGCCGCGAGGCCACGCGCCACGGCTGGCTGGGGCTTTATGTGGGCGATATCAGCCAGCCCCGCGGCGGGCCGATGACCAGCGGGCACCGCTCGCACCAGATCGGGCTCGACGCCGATATCTGGATGTCGCCGCCCAAGCGGCTGAACCTCAGCCGGGCCGAGCGCGAGAGCTTGTCCGCGATCTCTGTGCGCAGCGCCGACCAGCGACGGGTGAACGGCAATTACACCCGCGCCCATGGCGCGATCTTGAAAGCCGCGGCGCTGGACCCGGCGGTCGACCGCATCTTCGTGACCGCCCCGGTCAAGATCGAGCTGTGCAAGCAGGCCACCCGGTCCGACCGGAAATGGCTGCAGAAGATCCGGCCGCTTTACGGGCACCACTACCATTTCCACGTGCGGCTGAAATGTCCCGCGGGCTCGCCCGGCTGCCGCAAGCAGTCGCCGACGGTGGCCGAGCTGTCGAAGGGCGGCGATGGCTGCGACGAGACGCTGCAATGGTGGGTGACCGATTACCTTGACCCGCCCAAGGCGACCAAACCCGCCAAACCGTCCAAGCCCGCGCCCAAGCGCCGGCACCCGCGCGATTACACCATGGCAGATCTGCCCAGCCAATGCGCGCAAGTGCTCGCGG
Organism: Rhodovulum robiginosum; assembly: GCF_003944755.1. Lineage (GTDB taxonomy): Bacteria > Pseudomonadota > Alphaproteobacteria > Rhodobacterales > Rhodobacteraceae > Rhodovulum > Rhodovulum iodosum. Next base: position 15,030 of record NZ_RWGU01000029.1, read on the forward strand.
CGCGCTGATCCTCGTTTTCCTCGGCCTCGCGGCGCTGGCCGGCGTGCCCGCGCCCGAGCTGGCGCACGCTCGCCATGCCGGGTCGGCCTGGGCGAAGGCGCCCGATCTGGGCATCGGCGGGCTTTCGGGGCTGGAGCTTTCGCCAGACGGCGCAAGCTTTGCCGCGATTTCCGACCGGGGCTTTTTCGTCACGGGGCGGCTTTCGCGGCAGGACGGCCGGCTGACCGGGCTGGCCGGGCTGAAGGTCTGGCCGATGCGCGGCCCCGGGGGCGGGGTGCTGACCGGCGCCGATGCCGAGGGATTGGCCCGCGGCGCCGATGGCGCGCTCTACGTCTCTTTCGAGGGCACCGAGGGCGGCGTCATGCGCTTTGAAGGTCCCGATGCGCCCGGCCGCCCTCTGCCGTACCCGGCGGGCTTCGCGCCGCGCCATGACAACCGGGGATTGGAACTGTTGTCGGCGGGTCCGGACGGTACGCTCTTTTCCCTGCCGGAATGGCCCGCGGAGAACGGCCGCTTTCCTGTCTTCCGTTTCATCGACGGCGCCTGGACGCAGCCCTTTTCGATTGCCGCGGAGAGCGGGTTCAGCCCGGTGGGCGGCGATTTCGGGCCCGACGGACACTTCTACCTGCTGGAACGCCAGTTGATCGCGCCGGTGGGCTTTCGCAGCCGGGTACGCCGTTTCGACCGGGGCCCGGGCGATCCGGGCGCCGGCCGCGTGATCCTGGCCACGCCACCAGGCCGGCACGGCAACCTGGAGGGGCTGTCGGTCTGGCGCGACGGGGATGGCCGGATCAGGCTGAGCATGGTGTCGGACGACAATTTCCTGGCGCTGCAACGCGGTCAGATCGTCGAATACGTACTGGACGCAGGCGGCCCAGCCGGGTAAGGAGCCTTGCCCGCACGGTGCGGGCCAAGTCTCCGCCACCTTGTAAAAACGGATCATACCCATGTATCGCACGCTTTTGCCCGGCATCCTTGCCATGGCCGCCATCGTGGTGGCGTCGAATATCCTCGTGCAGTTCCTGTTCGGCCAATGGCTGACCTGGGGCGCCTTCACCTACCCGCTGGCCTTCCTGGTCACCGACGTGATGAACCGCGTCTACGGGCCCGCGCAGGCGCGCAAGGTGGTTTTGGCCGGCTTCGTCGTGGGGATCGCGTGTTCGTTCGTCGGCACCCAGATCCAGGGCGAGTTCGGCCCGCTGGTCACGCTGCGCATCGCGCTGGGCTCTGGTCTGGCCTTTCTCACCGCGCAACTGCTGGACGTGGCGGTGTTCGACCGGCTGCGCGAGGGCCGCTGGTGGCGCGCGCCGCTGACCTCGACCCTGATCGGATCGTCGGTCGATACGGTGCTGTTCTTTACCATCGCGTTTTCGTCATGGCTGGCCGTTCTCGAGCCCGGCAACGACGTGGCCTGGGCCAACGAGGCGCTGCCGCTTCTGGGTGTGGGGCCGGTTGCGCCGCTCTGGATGTCGCTGGCTTTGGCCGATTGGGGTGTCAAACTTGCCCTCGCCTTGGTCGCCCTGGTGCCATTTCGCCTGATTGTTGGTCGGCTGATGGCACGTGTTGCGTGATTTCTTTTGACAGACACAAAATCTGTGTCACTCTCAGATCAACGGAAGCAACTGAAAGGAGGTGGTCCAGTGTCTAGAGCGATGTTGGAGAGAGGTGTCGGAACAGTCAGGGGGGTCACCGCCTGAGGGCAGCCCCAAGGGCGTGAAACCCCTGATTGGGCCCGACTCTAACCGGCCCATCTCCCAGACCTCGGAAGGGTCGCCCGCGTGGCGGCCCTTTCTCGTTTGCCCGCGTGGGTATAGGCTGTGCCCCATGCTACACGTCACCGACCAGATAGAGATCGAGGACTGGGAGATCACCGAGGTGTTCTCGCGCGCCTCCGGTCCGGGCGGGCAGAACGTCAACAAGGTGTCGACCGCGGTCGATCTGCGATTCGAGGCCGATCGGTCGCCCAACCTGCCGGGCGCGGTCAAGGCGCGGCTGAGGCGGCTGGCCGGCCGGCGCTGGACCAAGGACGGCGCGGTGCTGTTGCAGGTCGACGAGACCCGCAGCCAGGCCCGCAACCGCGAGATCGCGCGCGAGCGGCTGGTTGCGCTGATCCAAGAGGCGGCCAAGCGGCCCAAGCGCCGTGTGCCCACCAAACCCACGCTCGGGGCCAAGAAACGCCGGCTCAAGGCCAAGAAGGAACGCGGCGAGGTCAAGGCGATGCGCGGCCGGGTGGAGGGCTGGGAATGACCGGTAAAGCTGCGCTTCTGGCCCGGCGCGAACGGCTGATGGGCCCCAACGTGCCCACCTTTTACGACGACCCGGTGCATATCGTGCGCGGCCACGGCGTATGGCTGTGGGATATCGAGGGCCGCATCTATCTCGACGCCTACAACAACGTGCCCCATGTGGGCCACTGCCACCCCTGGGTGGCCGCCGCCATCGCCGCCGAGGTGGGTACGCTGAACACCCACACCCGCTATCTGCACGAGGCCGTTCTGGATTACATCGAGCGGCTGACGGCGACCATGGGCCACGACCTGAGCCAGGCGATCATGGTCTGCACCGGGTCCGAGGCCAATGACATTGCCCTGCGCGTGGCGCAGGCGGCGACGGGCAAGACCGGGATCATCGCCACCGACAACACCTATCACGGCAACACGTCGGCGGTCAGCCAACTGTCCACCCGGCGTCCGCCGATCGGCGGCTACCCGTCCCATGTGCGTCTGGTTCCGGCGCCCGACAGCCTGCGCCCGCTTGGCGGCAGCCTTGCGGCCCAGCCCGCCGCCTTTGCCGAAAATGTCGCGCGCGCCGTCGACGAATTGCAGGCGGCCGGCCATGGCCTTGCCGGGTTCATGTTCTGCCCGTTTTTCGCCAATGAGGGCTTTCCGGTCACCGCGCCGGGGTTTCTCGACCCCGCGGTCGAGGTGATCCGCCGCGCCGGTGGCCTTTTGCTGGCCGACGAGGTGCAGCCGGGCTTTGGCCGGCTGGGCAGCCATTTCTGGGGGTACGAGTGGCTGGGCGTGGCCCCCGACGTGGTGACGCTGGGCAAACCGATGGCCAACGGTCACCCGGTGGCCGCTCTGGTCACCCGGCCCGATCTGATGGCGGCCTTTCGCACCGCCTTCGGTTATTTCAACACCTTCGGCGGCAACCCTGTCTCGGCCGCGGCGGCACTGGCCACGCTCGAGGCGCTCGAGGCCGACGGGTTGCAGGACAACGCCCGCACCACCGGCGCCTACGCGAAGGAGCGCCTGCGCGCGCTCGACCATCCCTTCCTCGCCGAGGTCCGCGGGCAGGGTCTGTTCTTCGGGGCCGAGTTCGTCACCGACGAGGCGATGACACCTGCCACCGATTTCACCGCGCGCCTCGTCGAGGCGGTGCGCGCCAAGGGCGTGCTTATGGGCCGGATCGGGCGCGCGATGAATATTCTGAAAATCCGCCCGCCGATGCCGTTTTCCCGCGACAACACCGATTTCCTCATCGACCGGCTGGCCGAGGCGCTGGCCGAAACCGAGATAACCCCATGACCCCGCAAGAAGCGCTGGCCGCCGCCCGAGAGGCCGCCACCCATTGGCCCGGCTGCGACGCGCCGGTCCTGATCAGCCACCGCGAGAACGCCGTCTTCGAGGTGGCCCTGCCCGAGGCGCGGCGCGGCGCGCTGCGTGTCCACCGCCGCGGCTACCAGACCGAAGACGCGATCCGGTCCGAACTTTGGTGGCTCGAAGCGCTGGCCGAGGCGGGGCTGGCCGTGCCGCGCCCCGAACGCGCCGCCGATGGCGCGCTTCTCGCCCGCAACGCCGACGGGCGGATCGCCTCGCTGATCGGCTGGGTCGAGGGGCGGCCGGTGGGCGCGGGCGGTGTGCCACTGGAGGGCACGCCCGAGTCGCAGATGCGCCTCTACGCCAGTGTCGGGCACGCCGTGGCCGCGATGCATGTCGCCGCCGACCGGCTGCGGCTGCCGGCCGATTTCCACAGGCCGCACTGGGATATCGAGGGGTTGCTCGGCACGACGCCGTTCTGGGGCCGGTTCTGGGAACACCCCGCAGCCAGCGGCGCGGAGGCGGCGCTGCTGGCCGAGGCGCGCGATTTCGCCCGCGCGCGGCTTTCCGATTACGCCGCCGGAGGCGCCGATCAGGGCCTGATCCACGCCGACCTGCTGCGCGAGAACATCCTCTTCGACGGACACCACGCGCGCCTGATCGATTTCGACGATTGCGGCTTCGGCTTCCGCCTCTACGATCTCGGCACCGCGCTCAGCCAGAATCTCGAGGAACCCGCGCTCGACGCGATCGCGACCGGCCTTGTCGAGGGCTACGCCACGCTGCGCCCGCTGACCCGCGACGACCACGCCATCCTGCCGGTCTTCGTCATGCTCCGCACGCTGGCCTCGGTGGGCTGGACGATCCCGCGCCGCGCCTCCGACGACCCGCAGGTCCGTGCCTATCTCAACCGCGCGCTGCGCACCGCGCATGCCGTGATGGCGGGCCAGCCGCTCTTCCATATCGGCTGAGCCGATCATGCACGGCCCGCGGCGTCGCGCCGGCGGCGGCGTTGTGGAGTTGGGTATTTGGACCAAGAAGAAGCCAGGGGCACGCCTTTGCCCTTCTTCTTGGTCCAAATACCCATGGCGGGCGATCGAAAGGCGCGCAAGGCCGGGCAGGGGCGGTCAGACCACGACCTCCAGCGCCTCCTGCTCGCCCACGCCGAAGACGCGCTTGTAGCGCGCGATCTCGCCGGCGGGGCCCATTGCCTTGTTGGGGTTGTCCGAGAGTTTCACCGTTGGCCGGCCGTTGGCGCTGACCGCCTTGCAGACCAGCGAGAAAGGCGCCAGGCGGTCGTCTGACACAAGGCCGCGGAAATCGTTGGTGAGCAGCGTGCCCCAGCCGAAGCTGATCTTGGCGCGGCCGTCGAATTGCCGGTGCAGGTCGCTGATCTTGTCCGCGTCCAGCCCGTCGGAGAAGATGATCAGCTTCTTGCGCGGGTCCTCGCCGCGAGATTTCCACCAGCGGATCGCCGTTTCGGCGCCGGTCGCCGGGTCGCCGGAATCGATGCGGATGCCGGTCCAGCCGGCCAGCCAGTCGGGCGCGTTTTCCAAGAACCCCTCGGTGCCGTACGTGTCGGGCAGGATGATGCGCAGGTTGCCCTCGTGTTCCTCGTGCCAGTCGGCCAGCACCCTGTAGGGCGCCTTGCGCAGCTCTGCGTCGGTTTCGGCCAGCGCGGCGTAGACCATCGGCAACTCGTGAGCGTTGGTGCCGATCGCCTCGAGGTCGCGGTTCTTGGCGATCAGGCAGTTCGAGGTGCCGACGAATTTTTCGCCCAGCCCTTCGAACATGGCCTGCACGCACCAGTCCTGCCAGAGGAAGGAATGGCGCCGGCGGGTGCCGAAATCAGCGACGCGCAGCCGGTCGAGGTCGCGCAGCCGCTCGATCTTTTCCCACAGCTTGGTCATCGCGCGGGCGTAGAGCACCTGCAGCTCGAACTTGCCCATGGTCTCAAGCACCGCGCGCGAGCGCAGCTCCATCAGCACCGCGAGCGCGGGGATTTCCCACAGCATCACCTCGGGCCAGCGGCCTTCGAAGGTCAGCTCGTACTGGCCGTCGCGCTTTTCCAGGTAATAGGGCGGAAGGCGCAGGTTTTCGAACCATTCCATGAAGTCCGAGCGGAACATCTGCCGCTTGCCGTAAAAGGTGTTGCCCCTGAGCCAGGTGCTTTCGCCGCGGGTCAGACTGAGCGTTCGGATATGGTCGAGCTGCTCGCGCAGCTCGCCCTCGTCGATCAGCTCGGCAAGCGGGATTTCGGTGCTGCGGTTGATCAGCGAAAAGCTGACATGCGTGTCGCGCTTGTTGCGGAACACCGATTGGCACATCAGGAGCTTGTAGAAATCGGTGTCGATCAGCGACCGCACGATCGGGTCGATCTTCCACTTGTGGTTATAGACCCGGGTGGCGATATCCACCATGTCAGGGCTCCAGCACCACGTTCGCGTCCAGCAGCGCGGCGCGGGCGTCCTCGGACGAGCCGTCGAGGTCGATCGCCCGGCAGGCGCCTTCGAGCACGGTCACCGCGTAGCCCAGCTTGGCGGCGTCTAGAGCCGAATACTGCACGCAGAAATCCCAGGCGAGGCCGGCGATGGTGACGTGGTCGACGCCGCGGGCGCTGAGCCAGGTGTCGAGCTCGGTTTCGGTCTCATGGTCGTTCTCGAAGAAGGCCGAATAGCTGTCGATCTCGGGGCGAAAGCCCTTGCGCACCACGAACTGCGCCTTGCCGACCGCGAGGTCGCGGTGAAAGGCGGCGCCGTAGGTGTCCTGCACGCAATGGTCGGGCCAGAGGATCTGGGCGCCATAGGGCATGTCGATCACTTCGTAGGGTTTCTTCCCCTCGTGGTTGGAGGCGAAAGAGGAATGGTTTGCCGGGTGCCAGTCCTGCGTCAGCACAACGACCTGGAACTCGTCCATCAACGCGTTGACCCGCGGCACGATCTCGTCGCCGCCGGGCACGGCCAGCGCGCCGCCGGGGCAGAAATCGTTTTGCACGTCGACGACGATCAGGGCTTCGTTCGCGGGTCGCATGGGCCTGTCCTCCGATGGGTCCTGTTCGTGGGTAAGTGGCCGCCCCCGATCCGTCAATGCCCCGCCCTTGCCGCAGGCGGGCGGGCGGGGCTATGAGGGCGGGCATGGTCACGATAGCCGCGCTTTACCATTTCACACGTCTCGACGATCCCGCCGCGCTGGTCGCGCCGCTGCGCGCCGTCTGTGCGGCGGGCGGCGTCAAGGGCTCGCTGCTGCTGGCCGGCGAGGGGGTCAATGGCACGATCGCGGGGCCGCGCGCGGGGATCGACGCGGTGCTGGCGCATCTGCGGGCCCTGCCGGGCTGTAACGCGCTGGAATGGAAGGAAAGCCATGCCGCCGAGATGCCCTTTGGCCGGATCAAGGTGCGTCTCAAGCGCGAGATCGTCACCATGGGCCAGCCCGATATCGACCCGCGCGCGCGGGTGGGCCACTACGTCGAGCCGCGCGACTGGAACACGCTGATTTCCGCGCCGGATGTCGCGGTGATCGACACGCGCAACGCCTACGAGGTGGCCATCGGCACGTTCGAGGGCGCGATCGACCCCGGCACCGACAGCTTTCGCGCCTTTCCCGCGTGGTGGGAGGCCAATCGCCACCGCTTCCACAACAAGCGAATCGCCATGTTCTGTACCGGCGGCATTCGCTGCGAGAAGTCGACGAATTACCTGCTGGGGCAGGGAATGGCGGAGGTTTACCACCTCAAGGGCGGTATTCTGAAGTACCTCGAAGAGGTGCCCGAGGCCGACAGCCTCTGGCAGGGGGCCTGTTTCGTTTTCGATGGTCGTGTGTCGGTTGGTCACGGGCTGGCCGAGGGGCCGCATCTGCTGTGCCATGGCTGCCGGCGGCCGCTTTCGCCCGAGGACCGCGCGCGGCCGGGGTACGAGGAGGGCGTCTCTTGCCATCGCTGCGCGGCGGACCTGACCGAGGCGCAAAAGGCGCGGTTTCGCGAGCGTCAGCGGCAGGTGCGGCTAGCCGCCGCGCGCGGTCGGCGGCATCTGGGCACGGACGGGTGAGCGCAGGCAACGCACGCCGCGGCCCCGGCCGCGCAGACCGGCGCGGTGTCGCGGGCGGGGCAGGTTGCGGCGGGGCCGGGCGGGCACTAGCGTGGCGCCGGGGAAGACGGAGCCGCCGATGATCGCCTATCTCGCGGGCTGGAAGCCCCAGAAGGACGCGCTGTTTCGCGCGCTCGTCGGCGCGGCGGGCGAGGGCGGGCGGCGGCTGGCCGTGATCGGGCTTTCCCTCGGGCGCTACCCCGAGGCCGCGGCCCGGGCCGAGGCGGCGCTGGCGGTGGCCAAGCGCCAGCCGCGGGGGGCGCTGGGGCGCTGGCTGAAACGGCAGCTTCTGATCCGGCAATACGCCTGGGCGCGGGGCTATTTCGCGCGCCATCCCGACCATGTGGCGGTCTGCTGGAACGGCATGACCGGGTCGCGCCGCGTGTTCATCGAGGGCGCGCAAGATGCCGGCGCGGCGCGGCTTTTCATGGAGCTGGCGCCGTTTCCGGGGCGGATCACGCTCGACCCCGCGGGGGTGAACGCGGCGGCGAGCCTGCCGCGCGAGCCGGGTTTCTACCGCGCCTGGGCGGAAGAAGCGCCCGGCCGGCTGGGCGAGGACTGGCGCGGCCTTGGCGCGGGTCTGGTGGCCCGAGCGGCGCGCCGGCGCGATGTGGGGCAGGGCGACGCGGCGGGGCTGGCGGGTGCCGGCAGCTTTCTCTTCGTACCGCTGCAGGTGCCCAATGACAGCCAGATCACCCGATTCGGCGGCTGGGTGGGCTCGGTCGAGGGGATGATCGCGGCACTGGCCGAGGCGGCACGCGCGCTGCCCGCGGGCTGGCACCTGCGCATCAAGGAACACCCGTCGTCGCGCATCCCGATGGGCGCGGCGCTGGCCGCCGCCCGGGAACGGGCGCAGGGGGCCATCGTCATCGACAACGCAACCGACACCTTCGCCCAGGTCGCGGCCAGCCGGGGCGTGATCACGATCAATTCCTCGGTCGGGCTGCAGGCGTTTTTTCATGACAAGCCCGTGCTGGTGCTGGGCGAGGCGTTTTTCGCCATACCGGGTGTGGCGACCCCGGTCGGCGGCCCCGACGCGCTGGCCGCCGCGCTGGCCGCGCCCGAGGCGCTGGGGTTCGAGCCGGCGCTGCGCGCCGCCTTCATGAGCTATCTCGACCAGGTCTATTACCCGCGGGTCGAGACCGGCCCCGACGGCGCGCCGCGGCTTGACCCCGGCACGGTGGCCCGAAAACTGGCCCAGGCGCGCTCCGCGTGCTGAGGTGGGCCTTTCACGTCGCCGCGCTTTCCGCTATGGCACGGCGGCAAATCCTAGCGATGCAAGGAGACCCTGATGGGCTATAGAGTCGCCGTCGTCGGCGCCACGGGCAATGTGGGCCGTGAAATGCTGAACATCCTCGCCGAGCGGGAATTCCCGGTTGACGAGGTCGCCGCGCTGGCCTCGCGCCGTTCGCTGGGCACCGAATGCAGCTTTGGCGACAAGACGATCAAAACCCAGGATCTCGACACCTTCGATTTCACGGGCTGGGATATCGCGCTTTTCGCCATCGGCTCTGGCCCGACCAAGGAATATGCGCCCAAGGCCGCCAAGACGGGCTGCGTGGTGATCGACAACTCGTCGCTTTATCGCTACGACCGCGACGTGCCGCTGATCGTACCGGAAGTGAACCCGCAGGCGGTCCACGGCTATTCCAAGAAGAACATCATCGCCAACCCCAACTGCTCGACCGCGCAGATGGTGGTGGCGCTCAAGCCGCTGCACGACCGCGCCACGATCAAGCGCGTGGTGGTCTCGACCTACCAGTCGGTCTCGGGCTCGGGCAAAGAGGCGATGGACGAGCTGTGGAACCAGACCAAGGGCATGTACGTGCCCGGCCAGGAGGTCGAGCCCAGCGTCTACCCCAAGCAGATCGCGTTCAACGTGATCCCGCATATCGACGTCTTCCTCGACGATGGCTCGACCAAGGAAGAATGGAAGATGGTCGCCGAGACGAAAAAGATCGTCGACGCCTCGATCAAGCTCACCGCGACCTGCGTGCGGGTGCCGGTTTTCGTCGGTCATGCCGAGGCGATCAATATCGAGTTCGAGGAATTCCTCGACGAGGACGAGGCGCGCGACATCCTGCGCGAAAGCCCCGGCATCATGGTGGTGGATAAGCGCGAGGATGGCGGCTATGTGACGCCGGTCGACTGCGTGGGCGATTTCGCCACCTTCATCAGCCGCATCCGGCAGGATTCGACCATCGAGAACGGGCTGAACCTGTGGTGCGTCTCGGACAACCTGCGCAAGGGCGCGGCGCTGAACGCGGTGCAGATTGCCGAGCTGTTGGGCCGCGAGGTGCTGAAGAAGGGCTGAGGGGCGGCAGGGCCCGCCAGCGGCGCGGGCCCTTCTTTCGCTTGCCAGCGCTCCCGCCCCTGCCGCAGGCTGGCCCTGCCGCGGCTGAACCGGAGCGAATCCCATGCGTGCCCTTGCCCTAGCCCTGTTGCTCGTCCCCTCGGCCCTATGGGCCGAGGACATTGCCCTTTCCAGCGCGGTCAGTGCCGTCACGCTTTACCCCGACGGGGCCACGGTGACGCGCAGCGTTCCGTTTTCCATTCCCGCCGGCCAGCACAGGCTGATGCTGGCCGACCTGCCGCGAACGACGCCGATCGATGCGATCCGTGTGGCCGTGTCGGGGGCGACGATGGGTAGCGTCACCGCCCGCGACGATTTCGTGCCGCCGCGCGACGACGCGCCCGACCCCGCGCTTGAGGCTGCCGAGGCCGAGGTCGAGCGCGCCGAGGCGGCGCTGCGCGAGGCCGCCGCCGGGGTCGAGGCGATCCGGGCAGAGGCCGAGGCCGCCCGCGCCCGGCTGAGCTTTCTTAAGGCCCTGCGCGAGGCGCCCGACCTCGCCGAGGTAGAGGTGGCCGCCCTGCGCGAGATGACCGCGCTGATCGGGGTTGAAACCCTGTCGGCGCTGCGTTCTCAGCAAGAGGCCGAGCGCCGCGCCGCCGATGCCCAGCGTGCGCTGAAACCTCTGGAAGAGGCGTTGGCCCGTGCCCGGCAGGCCCGCGACGCGCTGGTGCCCGAGGACGAGGCGCGGGCGATGGTGGGCGTCGAGGTGTCCGCGCCGGCTGCGGCCGAGGGGGTGGTGACCATCGAATATCCCGTCGGGGCGGCGCAGTGGCGGCCGGTCTACGATCTGCGGCTCGACCGCACCGCGGGGCAACTGACCATCGAGCGCGGCGCGCTCGTCGCCCAGTGGACCGGCGAGAACTGGGTCGGCGCGACGCTCAGCCTGTCCACCGTGCGCCCCAGCGGCCAGGTGGCCCCGGCCGAGCTGTGGCCCGATCGGCGGCGCATCGGCGACCCGGCAGAGCGCTATGCGGTCGGGGCCGGGGCGCCCATGGCCGATGCCGAGATGGCCCTGTCCGAGCCCGCGCCGGCGCCGCCGATCGTGGCCACGGCCGAGTATGACGGGCTTTCGGTGCGCTACGCCTATCCCGACCCGGTCGATATCGCCTCGGGCGCCGATAATGTACGGCTGGCGCTCGGCACGCTTTCGACCGCGGCCGAGATCAGCGCCCGTGCCGTGCCGATGCTGGACGCCACCGCCTATCTGATGGCCGAGATCACCAACGACACGGGCGAGTTGATCCTGCCGGGCGCCGAGGCTGCCTTTTACCTCGATGGCCGGTATATAGGTGTGCAAAGCCTCGAGCTGATCCCGGCCGGCGGAACGGCCGCGCTGGCCTTCGGCCCCATCGAGGGGCTGCGGCTGACCCGCACCGTCGAGGACCGCGAAGAGGGCGACCGGGGCGTGATCCGCAAATCGAACGAAGAGACCGAGGCGGTGCGCATAGAGGTGGAAAACCTCACCGGCGAGACCTGGCCGCTGCGGGTGATCGACCGCGTGCCCTTTTCCGAACAGGAAGACCTGGAAATCACCTGGAAGGCCGACCCAGCGCCCGCCGAGACCGATATCGACGGCAAGCGCGGGGTGATGGCCTGGCGCGTCGAACTGGCTCCGGGCGAGACGCGCGAGATCGCGCTGTCGCACCGCATCGTCTGGCCCGACGGCAAGGTGCTGCGCTAGCGGCCGCTCCCGTCGCCGGCGTGCCGGCGCGTCAGGATGTGCCGTGGCCCGCGGCCCGGGCCGAAACCTCTTGCAGCCCGTGGACGAGGAAGATGCCCATCACGCCGTGATAGACGATCAATCCTCCGAGCACGTGAAGCATGTTGATCCAGCCCCACTCATAGGCGGTGGCGGCGGTGACGCCCAGCGCCGCGATCGCCGACGCCGCGAGGGCCAGCAGCATGGCGCGGCCATTCGGCCCAAGCCTGCGGGCGACGATCGCGCGGCGCTCGACCTCGGCCGCGCCCATCAGCACGGCCAGCGAGAGCAACAGGTAAAGTGCGAGGAACTGAAACAACGTCCACCTCCTTTTCGGTTATGACCGGCGCCGATTTCCGGCGCTGCGAAAACCGTTAACCGCGGCGCGCCGGTTGCGCAATGAGACGCAATGCCCGAGCCGCGGGGCACGCCGCCGCCGCGGCCCGGCCTTGCTCAGACCAGGACGAACCGGTCCGTGTGCTGATCGTAATATTCCAGCGTGCCTTCGCCAAGGTCGTTCCAGATCGCGTGCAGCGTCAGGTCCTCCGCCTCGACCGCCGCGCGCACGAAGGGAAAGCTCATCAGGTTTTCCAGCGATACCAGAAGGCCGTCTTTCTCCATCGCGCGCAGCCGCTCGGCCTCGTCCTCGATGCCGGACTGGCGTTCGTAGCTGGGGCGCAGGATGTCCATCCAGCGGCCGATGAAGCTGGTCTTTTCCTCAAGGTCGGGCGCCTTGCCCGCGCACATGTCATGGCAGCCGCGGATGCCCCCGCACTGGGAATGCCCCATGACCAGGATATGCGCGACCTTCAGATGCTTGACCGCGTATTCCACCGCGGCCGAGGTGCCGTGGTGGTCGCCGTCGGGTGCGTAGGGCGGCACGACATTGGCGATGTTGCGATGGATGAAGAGCTCGCCCTCCTCCGCCGAGAAGACCGAGATCACGTTTACCCGGCTGTCGCAGCAGGCCACGACCATGGCGCGCGGTCTCTGGCCCTCTTCGGCCAGGCGGCGGTGCCAGGTTCTGTTTTCGGCATAGCTGGTTGCGCGCCACCCGTGATAGCGCTGGGCGAGGTATCCGGGCAGGGGGCGGGCCTGCGGCATGGGCGTCTCCTTTCGATCTCAATCGGCTGTCTAGGACCTATCCACACACTTTTCGAGCGGTTTTATGCGCACCGGCGAACCATTTCTTCAGCATCGCCGCGCAGGATCGCCGCCGGCGGTGGGGGCCGGTCGGTCAGGGGGTGCGCGTGGCGCAGCTTGTCGCCTTGCGGCCAAGAGAGCCGCTCAAGCTCGATCCCGAGCGGATCGCGGGGATGTATCTGGCGCTGGGCGAGGCGCGCGCCGGGCAGATGATCGCTGCGCTGCTGCCGCTGCTGGGGCAGGATCTGGGCGCCCTGCGCGCGGCGGCGGACCGGGGTGACCGCGCAGGGCTGGCGCGCCACGCGCGGCGCGTCGCGCGGCTGGCCGGGGCGGTCGGGCTGACCGGGGTGTCGCTGGCCGCCGGGGGCGTGGCCGGTGCGGCAGAGATGGCTGACGACACCGCGATCTGCGCGACAGTGCAGCGGCTGGACCGCGTGGCGGCGCGCAGCCTCGCGCTGGTGCGCCATCTGGACGAGGGGGCCGGCTGATCGCGCCTTGCGGGCCGGGCGGAACCCGTTACCTTGACCGGGCCGTTCGCAACCAACCCGGAGCGCCTGATGACCCTCGGCTTTGCCGCCCCCGACCTGCCCGCCACCCCGCTTTTCGTGATCGAGGAGGCCGAGCTGGAGGATTGGCGCGCCGGGCTGCCCGCAACGCAAGCCGCCTGGCTGGCGGAAACCGGATTTAGCGCGCGGCTGGGCGAGGCGCAGCCGATGCCGGGGCCGGGCGGTGCCGTGGCGGGGGTGGCGCTGGGCTATGGCAGCGCCGCGGCGCGGACCCGGGGCCGGTTTCACCTCGCGGCTGCGGCGGCGCGGCTGCCCGGGGGCGCGTACCGTCTGGCCGAGTGGCCCGAGGGCATGGCGCTGGAGGAAGAGGCGCTGGGCTGGTTGCTGGCCGGCTACCGGTTCGACCGCTACCGCAAACCCGACCCGCGCGACCCGGCACGGTTGCAGCCGCCCGAGGGCTTCGATGCCGCGCGGATCGAGGCGATTGCGTCGGGCGAGGCGCTGACGCGCGACCTGATCAACACCCCCGCCGCCGATATGGGCCCCGCGGCGCTGGAGGACGCGTTCTTTGCACTGGCGGGCCGCTTCGGGGCCGAGGCCAGCGCGGTGCGCGGCGACGACCTGCTGGCGCAGAACTTTCCCCTGATCCACGCGGTTGGCCGGGCCGGGCCCCAGCCGCCGCGCCTGCTGGAGATGCGTTGGGGCAGCGCCGGGCCCCGGCTGACGCTGGTGGGCAAGGGCGTGTGTTTCGATACGGGCGGTCTCAACCTCAAGCCCGGCAGTTCGATGGGGCTGATGAAAAAGGACATGGGCGGGTCGGCCACCGTGCTGGGGCTGGCACAGACAATCATGGCGCTGGGCCTGCCTTTGCGCCTGAGGGTGCTGGTGCCGGCGGTGGAAAACAGCGTGTCCTCGACCTCGTTCCGGCCGCAGGACATCCTGACCGCGCGCAACGGGCTGACCGTGGAGGTCAACAACACCGATGCCGAGGGCCGGTTGGTCCTGGCCGACGCGCTGGCGCTGGCCGCCGAGGAAGACAGCGACCTGACCGTGTCGATGGCCACGCTGACCGGCGCGGCGCGGGTGGCCGTCGGGCCCGACATCGCGCCCTTCTACACCGATGCCGACGCGGCCGCCGCGGCGTTGGCCGAAGCCGGCGCGCGGGTGGCGGACCCGGTGTGGCGGATGCCCTTTCACGCGCCTTACGAGGCGATGATCGAGCCGGGGATCGCTGATCTGGACAACGCGCCGGCGGGCGGTTTTGCCGGCTCGATCACCGCGGCGCTGTTCTTGCGGCGCTTCGCCGGGGCGGCGCGCTACATCCATTTCGATATCTACGGCTGGCAGCCCAAAGATGCGCCGGCGCGGCCCAAGGGCGGCGTCGGGCAGGGTGCGCGCGCATTGCTCGACGCGCTGCCGGGGCTTTTGGGGCTCTGAGCATGGATCGGCGTCTGACACCCGCCAACGGCCGGGTCGCCGCGGCGCATCTGCGTGGGCAGGTAGAGGCCGCGCGCTTTGTCCAGCCCGCGCCGCGCCGGATCGCCCGCCCGCTGGCCGACCTGATGCGCGCGCCCGGCGGGGCGCGCGAGCGTCAGCTGGTTTACGGCGAGGGGTTCGAGTTGCTGGAAGAGCATGACGGCTGGGCCTTCGGATACGCCGCGCGGGACGGGTTCGTCGGCTATATCGAGGCCGGGGCGCTGGGGCCCGAGGGGGCGCCCACCCACTCGGTCTCGGCCCTGGCGACCCACGCCTATCCGGCGCCCGACATCAAGAGCGTCGATATCTGTGCGCTGAGTTACGGCAGCCGGCTGCGGGTGGTGGCGCAGGGCGAACGGTTCGTCGAGACCGCCGAGGGCTGGTTCGTGCCCCGCGCGCATCTGCGCCCGCTCGATGCGCCTGAGGACGACCCGGTCGCGCTGGCCGAGCGGTTTCTGGGTGTGCCCTATCTCTGGGCCGGCAACTCGGCCTGGGGGATCGACTGTTCGGGGCTGGTGCAGGTGGCGTGGCTGGCCTGCGGGCGGCCCTGCCCGGGCGACAGCGATTTACAGGAGGCCGCGCTCGGCGCGGCGCTGGCGCCGGGCACGCGTCCGCGGCGGGGCGATCTGCTGTTCTGGAAGGGCCATGTGTCGCTGGCGGTCGACGAGACGCGGATGATCCATGCCAATGCCTATCACATGGCCGTGGCCTACGAGGATATCGCGGCGGCCATCGCCCGGATCGAGGCCCAGGGCGAGGGGCCGCCGACGGCGCACAAGCGGGTCTCGCCGGCGTCTAGTCGGTGACCGGGCGGATCAGTTTCTTTTCCAGCACGCGCAGCACGGTCTTGAGGTCGTGCCCGCGTTTCAGAATGCGGCCGTCCATGCCGATCACCGTGTACATGCCCTGCCGCTGGCGCAGCTTGGGGCGTTTCTCGACGCGGTAGAGCGGGTGCTCGGCGGTGCGGCGGAAGATCGAGAAGACGGCGGCCTCGCGCAGGCAGGAAATGCCGTAGTCGCGCCATTCCCCGGCGGCGACCATGCGCCCGTAGACCGTGAGGATCGCGCCCAGTTCGGCACGGTCGAAACTGACCTGCTCGGGCAGGTGGGCGGGGCCGGGAAAGGGCGTGGGCGGCAACGCGGTCATTGCCGAAAGGTGCCGCCCTTGGCCGGGCAAATCAAGCCTTGCCCGGCTTTTGCCCGGAAATCACCCCGGGATTTTCCCGCGCCGACCGCGAATGTGCCAGTTTTGCCAGCGACAACGGGGCATAGCGAAGACGCTACTCCGGTGCTGCGGACTAACAGCCCCCACCCAGCCGCGGCATCGGAGCCTTCGCTTGTCTCTGCCCCGGGCGCGTCCTGCGTCACGGGGCATTTTCTTGGCGTCCCGTCTCAGGCGAACTGCCCCTGGCAGAACCAGCCCGACGACATCTCGGCCCCGTGGGCGTAGTAAAGCCACAGCCGCGGCCCCTCTTCGGTGTCCACCCGCCAATAGTCGCGCACGCCCGAGCGCCAGGCCGGGTCGTCGAGCCACCATTCCGGCGCGATGCGTTCGGGGCCCGCGGCGCCGAGGCTGTGAAAGCGGCGCCCGCGCCAGCGGAAGGCGGTCGGCGGCGCGGGGCGGTCGGGGGCGGCCACCGGTTCCGGCGGGCAGAGCAGAAGCGGCCGGTGCAGATGGCGGTCGGGCCAGTGCTCGCACGGGGCCGACCACGCGGCGGCAAGCACCTGATAGCCTTTCTCGGGCACGTGGCTTTCGGCCGGGTAGAGCCGCAGGATCGCGTCCATCCCCACCCGCGCGCCCAGCCGCCCGATCAGGTCGTCGAGCCCGCTATCGCCGGCCTGCCGCGCCGCGGCGGACTCGGCCGCGGCCGCATGGCCGGCGTGCTGGCGGGGGTGCAGCGGCTCGGTCTGCATCGCCTCGACGCGCAGCCGGTCGATGCCCGGACCCGGGTCGATCTCGCCAAGCTTCATAGCAAGAAGCGGCCGGATCGGGTCGGGGGTGTCGGCGGGGCGTGCCAGGCCCACCTCGACGCGTTCCACCCCGCGGTCGGCGCGCCAGGCCTGAAGCTGCACCCGCCGCGCGCCGCGCCCCTTGTCGCGCAGCCGGGCGCAGAGCACCGGGAGCAGACGGTCGAGCCCGGCCAGCATGTCCGTCTCCAGCCCGATCGGTTCGGGCAGGCTGAGGCGCACGGCGAAATGCAGGGGCGCGGCGGCGGGCGAGATGGGTTCCGGCGTGGCCCCGAGCGCCTGGTCCAGCCGTTCGACCACCGCCCGGCCGAAGCGCCGGGCCAGCGGCGCGCGGGGCATGCCCAGAATATCTTCGACCCTGTGCAGGCCGAGCCGCGCGAGCCCCGCCACCGTCTCGCCCGGCAGGCGCAGGGCGGCGAGCGGCAGGGGCGCGAGGGCCTGCCGGGTCTGGCCCGGGGCCGCGATCCGGCCC
>NZ_RWGU01000028.1 GCF_003944755.1 Rhodovulum robiginosum
CGAGGGGCTGCTGGGCAATGCCGACGCCGACCCCGACAACGACGTGGCGCTGGCCGACGGCACCGTGCTGGCCCGGCCGCTGGCCTATGACGACCTCTACGGCGCCTACCGCGACGACTGGCGGGTGGCCGAATTCGCCGACAGCCTGTTCACCTATGATACGGGCGAAAGCCTCAGAAGCTTTTACCGCGCCGAGTATCCGGCGTCGGCCGTGACGCTGGCCGATCTCGACACCGACGCGGTGGCGGCAGCCGCGGCCGCGGCGCGCGCCTACGGGCTGATCGAGGGCACGCAGCGGTTCGACAACGCGGTGCTGGACCTGGTGATCTCCGGTGACGACAGCTATCTCGCCTCGGCCGCCGAAACGCCGCGCTCGGGCCTGGGCGGTTTCGAGGGGGTGGTGCTGAGCGGCACCGAAGCGGGAGAGACCCTGCGCGGCACCGGCTTTGCCGACATCCTGCGCGGGCGCGGCGGCGCCGACCGTCTGCTGGGCGAAGAGGATGACGACACGATCTTTGCCGGCGACGGCACCGACACGGTCAACGGCGGGGATGGAAACGACACGATCTATGGCGGCGACACCGACGCGGATCGCCGCGACGAGATCTACGCAGGTGCGGGCGACGACCGGGTCGACGCGGGCTACGGCAACGACGCGGTCTTCGGCCAGGGTGGCAACGATATCATCGCCGGCGGTTTCGGCGCCGACGAGTTGCAGGGCCAGGACGGCAACGACACGATCACCGGCTCGGCGCTGTCGGACCTTGTCTTCGGCGGCGAGGGCGATGATTTCGTCAACGGCGGCTTCGGCTTCGACCGGATCAACGGCGGGGCCGGGGCGGACAAGTTCTACCATCTCGGCATCGCCGACCACGGGTCCGACTGGATCCAGGACTACAGCGCCGCCGAAGGCGACGTGCTGCTCTTTGGGCAGTCCGGTGCCTCGGCGGACGATTTCAACGTCCAGTTCACCCATACCTCGTCGCCCGAAACCGGGCGGTCGGGCGATGACGACGTGCAAGAGGCGTTCGTCGTCTACCGTCCTGCGGGCCTGATCGTCTGGGCGCTGGTCGACGGCGGCGGCGAGGCCAGCCTGAACATCGAGATCGGCGGTGAGGTCTTCGACCTGCTGGCCTGACAGAGGCGCGCGGCATGGATCGTGAAGGGCATTGCAGGCTAATGAAAAATAATAATAAGCAATGTAATGTCACGCATGCTTAATCCATAACATGATGTTGTTTGGCGTCGGCAGGTGCCCGCCGGAGCGGCATCTGCGAGGCCGGTTCGGATTTGCCGTGCAGGAACGGGTGCCGGGCCCGCGCCAGGTATTGGCTGCACGGGCCGATGGCGCAGTCTTGGCGGGTCTGATGAGCCCGGGAAACAGACTGTTTTCCAAACCGGCAACACAACCAAGCCGCTGTTTGGAAGAATATTTATAAAAATAATGATTTGCGTCGGTTTTCTCGCGCCCGCAGGGCAGGGGGCAACCCGCCGGGCGGCGCGCCGACTGCCCATAAATGGTCCAAATTGCCGGCTACGGCACTCTCGTCGGGACTTTGCCCGACGCGTTGACGCCGCCTGACGGCCAGCCCGCGCCCGCATCGAACAAGACCTCCGTCAGGTCGACAGGAGCCCCGCCATGTCGCTCGCCACCTACGTCAATTTCCCGCGCATCGAATCCGATCTCGTCGACATCCAGCTCGCGCCCGAGGGCATCACGATGAGCGGCACTGGGCTCGACCTGCTGCTCGACCTGGCCTTGACCGACCAGGGGCTGAACCGCCGGGTCGATGGCGCCGAGTTCGCCGAGGCGGTCCGCGCCATGGCCACGATGAACGACATCATCCTTCAGGCGATAGAGGCCACCGGAATCGCCGGCGACGGCGGTATCGATGCGGCCGAGATCTACACGCTGTCCGCCTATATCGAGGCGAATTTCCACGCCGACTGGACGCTTGCCCACGGCGATGACGAGCACGGGATCGAGACCGGTTTTCACCTTATCCAAAGCGATGGGGGCACGACGCGCATTCTGGGCGAGAGGGGCGTCGATACCGTGGCCGACGGGCTTTACCACCTCGGATTCGGCACCGAGGGCCATAACCTCATCAACGAGGACGGCGACCGCAACGCGCAGGTCGATGACGTTGCGTTCTGGCTGAGCGCGCTACTGGCCAAGGACCTCGAGGCAGGGGTTTTCGACGGCCCCGCGACCACCGGCACCGCCACCACGGGCTCGGGGCTGGACGATCTGGTGGGGATGATCGAGGCCGACGAGGGCCTGCTGCGGCGCGTGCCGCTGGCCGATATCCGCGCCGGCGCCGAGGCTGCGAACACGATGAACCGGATCATCGTCGACGGGATCGAGGCGCTGGACCTGGGCGAGGACGGCACGCTCAGCACGGCCGAGATCTACGCGCTGTCGGACTGGATCCGCAGAACCCATTACGACGATTTTGCCGCGGCCCACGGCGACGACGAAGAGGAGGTCGAAACCGGCTTTCACCGGGTTCAGAACGACGGGGCCGAGGGGCGGATGTGGGGCGACAACATCGTCAACACCATCGCCGACGGCATCTATCACCTCGTCTTCGGCTATGAGGGCGACCGGCTGATCAACGAGGACGGCGACCGCAATGTGCGCGTCGAGCAGGTCGCCTACTGGCTGAACGAGCTCTTGGCCGAGGATCTGGAAGGGTGGCGCACGGCACCCGAGACGCGCCGCGATGTGCGCGGCCTCGACGCGCTCGTCGCCCTGGTCGAAGAGGACCCCGAGCTCAACCGCCGGCTGCCGCTTGACGAGATCCTCGACGGGATGGCCGCGGCGCAGGGAATGAACGACATCATCGTCGCGGCGATCAGGGCCACCGGCGTGGCCTATAACGGCACGCTGACCGCCGGCGACGTGAAGGACATTGCCGACTGGATCAACGCCGAACGCTACGACGAATGGCTGGTCTTCCACGGCGACGACGAAGAGGGGATCGAGACCGGTTTCCACCTGGTGCAGAACGACGGCTCGGTCACCCGCGCCTATGGCGAGAACGCGATCGACACCGTGGCCGACGGCATCTACCACCTGGGCTTCGGCTATGACGGCGGCCGGATCATCAACGAGGACGGCGACCGCAACGTCTCGCTCGAAGATCTCGCCTACTGGCTGTCGGACCTTTTGGAGGATGAGCTGAAGGACGGCAGCCTTCTGGGCAGGGCCAACCCCTACGACGTGGCCGGCACCGGCACCGGGCTCGACCGGCTCACCGATGCGCTGTTCGCCGATCCGCGTCTTGCCAGCAGCTTTGCCACCAGCGACCTGGCGGAGGCGGCCCAGGCCGCCGACCGGATGAACGCCATCCTGCTTGAGGCGGTTCGGCAGACCGGCGCGGCCAATGACGGAACCTTCACCGCCTACGAGATCGGGCTGATCGACGCGTGGATCGCGGAAAATGCGCTTGCGGCCTGGGATGCGCTGGCCGGGGACGACAGCCGCGACGGCGACGGGTTCCGCAAGGTGCTGGGCGAAGGCGCGACCGTGCGCGTCGAGGGCGAGGACGCGGTCGACCGCATGGGCCGCACGATCTATGCCCTGGGCCACGGCCTGTCGCACGGCAGCGGTGTGACCGACGCCGATGGCCGCTGGGTCGGCACGGCCGAAGATGCCGCGGGCTATCTGAACGCGCTTCTTGCCACCGAACTCGCCGGGGGAAGCCTGGTCAATCCCGACCTGCTGCCCGCCGATCCCGCGGATTTCGCCGACGCGCTGGTGGCCGCGACGCCGGGCCCGATCACCGTCGCCGGCGGCACCGGCAGCACCCAGATCGCCCATGCCGCGGGCCTGGAGATCGACGCCGGCGCCATCGCGATCTCGTTCACGGCCGACAGCGTGGACGGGTATGAGCCGCGGATGCTGCTGTCGAAAGACCACCACGGCTACGAAGCGGGCGGCCATACCACGATCTGGGTCGCCGACGGCCGCGTCCACGCGCGGCTGCAGGACACGGATGAGAGCTGGACGCTGTCCTCGGGCCGGGGCGCTGTGGTTCCGGGGCGGCCCGTGGATATCGTGCTGAATTTCGGCCCCGGCGGGGCGGAGCTTTTTGTCGATGGCGAGAAGGCCGACGAAGACGCCGAGGCGGTGATTACATGGGCGCTGAACGATAACCCCATCGCCATCGGCGAGTCGCGAATGTATGCCAGCGACGACGCCCTGACCGAACGCGATATGTTCGAGGGCGAGATCACCGCCGTCCGGGTATACGACCGGCCCCTCGACGTAACCGAAATCCTTGGCCTCGACCGGGCCGAACCGCCGGCCGGCGCCGGGGCGCCCGAACCGCTGGCCGACGGTGCGGTGCAGACCCGGGGCAGCGGGCTCTTTGCCGAGATCTACGACACCGACGGTCGTTTTTCGTCGGTCGATGCGCTGATCAGCGGCATCGAGGACGACACGCTCGACCGGACCCACACCGCCGAGACCGGGCGCATCGCGTTTGGCGGACGCGGAGAGCAGAGCCTTTCGGACTTTTTGGGCGAGGAGGCGACGGTCGTTTCGGGCAACGGCGCTGCGGCGGTCGAGACCATGGGCCTGCACCTGTCGGGCTATATCTGGATCGATGCGGGCAGGCACAGCCTGACCGTGCGTTCCGACGACGGTTTCGCGCTGAATATCGGCGGCGAAGAGGTCATGCGCTACGGCGGCGACCGTGCGACCGCGTCGACCAAGGTCTCGGCGGCGTTCGAGGGCGGGCTTTATGAAATCGACCTCTATTATTTCGAGAACGGCGGGGATCAGGCGCTTGAGCTCTTGATGGATGACGAGGTCGTCGAGGCCTCCCGCCTTTACGACAGCATCGACACCTATGCGCGTGCGCCGGCCTATGACCCGGCGGGCGATGGGCCCGCGCTGACGGGTACCGGGCTCGACACGCTCTGGGCGTGGGTCGAAACCGACAGCGGGCTGATCGAACGCACCTCGGCCGACGACCGCGCCGCGGCCGCCGAGGCCGCCGAGCAGATGAACGCGATCGTCATCGACGCAATACGGGCCACGGGCGCGGCCGATGACGGCGCGCTTTCGGCCGGCGAGGTCTACGACATCTCCGACTGGATCAACGCCAACCGCTACGACGACTGGCTTCGGCTGCATGGCGACGACGAGGACGGCGTCGAAACCGGGTTCCATCGCGTCCAGAACGATGGCGGCGAAGTGCGGGCCTTCGGCGAGGCCGCGATCAACACCGTGGCCGACGGGATCTATCACCTGGGCTTCGGCTATGACGGCGACAGGCTGATCAACGAGGACGGCGACCGCAATGTGCGGGTCGAGCAGGTGGCCTTCTGGCTGAACGCGCTCCTCGACAAGGACCTCGAGGCGGGCAGTCTCGTCTCGGGCAACGACAGCCTGCCGGCCGCGACCACGGAAACCGGGCTGGACCGGCTGATCGAGATCGCCGCCCACGACATGAAGCTGACGAACCGTATCCCCGAGGCCGAGCTGGTCGAGGCGACCGAGGCGATGGACGCGATGAACGGGCATATCCTGTCGGGCATCCGCGCGCTTGGCCTTGCCAATGACGGCGAAATCACCGCCGCCGAAACCGCCGGGCTGTCGGACTACATCGCCCGCCGCTTCGCCGACAGCTTCATCGCCGCCCATGGCGATGACGAGGACGGGATCGAGACGGGTTTTCACCTCGTCCAGAACGACGGCGCCATCTCGCGGCTTTACGCCGAGAACGCCATCAACACGGTCGCCGACGCCATCTACCACCTCGTCTTCGGATACGAACACGGCCGGCTGATCAACGAGGACGGCGACCTCAATGCCAGGCTGGAGGATGTCGGCGCCTGGCTGACCGCGCTCTTGCAGGAGGACATGGAAAGCCTTGCCAACCCCGATGTCGCGCCGGTCGCGCCGGGGGATACGGGAACCGGGCTGGATGCCTTCGTGACCACGATCGCGGAGGATGCGGAGCTGAACCACAGGCTGAGCCTCGCCGAGATCCGGGGCGGTGCCGCGGCGGCCAACACGATGAACCACATGATCGTCGCGGGGGTCGTCGCCACGGGCATCGCCCGCGATGGGCAGTTCAACGCCGCCGACATGCGCCTGCTGTCGGACTGGATCGCCGAGACCTACAATGCGGATGGCCGCGGGCCCTTCGCGCGGGCCCATGGCGACGACGAGGACGGCATCGAGACCGGTTTCCACCTCGTGCAGAACGACGGGGCGTCGTCACGGATCTTTGGCGAGAACGCGGTCAACACGGTGTTGGACGGGACCTATCACCTCGGTTTCGGCTACCGCGACGGCCGGCTGATCAACGAGGACGGAGACAACAACCAGACGCTCAGCGACGTGGCCTATTGGCTGGAGGCGGCGCTGGCGGGCGAGATCGCCTCGGGCGAGCTGGTGACCGACGCATCGGCCGACCCTTACGTGGCCGGCACCACGGGCACCGGGCTGGACGGGCTGGTCGAGATCATCACCCGCGACGACGCGCTGGGCCTGCGGCTTTCGACCCCCGAGATCGCCGAGGCCGCGGCGGCCGCGGACGATCTGAACGCCCTGCTGCTGGATGCGATCGAGGCCACCCGCGTGACAATCGACGGGCGGCTGACGGGCACCGATCTCAAGGATGTCGCGCTGCATCTGAAGGCCAATGTCGCCGACATCTGGGCCGAGCTTCACGGCGAGGACAGCGGCTTCGACCTCGCGTGCTACGCGGGCTCGGCGCTGTTCGGCCGGTCGGCGGTCGGCGAGGTGGCCGACGCGATCTACAATCTCGGCTTCGGGTTTCGCGGCGACAACGCGACGACCGAGAGCGGCGGCTGGGACGAAGGTCTGTCGACCGTGGCCGACTGGCTGAGCGAGCTTCTGGGCGATGCCGTCACCGATGGCAGCCTGGCCGGTCGCGCCGTGACCGACGAAACCTTCGACGCCGACCCGATCGCCGAATTCGCCGGGCTGTCCATCGACAGCGGCGACGATGCGCGCGTCTTTTCCGCGGGCCGCGCCAGCGATGCGGGCACCTTCGTCGCCAGTTTCGTGGCCGACACGGCGAGCAGCGGCGAGGCGCAGGTCATCGTCTCTCGCGGCAGGCTATACGACGATGACGGAAGCTACCGGCTGGAGGTCGACGACAACCGGCTGGAGCTGGAACTGCGCCAGGACGGCCGCTACCTGCGGCTCGACAGCGGCGATTTGACGATCGAGGACGGCGAGATCTACACCGCCGGTTTCAGCTTCGACGACGACATGATCAGCCTTTACCTCGACGGCAGCAAGGTGGATGTCGAGATCGAGACCGGCGTCGATTTCGCCGCCATGGATTCGGAGATGGTGCTGGGCGCCGCCTACCGCGACCGGTGGGACGGCACGGCCGATCCTGTGAAAGCCTTCGACGGAGAGATCAGGGAGGCCGCGCTTTTCGACGAGGTTCTGGGCAACGCAGACTTGCACTATCTGAGCTAACCGGTTGCCTTGGGGCGAAAAACCCGCCGGCAGCGCTGTCTTCAGTATAGCGGCGCCAGCGCGCCGATCAGGTCGGCCCGCGTGCCGCGGTGCAGCGCGGTCATCGCGCCGTCGCTGTCGGCCGATACGACATCGACCTGCTCCAGCGAAACCTCGGTGTTGGCCGGAAACGCGAAATAGCACGACACGTAGTTGAGGACCTGCACCAGGTGGCCGTCCTTGAGGATCGGCTCCCAGACCGTCGTATGCCCCTTGCCGCGGAAATTGATCGTGAAACGGAACAGCAGCGCATCGCCGCAAAGCAGCCCGGAATGCCTGACATGGTCGGCCAGTTCGGGAAATCCCATCATGTCGGCGTAACGGTCCAGACCGGTCCCGATCATCTTCGACGGCTCGCACCCGCGGTCACGGAAATGACGCCGCGCCGATGCCGATGCCTCGCGCAGGCGCAGCCGACTGTCGAGCAGTGTCGCCGGCATCAAGTCGTTCCTCACCAGGCTGATGCTGCGCACGAGGTGGCGTTGCTCGTCGTCGCGCAACAGCATGTTGCGCAGCGTGGACTGCCGCGCCGGGCGCGGGTTTTCGACACCGCGCTCCCAGCGGCTGACCGTGCCTTGGTCGACGCCAAGCTGATCGCCCAGTTGCGACTGGGTGATCCCCAGCCGTCTGCGCAGATCGCGGATTCTTGCGCCTTCCAACGCTTTTCCTCCCGTTCGTACGCGGCACCGGGACCGTGCCGCGCCTTTTAGGATAGCTCATCTGCAATTCATTTCGAATTCAATGATTCCGCGCGATTCGCATTCTGACAAGGCCCTGCGTCCTGTCAGTTCGGTCCCGGGAACGGGTGGCGAAGGGGGTGATCGCCGCTATCTGCCCGGCGGAAATCAAGAAAATGCGATGCTTCGGTCCTGGCAATGCCGCCGGGCAACGGGGCAGGGTGGCCGCGCCAGCCATCGCCGTTGCAACCGGCCGTCGCGGCGGACCGGCCGGGGCAGGGCGCCGCGCGCCCCGGACTTGTCACGACATGATGACGAAATCGCGGCCCGAGCGGCTGTCGGGGTGCAGCGGCAGGTCGGTCAGGATGAAGATCATGCCGGGGTGGATGTAGCCGCGCAGCTCCGCCGCAAAGCGTTCCTCGGTGCGCACCCGGCGCAGGTCGTGCGCCTCGCGGACCGGGTCGGCGCCATAGGTCAGCGCTGCCCAATGCATGCCCTTCTGCCCGTCATGGGCGCCCTTCAGCACGTAGACATGGCTGCCCAGCGGTTTGCCATCCCACAAAAGCTTGCCCTCGGCCACTTCGCGGTCGTTCTCGATCACCAGGATCCTGCCGTCATAGGACGACGCGATCATCGAGCTGATCGGGTGCGCGTCGTCCAGCTCCCAGTCCGACGGGTGTTTCTTGTCGTCGAGCGTGGCCAGCACATGCTCGAACTCCTGCTCGGCATAGCCCGACAGGATCAGCCCCGGATGCACCACCTCCTGCGGGGAATGGTGGCTATCGGCGATGACCACCGGCGTGCCCAGATGGGTGACCTCGAACAAAAGCGCCGAGAACTTCAGCGGCAGGCGCACGCAACCATGCGAGGCCGGATACCCCGGCAGGTTGCCCGCATGCAGCGCGATCCCGTCCCATGTCAGGCGGTTGGTGTTCGGCATCGGCGCGTTGTTGTAGGTCGACGAGCGATGGTCGCGGTCCTTTTGCAGCACCACGAAGACGCCGGTGGGCGTCTCGTGCCCGGGCTTGCCGGTCGAGCAGGTCGAAACCGCGATCCGTATCCCGTTGCGGTAGACATGCACGCGCTGTTCGTCGAGCGAGACGATCACGGCCACCGGCCCGTCGGGCTGGCGTTCGGGGTGCCAGACGAACTCGCCCGGCAGCAATTGGTGGATTTCCTTGTAGACATGCTGGCCCAGCGCGCCCGAGGCCGCCAGCACGATGCCACCGGCGCCCGCGACGAAAGCCCGGCGGTTCATTCCAATCAGACGATCTTTTTTCATTCTGCCCGTTTTCCCCCCGGTGGAACGCGCCGCCCGTATTGGACGGCGCGCCTGTCTTGGTTTATTCGGTCGCGGCGGCCTTGAACTCGGCGATGAACGCCTCGCAGTCCGCGGCGCCACCCGCCATCTCGGCACCCTCGGGCATCGCGCTGCCGAGGACGCCGGGAACGGCCTCCAGCACCTGGTCGACCTGTTCAGACGTCATGAGCCCCTGGTCCTGAGCGGCCTGCGTGACAGAACAGATGCCCACCATGAGCCCGCTGCCCGCGCCGGCACCGACCCCCGCACCAAGCAGCATGACCCCGCCGCCGATGCCGATCACCAAGCCGATCACCAGCCCGATCAAAAGTTTACCCATCGTTTCGTCCTTTCCGTTTTTGTTTCGGTCTTCACACTCCGCCCGCGCGTTTGAAAATACGGCATAGAGTTATAAGGATCGCGGCATTCACCAGCGGCGCCCCGGCTGCGAGCCACGGCAGCCAGCGGTCGGAAAAGCCGCCCAGAAACTGGTTCCATGGCAGGCCCAGCGGCACCAGGAAGACCCCCGAGAGCGGGTCTTTTTCCTGGCCGAAGAGGCCAAATGTTCCGATGAGAAGGAGCGCCAGCGCGAACAGGTAAAGCACGACGAAAATCACCGTGACGATCGTGCAGCCGCTTGGCATCGTCCTCATGTCCTCTCCCGCCTTCCTTCAGCAGGCCGCCGATATACCCGCCCACGGCGCCGGCGAGGGCGGAGGCCCGCCAGGGTGTGCTCGTGACGCCGAAAAGCGCACGCGTGATGAACCATCCCACGATAAGGGCGATACAGCCGATGATCGCGTATTTGATCGGTGTGCTGACATGGTCGAGCATGAAGATGCCTTTGTGATTTGCCCGCGGGGCGCACCAGGCGCGGGCGACCCGCGGGCAGGTATCGCTTAAAGGAAACCTTCGTCGCCCATGAACATGACCGACGCGCCGCTGCCGTCGCTGGACACCAGGCACCGCCAGGGCGCGCGCTGCGGGCCGACGACCATGTAGATGGCCGTGTTGGCCTGGGAAAACTCGCTGCCGACGACCTCGACGGCGCCGTCGGTCTGGGCGTCCAGCGTATTGCGGCACGCCGTCACCGCCGCGTTGCTGACCGAGGGATCGAAGGTGGTGATGAAGGGCGGACCCATCGGGGACGGCTCCATCGGGGCTGTGGCGGTGGATGTCTCTTCGACACAGCCCGCGAGCCCCGCAAGCGCCACAGCACCCAAGGCAATTTTCAGTTTCATCGGATATCTTCCTTCTCTCTGGGGGCGGCCGCCGCAGACGGCGGCCATGGAAATGCCCGAGCAGCCGGCGCGGCTACTCTCCAAGGTATCGGCAGGACACATAGCCCTGCAGTTGCGGCGTCTCGCGCAGCGACACGAGGCACCAGCCGTTGCCCTCGCGGGACAGCAGATTGACCTCGCGCAAGGGCGGCAGGCCGACGATGACCTCGAACCCGGTGCCGGGGCCGCGCCGCAGGTTCAGCATGTCGTCCGCCGCGACGCCGGTGACGCGGTAAAAATCGGGGCCGTCGGCCGTCGCGCCGGCGACCGCCGGGGTCAGCGCCAGCGCGGCGGCCAGCCCGAGCGCGGCGCGTGTGGATCTCGTGGTCAACATTCCGCGCTCAATTCGCAAATTCGCTGAACACCGTGACGCTGCCGTCGGCCTCTTGCCGGCAGGTATACGGCGCACCGGCCGCTTGAAGGGTCAGGATCGGCCCGCCCCCGGTCCGGATACGGTCGAGGACGACGACCGCGCCCTGCGGCACGCCGGTCAGCCGCGCGGCCTGCGCCACGCAAGGGGCGGTCATGCTGGCGAACTGGTCTGGCGTGCCGCTCAGCCCGTCGTCGGGCGCCATGGCGGGGCCGCTTTCTTCGACGCAGCCCGCGACCGTGGCGGTCACGAGGGCCGCGGCGATGGTCAGCTTGATGCGCATGGGATTTCTCCTTTTCGCATTCGGGTCAGCCGCCGAAGATCACGGCATCGGGGATTTCGTAGCGTTCGTCGCCCACCCGCACAAAGGTCAGGTCGGCCTCGCGGGTGGCGCCGTATTCGGGGTATCCGTCGGCCTGCGATGTATCCGCGCCGAGCAATTCACCGTCTTGGAAAAACAGCGCCCGTTGCCGCCCGTCGGGGCGGATGACGATCACGGTTGCCGATCCGGCGCCGTCGCGCGCGACGCCGAATTCGCAGCGCGCGGTGGGCTGGCCCGCGGTCTGGGCACAGGGCAGCCGGCCGATGGCGTCGAAGATGCCCAGGCCCGCGCGCAGGGCGGAATTCGCCGGTTCCAGATAGTCGGCCGCCGCCCAGCCGCGCACTTGTTCGCCGTCCAGCGTCTCGACCTCGCACCAGCGGCGCGATGCACCCTGGCTGCAGCCGATATTGCGCAACATCGTGCCCGGCACTGCCCGCGCCACGACGGGCGCGCTGGTCGTCGCCTCGGCCCGGATGTTGAGATGTCCCTCCAGCCCGAAAACCGACAGGTACGCGTTCGCCTGGCCCTGGGAGGCCTGAAAGCTATGCCGCGACGGGGTCTCGCCGTCCTCGGCCGCGGCCCCGCGCTGCGCCGCGGCGTCGGTGCGCCGCAGGGTCATCGTACCGGCCGCGTTCCACAGCGTCAGCGCGTCCTCGAACGGGTCGTAAGAGACCGCGACCGGGCCCGCGAGGATGCCCAGCACAGTGCGTTCCTGCGCGTCGAGCGCGCCGGGGCAGGCCATCTGTGTCGCGCCAACCGGCCCGTCGATGACCAATGCGCCGCCCTCCAGCCGCGCCGTGGCGGTGAACCGGTTGCATCCGGTGCTGCCGGACAGGCCGCCAGAGGGCGAAAAGACGATCTCGGGCACGCCCTGGGGCTGCTGGCCGTCGATCTCGGCGATTGGCCAGGTCTGCAGTTGCGCGTTTGCCGGCATCGCGTCCAGATCGGGCGCGGTGCCCTCGGCCAGGAACCGGCCGGCGGCCCAGCCCTCGACCCCGCGATAGGCGACCTGGCACCAGCGCTGGCGCGCCGCGGCCTGCCGTTCGGCCTCGGTGGCCTGCTGCCATTCGGCGAAACTCAGCCCCCCCTCGCAGCCCAGATTGCGGATGCCGTCGCCATCGGGCGGAATCTCCCCCACCTTCTCGGCATCCGCGGCAGGCGCGGCGCGCAGGTTCAGCACATCTTCGGCCGCCACCCCGGTGACCCGAAAGAAATCGGGCCCGTCCGCCTCGGCCCGGACAGGCCCGGACAGCGCCATCGCGGCCGAGAAGATCAGCGGCGAAAGAAAGCGCAGCGAATTCATGCCCTGTGACCTCTTCGACCTTTTGTCGCCCGGCGGGCAATGCACGTTTTTGGGGTCAACCCGTGTTCTCCGCGGGTCTTGACCGCGACGCGGGACACGACCTAATGCAGGAAATCGAAACCCATCGCTCCAATCGGGGCAATAAGAGGATGAAACCCGCCTCAGGCGAAGGGCGAAATTATGCGTTTGAGGCCAAAACCCGCGTCGGGCCACATCGCCTTGGAACTGGTGGCGCGTTTTACCGGCGGCCCGGGCATAAGCACGAAGGCTGCCGCCGAAGCGCGGGGCCGGAGGGTGCCTGTCTGCCGCTATCCGCGGCAATACCAACGTCTCTTTCAACCCTGGCGGCAGTCGCCGCGCCGGGCCGCACGCACGGTGTATAGTGCCGCGTCGCGCGCCGGGGGTCGGGTGCTATGCTGCGGAAAGAAAAGCCTCATTTGCCGTTGAGCGCGCGATCGAAATAGTGTGTCAGCACCCTTGACAGGATTCCGGCACACCGATCAGATGTGCCGGTGCGTTACGGGGACCCATCCGAAAGCTCGTTCGAAGGGCCAGCCGCCGAGGTCGTGAATGCGTCCGGACGGTGCGGTATCGTTCTGGTCTGCGACCATGCCAGCGCTCACATCCCCGAGGCGTTCGGAACGCTGGGCCTGGCCGAGGCCGACCGCCACGCGCACGCGGTCTGGGATCCGGGCGCCGAATCGCTCTCGCGCGCGTTGTCGGCGCGGCTCGACGCGCCGCTTGTCCTGGGGCGGGTGTCCCGCCTGGTGCATGACTGCAATCGCCCGCCCGCATCGGCGGCGGCCACCCCCGACCGGGTCGAACGCATCGAGATACCGGGAAACCGCGGCCTGACCGAGCGCGACCGCGAGATGCGGGCGCAGGCGGTCTATCATCCGTTTCACCGCGCGGTCGAGGCGACGCTCGCGGGGCAGGGCGCGGCACCGGTGCTGGTTACTGTGCACAGCTTTTCCCCCACCTGGCACGGGGTGCCGCGCGAGACCGAGATCGGTCTCTTGCACGACGCCGAGGCGGGGCTTGCCCGCGCCATGCTGGCCGCGGCCGGGACGGAGTTTCGAACCGAGCTCAACCAGCCCTACGCGGCGGCCGACGGGGTGACCCACACGCTGGCGCGTCATGGCGAGGCAAGCTCGGCAAGCGTGATGATCGAGCTGCGCAACGATCTGCTGGCCGACGCGGGCGGGGTTGCGCGCGCCGCCGACGCGCTGGCCGGAATGCTGGCCGCCGCGCTGGCCGCCGGGGTGCCGGCCTCATGATCGACGCAATGAAGGCCTATGTGCGCGTCGTCGACAGTGCCAACCGGATGGTGGGCCGGGTCGTGATGTACGGCATCTTCGTGATGATGGGCATCCTGCTTTATTCCTCCATCTCCAAGACCTTCTTCGTGCCGTCGCTCTGGACGCTGGAAATGGCGCAGTTCGCCATGGTCGCCTATTACATCCTCGGCGGGCCCTACGCGATGCAGATGGGCGCCAATGTGCGGATGGATCTGCTTTACGGGGAATGGACCGACCGGCGCAAAAGCCAGGTCGACGCGATGACGGTGCTGTTCCTGATCGTCTACCTGGCGTTTCTGCTCTGGGGCGGCTGGGAAAGCCTGATGTATTCGTTCCAGTACGGCGGCGAGCGGTCGTCCTCGGCGTGGCGCCCGTATATCTGGCCGATCAAGACCATCATGGTCGTCGGCATCTTCCTGATGCTGCTTCAGTCGGTTTCGGAGCTGGCCAAGGACATCCTGCGCCTGAGGGGCCACGACATGGGCCCGAAAGACGACGAGCCCGTTCACATGGCGCCCGAAGACCTCGACGGAGGGCGGCGAGGATGAGCTACGAGGTCATCGCGACCCTCATGTTCTCGACGATGATGGTGATGCTGCTGACCGGGCAGCGCGTCTTTGGCGCGATCGGCTTCGTCGCGGTGGTCGCTGCGTTCTTTCTGTGGGGCGACCGGGGCGGCTACGACCTGGGCTTCTCCGCGGCGATCAAGGTCATGCGGTGGTATCCGCTGCTGACGCTGCCGATGTTCATCTTCATGGGCTATGTCCTGTCGGAATCGCGGATCGCCGACGATCTGTACCGGATGTTCCATGTCTGGATGGGCGGCATGTCGGGCGGTCTGGCGATCGGCACGATCGGGCTGATGGTGCTGATCTCGGCGATGAACGGGCTTTCGGTCGCCGGCATGGCCATCGGGGCGACCATCGCGCTGCCCGAGCTGTTGAAACGCAATTACGACAAACGCATGGTCACGGGGGTGATCCAGGCGGGCTCGTCTCTGGGCATCCTGGTGCCACCCTCGGTGGTGCTGGTCCTTTACGCCATGATCGCGCGGCAGCCGGTGGGGCAGCTTTGGCTGGCGGGCGTGGTGCCGGGGCTGATGATGGCCGCGCTGTTCATCATCTACATCGCCATTCGCTGCCGTCTCAACCCGGCGCTCGGCCCGGCGATGGCCGCCGACGAACGCGCCGACATAAGCTGGGGCGAAAAGCTGCGGCTGTTGCAGGCCGGGCTGCTGCCGGTGGGGATCTTCGCGGTGATGATGGTGCCCTTCGTCAACGGCTGGACGTCGCTGGTGGAAAGCTCGGCCATCGGCGCCATCGCGGCCTTCCTCGCCGCGGTGCTGAAGGGGCGGATGACGTGGCACGTCTTCGAGACGTCGATCAAGCAGACGCTCGGCATCACCTGCATGTTCATGTGGATCATCCTCGCCGCCCTCGCGTTCGGCGCGGTGTTCGACGGGCTGGGCGCGGTCAAGGCGATCGAGGACCTGTTCACCGTCAAGCTGGGCCTGAACCCCTGGGTGATCCTGATCCTGATGCAGCTCAGCTTTCTGGTGATGGGCACGTTTCTCGACGACACGGCGATGCTGGTCATCGTCGCGCCGCTTTACGTGCCGCTTGTGGGCGCGCTGGGCTTCGATCTGGTATGGTACGGGGTACTCTATACGATAACGTGCCAGATCGCCTACATGACGCCGCCCTTCGGCTATAACCTGTTCCTGATGCGGGCGATGGCGCCGCCGGAGATCACGATCGGCGATATCTACCGCTCGATCGTGCCCTTTGTCGGCGTGATGGCCGTCGCGCTGGGCCTGGTGCTGGCCTTTCCGGAAATCGCGTTGTGGCTTCCCGGGAAGGTCTACGGAAATTGAGCATCAATTCAACGAGTGGCCGGAAAAACCGGCCCGGGCATATCTTCCAACAAAGGAGTGTATGACAATGACTACATCGAGACGCAGATTCCTCAAGGGCGCCGCCCTGGCCGCGCCCGCATCGCTGGCCGCGCCGGCAATCGTGCATGCGCAGTCGCCGATCCGCTGGCGGTTCCAGACCTATGCCGGCGGCGCGCTGGGCGAACATGTGACCAAGCCCGCCATCGACTACATCAACGCCAACGCCAACGGCGAGCTTGAGATCGAGCTGTTCTACGCCGACCAGATCGTGCCCACGGGCGAGCTGTTCCAGGCGTTGCAGCGTGGCACCATCGACGGCGTGCATTCGGATGACGACTCGATGGCCTCGCCCACGCCGCTGCGCGTCTTCGGCGGCTACTTCCCCTTCGCAACCAAGCACATTCTCGACGTGCCGGTGTTGTTCAACCAGTACGGGCTGGCCGATATCTGGCGCGAGGAATACGCCAAGGTGGGCGTCCAGTGGCTCTCGGCCGCCGGGCAGGACCCGTGCAACTTCAACACCAAGAAGGAAATCACCTCGGTCGCCGACCTGGACGGGCTGAAGCTTTACACCTTCCCGACCGCGGGCCGGTTCCTGGCGCAGTTCGGCGTGGTTCCGGTGAACATCCCCTACGAGGATGCCGAGGTCGCGGTGCAGACCGGCGAACTGGACGGCATGGCCTGGTCGGGCATCACCGAGGACTACACGGTGGGCTGGGCCGACGTGACCGACTACTTCCTCACCAACAACATCTCGGGGGCGTGGATCGGGTCGTGGTTTGCCAACCAGGAGCGCTGGGCCGAGCTGCCCGAGCACCTGAAATCGGTCGTCATGGCCGGCGTCGAGGCAGGCCACACCTACCGCAACCAGTGGTACTGGGGCGGTGAGGCCGCGCTGCGCGCAAACGGCGAAAAGCTCGCCCTGCGCTCGGTTCCGGCCGCCGAATGGGCCGAGGTCGAGAACGCGGCCAAGGTGTTCTGGGACGAGATCGCCCAGGAGGGCGAGGTGCACCAGAAGATCGTGAACATCTTCCGCGAGTACAACGGCGTGATCAACCAGGCCGGTGTTCCGTACAACTTCGAGTAAAACCATCGGGGCGGCCCCGCACCGGGGCCGCCCGCCTTGCCACCGGAGAGCTGCCGCATGACCGCCAACCTGACTTTCGACGCCCTCAACGATGCCGCGGCCAGCGGCGAGATCGACACCGTCCTCGTCTGCCTGATCGACATGCAGGGGCGGCTGATGGGCAAGCGGTTCCACGTCTCCAACTTCGTCGAAAGCGCGCATCACGAAACGCATTGCTGCAACTACCTGCTGGCCACCGATATCGAGATGGCAACGCCCGACGGCTATGCCTCGACGAGTTGGGAAAAGGGCTATGGCGACTACGTCATGCGCCCCGACCTGTCCACGCTGCGCCGCGTGCCCTGGCTCGACGGCACGGCGATGGTGTTTTGCGACCTGATCGACCACCACACGCACCAGCCCGTGCCTATCGCGCCGCGTGAGATCCTCAAGGCGCAGGTCGCCCGGGCCGCGCGCCTCGGGTTCTCGCCGATGATGGCGACCGAGCTGGAATTCTTCCTGTTCGAGGCCAGTTTCGATACCATCCGCCGGGCGGGATTCCGCGATCTGGCGCCGATCTCGGGCTACAACGAAGATTACCACATCCTGCAGACGACCAAGGAAGAGCATGTGATGCGGCCGGTCCGCAACCTGTTGGTCGCGGCGGGCGTGCCGGTGGAAAACACCAAGGGCGAGGCCGAGACCGGGCAGGAAGAGCTGAACATCCGCTATGCCGAGGCCGTTCTGGCCGCCGATCATCACGTCATCGCCAAGCAGGCCGTCAAGGAAATCGCCGACCAGAAGGGCCACGCCGCCAGCTTCATCGCCAAATGGCACCACGACAAGGTCGGCTCGGCCGCCCATATCCACCAGTCGCTGGCCGGCGAGGACGGCAACAACGCGTTTCACGACGGCGAGGCAGAACTGGCGATGTCGGCCACCATGCGCGCCTATGTGGCCGGGCTGCTGAAATATTCGCCCGACATCACCTTTTTCATGGCGCCCTACGTCAACAGCTACAAACGCTTTCTGCCGGGCACCTTCGCGCCGACAAAGATCGCCTGGTCGGTCGATAACCGCACGGCGGCCTATCGTCTGGTCGGCGATGGCACCAAGGGCGTGCGCATCGAATGCCGGATGCCGGGCTCGGACATCAACCCCTACCTCGCCTGCGCGGGCCAGCTCGCCGCGGGGCTGTCGGGTATCGAAGAGGGGCTGGAGCTGGCGCAGCCGGTCTCGGGCGATATCTACGGCATGGACGAGGTCGCCGATTTCCCGCACACCCTGCGCGCCGCGACCGCGACGCTGCGCGGCTCGGACATGCTGCGCAAGACGATGGGTGACGAGGTGGTCGACCACTACACCCGCGCGGCCGAGGTCGAGCAGGAGGCCTTCGACGCCGTCGTGACCGATTACGAGGTCGCCCGCGGCTTCGAACGGGCTTGAAGAGCCGGGGCAGTCATGCCATCGGGCACGCGATGCGGCCGGTGAGCCGTGCGCGGCCCGTCCCGCGTGCCCGGCAAGGGCCGCCCCCGGCCCGCGCCCCGTCGCCGCCGCCCAACCAGACCCTCTTTGCCGAGGATAGCGCCACATGACCAAGACCATCGACCTCGTCTCGCCCATCGACGGCTCCGTCTACCTTTCGCGCGCGGCGCTTGGCCGCGACGCCGCCTTCGAGGCCGCGGCCCGCGCCCGCGCCGCGCAACCCGGCTGGGCGGCGCGCCCGCTGGCCGAACGCATCGCCCTTGTCCGCAAGGCAAACCAGATCATCGGCCAGTCGACCGACCGGATGACCCGCGAGCTTGCCCACCAGATGGGCCGCCCGGTGCGCTACGGCGGCGAATACGGCGGTTTCGACGAGCGGCTGAGCTACATGGCCGATGTCGCCCAAGAGGCGCTGGCGCCGGTCGAGATCGAGGCGAGCGACAGCTTTCACCGGATGATCAAGCGCGTGCCATGGGGCACGGTGCTGGTGGTCGCGCCATGGAACTATCCTTACATGACCGCGATCAACACCGTCGCGCCCGCGCTGATCGCCGGCAACACGGTGATCCTGAAACACGCCGCCCAAACCCTTCAGGTCGGCGAACATCTGGCCGAGGCATTCCACGAGGCCGGCGTGCCCGCGGACGTCTTTCAGAATGTCGTGCTCGATCACGACACCACCTCGGCGCTCTTGTCCGAGCGCGCGGTCGATTTCGTCAATTTCACCGGCTCCGTCGGCGGCGGGCAGGCGATGGAGCGCGCCGCGGCGGGCACCTTCATCCCCGTTTCGACCGAACTGGGCGGCAAGGACCCGGGCTATGTCCGCGCCGATGCCGATCTGGACGCGGCGGTCGAGACGCTGATGGACGGCGCGATGTTCAACTCGGGCCAGTGCTGCTGCGGGGTCGAGCGGATCTATGTGCATGACAGCCTCTTCGACGCCTTCCTGGACAAGGCCGTGGCCTGGGTACGAAAGCAGCGGCTGGGCAACCCGCTGGACCCCGACACCACCATCGGGCCGATGGCCAACATCCGGTTCGCACGCGAGGTGCGCGCCCAGATTGATGAGGCCGTGGCCGCCGGCGCCACCGCCCATATCGCGCCGATGGAGGCCGATGACGGCGGCGCCTACCTGACGCCGCAGATCCTGACCGGCGTCACCCACGACATGCGGGTGATGCGCGACGAGAGCTTCGGGCCGGTCGTCGGCATCATGGCGGTGAAGGACGACGAAGAGGCCATCGCGCTGATGAACGACAGCCGCTTCGGCCTGACCGCGGCGATCTGGACCGCCGATATCGAGGCCGCCGAACGCATCGGCGACCGGATCGAGACCGGCACCGTCTTCATGAACCGCTGCGATTATCTGGACCCGGCGCTGTGCTGGACCGGCTGCAAGGACACCGGCCGCGGCGCCGGGCTGTCGAAACTCGCCTACGCGGCGCTGACCCGCCCGAAATCCTATCACCTCCGGAACCTGTGACATGACGCTTACCGCCAACTGGTCCTACCCCACCGCGATCCGTTTCGGCGCGGGACGCATCGACGAGATCGGCCAGGCCTGCGCCGCCGCCTGCATCACCCGGCCGCTGCTGGTGACCGACCGGGGCCTCGCGACGATGGATATCACCGCGCGGACCCTCGACCTGATCGAGGCCGCCGGCCTCGGACGCGCGATCTTTGCCGAGGTCGACCCCAACCCCAACGAGGCCAATGTCGCGGCCGGGCTCGAGGTCTATCGCGCGGGCGGCTTCGACGGCGTCATCGCCTTCGGTGGCGGCTCGGGGCTGGATCTGGGCAAGGTGCTGGCCTTCATGGCCGGGCAGACCCGCCCGATCTGGGATTTCGAGGATATCGGCGACTGGTGGACCCGCGCCGACCCCGCCGGCATTCACCCGATCATCGCGGTGCCCACAACGGCGGGCACCGGGTCGGAGGTCGGGCGCGCCTCGGTCATCACCAACTCCGTCGCCCGCGAAAAGAAGATCATCTTCCACCCCCGGATGCTGCCGGCCGTGGTGATCTGCGACCCCGAACTGACCGTCGGGATGCCCAGGCCGATCACCGCGGGCACCGGGCTGGACGCCTTCGCCCACTGCGTCGAGGCCTATTCCTCGCCGCATTACCACCCGATGAGCCAGGGCATCGCGCTGGAGGGGATGCGGCTGGTGAAAGAGTATCTGCCGCGCGCCTATGACGACGGCACCGACATCGAGGCCCGCGCGCATCTGATGAGCGCGGCGGCCATGGGCGCCACGGCGTTTCAGAAAGGGCTGGGGGCGATCCACGCGCTGTCGCACCCCATCGGGGCGGTCCACCATACCCATCACGGAACCACCAACGCCGTGTGCATGCCCGAGGTGCTGAATTTCAACGCCCCGGCGATTGCCGGCCGTTTCGACGCCGCCGCCGCCTATCTGGGGATCGAGGGCGGGTTTGAGGGGTTCCGCCTGTTCGTGGACGAGTTCAACGCCCGCCTGGGCATTCCGAAAACCCTGACCGATCTCGGCGTGACGGACCCCGATATCGACACGCTGGTCGCCGCGGCCTTGCAGGACCCGTCGACCGGCGGCAACCCGGTCGAGATGACGCCGGAAAACACCCGCGCACTGATCGAGGCGCTGCTGTAGGACGCGCGGCTTGACGGGGCTTGACGGATAGGGCCGTCGGCGCCGTCCCCGGCGGGGGCCCTCTCGGCCTCTCCGGCGATGCTGGCGCTGGAATGGGCCGACGGCGGCGGCAGGCGGGGCGGGATGGTCCTGCCGCGCCGGTCCGGCGATGTCAGAACCCGACCGCCATGCCATCCTTGCGCGGGTCCGACCCGCCGGCATAGCCGCCACCCGGCAGCCGGTGAACCAGTTGCGCACCGCCAAAGCCGAAGGCGGTATCGGGCTCTTCCAGCGTCAGCGCGTGGCCCATCGCGGCCAGCGCCTCCAGCGTGGCGGCGGGCAGGGTGGTCTCGCAGGCCACGCCCAGCCCCTCGGTCACGCGCCAGCGCGGCGCGTCGGCGGCCTGCTGCACGTCCTGGTCCCAGAGCTGGGTCCGCAGCACCATCTGCACATGGCCCTGTGCCTGCATCGGCCCGCCCATCACGCCAAAGCTCATCACCGGGGCGTCGGGCCCCATCAGGAACCCCGGGATGATCGTGTGGAACGGGCGCTTTCGCGGGGCCACCACGTTCGGGCTGGCCGGGTCGAGCGAAAAGCCGCAGCCGCGGTTTTGCATGTGGATGCCGGTGCCCGGCACCGCCACGCCCGAGCCGAAGCCCATGTAGTTGGACTGGATGAACGACACCATCATCCCCGAGGCATCGGCGGTCGACAGGTAGACCGTGCCGCCGCGTTTCGGCGCGCCGGTGCCGTGGTCGGCGGCGCGGGCCGGGTCGATCAGCCTGGCCCGCGCGGCAAGATAGCCGTCGTCCAGCAGGTCGGCGGGCGTCACCGGGGCCATGTGGTCGATATCGCCGACAAAGGCGCGGGTGTCGGCCAGCGCCAGTTTCATCGCCTCGATCTGCAGGTGCATCGCCCGCGGGTCGTCGGCGTCGAGGTCGCGGATCGGGGTGTGCCCGAGGATGCCGAGCGCGATCAGCGCGGCGATGCCCTGGCCGTTGGGCGGGATCTCGTGCAGCGTTGCATCACCGAAGCTCTTGGAGATCGTGCCGCACCAGTCGGCCTCGTGCGCGGCAAGATCGTCCAGCGTCATCGCCCCGCCATGGGCTGCGGCATGGGCCACGATTTCCTCGGCCAGCGGGCCTTCGTAAAAGGCGCGTCCCTTGCTTTCGGCGATCAGCGTGAGGCTGCGGGCAAGGTCGGGGTTGACGAACCGGTCACCCGCGCCCGGAGGCCGGCCGCCGGGCAGGAACGTCTCGGCAAAGCCGGGCTGCTCGGCCAGGTACTCGGCCCCGCGCTCCCAGAGCTGGGCGATCTTGGGCGACACCGGGAATCCCCGCTCGGCATAGCCGATGGCGGGCTCGAAAAGCGTTTCGAAGGGCAGCTTGCCGAACCGGTCGGACATCGCCGCCCAGGCCGACACCGCGCCGGGCACGGTGACGCTGTCCCAGCCCAGCATCGGTATCGCCTCGGCCCCGGCGAACCGCTCGGGCGTCCAGGCGGCGGGGGCGCGGCCCGAGGCGTTGAGCCCGTGCAGCTCGGCCCCGTCCCACAGGATCGCGAAGGCGTCGGACCCCACGCCGTTGCCGGTGGGTTCGACCAGGGTCAGCGTGATCGCCGCGGCGACGGCGGCATCGGCGGCGTTGCCGCCGCGGGCCAGCATCGACAGGCCGGCCTGGGCGGCCAGCGGCTGCGAGGTGGCGACGATGTTGTCGGCCAGGACCGCCGAGCGGCGCGAAGGGTAGGCGTGGGCACTGCGAATCTGCATCGGTCGTGGTCTCCCTGTTATCCGTGTCTGTCGGCGCGCCGCTCGTCTTCGGCAACGCCGAGGCGATCCTATGGGCCGCGCGCGGGCCGCCGGCAAGGGCGGCCTGCCGTTCGTACATCGCAGCGTGGAAGCCGCAGGGGCATCCCCTCCACAAGACCGCGCTCGGGTCAGATATTACTCAAAGCTCCCATCGAATGGGGTCGTTCATCAACGAAGGGTCAGCCGCCATCGGGTGTAAACCCGGACGGCCCCATCAGCCGTACAAGGCCGGTGTCTCGCTCTTTCATCTGTGCCGCCATCGGTGCGGGGGCAAGGTCACTGTGCGCGGCGACTGCTCGGCACAGCAAATTCGGGATACAGACTCCGCCTGATCGGGCTGGTTTCTCAAGGGGCAGAGCGCGCGGCGACGCCCTCTGCCTGGCGGTGCCCCGGACGCGAGGCCGGTGGGCCGCCCGCCCGCAGACGGCGCACCGGCATTGTCACGGCAGGCGGGTCTGCTAGGATGCCGGTGGCGCGGCCGGACCGGTCGGGTTTGCGGTGGCAGGCCATTGCGAGGAAGATGACCGGTGTGTCCTTTCCCCCCGGAGACAGCCCGACAGGACCGGCGCCGTCCGCCGCGCATTCTTTTGACATTTTTTCCTTGTTAAATGACGCGTCGGGCGCGGAAGGGAGCGAGAGAGATCGACCATGGTGACATTGCAGGGACTGGTGAAGGCCGCGTTGGCCGCAATCGCACTCGCCACCGTCAGCATCAATATCAGCGTCCATTCCGCGGCGGCGCAATCGCTGGAATTGCAGGATGGTGGACCGACCTCCACGCTGGATGTCGCGGTCGATACCGCCGTCGTCCTGGAAAGCGACCAGCCCTTTGTGGAACTCTCGATTGCCAATCCCGAGATTGCCGATATCAGCACCCTGTCCGACAGCGCGATCTACGTTCTCGGCAAGACGCCGGGCCGGACGACGCTGATCTTGGTGGGCGAGGATGGCAAGATCCTCAACATCGTCAACATTCTGGTCACCCAGGACATCACCGAGTTCGAAACGCGCCTGCAAGAAATCCTGCCCGGCGAGGACATCACCGCGTTCACCGCCAATGACGGCATCGTCCTGTCGGGGACGGTGTCATCGGCGTCAAGCATGCAACAGGCCATCGCGCTGGCACAACGCTACGCGGGCGACCGCGTGACGAACCTGATGGTCGTCGAGGCGGCCGAGCCGCAAAGCGCAGAGATCGACATCGACGAATTCAGGGCCCGTCTCGCCGATCTGCTGCCGGACGAAGACATCACTGTCGGCGGCGCGAATGGCGGGCTGGTGCTGTCGGGCACGGTCAGCACGCGCCAGCGGCTGGGCCAGGCCGTCGATCTGGCGGAACGCTACGCGCCCGGCAAGGTGTCGAACCTGCTGACATCGGGCGAAGTGCAAGAGGCGCCGCCGGCGGATCTGTTGCTGGAACAGATCCGCGCGGTCTTTCCCCGGGAACGGATTTCAGTGAACACCGTGGCCAACACGGTCATCCTGTCGGGCACCGTGACCTCGGCCGACCGGATCGGCCAGACGCTCGAACTCGTCCGGGTTTTCGCACCCTCGGCAGAGATCACCAACCTGCTGTCGGTCCAGGACAAATGCACCATCAGGACGCGGCGCGGCGGCGAACTGGTCGAGACCACGGTGCCCTGCGCCGACTGAGACCGCGCGCGACCTCGGCAGCTTGCCGTTTCTTCGCCCGTTCCGCCGGATCGCGCTGGGTATCAGCCCTCCGCGGGCCGACATCCGGAAGTGCGTCGGGACGGCGGGCTGGCGGCTCAGCCCTGCACGATATCCTGCATCGCGGCGAGCAAGCGGGCGACCTCGGCTTCGGTGTTGTAGTGGCAGAGCGACACGCGCACGCAGGTCTCTAGCCCGAGGGGCGTCAGGATATTGCCCGAGTAGTGGTCGTCCTTGCGGGTATGGGTGCGCACCCCGGCGGCGTTCAGCGCCGCGACCAGCTCGGGCGCCGGGCGGCCGTCCAGCGCGAACGAGACCAGCCCCTCGCGCGCGGCGTTCTCGACGCCGCCGATCACGGTGACGCCCTCGATCTGCGCCAGGCCGGGCAGGTTGCCGGTGCCGTGCAGCATCGCCTCGGTCAGCCGCTGCTCGTGGGCGTGGATCGCCGCGCCCGCCGCCACGATCCGGGCGCGCCGGTCGTCGTGGTCCGAGACCTGCCCGCCCAGCCAGTCGAGATAGGCCACCACGTCGGAAAAGGTGGCGTAGGCGCCGGTGTCTCGGGTGCCCAGCTCCCACGGGGCGCCGCCCGGCGCGCCCATCAGCCCGTCATGGGGCAGCGCGGCCAGCCGGTCCGACAGCCAGGCCACGCCGTAGCCGTGGCGCGAGAAGGCCTTGTAGGGCGAGACCACGTAGCCGTCGATGCCATAGGCGGCGAGGTCGATCCGGCCATGGGCGGCGTGCTGGATGCCGTCGACGACGATATAGCACTCGGGCGCCACCTTGCGGATCGCGGCGGCGATGGCGGCCACGTCCACGCCGATGCCGGTGACCGGCGAGGTGTGCAGGATCGTGGCCACCCGCGTGTCGGGGGTGATCTCGGGCAGATAGGCGGCCGCGTCCACCGTGCCGGTCGCGTCGTCATGGGCGACCAACACATGGGCCTTGTCAGACAGGGGCGCATAGCGGGCCGCGGCGCTGCGCGAGGCCGGGTGTTCCAGCGTTGAGCCCAGCACCCGGCCCGGCCCGGTGCCCAGGCTCGCCGCCCCGATCAGCCGGAACAAGAGCTCGGTGCCGCTTTCGCCGACGATGAACTGCCCGCCCGGCGCGTTGAAGAACACGGCCATGTCCGCGCGCGCCTTGCCGATCACCTCGGCCAGTGCGTGCGAGGCGGTGTTGTCGCGCCCCTGGTTGTCGGGGATCGCGGCGAACCGGGCCGAGGTCTCGACCACCGAATTCAGAGTCAGCGCACCGCCGGCGTTTTCGAAAAACACCCGCTCGCCCTGGAACGGGCAGGTCTCGACATGGGCAAAGCGCGACCGGATGGCGTCGAGCAGGCCGGGAACGGTGTCGAACATGGGCGGGTCCTTGTCTTGTGCATGGTCTGACGGATGCGGACAGAATACCAACTCGGCGCCGACCGCAAGGTGGCGCAGGCGGCCGGCACCCGCTGGCCTCGGCCCGCGGCTGCGCCTATCCTGCCCCGCGACGACACCGGACACAGGAGACCGCACGATGAGCCAGCGCAAGGAATTCCACAGCCTCGACGATCTCTCCGACGGCCTGCTGCGCGAGTTGGCGCCGGGGCTGTCCACGCGCATCTTTGCCGGCGATCACGCGATGCTGTCGGTGGTCAGTTTCGCGCCCGGTGCAGAGGGCAAGGTCCACCACCACCCCGAAGAGCAATGGGGCGTGCTGCTGGAAGGCTCGGCCACGCGCATCCAGGGCGGCGAGGAGATCGCGGTGCGCAAGGGCGATTTCTGGCGCACCCCCGGCAACGTGCCGCACACCATGCGCGCCGGCCCCGAAGGTGCCCGCGTGCTGGACATCTTCAG
The DNA here is from genome assembly GCF_003944755.1 of Rhodovulum robiginosum. Lineage (GTDB taxonomy): Bacteria > Pseudomonadota > Alphaproteobacteria > Rhodobacterales > Rhodobacteraceae > Rhodovulum > Rhodovulum iodosum. Next base: position 26,428 of record NZ_RWGU01000028.1, read on the forward strand.
CCCGCCCCGCGACGAATACCGCAAGCCGGGCGCGGGCTTTGGCACGGGCTAGCCGTGCGGCGGGGCCGTTCCGGTTGCGGCGCCAGGGCGGGAATGCGAAAGGCAGGGAATGAACAAGCTAGCCAACCGCGAAGCGATCGACGGCGTGCAGCAGATGCATCGGGGCCTGCAGATGGCGCTCCAAGAGCTTGTGCTGCACAAGGATTATGAGCGGGCCGAGGCGATCCTGCGCCAGCTCGACATCGCCATGGTCGACTGGATCGACGAGACCAAGACGCGCCGCTAGGCCTGTGCGGGCCCGATCGGGCCGCCGCTCAGAGCGAACGCAGCAGAACCTTGGTCGAGCCCACCGCGTCGGCGATGCGCTGGTAATGCACCATGCGGCGTTCCGAGTTCTCGGCCGAGCGCAGCAGCGTCGTCTCGGCCTCTTGCAGGATCCCCGCCGCCCGATCGTTCAGCGCGGATAGCGCGTCGCTGCGCACCGGGGTAATCGCGCGAGAGCTGCGCAGCGTCGGCGTGCGCAGCCGGGCGCGGGGCAGGGCGGGGTCGGCATTGCCGCGTGCCAGCGCGCGCAGATCGCGCGCCGCGGCGTCAATCGTCCGGCGGGCCTCGCGGTAATCGCCGCGCAGCGGGATGTTGTCGGCCACCGTGGCCAGCTGGTCGGCCAGGCAGTCGATCACGTATTCCTTCTGCGCGAGGCGCCCGCAGAAATCGCGGGCGGCGGAAATCTCGCGGACGATGCGGTCGGTGGTCTGGACGGTGGCGGTGGCGCGGGTCACGCCGGGCGGCGCGGTGGGCCCGGTCACCGGCGCGGGGACGAAAACGAACTGCGCCGCGGCGACCGCATGCTCGCCCGCGCCGCCGGGCCCGGGCAGTAGGCAGGCGGCCATCGCCGCGATGAGCGTCGGACGGGCATGTTTCATGGCATCATCTCCCGAAAGCGTTGCCGAGGGTCAGGTTGAACGACACGACCACGCGCTGGCTGTCCTCCTGGTCGAAGGCATCGACCAGCGAGGCCGTGAAATAGGCGTTGTCCACGCCGCGGGGGCGCAACGCGGCACCCAGCGTGACGTGGTCGCCGTACCACGCCGCGCTCGCGCCCAGCTCGGGCGTCAGCCCGATGCCGGCGCCGGCGAAGAGGCCCGGATCGGTTTCGAAATCGCGGATGTCGCTGCCGCCGCCCAGCGTGAACATCAGCGGCCAGATGCTGCCGTTACGCCCGGTGAGGGTGGGAAAAGCGGTCAGCGCGACGCTGCCGCTGGGATCGAGATTGGAGGAATCGCCCCAGGCCGCGACCTGGCTGACCGTCAGCCCGGCATAGACCGGCACCGCGCCGGCGGCGACGCGCCGCGAGGCGCTGAAGGCGAGATAGCCCGAATCGCCGGGCGAATCCGAAAGCGAGGTGAGATAGGCGGTCGCCTGGAGGCCCAGCCCCTCTTCGGCACTGCCGTGACCGAAGCCGAGCGCGAGCGAGCCGTCGCCGTCGTCGCTGGGGCCGACCCTGTCGGAACTGATCGAAAGCGAGGCAAAGACCAGCCCGTGCGGGGCCACCGTGGCCGAGGGGGCGCCCAGCAGCGTCACGTTCTTGGGCGCATGGGCCGGGGCCATGGCGTAGGGCTGGTCCTGCGCGGCGGCAGGTGCGGCGGCCAGCGCGCACGCGCTCAGCGCGGGGGCGGCGGCCA
>NZ_RWGU01000027.1 GCF_003944755.1 Rhodovulum robiginosum
GGGCGACAACGTGTCGTTCACGGTTGAACTGATCGCGCCGATCGCGATGGAAGAGAAGCTGCGCTTCGCCATCCGCGAAGGCGGCCGCACCGTCGGCGCCGGCGTCGTGTCGAAGATCATCGAGTAATCGCAACCTGCGGGAGCGAAAAAGGGGCCGCCCGCCGGGCGGCCCCTTATTGCGTTTTGGCGGGTTTCCTGAAGCGCCAGGCGATACGCTCGCCGGGATTGGCGGCCAGGCCGGCCTCCATCCGGGCGAAAGGTGCCTTGGGCGCGATGCCGGAAAGCCGCGTGCGGGCGCCGTCGACGAGGCCCACCAGCGCGTCATCCGACAGCGTGTCTGTGCGCGCGGCGGCCAGCGCCGCCGCATCGGGGGCCGCGGTGCAGAGATAGACCAGGCTCGAGGGCGGACAGTGGGCCAGTGGCGTGAAATACTCCGCCAGCAGCTCCATCTGGGCGGGCAGCCAAGGCTGGCTCCAATGCAGGAAATCCTGGTGCACCACGACCGACCGGCCGGCAACCAGATGCGGAAAGAACGCGCCGGCGATGGCATCGGTGGCGGCGGTGGATTTGCAAGCGTCGAGTGCGAGGATCTCGATCGGGCCGCCCGGCCAGCCGTTATCTTCGATCTCTCCGGGATGAAAGGAGATGCATCCTTGCCATGGGGCCAGAAGGCGCCGGGCCAGCGGCAGGATGTCGTTGCCGTCGAAGGGCGCGACCCCGCCGGAATAGAGTACCCGGCGCTTGACCTTTTCGTCGGCGGTGAACCGGTCATAGGCATGGATCGGCGCGGCGCGGCCGGCGGCATGCTGACCGGCGGCCAGCCGCGCGGTCGAGCCACCGGCGAAACAGCCCAGATCGACCAGCGCGCCGGCGCCCGTCGCCCAGTGCGCGGCGAGCCAGAAATAGAGCCGCCGTTCGTCCGGGCTGATCATCGTGGGAACGTGGGCAGCAGGCGCGAGATCGTCGTCCGAGACCCCATTCCAAGGGGCTTTGGCGAAGAGGTCGGCGGTCGCGTCGCTAGGCATGGCGCCTGACTAGCACCCGGACCGGGACGAAACCAGTGCCGTGGCGAAAACCGCTCTTGATTCCGGCGCCGCAGTACCTTAACCCCGCCCATGGCCTTAGGGGTGTAGCTCAGTTGGTAGAGCATCGGTCTCCAAAACCGAGGGTCGTGGGTTCGAGTCCCTCCGCCCCTGCCAGGCCTTGACGGACACGCCGTCGCCCCTTGCATCGGCGCGACCGAACGCGTATCTCGGCGCCGTTAAGCACAGAGATCGGACGTGGCATGGCCAAGGCAAACCCCCTTCAGTTCATCCAGCAGACCCGCTCGGAAATCGCCAAGGTAGTCTGGCCCACGCGGCGCGAGGTGTTGCTGACCACGGTCATGGTTTTCATCATGGCCACGCTGACGGCGATCTTTTTCTTCTTCGTCGATCTTGCGATCCGCGAGGGGCTGAAGTTTCTCCTTGGCTTCTTCGGCTGATCGCGTTGCGCGGTCGCCCGCTTTTGCGGCGATCCCCCTTGAAAACGGGTAGGCGGGGTTGTAATCGGGGCGTTACTTTAGGGGCCGGCGTGCATCGATTCGGGTTGCGCGCTGTTTTCTGTTACGGGCACGGCGTTGCGGCGTCATAACGAAACCGGGGCGCGCGGCGCCTGGCGAAACACTGAGGTAACGGGCAAGATGGCGAAGCGTTGGTATTCGGTGAGCGTGCTCTCGAATTTCGAGAAGAAGATCGCCGACCAGATCAAGCACGCCGTCGAGGATGCCGGTCTCGAAGACGAGATCGAAGAAGTCCTGGTGCCCACCGAAGAGGTGCTCGAGGTGCGGCGCGGCAAGAAGGTGACGACCGAGCGGCGGTTCATGCCCGGCTACGTGCTGGTGCGCATGGAGATGTCCGACCGTGGCTATCACCTGATCAACTCGATCAACCGGGTCACCGGGTTTCTGGGCCCGCAGGGCAAGCCCATGCCGATGCGCGACGAGGAGGTGAACCAGATCCTCAACCGCGTGGAAGAGGGCGAGGCGGCGCCGCGCTCGCTGATCACCTTCGAGGTGGGCGAGAACGTGACCGTGACAGATGGGCCGTTCGAGGGGTTCTCGGGCATGGTCGAGGATGTGGACGACGACAACCAGCGCCTGAAGGTGACGGTGTCGATCTTCGGCCGGGCAACCCCGGTCGAGCTGGAATTCACGCAGGTGTCCAAGGGCTCCTGACGTGATGCGCGTGTGGGAGGCGAGCGGGCGCGCCCGCGGACCGGACCACTAAACCGATGCGCCGCCCTCGCGTGGGATCGGCGCGGTGAAAAGAAGGAGACGGCCAGATGGCCAAGAAACTTGCCGGCAAGATGAAGCTGCAAGTGCCCGCCGGACAGGCGAACCCGAGCCCCCCCGTGGGCCCGGCGCTGGGTCAGCGCGGCATCAACATCATGGAATTCTGCAAGGCGTTCAACGCCAAGACCCAGGAGATGGAACCGGGCGCTCCGTGCCCGACGGTCATCACCTATTACCAGGACAAGTCCTTCACGATGGATATCAAGACGCCGCCGGCGTCTTACTTCCTCAGGAAGGCCGCCAAGCTGAAATCGGGCGCCAAAGCGCCGGGCCGCGAGACCGCGGGCAGCGTGACCGTGGCACAGGTCAAGGAGATCGCCGAGGCGAAGATGAAGGATCTGAACGCCAACGATGTCGAGGGGGCGATGCAGATCATCCTGGGGTCGGCCCGCTCGATGGGCATCGAGGTGAAGGGGTAATCGCCATGGCAAAGCTTGGTAAACGTACCCGCGCGGCGCGCGAAACGGTCGCCGGACAGGCCGACCTGACGGTCGAAGAGGCGGTGAAGCTGGTCAAGAGCAACGCCACCGCGAAATTCGACGAAACCATCGAGGTCGCGATGAACCTGGGCGTCGATCCGCGTCATGCCGACCAGATGGTGCGCGGCGTTGTCAGCCTGCCCAACGGCACCGGCAAGACGATGCGCGTGGCGGTGTTCGCCCGCGGACCGAAGGCCGAGGAGGCCAAGGAGGCCGGGGCCGATATCGTGGGCGCCGAGGACCTGATGGAAACCATCCAGGGTGGCACGATCGAGTTCGACCGCTGCATCGCAACGCCGGACATGATGCCGATCGTCGGCCGCCTGGGCAAGATCCTGGGCCCGCGCAACCTGATGCCCAACCCCAAGGTCGGCACGGTGACGATGGACGTGAAGACCGCCGTCGAGGCCGCCAAGGGCGGCGAGGTGCAGTTCAAGGCCGAAAAGGCCGGCGTGGTCCATGCCGGTGTCGGCAAGGCGTCGTTCGACGAGGCCAAGCTGGTCGAGAACGTGCGCGCCTTTGTCGAGGCGGTCAGCCGCGCCAAGCCCGCGGGCGCCAAGGGTACCTACATGGAAAAGGTGAGCCTGAGCTCGACCATGGGGCCGGGCGTGTCGATCGACGTGGTTTCGGCCACCGGCAACTGAGCCCGGCCGATCGCCTGCATGGGCGGCAACCAATAGCAACGGCGGGCCAGCCGGCCCGCCTTTGTTGCTTTCTTCCGGTTGTGCAGCCCCGCTCGCGGCCAGTGCGTGTGTGGCGCGGCGAGAGCGGAAAGCGGCGTCAAACGCCGCTCATGGGACGGCCCGGTCTGATTGGGGCGTCGCCGCGGCGGGGCCTGAGCAGGGCAGACAAGGCGCGACGGGCAGGGGCGGGGCCGGTCTTCTGGCGCGGTGCCGCCGCATTCGGCCAAGAAATCCGCCGATCGGGGCTTGGCATTTCTGCCCGAAGCCTCTATCAGACACCATTCAGGGACGCCCTCCCGCAAGGAAGGGCGTCCCCGATTCGTCCGAGACGGTGGGTGGGGCTTCCCCATAAATCCTGCCTGAGACGGGAAAAGACCAGATTTCTTCGGGCGGCCAGCCGATGGCGTGCTGCCCCGGGGCGAAATTGGACGGACCCGTACGGACCCGAACGGTCGGGGCAGATGCCCCGGCTGACGAGAGCCGGAGGGGTCGCCCCCTCCCTTATTGGAGTGAAACTGTGGATAGAGCCCAGAAAGAGAAAGTGGTCGACGAACTCGGCCAGATCTTCGAAAGCTCTGGCGTCGTGGTGGTTGCGCACTACGCGGGTCTCACGGTTGCCGAGATGCAGGACCTGCGCGCGCGTATGCGTGATGCGGGCGGGTCCGTTCGCGTCGCCAAGAACAGGCTCGCCAAGATCGCCCTGGAAGGAAAGCCCTGCGCAAGCATCTCCGACCTTCTGACGGGCATGACCGTTCTTTCCTACTCGGAAGACCCCGTGGCTGCGGCCAAGGTCGCCGAGGGCTATGCCAAGGACAACTCGAAATTCGAGATCCTGGGCGGCGCGATGGGAGAGACGGCCCTGGACCGGGCCGGTGTCAAGGCAGTGTCCGAAATGCCGTCGCGCGAGGAGCTTATCGCTTCGATCGCCGGCTGCATCGGCGCACCCGCCAGCAACATCGCCGGAGCCATTGGCGCGCCTGCTTCCAACATCGCGAGCATCCTCTCGACCATCGAGGAGCGTGCGGAAGCCGCTTGAGCAACATCCTGAGCCCGCGTGAGGCTTGATTGCCCCGCGTTGGAACACAACTTGCACAGAATGGAAGACGGAAATGGCTGATCTGAAGAAACTTGCCGAAGAGATCGTGGGTCTGACCCTGCTCGAGGCGCAGGAACTGAAAAACATCCTGAAAGACGAGTACGGCATCGAGCCCGCCGCTGGCGGCGCCGTGATGATGGCGGGTCCCGCCGCCGGTGGCGAAGCCGAAGCCGCGGAAGAGCAGACCGAGTTCGACGTGATCCTCAAGGCCGCCGGCGCCTCGAAGATCAACGTGATCAAAGAGGTCCGCGCGATCACCGGTCTGGGCCTGAAAGAGGCCAAGGAGCTGGTCGAGGCCGGCGGCAAGGCCGTGAAAGAGCAGGTCTCGAAGGAAGAGGCCGAAGAGATCAAAGGCAAGCTCGAAGCGGCAGGCGCCGAAGTCGAGCTCAAGTGATCCGGGCGCGGGCGGTTGCCCCGCGACCCAATGCATGCGGGCTGGGTCCGGACTTTCCGGGCCCAGCCGAACCTGTCTCGAAAAGGGCTTGGGCAAAGCCCTTTTCAAGGTGAGGTTCGCGGTTCGGGAGCGGCCGGTGGGACGGCGCGCAGGAATTGAACCCGACCCCCTTATTTCGTGAGCGGCGCGGCCCCGTAGCCCGACGGCGGCATGCGCGCGCGACAGACGAAAGGTGACGATACACATGGCGCAGACGTTCGTTGGCCAGAAACGACTCCGCAAATTCTATGGCAAGATCCGGGAAGTCCTGGAGATGCCGAATCTTATCGAGGTTCAGAAATCCTCTTATGATCTTTTCCTGAAATCCGGCGATGAGCCCGAGCCCATGGATGGCGAGGGCATTCAGGGCGTGTTCCAGTCGGTCTTTCCGATCAAGGACTTCAACGAGACCGCCGTCCTGGAATTTGTGCGTTACGAGTTGGAACGGCCGAAATACGACGTCGAGGAATGTCAGCAGCGCGACATGACCTATTCGGCGCCGCTGAAGGTGACGCTGCGTCTGATCGTGTTCGATGTCGACGAGGACACCGGCGCCAAGTCGGTCAAGGACATCAAGGAGCAGGACGTGTTCATGGGCGACATGCCGCTCATGACCCATAACGGCACGTTCATCGTGAACGGCACCGAACGGGTGATCGTCAGCCAGATGCACCGCTCGCCCGGCGTGTTCTTCGATCATGACAAGGGCAAGACCCACGCCTCGGGCAAGCTGCTGTTTGCCTGCCGCATCATCCCCTATCGCGGCTCGTGGCTGGATTTCGAATTCGACGCCAAGGACATCGTCTTCGCGCGCATCGACCGCCGCCGCAAGCTGCCTGTGACGACCCTGCTTTACGCGCTGGGGCTCGATCAGGAAGGCATCATGGATGCCTATTACGAGACCGTCCCCTTCCGCCTGGAAAAAAACAAGGGCTGGGTCACCAAGTTCTTCCCCGAGCGGGTGCGCGGCACCCGTCCGACCCATGACCTGGTCGACGCCGCCACCGGCGAGGTGATCTGCGAGGCCGGCAAGAAGGTCACGCCGCGGCTGGTGAAACAGCTGATCGACGAAGGCAAGGTTTCCGAGATCCTGGTGCCCTTCGACCAGATCGTCGGCCGTTTCGTGGCCAAGGACATCATCAACGAGGAAACCGGCGCGATCTATGTCGAGGCCGGCGACGAGTTGACCTGGGAGGTCGACAAGGACGGCGAGGTCAGCGGCGGCACGCTGAAAGAGCTGCTGGATGCCGGGATCACCGACATTCCGGTACTCGACATCGATAACATCAATGTCGGCCCCTACATTCGCAACACCATGGCGCAGGACAAGAACATGGGCCGCGACACGGCGCTCATGGACATCTACCGCGTCATGCGCCCCGGCGAGCCGCCCACCGTGGAGGCGGCGAGCGCGCTGTTCGACACCCTCTTCTTCGATTCCGAGCGTTACGACCTGTCGGCCGTGGGCCGGGTCAAGATGAACATGCGTCTCAATCTGGATGCGCCTGACACCCAGCGCACCCTGCGCCGCGACGACATCATCGCCTGCATCAAGGCGCTGGTCGAACTGCGCGACGGCAAGGGCGACATCGACGATATCGACCATCTCGGCAACCGCCGGGTGCGCTCGGTCGGCGAACTGATGGAAAACCAGTACCGCGTCGGCCTGTTGCGGATGGAGCGCGCGATCAAGGAACGCATGTCCTCGGTCGAGATCGACACGGTGATGCCGCAGGACCTGATCAACGCCAAGCCCGCGGCCGCCGCCGTGCGCGAGTTCTTCGGCTCTTCGCAGCTCAGCCAGTTCATGGACCAGACCAACCCGCTGTCGGAGGTGACCCACAAGCGGCGCCTTTCGGCGCTGGGGCCGGGCGGCCTGACGCGTGAACGCGCCGGTTTCGAGGTGCGCGACGTGCACCCGACCCATTACGGCCGGATGTGCCCGATCGAAACGCCGGAAGGCCCGAATATCGGCCTGATCAACAGCCTTGCCACCTATGCGCGGGTGAACAAGTACGGCTTTATCGAAACCCCCTACCGCAAGGTCGAGGACGGGCAGGTCACCGACGAAGTGCATTACATGTCGGCGACCGAAGAGATGCGTCACACCGTGGCCCAGGCCAACGCCCATCTCGACGGCGAGGGGCGGTTCGTCAACGACCTCGTCTCGACCCGCCAGTCCGGTGAATACATGCTGGCGCCGCGCGACAGCGTCGATCTGATCGACGTGTCGCCCAAGCAGTTGGTTTCGGTCGCGGCCTCGCTGATTCCGTTTCTGGAAAACGACGACGCCAACCGCGCGCTGATGGGGTCGAACATGCAGCGCCAGGCGGTGCCGCTGTTGCAGGCCGACGCGCCGTTCGTGGGCACCGGCATCGAGCAGGTCGTGGCCCGCGATTCCGGCGCCGCGATCATGGCCAGCCGCGGCGGGGTGATCGACCAGGTCGATGCCACCCGTATCGTCGTGCGCGCCACCGAAGATCTCGAGCCCGGCGACCCGGGCGTCGATATCTACCGGCTGCGCAAATTCCAGCGGTCGAACCAAAACACCTGCATCAACCAGAAACCGCTGGTGAAGGTTGGCGACAAGGTGGTCAAGAACGAGGTGATCGCCGACGGCCCGTCGACCGACCTGGGCGAGTTGGCGCTCGGCAAGAACGTCGTCGTCGCCTTCATGCCCTGGAACGGCTACAACTACGAGGACTCGATCCTGATCTCCGAGCGGATCGTGCGCGACGACGTGTTCACCTCGATCCATATCGAGGAGTTCGAGGTCGCCGCCCGCGATACCAAGCTCGGGCCGGAAGAGATCACCCGCGACATCCCTAACGTCGGCGAGGAGGCGCTGCGCAACCTCGACGAGGCGGGCATCGTCTATATCGGCGCCGAGGTCGGGCCGGGCGACATCCTGGTGGGCAAGATCACGCCCAAGGGCGAAAGCCCCATGACCCCCGAGGAAAAGCTGCTTCGCGCGATCTTCGGCGAAAAGGCGTCGGACGTGCGCGACACCTCGCTGCGCCTGCCGCCGGGCGATTACGGCACCGTCGTCGAGGTGCGCGTCTTCAACCGCCACGGCGTGGAGAAGGACGAGCGCGCGCTGCAGATCGAGCGCGAAGAGGTCGAAAGCCTCGCCCGCGACCGCGACGACGAGATGGCCATTCTGGAGCGCAACATCTACGCGCGCCTGAAGTCCATGCTGCTCGGCAAGGTTGCGGTGAAGGGTCCGAGGGGCGTCAAGCCGAACTCGGAAGTCACCGAAGAGCTGCTCGAGACATTGTCGAAGGGCCAGTGGTGGCAGCTTGCCCTGGGCGACGAGGCCGATGCCGGCCAGGTCGAGGCGCTGAACGCCCAGTTCGAAGCGCAGAAACGCGCGCTGGAACACCGTTTCGAGGACAAGGTCGAAAAGGTGCGCCGGGGCGACGACCTGCCGCCGGGCGTGATGAAGATGGTCAAGGTCTTCATCGCCGTCAAACGCAAGCTGCAGCCGGGCGACAAGATGGCCGGCCGCCACGGCAACAAGGGCGTGGTCAGCCGCGTCGTCCCGATGGAGGACATGCCGTTCCTGGCCGACGGCACGCCCGTCGATCTGGTGCTCAACCCGCTCGGTGTGCCTTCGCGGATGAACGTGGGCCAGATCCTCGAAACCCATATGGGCTGGGCCGCGCGCGGCCTGGGGCTGAAGATCGACGATGCGCTGGACGACTACAAGCGCACGGGCGACCTGACGCCGGTGCGCGAGGCGATGCGCATCGCCTATGGCGACGATGTCTACGAAGAAGGCATCAAGGGGATGGAGGACGACCAGCTGATCGAATCCGCCTCGACCGTGACCCGTGGCGTGCCGATTGCGACGCCGGTCTTCGACGGCGCCAAGGAGCCGGACGTGAACGATGCGCTGAAGCGCGCGGGCTTCAACGAATCCGGCCAGTCGATCGTCTATGACGGGCGCACCGGCGAGCAGTTCGCGCGCCCGGTGACCGTGGGCGTGAAGTACCTGCTGAAACTGCACCACCTGGTCGACGACAAGATCCACGCCCGTTCGACCGGCCCCTACAGCCTGGTCACCCAGCAGCCGCTGGGCGGCAAGGCCCAGTTCGGCGGTCAGCGCTTTGGCGAGATGGAGGTCTGGGCGCTGGAAGCCTACGGTGCGGCCTACACCCTGCAGGAGATGCTGACGGTGAAGTCCGACGACGTGGCCGGCCGGACCAAGGTCTACGAGTCGATCGTCAAGGGCGAGGACAATTTCGAGGCCGGCGTGCCGGAATCCTTCAACGTTCTGGTGAAGGAAGTCCGCGGCCTCGGGCTAAACATGGAACTCCTGGATGCGGAGGAGGACGAGTAGGGCCATGCCCGAAGGTGGGTTGGCACCCACCCTACGCAAGGGTCGTAGGGTGGGTGGAAACCCACCGCTCCTTTCCCATTCCGCACGCCTTTCAAGGATTGAGACATGAACCAGGAACTGACCACCAACCCGTTCAACCCGCTGGCCGCGCCCAAGCAGTTCGACGAGATCAAGGTCTCGCTGGCCTCGCCCGAGCGGATTCTCAGCTGGTCCTACGGCGAGATCAAGAAGCCCGAGACCATCAACTACCGCACGTTCAAGCCCGAGCGTGACGGCCTGTTCTGCGCGCGCATCTTCGGTCCGATCAAGGATTACGAATGCCTGTGCGGCAAGTACAAGCGGATGAAATACCGCGGCGTCGTCTGCGAGAAATGCGGCGTCGAGGTCACGCTGCAGAAGGTCCGGCGCGAGCGCATGGGCCATATCGAGCTGGCCGCGCCCTGCGCGCATATCTGGTTCCTCAAGTCCTTGCCCTCGCGCATCGGCCTGATGCTGGACATGACGCTCCGCGACCTGGAACGCGTGCTTTATTTCGAGAACTACGTGGTGATCGAGCCGGGCCTGACGGACCTCGCCTACGGCCAGATGATGACCGAGGAAGAGTATCTCGACGCCCAGGACCAGTACGGCGCCGACGCCTTCACCGCCGGAATCGGCGCCGAGGCGATCCGCGAGATGCTGGCCCAGATCGACCTGGACTCCGAGGCCGAGCGCCTGCGCGAAGAGCTGAAGGAAGCCACCGGCGAGCTGAAGCCCAAGAAGATCATCAAGCGGCTGAAGGTCGTCGAGTCCTTCCTGGAATCGGGCAACCGTCCGGAATGGATGGTTCTGACCGTGATCCCGGTGATCCCGCCGGAGTTGCGCCCGCTGGTGCCGCTGGATGGCGGCCGGTTTGCCACGTCCGACCTGAACGACCTCTACCGCCGGGTCATCAACCGCAACAACCGCCTGAAGCGGCTGATCGAGCTGCGCGCGCCCGACATCATCGTGCGCAACGAAAAGCGGATGCTGCAGGAATCGGTCGACGCGCTGTTCGACAACGGCCGCCGTGGCCGGGTGATCACCGGCGCCAACAAGCGGCCGCTGAAATCGCTGTCGGACATGCTGAAGGGCAAGCAGGGCCGGTTCCGCCAGAACCTTCTGGGCAAGCGGGTCGACTTTTCCGGCCGCTCGGTCATCGTGACCGGGCCGGAGCTGAAGCTGCACCAGTGCGGCCTGCCCAAGAAGATGGCGCTCGAACTGTTCAAGCCGTTCATCTACTCGCGGCTGGAGGCCAAGGGCCTGAGCTCGACGGTCAAGCAGGCCAAGAAGCTGGTCGAGAAAGAGCGCCCCGAGGTGTGGGACATCCTCGACGAGGTGATCCGCGAACACCCGGTGCTCTTGAACCGGGCGCCGACGCTGCACCGCCTCGGCATCCAGGCCTTCGAGCCCACGCTGATCGAGGGCAAGGCGATCCAGCTTCACCCGCTGGTCTGCTCGGCCTTCAACGCCGACTTCGACGGTGACCAGATGGCCGTGCACGTGCCCCTCAGCCTTGAGGCGCAGCTAGAAGCGCGCGTGTTGATGATGTCGACCAACAACGTGCTGTCGCCGGCCAACGGCGCGCCGATCATCGTGCCGTCGCAGGACATGATCCTCGGGCTCTACTACATCACGATGGAGCGCGAGGGCATGAAGGGCGAAGGCATGGTCTTCGCCGATGTCGAGGAGGTACAGCACGCGCTGGACGCGGGCGAGGTGGATCTGCACGCCAAGGTCACCGCGCGGATCAAGCAGATCGACGAGACCGGCGCAGAGGTCTACCAGCGTTTCGAGACGACACCCGGGCGGATGCGCCTGGGCGCGCTGCTGCCGCTTAACGCCAAGGCCCCGTTCCACCTGGTCAACCGCCTTCTGCGCAAGAAGGAGGTGCAGCAGGTCATCGACACCGTCTACCGCTATTGCGGCCAGAAGGAGTCGGTCATCTTCTGCGACCAGATCATGGGAATGGGCTTTCGCGAGGCGTTCAAGGCCGGCATTTCCTTCGGCAAGGACGACATGGTGATCCCAGAAAGCAAGTGGGACATCGTCGAGGGCGTCCGCGACCAGGTGAAAGAGTTCGAACAGCAGTACATGGACGGCCTGATCACCCAAGGTGAGAAATACAACAAGGTCGTCGATGCCTGGTCGAAATGTTCGGACGCCGTGGCCAGCGCGATGATGGACGAGATCTCGGCGGTGCGCCATGACGATGCGGGCGCCGAGATGGAGCCCAACTCGGTCTACATGATGTCCCACTCGGGTGCGCGGGGCTCGCCCGCCCAGATGAAGCAGCTGGGCGGTATGCGCGGGCTGATGGCCAAGCCGTCGGGCGAGATCATCGAGACGCCGATCATCTCGAACTTCAAGGAAGGTCTGACGGTGCTGGAGTACTTCAACTCCACCCACGGCGCGCGGAAAGGCCTGGCCGACACCGCGCTCAAGACCGCGAACTCGGGCTACCTGACCCGGCGTCTGGTCGACGTGGCGCAGGACTGCATCGTGCGTCACAACGATTGCGGCACCGATAACGCGATCACCTGCGAGGCGGCGGTGAACGACGGCGAGGTCGTGGCCTCGCTGGCCGAGCGGCTGCTGGGCCGCGTGGCGGCCGAAGACGTGCTGAAACCCGCCACCGACGAGGTGCTGGTCAGCCGCAACGAGCTGATCGACGAGCGCAAGGCCGACACCATCGAGAAGGCGGGCGTTGCCACCGTGCGCATCCGCAGCCCGCTGACCTGCGAGGCCGAAGAAGGCGTCTGCGCGGCCTGCTACGGGCGCGACCTGGCACGCGGCACCATGGTGAATGTGGGCGAGGCCGTGGGCATCATCGCGGCCCAGTCGATCGGCGAGCCGGGCACCCAGCTGACGATGCGGACGTTCCACATCGGCGGCATCGCCCAGGGCGGCCAGCAGTCGTTCCAGGAGGCCAGTCAGGACGGCAAGGTCGAGTTCCGCAACGCCAACCTTCTCAAGAACGCCTCGGGCGAGAACATCGTCATGGGCCGCAACATGACCCTTGCGATCATGGACGAGAACGGCGTCGAGCGGGCCAGCCACAAGCTGGGCTACGGCACCAAGGTCTTCGTCGAGGACGCGCAGTCGGTGAAGCGCGGCGACAAGCTGTTCGAATGGGACCCGTATACCCTGCCGATCATCGCCGAGAAGGCGGGCCACGCCAAATTCGTCGACCTGGCCACCGGCGTGTCGGTGCGCGAGGATACCGACGACGCGACGGGCATGACCCAGAAGATCGTGTCCGACTGGCGCGCCGCGCCCAAGGGCAACGACCTGAAACCGGAAATCCTGATCGTCGACCCGGCGAGCGGCGAACCGGTGCGCAATGACGCGGGCAACCCGGTGACCTACCCGATGTCGGTCGACGCGATCCTGTCGGTCGAAGACGGGCAGGAGATCAAGGCCGGCGACGTGGTCGCCCGGATCCCGCGCGAGGGCGCCAAGACCAAGGACATCACCGGCGGTCTGCCGCGGGTGGCGGAACTGTTCGAGGCGCGCCGACCCAAGGACCACGCGATCATTGCCGAGATCGACGGCTATGTCCGCTTCGGGCGCGACTACAAGAACAAGCGCCGGATCACCATCGAAGCGGCCGACGAAACGCTCGACCCGGTGGAATACATGGTGCCCAAGGGCAAGCACATCCCGGTGCAGGAAGGCGACTTCGTCCAGAAGGGCGACTACATCATGGACGGCAATCCCGCGCCGCATGACATCCTGTCGATCATGGGTGTCGAGGCGCTGGCCAACTACATGATCGACGAGGTGCAGGACGTCTATCGCCTTCAGGGCGTGAAGATCAACGACAAGCACATCGAGGTCATCGTCCGGCAGATGCTGCAGAAATGGGAGATCGCCGACAGCGGCGACACCACGCTGCTGAAGGGCGAGCATGTGGACAAGGCCGAGTTCGACGCCGCCAGCGAAAAGGCGCTGGCCAAGGGCGGACGCCCGGCCCAGGGCGAGCCGATCCTGCTGGGCATCACCAAGGCGTCGCTGCAGACCCGCAGCTTCATCTCGGCGGCCTCGTTCCAGGAGACCACGCGCGTGCTGACCGAAGCCTCCGTGCAGGGCAAGCGCGACAAGCTGGTCGGCCTGAAGGAGAACGTCATCGTCGGCCGGCTGATCCCGGCGGGCACCGGCGGGGCCACCCAGCGCGTGCGCCGCATCGCGGCCGAGCGCGACCAGAAGGTGATCGAGGCGCGCCAGGCCGAGGCCGAGGCCGCCGCCGCGCTGGCCGCGCCGGTGGACGACGTGGTGGAGGCGGGCGAGGACGATCTCGGCCTCGTCGAAACGCCGGAGAGCCGCGAGGAATAATCGCGCGTTCAGGAGTGCAGGACACGCCCCCGCCTTGGCGGGGGCGTTTTCGTTTGGTGCGTGCTTGCGTGGCGGTCGCGCGGCAAATGACAGGTTCGCGCCCGTCATGATCGCTGCTGCATTGCAGCTAGATGACCCGCTGTTCCAATTCTGAAGGGTCATCAACATCGACGTGCCAAAATGCGACTGCGCCATCAGGCATTTTCTCCAGCACGCGCTCGAAGTCTCTTTTGTCAGTGCAGCGCCGGACTGCCCATGCAGTTGCTTCAATCGCATTGTCGGGCGTCAGGTTATGGTTCACGCGAACCTGCTTTACTTCGGCAACCAGTTCAGACCGCCCGGTGAAAGGAACCGGGTGATCGCTGACGTCCCAGCGGTGCACGAAAATTGCACGAAGCACACTTGGCAAAACCGCTGCGAAGTCCAAACCCTGTTGTGCTGTCAGGCGGCGACGAAAGACCTGAAACACCGCATCAACAGCGGTGTAGGCCATGTTGTCCGACTGAAGACACATACGCTCTTTCACATCATCCAGAAATGCCCGCCATTCTTTGGACGCATGTCTGTATGTCCACGGCATTGGCATTTGCGGTTACGTTCCGGAGTAATTTTGTCCTCGTAAAGCCTAAAGAAATCGGTCTTGAATTGTCGAGGACGAACGGCCGTTTGCGTCCCGCAATGCGGCCCGCCCGCGCCTTCGGAAAATCCCGCTTCCTCTTTTCGCCAGCCCTGCTACTCCGATCCCATGACGCCGCTGTCCGACAACATGCGCGGCGCGGCCCTGATGATGGGGTCGATGGCCGCCTTCACCTTCAACGACGCCTGCATGAAGGCGCTGTCCGATACCGTGCCGTTCTTTCAGGCGCTGTTTCTGCGGGGGCTTGCCACAACGGCCCTGTTGCTGATCATCGCGCAGCGTTTCGGCGCGCTGACCTGGCGGTTTCCGACACGCGACCGGCGCCGGATTGCCATACGCACGCTGGCCGAGATCGGCGCGGCCTACTTCTTTATCACCGCGCTTTTCAACGCGCCGATTGCCAATGTGACCGCGATCATCCAGGCCATTCCGCTCAGTGTCACGCTGGCGGGCGCGCTTTTTCTGGGCGAGCGGGTGGGCTGGCGGCGCTGGGCGGCGATCGGGATCGGGTTCGCGGGGGTGATGCTGATCGTGCGTCCGGGCACCGAGGGCTTTACGCTTTATTCCGTGTATGCGCTGATCGCGGTCGGTTTCGTGACGCTGCGCGACCTCGTTACGCGCGGCCTGTCGCCGAACGTCCCTTCGTTTAGCGTTGCGATTTCGGCCGCGGTCGGGGTGACGGTCTTTGCCGGGCTCGGGGCGGCCACGGGGCCATGGGTCGCCCTCGACATCAAGACGACGGCCCAGCTCGCCGGCGCTGCGGTCTTTGTGATCGGCGGCTATCTCTTTTCGGTGATGGCCATGCGGGTGGGGCAGGTGGCGGTCGTGGCACCGTTCCGCTACACGGCGCTGGTCTGGGCATTGGTCCTGGGGGCTGCGGTCTTTGGTGAATGGCCTTCGGGGCTGACGCTGTTGGGGGCCGGGGTCGTCGCGGCAACAGGGGTTTACACCCTGCGCCGCGAGTCCCGGCTTGCGCGACGGGCGGGGCCGGTGCCGCTGCGGCCGCGTTAAGCTGTGTTCATGAGTGTTGACACCCCCCTCGACTCGACCTATAGAGCGCGAACTCGGGCTGTCGGTATTGCCGTCTCGGCCTGAAATCAGAACTGAAGTGGTCACGATCCGGGCCTAGGCCCCGATCCTCTGGAATTCCACCGCGTCGTTCCCGCGAACGAGGGGACGCATGCGGTTTTGGCGTTTCGTGGACGCACGAAACGCATGAGAGACGAGATTTGAACGGGTTGCAACACGGGGAACCGGAATGCCGACGATCCAACAGCTGATCCGCAAGCCGCGGCAGCCGAAAGTGAAACGACAGAAGTCCATGCATCTGCAGGCATGCCCGCAGAAGCGCGGCGTCTGCACACGCGTCTACACGACCACGCCGAAAAAGCCGAACTCGGCCATGCGGAAGGTGGCGAAGGTGCGCCTCACCAACGGTTTCGAGGTGATCAGCTACATCCCCGGTGAAAGCCACAACCTGCAGGAGCACTCGGTGGTGCTGATCCGCGGCGGCCGGGTCAAGGACCTTCCGGGTGTCCGCTATCACATCCTGCGCGGCGTGCTGGACACCCAGGGCGTCAAAGACCGCAAGCAGCGCCGCTCGAAATACGGCGCCAAGCGTCCGAAGTAAGGAGAGACGTAGATGTCCCGTCGTCACGCTGCCGAAAAGCGCGAAATCCTGCCCGACGCCAAGTTTGGCGACCGGGTGGTCACCAAGTTCATGAACAACCTGATGATCGACGGCAAGAAATCCGTCGCCGAGCGGATCGTCTACAACGCCTTCGACCGGGTCGAGTCCAAGCTCAAGCGGTCGCCCGTCGAGGTCTTTACCGAGGCGCTGGACAATGTGAAGCCCTCGGTCGAGGTGCGGTCGCGCCGGGTCGGCGGCGCCACCTACCAGGTGCCCGTCGAGGTGCGTCCCGAACGCCGCGAGGCGCTGGCGATCCGCTGGCTGATCAACGCCAGCCGCGCCCGCAACGAGAACACCATGGAAGAACGCCTCGCCGGCGAGCTGATCGACGCGGTCCAATCCCGCGGCTCGGCCGTGAAGAAGCGCGAAGACACCCACAAGATGGCGGAAGCCAACAAGGCATTCAGCCACTACCGCTGGTAACACTCTAGGCCCCCAGGACCCGACCCCATGGCACGCGAATATACCCTCGATCGCTACCGCAATTTCGGCATCATGGCGCATATCGACGCCGGAAAGACCACTTGCACGGAGCGCATCCTCTACTACACCGGCAAGTCCCACAAGCTCGGCGAGGTGCATGACGGCGCCGCGACGATGGACTGGATGGAGCAGGAGCAGGAGCGGGGGATCACCATCACCTCGGCGGCGACCACCACCTTCTGGTTCCGTACCGAGGACGGCGAGAACCCGACCGGCATCTACGGCGACACGCCGCAAGAGGCCAAGTTCCGGTTCAACATCATCGACACCCCCGGCCACGTGGACTTCACCATCGAGGTCGAGCGCTCGCTCGCCGTTCTCGACGGCGCGGTTGCCGTGCTGGACGCCAATGCCGGCGTCGAGCCCCAGACCGAAACGGTCTGGCGCCAGGCCGACCGTTACAAGGTGCCGCGCATCGTGTTCGTCAACAAGATGGACAAGATCGGCGCCGACTTCTTCAATTGCGTCAAGATGATCAAGGACCGCACGGGCGCCCAGCCCGCGCCGGTGCAGATGCCGATCGGGGCCGAGGACGAGCTCGAGGGCGTCGTCGATCTCGTGACGATGAAGGAATGGGTCTGGAAGGGCGAAGACCTGGGCGCCTCCTGGGTCGTTCAGGATGTCCGCGACGAGTTGAAGGACAAGGCCGAAGAGATGCGCGGCGAGCTCATCGAACTGGCCGTCGAGATGGACGACGACGCGATGGAGGCCTACCTGGAGGGCGACGAGCCCGACATGCCGAAGCTGCGCGAGCTGATCCGCAAGGGCACGCTGGCCATGGCCTTCGTTCCGGTGCTCTGCGGCTCGGCGTTCAAGAACAAGGGTGTTCAGCCGCTCCTGAACGCGGTGATCGACTACCTGCCCGGTCCGCTCGACGTGCCGCCCTATATGGGCTTCAGCCCCGATGACGAGACCGAGACCCGCAACATCGAGCGCCGTCCGGGCGACGACCAGCCCTTCGCGGGCCTGGCGTTCAAGATCATGAACGACCCGTTCGTCGGCTCGCTGACATTCACCCGCATCTACTCGGGCCTTCTTGAGAAGGGCGGCAGCGTGCTGAACTCGACCAAGGGCAAGCGCGAGCGCATCGGCCGCATGATGATGATGCACTCGAACTCGCGCGAAGAGATCGATTGGGCGGGCTCGGGCGACATCATCGCGCTGGCCGGCCTGAAGGAAACCACCACCGGCGACACGCTGTGCGATGCCAAGTCACCCGTGGTGCTGGAAACCATGACCTTCCCCGATCCGGTGATCGAGATCGCGGTCGAGCCCAAGACCAAGGCCGACCAGGAGAAGATGTCCCAGGGCCTGGCGCGGCTTGCCGCCGAGGACCCGTCCTTCCGCGTCGAGACCGACCTCGAGTCCGGCCAGACCATCATGAAGGGCATGGGCGAACTTCACCTCGACATCCTGGTCGACCGCCTCAAGCGCGAGTTCAAGGTCGAGGCGAATATCGGTGCGCCGCAGGTGGCCTATCGCGAGACCATCAGCCACGAGGCCGAGATCGACTACACCCACAAGAAACAGTCGGGTGGCTCGGGCCAGTTCGCACGGGTCAAGATGGTCATCTCGCCGACCGAGCCGGGCGAAGGCTACAGCTTCGAGTCGCTCATCGTCGGCGGTTCGGTGCCCAAGGAATACGTCCCCGGCGTCGAGAAGGGCATCAACTCGGTCATGGATTCGGGCCCGCTGGCCGGCTTCCCGGTCATCGATTTCAAGGTCAAGCTGATCGACGGCGCCTACCACGACGTCGACTCGTCGGTCCTGGCCTTCGAGATCGCGTCGCGCGCAGCGATGCGCGACGGCCTGAAAAAGGCCGGCGCCAAGCTGCTGGAACCGATCATGAGTGTCGAGGTGGTGACGCCCGAGGAATACACCGGCAACATCATCGGTGACCTGACCTCGCGGCGCGGCCAGGTGCAGGGTCAGGAGACCCGCGGCAACGCCATCGTCATCAACGCCTTCGTCCCGCTGGCCAACATGTTCGGCTACATCAACAACCTGCGCTCGATGTCGAGCGGCAGGGCCCAGTTCACGATGCAGTTCGACCACTACGAGCCGGTGCCGCAGAACATCAGCGACGAGATCCAGGCGAAATACGCATAACGGAGGGTGGGTCAAGCCCACCCTACCGCAACCCCGTAGGGTGGGTGCCAGCCCACCACCCGACAAGACAGCAGGAGGCCACCATGGCTAAGGAAAAGTTTGAGCGTAACAAACCGCACGTGAACATCGGCACGATCGGCCATGTTGACCACGGCAAGACGACGCTGACGGCGGCGATCACGAAGTATTTCGGGGATTTCCGGGCGTAT
>NZ_RWGU01000026.1 GCF_003944755.1 Rhodovulum robiginosum
CGCACGCGCTCAGCGCGGCGGCGGCGGCCGCGCGGCGGTGCGGCGGGCGGGGGGGCGGTCCGACGGCGATCATCCACTTTCCTCGGGTCTTGGCCGAACCGGCACGCTCGGCGAGGCCGAGGCTAGCACAGGTCTGCAAGCGGGCCAAACCTCACCGGCGCGCGCGCGGTTCTGTCGCCGGGGTGCGAATCGGATAACATCGGGCCATCCTCGGCACGGGCATGGGGGGTGCGATGCGCGTCTTTCTGATCATGGTTGTTCTTCTCGCGCCGCTGGCCGGCGCCGCGGCCGCGGCCGAACGGGTCGCGCTGGTCATCGGGATCGCCGCGTACCAGACGATTCCGCCGCTCAAGAACACCGTCAACGACGCCGCCGCCATCGCCCGCACCCTGCGCGGCATCGGGTTCGACGTCACGACGATGCTGGATACGTCAGAGGCCGATCTGCGCGCGGCGCTGGCCGATTTCGCCTTCGAGGCCGAAACCGCCGACCTGGCGCTGATCTATTTCGCCGGGCACGGGGTCGAGGTGCAGGGCGAAAACTTCCTGATCCCGGCCGATGCCGAAATCCGCTCGAACCGCGATATCCAGGGCCAGGCGCTGTCGCTTGGCGATCTGCTGCGCGCCGTCGACCGGGCGCGCCAGATGCGCATCGTCATCCTCGATTCCTGCCGCGACAACCCGTTCGGCGACCGTATCGAGATGCGGGCCGAGGCGCCGCGCCGGGGCGGGCTGGCGCCGCCCTCGCCCGACCGCGGCACGCTGGTGGCCTTTGCCGCCCGCGACGGGCAGGTCGCGCTCGACGGCGACGGGCAGAACAGCCCCTTCGCGCTGGCGCTGGTCGACCGGCTGGCCCAGCCTGGGCTGGAAATCTCGCTGATGTTCCGGCAGGTGCGCGACCTGGTGCTCGAACGCACCGGCAACCGGCAAGAGCCGCATACCTACGGCTCGCTCTCGGGACAGCCGTTTTACCTCGCCGGCCCGGCCGAGGCCGAGCCCGATGTCGCCACCGACGACCGCCGCATCGCCTGGTCGCGGCTGCGCCCCGAGCAGGAGGAACAGCTTGCCGCGCTGGCCGAAGAGGGCGATACCCGTTCGATCCTGGGGCTCGCCTATATGCGGCTGAACCCCGCCGAGGCGCGGTTCGACCCGGCCCAGGCGGCCAAGCTGTTGCGCCGGGCCGCCGAGGCGGGCTCGCCCGAGGCGCAGTTCGAGCTGGCCAAGCTCTACGAAAAGGGCCTCGGCGTGGCCCCCGACCCCGACCGCGCACTGGCGCTCTACCGGCAGGCGGCCGACCAGGATTTCGCCGACGCGCTGAACGACCTGGCCTTCATGCATTACCAGGGCGGTCTCGGGCTGCCGCGCGACCCCAAGGCCGCGATCGGGTTTTTCCAGCGCGCCGCCGAGCAGCGCCACCCGCAGGCGATGTTCAACTTCGCCGCGCTGATCGACGACGGGCTGGTGCCGGGCAAGGGGCCGGACGACGCCGCAGGCTATCTCTACGCGGCGCTGCGCTCGGGCAGCGAGGACGTGCTGACGCTGTTGACCGACCGCCCCGCGATGTTTGCCGAGCCCACGCGCCGCGCGCTGCAGGGCCTGCTGCGCGAGCACGACTTCTATGCCGGTGCCATCGATGGCGCTTTCGGCCCCAGCACCCAGCGCGGGCTGCGCCAGGCCTACGGGCTGGCCGAGTAGGGCGGCCGGATGGCCGGAGGAAGCCCCTGGCGATTTCCGGTTTCGCCGCGCTTCGCACCGCGACCCGCCGGGGGCCTTGCCCGGTCGCCATTGTCCCTCGGACCAACGGCGCGACAATGGCGACCCATTGGGTATTTGGACCAAGAAGAAGCCGGCAATGGGTTCTTCTGGCCCCAAATATCCCGGGGGGAGTCCGAAGGACGGGGGGCAGCGCCCCCCATGCGCCGCCGCACGCACGGTGTCCGCCCGGTCCGGCAAAGCGGTCCCCGGGCCTTCGGCGCCGGGCCCCGGGGGCTTACGCCGCCGCCCGGCCTGCCTCCGCGAGCGCCCGTTCCATGCCCCAGAATTCGACGTAAGGGCTGGCCAGCGCGGGGGCGCGCAACACTTCGAGGAAGGCGGCGTAGCCGGGATGGGCAGGGTCGGAGATGTCGGCCTCGGCGAATTGCTCGGGCGTGTAGCTGCCCCAGCTTCGGATCATCTGGAACTTGACCCCGTCGCAGCCCAGCCGCCGGGCCAGCGCCACCACCTCGGGCAATTCGTCTGCGTTGAGCGCCTGCACGACGACGTCGAGGCGGAACGCCTCGACCCGGTCTTCGCGGCGCAGCGCGGCGAAGAAATCGAGGTTGCGGCGCAGCTCGTCCCAGCGACCGCCCCGGCGCAGCACGGCGTAGGTTTCGGGCCGGGCCGCGTCGACCGAGACCAGCAGTTTTCCGACCTTGCCCTCAAGCCCCAGCCGGTCCCACAGGCGCGGGGTCAGCAGCGTGCCGTTGGTTTGCAGATCGACGATCAGGCGCGGGTTGTCGGCCCGGTCGAGATGGCGCAGCACGTACTGGAAATGGGCGCTGCCGAACGGGTCGCCGCTGGCGGTCACCCGCAGGCGGTCGGCGTGGCGCATCAGTGGAAAGAGCACCTTGTCGGCCATGTCGTTCATCGCCGCCTGTTCCTCGCGCCGGGCCAGGATCAGCCCCTTGCGGCAGGAGGGGCACGAGAGGTTGCACGACCGGTCGTGCGACAGTACGATCTTGCGCGGCCCGTCCTTTAGCGTGGTCGCGCCGCTTTCGGCCTGACGGCGCAGCCAGGGCGAGCTCAGCGCCGCGCGCCGGGGCAGGGTGCCCTCCGACAGTTTCGGGCAATGGGTGCGGCTGCAGAACCGGTACGACCCGTCATGGATCGAGGCGCGGATCGCCTGCGCGGCCGGAGAGTTCCAGATCTCGTCGGCGCTTTGGGTGTCGAGATTGCCGATCGGCACCGGCAGCCAGGCCGGGCAGCAGAAATGCACGTCGCCCCCCGGCTCGGTCTCGATATTCTCGAACGGGGCGGGGCAGAACCGGCCGGCCAGCGCGTCGGCCGGGCGCGACCGGCCCTCGGCCGTGTCGAGCAGGCGTTGCAGCGTCAGGTGGTTGGGCGCCCGCGCAAGCGCCCGGCGCAGCAACGCGGCGGCCGCTTTCGGTGTGCCGCCGTCGATCTCGGCGCGCGCGGCCAGCGCCAGGGCGACGACGCTGCCGCCAGCGGCCAGCCGTGTGAGCGCTGCGCGATCGGCGGCGCCCGCCGGGTGGCCCAGCAAGGCGCGGGCGGCGTTTTCGAGCACGCCGTCGCCGGCATCGGGGTCATGCGCCTGCAGATTGGCCGCGGCAAAGGCGCGGTCGAATTCGGCCAGTCGGACGGGGGCGTCGCTCTGTGCCACGGCGGGCGGACCCGGGCCTCAGTACGCGGAGTCGTCGTTGTCGTCGCGCATACCCGCCACGCTGCCGGAGGTCTTGTATCCGGATGCAGCGTCACGGTTGTCGGCCGTGCCGGCCTGTTCGACCGTGCAGGCGGCGAAGAGCGGAAGCATCATCATCGTCAGGCCGGTTTTGGCCAGATTGAAGCGCCGTTTCATGGACCGTTCCCCGCATGCGACAATTTTTCACAGGGTATCCGAAACAAGGCACGATTTCAAATAGTCATCTAAACTCAAGCCATAGGCGACCACCCAGCCCGGCTGCCACTTGCGCTGCAGCATCGCCCAGCGTTCGTCGAGATAGCCGGGCCAGTCGCCCATGCCGCAAAAGCGCTGAACCATCTCGGGCGCGGGCAGGTGTTCGAAAACGCAGCCGGCCTGCTGCAGCGGGCCGATATCGGGATCGGTCACGATGAAAACCGGCCGGTGGGTCTGGGCCGTGGCGTGCCGGGCCAGCGCGCGCGCGACCGCCGCGGGCGGCGCGACGAGCAGGGTGACCAGCACTGCCGGCCGCACCTCGCCCTCGGGCCGCTGCGCGAAAAGACCCGGTTCCGGCGCCGGCCGGCGCGAAAAAAGCCGTGACATCATGGGCATGCCTTGACAAGCCGCGCCGCTTGCCCCCGACACTGAGGGCGTTCGACACACGGTGCCAGAATGCCGCAAAGCCCCAGCCTCGTCTACTTTGCCGATCCGCGGTTTTCCGGCGGCACCTCGACGGCGCTTGACGCAGAGCTGACGGCGCTGGCGCGCGAGGGGGTGGTGCCGGGGCTCTGCCCGGTGCTGTCGGCGGTGTTTCCCGCGCCGCGCCCGCTGCACCCGGCCATTGCCGGCCACCTGGCCGAGGGGCGGGCGGTGCTGGTCGACCCGGCCCGCCCGGCCCGGGTGCCGCTGGTCGTGGTGCATCACCCGCGATGCTTTGAAAACATGCCGGCCGCGCCCTGCGCGCTGGAGGCCGAGCGGCTGGTGCTGGTGCTGCATCACCCGCCGGTCGATGGCCACGGCGCGCCGGAATACGACCTCGCCCGGATCGTCGCCAACCTGCGCGAGGTTTTCGGCGCCGACCCGGTGCTGGCCCCGGTGGGGCCGGCGGTGCGCGCGCGGCTGCCCGCGCCGTTGCCGCCGGGATGCACCGCGCTGGCGGAGGACTGGTCGAACCTCGTCGATTTCGACGCCTGGCCGTTTCGCGCGCCGCGCGCCCCGTCGAGCCAAATCGTGATCGGCCGCCATTCCCGGCCCCAGCGCAACAAATGGCCCGACAGCCGCGAAGCGGCGCTGACGGTCTATCCCGCGGCCGCCGATATCGAGCTGCGCGCGCTGGGATCGAGCGCCGAGATCGAAGACGATTTCGCGCCGTTGCCCGGCAACTGGCGGCTGCGCCCGTTCGACCCAGACCACGTGAAAGACTTTCTCGAAGGGCTGGATTTCTATGTCTATTTTCATGGATCGGACTGGGTAGAGGCGTTCGGGATGGGCGTGCTCGAGGCGCTGGCGACGGGCGTGCCCGCCATTTTGCCCGACAGCTTTCGCCCGTTGTTCGGCGAGGCGGCGCTCTATGCCGCGCCCGGCGAGGTCGAGCCGTTGATCCGCCGGCTGGCCGCCGACCCCGACGCGCTGGCCGAACAGGCGCGCCGCGCCCGCCGCGCGGTCGAGCGCCGCTTTGCGCTGGAAGGGTTCGTGCCGCGGCTCGACCGGCTGTTCCCCGGCTGGCGTGCGGCCCCCGTGCCCGCCGCGCCGCGCCGTCCGCGCCGGGTGCTGTTCATGACCTCCAACGGCACAGGGCTGGGGCACCTGACCCGCGCGATGGCGCTGGCCCGGCGCCTGCCCGAGGGCACCGAAACGGCGGTTTTCACCCTTAGCCAGGCGTTCCGCCTGGCCGTCGAGGCCGGGTTTCTCACCCAGTTCGTGCCGTTTCACCGGCTGACCGGCGCCGGCAACCGGCCCTGGAACGCGGCACTCGGCCTGGAGCTGTCGGATTTCATCGCGCTTTTCCGCCCCGACAGCCTGGTTTTTGACGGCAACGTGCCCTACGCGGGGCTGATCGACGCGCTCGACCGTCACCCCGAGGTGCGCCGCATCTGGGTGCGCCGCGCGCTCTGGGCGCCGGCCAACGAAAAGCTGATCGAGCGCAGCCGGCATTTCGACCTGATCGTGGAGCCCGGCGAGATATCGGAGCGGTTCGACGAGGGGCCGACCCGCGACGGGCGCGCCGCCGCGGTGCCGCCGATCCTGCATACCCAGCCCGACGAGCGGCTTTCGCGCGCGGCGGCGCGCGCCGAACTGGGCCTTGCCGACGACAAGACGGTGGTCGCGCTCAGCCTGGGCGCGGGCAACAATTTCGACCTTGCCCGCATCCGCGAGCGTCTGCTCGCCGCGCTGGCCCGGCACGACGATGTCGAGGTGGTCGAGCTGCTGCCGCCCATCGCCTTTGCGCCGCCCGCCGAGGGGCCGCACAGGCAGATCACCCTGTTCCCGGCCTTTCGCTACAGCCGCGGGTTCGACGCGGTGATTTCGGGGGCCGGTTACAACAGCTTTCACGAATGCCTTGCGGGGGCGGTGCCTGCGCTGTTCGTCGCCAACGAGGCGCCGGAGATGGACCTGCAGATCCTGCGCGCGCGCCACGCGGCGGTGGCGGGCTGGGCGCGGATGCTGCGCGCCTCGGACAGGATCGGCATCGGCGCCGAGGTCGCGGCGCTGCTCGACCCCGAGGCCCGCGCCGCCATGCTGCGCCGGATGCAGCGGCTGGAGATCGGCGACGGCGCGGGCGCCGCGGCCGGGCTGATCCACGTGCTGAGTCACGCCTGCCGGGCGCAGCGCGGGTTGTTGGGCTAACGCCGCCGAGTGCGCCACGACCGGCGACGGCCGTTTGGACGGCACATGATCTGACTCTTGCCCGCACAGCTTGCCGGAATCGCGCAGTGCGGCGATCATGACCGCGGGACCCATGTTCGGCCGTCTTGAGGCCGCGCCTGAAGGGAGGGCGGCAAATTGCTAGAAAAGATTAGAATTATCGTGTTCGGCATCTGGGCGTTGGCGGCGCTGCCGGCAATCGCGCAAGAGCGCTACGCGCTGGTGATCGGCAATGAGGCCTATTCGGTGGGCGCGCTGCGCAACCCGGTGAACGACGCACGCTCGATGACGGCGGTGCTGCTGCAATCGGGGTTCGAGACGACGCTGCGCGAAAACCTCACCGCCGCCGAGTTCGAGGCGGTACTGGCCGAATTCATTGCCAGCGTCCCCGAGGGGGCGGTGGGCCTGTTTTATTACGCCGGCCACGCGGTGCAGAGCGGGGGGCGCAATTTCCTGCTGCCGGTCGATATCCAG
Organism: Rhodovulum robiginosum; assembly: GCF_003944755.1. Classification (GTDB taxonomy): domain Bacteria; phylum Pseudomonadota; class Alphaproteobacteria; order Rhodobacterales; family Rhodobacteraceae; genus Rhodovulum; species Rhodovulum iodosum. The sequence continues at coordinate 6,736 of NZ_RWGU01000026.1, forward strand.
CCCGGCGCGGCAGAGACGATCCTCGGGCAAAGCGCCGATGCCGCGCAGATCATCGAACGGTTCCACGCCGGCGGGGTGGAGTTCGGCATCTTCATCCTCGACGCCTGCCGCGACAACCCCTTCGTCGCGGGCACCGGCGAGATCGGCCGCGGGCTGGCCTCGATGGAAAGCGACGTGGGCGAGACGCTGATCGGCTTTGCCACCCAGGCCGGCGAGGTCGCCTATGACGGCACCGGCCCCAACAGCCCCTATACCGGCGCGCTGATCAACGAAATCGACAAGGAGGGCAAGGACATCCTCGATGTCTTTCGCTCCGTCCGCCGTTCGGTGCGGATCTGGACCGACGGGCGCCAGCGCCCCTTCATCTCGGCCTCGATCGAGCGCGAGTTCACCTTTCGAGAGCCCACCGGCCGGGTGCGCGCGCAGGTGGCGCCCGGCGAGATCACCGCCGACAACGTGCTGAAGATCGTCGAGCGGCTGTGGTGGGATGCGATCCGCGACAGCCGCGTGCCCGAGGATTTTCGCGCTTTCGTGACCCATTTCCCCAATTCCACCAACGTGGCGCAGGCCCGCAACCTGGCCGTCGAGCTGGAGGAGACCGGGCAGGCGGTGCGCGGGCTGACGCTGGCGCAGTTCGCCGTGCCCGAGGACCGCCGCGCGCCCCAGGGCCTGTCGGCGGTGATCACCGATTGCGATATTGTCGCGGGCGATCCCGACGACCCGCGCCGCATCACCGATGGCGTGCCGTGGGGGCTGGTCAACATGCGCCGCGCGCTGCCCGATTGCGCCGCGGCGCTGGCCGAAGACCCGACCAATCCGAGGCTCTTGCACCAGATGGGCCGCATTCTCGACATCCAGGGCCGTTACGGCGAGGCCGAAGGGTTCTATCGCCTCGCCGGCGCCGGCGGCTATAGCGCGGCGCTGGTCAACCTGGGCTTTCTGCACGTCGCCGCCAAGGGGCGCGAGCGCGACTATGAAACCGCTTTGGGCTATTACCGCCGCGCCGCCGACCTGGGCAACCTGCGCGCCCGCACCAATATCGGCGAGATGTTCGAACGCGGCTGGTTCGTGGAAAAGAACCTCGACGAGGCGGTTCTGTGGTACCGGCTGGCGGCGCAGAACGGGTGGCCCAACGCGCTGGACACGCTGGCCAACCTCTACCGCCGGGGCCGCGACGACCAGGGCCGGGGCGTCGAGCGCGACCCCGAAGAGGCAGTCCGGCTATACAAGGTTGCCTCGGAACTGGGCAACACCAACGCGATGAACAACCTCGGGCGGATCTATCTCAGCGACGAACTGGGCGCGCCCGATATCGCGCGCGGGCTCGACTGGATGTCCCGCGCCGCCGAGCGGGGCAACCGATTTGCGCCGTTCAACCTGGGCCGCATCTACCGCGACGGCAAGCTGGTGGAGCGTGACAACGCAACCGCCCTCAGGCTGTTCGAGCGGTCCGCCGACCTGGGCTTTGCGCCGGCGCGCATCGCCATCGGGCGGATGTACGAAAACGGGCAGGGCGTCGAGCCAAGCAAGGCCGAGGCGGCGTTCCATTTCACCCTCGCCGCGATGACCGCCGACAGCAAGCGCCCGCGCCAGGAAGAGGAGGCGCGCGAACGGCTGGCGGGGCTGGGGCTGAACCAGGCCGAACTCGACATCGCCCGGCAGCGCGCCGAGACATGGATCCGGCTGAACGGCGGCTAGGCGCTCTAGCTCAGCGCCTGGAACTCGACCCGGCGGTTTTCGCCGGCGCGAGGCTCGTCTTCGTTGTAAAGGAACCGCTCGCCCATCCCCACGGCTTCCAGCCGGGTTGCCGCGATGCCGCATTCGTTGATGAAATACCGTTGCACCTCTTGGGCGCGCAGCACCGACAGGCGCTGGTTATACGCGTCGCTGCCCGACGCGTCGGTGTGGCCGACGATGCGGAACGTGGCGATGTCGCTGGCCTTCATCACCCGGCAGAGCTGGTCGAGCTTGGGCTTTTGCTCGGCCGACAGCGCGGCGGAGTCGAACGCGAACTGGACCCGCACATTGACCTGCAATTCGCGGTCGAGCTCGCCGAAGACCACCGGCGTGGCCTCGGGCACCAACGGTTTCAGCTCGGGCGGGCGGGTGCCGGTGCTCGGCGCCTCGGTCGTGACGGTCACGTCGCCGGCCTCGGCCGTTTCCTCTCCGGGCGCCGCCATCGCCGGGGCCTCGGTCGAGACCTCGACATCGTCGACGGTGATCAGCGTCAGGCCGCGGGTGCGGCCCATGCCGCTTTCCTGCGCCTTGCGGAACGTGTCGCGCTGGGTCTCGAAAAGTTCCAGCAGCTCTTCGTCGGTCATCTCCTGCGCCGCGGCGGGCAGGCCCGCCAGCAGGGCCACGAGCGCAATGGAAAGTACCTTTTTCATCGCCGTCGCTCCCTTTGCGAGAAAACCGGTTCATCTGTTGTGGAGTGTAAGGTATCCTTGGCAACCAATCAATTCGGACCAGGACGGGGAAGTCGGCATGTCAACCCGGCCCCAGCCACGGTCACGTGGCGCGCGACGATGACGGTGCCGACGACGCAGGTGCCGGGCACTGCGCTGCCCATGCCGCGGCCCGAGGGCGCGGGGATGACCCATCGCGGCCGGGTGCGCGAACGCAACGAGGATTCGATCCTGACCGATCCGGGCGGCACGCTCTGGGCGGTGGCCGACGGGATGGGCGGCTACGACCTGGGCGACGTGGCCTCGGACATGGTCATCGACGCCTTGGCCACGCTCAGCGACGACGGCGACCCGGTGGCCGACCTGACCGACCGGCTGATCCGCGCCAATGCCGCGGTGCTGGCGCGCGCGCGCGAGGCCGGGGGCGGGCCGATGGGCGCGACCGTGGTCGCCTGCATGATCCGGCGCGCGGTGGCCCATCTGGTCTGGGCCGGCGACAGCCGGGCCTACCTGATGCGCTCGGGGCACCTGCGGCTGCTGACCCGCGACCACACCGTCGTGCAGGACCTTGTCGAGGCCGGTGCGCTCAACCCCGACGAGGCCGGGCGCCACCCCGAATCGCATGTCGTTACCCGCGCGGTCGGCATGGGCGCCGATTTCGAGGTCGACAGCGTGTCGGTGCCGATTGTGCCGGGCGACCGGCTGCTTCTGTGCAGCGATGGCCTGCATGGCTGCCTGTCCGAAAGCCGGATCGCCACGGCGCTGGCCGGGCCGGTGGCGCCGGGCGAGGTCTGCAAGGGGCTCGTCGCCGACGCACTGGAGGCCGGTGCGCCCGACAACGTCTCGGTCATCGTCGTCGATCTGAAGGAGGGCTAGCGGCGTGCAGCAGGGCACCGTGATCGGCCCCATCATCATCGCCATCGGGGTGGTTGTCGCGGCGGTCAGCTTTGCGCTGGTCGGGGCACTGTTGCAGACCGCCGACAGCGGGGCCGAGCTGCGGCTGGCGCGCGCCGAGGCGCGGCTGGAAAACCTCGAGTCCGAACTCGCCCGCCAGGCGGGCGAGCTGCGCCAGGCCCGCGCCGACCTCGCGCGGCTGCGCGACGAGTTGTCCCTGCTGGCCAGCCGCGGCACGGCGGCGCCGCAGCCGCCTGTCACCGTGCCGGACGCGGGCGGCCAGACCGCGGCCATCGGCACCCATGACGAGACCGAGGAGGTGACCGAGGTGATGCGCCTGGCCCGGACGCGCTTCAACAAGGGCATCACCCAGCCGCGCAACTCGGTGATGCTGGAAATCCTGGGCCACCCGCGCGCAAGCTATTCCCAGACCTGCCAGCCGGTCACCAACCCCGATCTCAAGGCGCTGTTGGAGACCCGGCAGATCGCCAATATCCGCGCGACGATGCTGCGCCCCGCGCTCGACTCGCTCGAACGCATCATGGACCGCTTGAAGCAGAGCGATCCGGACATCCACGCCAAGGTGGGCACCGCCGGGGCGCTCTGCGCCCGGCTGATCCGCGGCTCGACCAGCGGCATTTCCAACCATAGCTGGGGCACCGCGATCGACCTCAAGCTCGAGGGGGTGCTCGACGGCTTTGCCGATGGCGGCACCCAGTTCGGCCTGCTGATCCTGGCCGAGTATTTCAACGACGAGGGCTGGTTCTGGGGCGCCACCTACAGCCGCGAGGATTCGATGCATTTCGAGGTGGGCGAGGAAACCCTGCGCCGCTGGCTGTCCGAAGGGCAGCTGGGCGGCTGATGCGGCGCCCGCGCGACGAGGCGAGAACCGTCTTGCCGCCGGCCGGCGGGTCCGGCCACAGGGCCGATCCCGGCCGGCTGCCGCGGCTGGCCCGGCCGGTCTTGGCATTTCACGACCGGATGGAGGACGGCGCGCGGCGCGGGGCCGGGGCGCTCTTGGCCGAGGCGCGCGCGCTGCTGGACCGGTTCGAGGCCGCCGCGCTGGCCGAGGGCGAACTTCCCAGCGCCGTGCCACCCGCGCGCTATACGCTGGCCGTGCTGATCGACCAGAAGGCCCGCAGCCTTGCCGGGCTGTCGGTGCGCGAATGGTCGGCGCTGGCGGGCCGGCAGTTGTTCGACGGGCGCGACATGTCGCTCGACCGGGTGCGCGGCTTTCGTGACACCGCCGCCGATGCGGGCCCCGAATACGCCGACCTGGCGCGATTCCTCGATCATCTGATCGAACGGGCCGAGGCCGCGCGCCGTGGCGGTCCGCGTCGCGCGCGGGGTGGCTGGGCGGGCTGGGCCGTGGCGGGGGTCGCGGCGCTGGCGCTGGCGCTGGGCGGCTACGCGGCGGCGCTGGAATACCGCTACCACGCCGACCTGACCGCCCGGTTCCGGGCCGAGGCGCTCGAGATCGGGCTCGACCGGGCCGATATCGGCGCCGACCTTGCCGCGCGGCTGGATCGGCTGTGGGCCGCGGCGTCCCGCGTGCAGGAGGCCGCCGCGCGGGCGCCGCTGGGCGGCGCGCTGCGCTTTGGCCCTTTCGATGCCGGGTCGCGGGCGCAGGCCGCCTACGAGGACGCGGTGGCGCGCCACCTGCCGGGCCGGCTGGCCGATGCCGTGGCCGAGGTGCTGGCGACCGAGGGCGCGGCGCTGCCGCTTTACGATACGCTGCGCGCGCGCGCGATCCTGACCGGAGAGACCGGGTGGAGCAGCGCCTACCTGGCCGGCTGGCTGGCCGATCTGGGCGCCGCCGAGCCCGCGCTTGCCGCGCTGGTGCCCCATGTCGCCGCGCTGGCCGGCCCGCCGCCCGCGCTGCCGCCCCAGGATGCCGAGCTGCTGACCCAGGCGCGGGGCTTTGCCGCCGAGGCCGACGAGCCTGCGCGCGCCTATCTCGAGATGCGCCGTTCCCAGGGCGCGGCGGCGCTGGAACGATGGCGCGCCGAGCGCGCCGTACCGGGCATCGAGGCGGTGCTGCTGCGCCGTTCGGGCAGGCCGATGACCGCGCCCCTGCCGGGGCTTTTCACCGCGGCGGGGTGGGACTGGGCGCGCGATTACGGCGCGGGGCTGGCGGTGCAGACCGCCCGCGCGGTCGGCCCCGACCTGCTGGGCCGAGCGCTGCCCGAGGCGCCCGCCGCACCTGACCGGGTGATGGACCGGCTGCACCGGGAAACGCTGGCCTTCTGGCGCGGCTACCTGGCCGATCTCAGGGTGCGGCCCTTCGGCGACGCGGCGGCCTCGATCCGCATCTCGGGCCTGCTGGCGGCGGAAAACTCGCCCCTGACGGCGCTCTTGCGCGAAGTCTGGGTGCAGGCCGGCGGCACCGACCGGCGCCGCAGCCATGCCCAGCAACTCAGGCTGGCGACGGTCTTCGGCCCGACGATCCAATATGTCGAGCAGGGCAAGATGGGCGAGATCGCCGCCCTTTTCGCCGCGCTCAACGTCGCGCTCGGCGCGATGGAGACGGACGATCCCGGCGCCGCCGAGCGGCTGATGAGCGTGCAGGACCGCGCCGCCTCGGTCGCCGCGCTGAAGACCGCGCCGCTGGTGGTGGTGCAGATCGTCGAGGACGTGCTGGCGCAGACCTCGGCGGCGCATGCCGACATCCTGACCAACCCGCTGACGCGGCGCTGGCAGAACGCGGTGCTGCCGCTGTGCCAGCGGACATTGGGCGGGCGCTACCCCTTTGCCGAGGGGCCAGATGCGGATACCGCCGATTTTGCCGCCCTGCTGGGCCCCGATGGGGCGTTGCAGCGGTTTTTTGCCGGTCAGCTGGCCCCCTACCTGGACACCACCGCCACGCCCTGGCGCTGGAAACCCGAGGCGCGGCTGGCCGGGCTTTCGCCCGAAAGCGCGGTTTTCTTCGAGCGCGCGCTATCGGCCGGGCCGGCGTTTTTCGGCGCCACGGGGGCGCTGTGGGCGCAGATGACGCTGGCCACGCTGGCCGAGCGCGGGCAGGCGGTGATGGCGCTGGGCGGCGCGGGCGCGCCGCTCAGGGCCGCGGGCGATCCGGCGCGGCTGGCCTGGCCGGGGCCCGCGCCCGAAGAGGGCGCCGAGGTCAGCTTCCGCGCGGGCGAGGCCACCGCGAAGCTTGCCCAGCCGGGGCCATGGGGTCTGTTGCGGCTGCTCGACGGGCTGCGGGTACGCCGCCGCGACGAGGGGCGGCGTTTCCTGGTGGATTTCCGCACCGAGCGCGGGCGGATCTTCGTCGAGATCCGGTTCGAGGCGCCGCTCAACCCGCTCAGCGCGCGCGGCCTGCTGGGCGGGCTGAGCTGCCCCACCACGCTCTAGCGCGGCCCCGGCGGGGGGCAGGAAAACCCGCGCGCCGGGCCGCGATTTCGGTATACTGAACGGGCCCTTGAAGAGCGCGCCCGGCCGGGCGGCAACCGAAAGGACCGGCGCCATGTTCGAAAACCGCCATTTCGCAGTCACCACCCCGCTCGGCCCGGATGTGCTGCGGTTTACCTATCTGCACGGCCATGACGAGATCGGCCGGCCGTTCGATCTGCGCCTCGGGCTGGCCAGCGAGGATTTCGACATCGAGGCCAATGCGATCCTCGGCAAGCCGATCACCGTGCGGCTGGGCGAGCCCGAGGACCCGCGGTTTATCCACGCCTTCGCCGCGGAATTCCGCTTCGACCGGTTCGAAAGCGGCTTTGCCCATTACGAACTGCGCCTGCGGCCCTGGCTGTGGTTTCTCGCCAATTCGACCGACAACCGCATCTTTCAGAACATGAGCGCGGTCGACATCGTCGAGGCGGTGTTCGAGGCCTACCCCGAGGCCGCCTACGACAAGCGGCTTCAGGCCAGCCCGGAGGCGCGCGAATACTGCGTGCAATACGGTGAAAGCGATCTCGATTTCGTCCAGCGGCTGATGGAGGACGAGGGGATCTTCTATTTCTTCGAGCATTCGGACTCGGGCCACACCCTCGTGATGACCGATGCCAATGCCAAGTTGAAACCGGCGCCTGGGCTGGACGCCATCGGCTTCATGGAGGACGCTTTCGCCTCGTTCCGCGACGGCGATTTCATCACAAACTGGCAGCCGCGGCGGGCCGTGGTCACCGGCGGCTACGTGCAGACCGATTACGATTTCGAAAAGCCCGGCGCCGACCTGGCCACCGTGGCGCTGACCCCGCGAGAGCACGCCCAGAGCGACGGCGCGCGCTATCACTATCCCGGCCGCTATACCGAGATCGGCCATGGCGATCAGCGCACCCAGACCCGGCTGGAAGAGGTGCAGGCCCCGGCCGAGCGGGCCGCGGCAGTGACCACCGCGCCCGCGCTCTGGTCGGGGCATGTGTTCGCGCTGACCGGGTTTGCGCGCGAGGCCGAGAACGACGACTACATGATCCTTCGGGTCGACTACGATGCCTGGGACGATCAGTACCGCAGCGGCCGGCGCGAGCGCGGGCGCCCGCCGGAGGGCTACCAGGCGAAACTGACCGTGGCGCCGGTCTCGCTGCCTTTCCGGCCCGAGCGGCGCACGCCGCGCCCGGTCATGAAGGGGCCGCAGACCGCCACCGTGGTGGGCCCGTCGGGCGCCGAGATATTCACCGACGCCTATTCGCGGGTGAAGGTGCAGTTCCACTGGGACAGGCTGGGCGGGAACGACGAGAATTCCTCGTGCTTCGTGCGGGTCAGTTCGGTCTGGGCCGGCGCGGGCTGGGGGTTCATCCAGATCCCGCGCATCGGGCAGGAGGTGATCGTCGATTTCCTCGAAGGCGATCCCGACCTGCCGCTGATCACCGGTCGGGTCTACAACGCCGCGCAGATGCCGCCCTACGAGTTGCCCGGCAACGCCACGCAATCGGGGTGGAAGTCGAACTCTTCGCCCGGCGGCGGCGGCTGGAACGAGCTGCGTTTCGAGGACAAGAAGGGCGAGGAAGAGGTCTATTTCCAGGCCGAGAAAGACCATAACGAGCTGGTCAAGAACGACGAGAGCCGCACCATCGGCCACGATTTCTCAGAGGATGTCGGCAATGACGCCACCCAGAGCGTCGGCCATGACCGGTCCGAATCGGTGGGCAACGACAAGGACACGACGGTGGGCAACAACCGCGTGGTCCAGATCGGCACCAACGATACCGAAACCGTGGGCGTCGACCGCAGCCTGAGCGTCGGGTCGAACGAGACGATCTCGATCGGCACCAACTCGTCCGAGACGATCGGCGTCAACCACAGCCAGTCGGTGGGCGCGGCGCAGACCATCAATGTCGGCGCGGCCCGCACCGACACCGTGGGCGCGGCCGAAACCCGCACCGTGGGCGCCGCGCAGGTCCAGACCGTCGGCGCCAGCCGCTCGGTCAGCGTCGGATCGGACCAGTCGCACAATGTCGGCGGCTCCGATGGCTGGGCCGTGGGCGGGGCGCGCTCGGCCGATATCGGCAAGGGCGACGCCACCAATGTGGGCGAGGATCAGGCCGTGCAGGTCGGCGGAAGCCGCGGGGTCGACGTGGGCAAGGACAGCGCCACCACGGTGGGCGACGACATGTCGGTCAAGGTCGGCAAGAATTTCGTGCTGGAGGCGGGCGACTCGATCACGCTGACCTGCGGCAAGGCGTCGATCGTGTTGAAAAAGGACGGCACGATCACCCTCGACGGCAAGGACATCACCGCCAAGGGCTCGGGCAAGATCACCATCAAGGCCAGTAGCGCCGTGGTGGTCAAGGGCAGCAAGATCGACCTCAACTGACCGGCCCCATCAGCGCCGCCAGCGCCTCGGCGGGGGGCTCGGCGGGCAGGGGCGCGCGGCCCGCGGCCCAGAGGCCGGGCTCGGCCGGGCCCTCGCCGCCGGGCAGGTCCGCCAGCGCCGCAAGCAGGGCGTCGGCGTCGATCTCGCCGGCGCGCGCGGCGCTGGCGGCCGGCAGCGCGGCGGTGCACCACGCCTCGGC
>NZ_RWGU01000025.1 GCF_003944755.1 Rhodovulum robiginosum
CCGCGGGCGGGCGCGGGGCGGGCGGCGCGGGCGGCAGGGGCACCGGCGCGCCGACCAGCCACGCGCCGTCCGGCCCCACGAACTCGGTCTCGCAAAACCCGTCGAGCCCGGCGCGCATCGCCGCGCAGGACGACGGCGCATCGAGGCCCACCGCCGTCACCATGCCGGCGGCGAGGATATGCAGCGCCGCGCTCATTCGGCGCCCTCGGGCGTCTCGGCCATGCCCACCGCGCGCATGTAGCCGCGACCCTCGCGCCGGGCGCGTTCCATCGCCTCGGTCGGCGGGCCGATCCAGGCCTCGGTGAACTCGCTGATGATCCGGCGCAGCGGCACCGACAGGCGCCAGACCATCATCATGACCCGCGCCTCGCAATCGAAGCTCAGCGTATCGGGGTGCAGCGTGTCGTCGAACGCCGTCTCGGACCCGCGGAACACCCGCACCGGCAGCGCCGTCTCGGGCGGCAGGCGAAACGCCTCGCGCCCGCGCGGCGTGAGGTTGGCCAGCGCCACGGGCGTGCCCGGTACCGGCGGGTCGATCTGCTGGTCCTCGGGGGCGTGCTGGAAATACCGCTCGTCGAAATCGGCGGGCAGAAACGGAAAGACCGCGTCCTGCCAGTGCTGGTCATAGGTGCCGGCATGGCGCAGCCGCCCGGGCCAGCCGCGCCCGACCGGCCCGAGGGCCATCGGGCGGTAGCTGCCATAGGGCGAGGTCACGGGGTCATCGACGGCCTGGGTGTTGGGCAGCGGACGGCCCGACAGCCCCGCCTGGTTGCGCACCTGCCCCCAGCCGAGCCCGACCGGGTTGGGTGCGTAAACCGCGGGCGCCGGGTCGTCGGGGTCGGCCGCGTCCGGGCCGCCAAAGGCGGTGTCGTAGGAAAACGCCATCCGGGTGAAGGGGTGCGGGCGCGTGGCCGTCACCATCGGCCCCGCGACGCGCCATTCCCGTGCGCCGACGACGTCGAACATCTTGGTCCAGCCGCCGACGCGCAGCCCCACCCGCACCGCCTCGGCGGGCCGCCCGCCCGGGGCGTGGGCCGCGCCCTGGGCAATCACATCGCAGCGCGCCTTGCGAAAGGCGAAATCGGTTTCCCACAGCGGCGCCGAGAGCCCCGGCGCGCCGGTGAATTCGTCGGCCATCACCAGCGGCCGCTGTTCGGCGCTGACCGGGGCCGCCGCGCCCTCGGCCTCGGGGAAGTCGAAGCTGCCCTTGATCACGAGAAGCAGGTATTCACGCCCGGCCTTGTCCATCCCCTGGGTGAATTCGTGGACGAACCGGGTCTGGTTGTAGATCTGCATCCCGAGCGCCCCTCAGGCGAAGGCGTAGCCGAACCCGTCTTCCGAGCCGGTCACCGTCACCGTGCCGAGCGCGGTGCCCTCCAGCTTGCGGTTGAGGATCTGGCGGCTGAGTTCCGGCAACAGCGTGTTGGTGAGGATCGCGTCGATCATCCGCCCGCCCGACTCGATCTCGGTGCAGCGCGCCTTGATCAGGTCCATCGTGCCCTCGCCGATCACCAGCTCGGCGCCGTGCCCGGTCATCAGCCGTCCGGCGATCCCCTTCAGCTTGTGGCCCGCGATCAGCTCGATCGCCGCGTCGGACAGCGGATAATAGGGGATCGTCACCAGCCGGCCCAGCAGCGCGGGCGGGAACACGTCCAACAGCGGCGCGCGCAGCGCCGCGTTCAACTCGTCGAGCTCGGCGTGGGTCTTGCCCTCGTCGGTCAGCGCCATGATCTCTTCGGTGCCGACGTTCGAGGTCAGCAGGATCAGCGTGTTCTTGAAATCGATCCGGCGGCCTTCGCTGTCGTCCATCATGCCCTTGTCGAAGACCTGGAAAAACACCTCGTGGATATCGGGGTGGGCCTTTTCCACCTCGTCGAACAGCACCACCGAATAGGGCCGGCGGCGCACCGCCTCGGTCAGCACCCCGCCCTTGCCATAGCCCACATATCCCGGCGGCGCGCCTTTCAGCGTCGAAACCGTATGCGCCTCCTGGAACTCGCTCATGTTGATCGAGATGAGGTTCTGCTCGCCGCCATAAAGCGCGTCGGTCAGCGCCAGCGCGGTTTCGGTCTTGCCGACGCCGGAAGGTCCGCAAAGCAGGAACACCCCGATGGGTTTTTCCGGCGCGCCGAGACCCGCGAACGAGGTCTGGATGCGGTTCGAGATCATCTCCATCGCGTGGTCCTGACCGACCACCCGGTCGCCCAGGATCTGCGGCAGGTGCAGCGCGCGCTCGGTCTGGCTGGCCATCATCCGGCCCGTCGGGATGCCGGTCCAGTCCTGCACCACGCCGGCCACCGCGTTGCGGTCGACGGCGGGCAGGATCAGCGGGTTTTCGCCCTGCTGCTCGGCCAGCGCGGCCATCTTCTCGCGCAGGGTGGCGAGTTTCTCGGCGCGCTCCTCGTCGGAGATCGGCGCGGGCGGGGGCGGGATGTCATCCCCTGCCCCGTCCTCAGCCGCATCCTCTGCGGGCTCGCCCGCGTCGGGCTCGGTCTCTTCGACCGGCGGCGCGGCCATGTGGCCCACCGCGCCGGTCTCGTCCAGCGCCGCGCCGCCGCCCCGCAGCTCGGCGCGCAGTTCCAGCACCTCGTCGACCAGCGCCTTTTCGGCCTCCCAGCGGGCATTGGCATCGGCCAGGTCGGCCTCGGCCTCGTCCAGCGCGGCAAGGATGCCGGCCATGCGCTCTTCGGTGTCGATACCGATCGCGGCCTCGCGCTCGGCGATGCCCTGTTCGATGCGCAGCGCGGCAAGGCGCCGGTCCACGTCCTCGACCGCCGCGGGCGTGGCGTGCTGCGAAACCGCGACGCGGGCGCAGGCGGTGTCGAGCAGGCTGATCGCCTTGTCGGGCAGTTGCCGGGCGGGAATGTAGCGATGCGAGAGCTGGACCGAGGCTTCCAGCGCCTCGTCGAGGATCTCGACCTTGTGGTGGCGCTCCAGCACGCCGGCCACGCCCCGGCACATGCGCACCGCTGCGGCCTCGGCGGGCTCTTCGACCTTGACCACCTGGAAACGGCGGGTCAGCGCCGGGTCGGGCTCGATATACTGCTTGTATTCCGACCATGTGGTGGCGGCGACGGTGCGCAGCTCGCCGCGCGCCAAGGGGGGTTTGAGCAGGTTCGCCGCATCGCCCGTGCCGGCCGCACCGCCCGCGCCGATCAGCGTGTGCGCCTCGTCGATGAACAGGATGATCGGCACGTCCGAGCTTTGCACCTCGTCGATCACCGCGCGCAGCCGCTTTTCGAACTCACCCTTCACCGAGGCGCCGGCCTGCATCAGGCCGACATCCAGCAGGTGCAGCTGCACGCCCCTCAGGCTGGGGGGCACGTCGCCGCGCGCCAGCCGCTGGGCAAACCCCTCGACCACCGCCGTCTTGCCCACCCCGGCCTCACCGGTCAGGATCGGGTTGTTCTGCCGCCGCCGCATCAGGATGTCGACGATCTGGCGGATCTCCATGTCGCGGCCCACCACCGGGTCGATCCGGCCCGCCTTGGCCCGTTCGGTCAGGTTGGTGGAAAACTGCGCCAGCGCCGATTGTCCGCCCGGCGCGGCCTTGCGCGACGTAGGCTCGGGCGCGGCACCCATCCCCTCGACCGAGTCCGGCAACAGCTCGTCGAGCTGGGCGCCCATCGCGGCGACGTCGATCTTGTCGAACTCCAGGCTGATCCTGAACAGCATCGCCTCCAGCACCGGCGTGCCGAGCGCGGCGAGCAGCAGATAGGCAGAGCGCACGGTTTCGTCGCCGTAATCGAGCTGGCCGTGGCTCCACGCCTCCTGGATGGCGCGAAAGATGTGGTCGGAGAACTCCTCGACCGAGCTTGCCCCGTGGGGCAGACTGTCGATGGCGCGCGCGATGTCGGCGTCGAGCCGGCCGAGATCGACCTCGGCCGCCTTGAGCAATATCTCGAAGTCAGAGCGCGGCGCATGGGCCAGCTCGGCGACGAAATGAACCAGTTCGACGTAGGGGTTGCCGCGCGCCTTGGCGGCCTGGGCGGCCGCCGAGAACGCCTTGAGACAGACCGGGTTGAGCTTTCCGACCAGCTCCTTGCGCTTGATCGTCTCCTGCGAACCCCTCTGGGCCATGGCGTCGGCCTCCCCGCTTACCGTCCACGACGCGAAGGTCGCGCAGCAATGTTCCCCGCGGCCCGTCGCGCGTGTTAGTCTAAGCCGAAAACCTGCTGTGACGCGACGATTTTCCGCAGCTCGCCCCAAGACCGGAGCCCGCCCATGATCGACCCGCTACCGTCGGACATCTTCCGCAAGGGCCAGGTGCTCAACAATACCTACGAGATCGAGGGCGTGCTGGGCCGCGGCGGCACCGGCGAGGTCTACCGCGCCCGCAACCAGATCTCGGACCGGGTGGTGGCGATCAAAGCGCTTTCGGCGCAGTTTTCGGGCAATGCCGATTATGTCGAGCTGATGAAGCGCGAAGAAGAGATGCGCAACATCCTGAACGACGCGGTGGTGCGCTATACCGAATGCTCGCGCACCGACCAGGGCCATGTCTTTCTGGTGATGGATTACGTGGCCGGGCCGTCGCTGAACGATTTGATGATGCGCGAGCGGCTGGATGCCCACGACCTGCTGATCGTCGCCCACCGCGTGGCCGAGGGGCTGGTGGCGACCCATGCCCGCGGCATCGTTCACCGCGACCTGTCGCCGGACAACATCATCCTGCGCGACGGCGCGCCGGACAAGGCCACGATCATCGATTTCGGCATCGCCAAGGACACTTCGGCCGGTGCGCGAACAATCGTCGGTAACCAGTTCGCGGGCAAATATGAATACGCCGCGCCCGAACAGCTTGACGGGCGGGCCGAGCCGCGCTCGGACCTCTACGCGCTGGGCGCGTCGCTGTTGGCCGCCTGGAAGGGCGAGGTGCCCTATCTCGGCGCCACCCCGGGCGAGATCGTGCGGCGCAAGACGCATCCGCTCGACACCGAGGGCGTGCCCGAGCCGCTGAAGGGGCTGATCGACGCGCTGGCCGCCCCCGACCCCGCGGACCGGCCCGCCGACGCCGAGGCCGCGCGCGCCCGCATCGAGGCGCATCTCAAACCCAAGACCCAGGCACCCGGACCCGGCGCCCGCGGCACCGACACCCGCCCACGGCGGCGCGGCCTGTGGCTCGCCCTGCCCGCGCTGGCCGTCGTGCTGGCGGCGGCCTGGTTCGGCGGGCTCGTCGCGCCGTTTTTGCCCCAACCCCTGCCAGAGGCCGTGCCGTACCGCCTGACCGCCGAGTTCGCGCCGGGCGCGCCCGGCCGGCTGGCCGGCAACGCCCCCGACGACGCGGCGGTTGCGCTGTTGCAGGGCGCCTACCGCGGCGCCACCGGCGCCGACCCTGCCGCGACCGAGCTGACGCTGGCCACCGGCATGCCGGTGGAGGACTGGCCGGCACAGGTGGCCGCGCTGATCGACGCGCTCTCGCGGCTCGAGCGGTGGGAGGTCGCGCTGGCCGGCGGCGCCGGGCGCGTGGGCGGGCTGGCCCCCGACGGCGCGGCGCGCGACGCGGTCAAGGCCGCGCTCGACGGCTGGTCCGCCGACAGCGGCATCCGGCTGGCCACGGCGCTGGCCGCCGGGCCCGAGCGGCTGGAGGCCGAAACCGTGCAAGGCATGCTCGACAGCCTCGCCAGTTGCGGCCCGCTGCGCCAGCAGACGCCCCCAGGCGGCATCTACGGCCTGGGCGAGACCATCCTGGTGACCGGCGACATCGCCCAGGCCGCCGACCGCGCCACGATCGCCAACGCCATCGCCCCGGTGATCGGCGACCGGCAGGTGCAGGTCGAGGCGCGGCTGCTCAACCCCGATCTCTGCGCGATCCGGTCGGTGCTGCCGGCCACCGGCGCGGGCACGCTGTCGGTCTGGCTGGGCAATGGCGAGACCGGCCAGGCCAATGTCACCGGCATCTACCGGGTGGGCGAAAACCCGGTGGCCGAGGTGCTGGTGCCCGAAAGCATCGCCGAAGGCTCGCTCTGGGTGATGATCGTGGACAATACCGGCAAGGTGTTTCACGTCCTGCCCCAGATCAACCACACCGAACACGCCCTGGCCGAGCTTGGGCGCATCGAGGCGGGGCTGAGGCGCGTCCGCGTGCTGCACTCGATCGAGGACTTCCGCGACGACCCCAAGAAGCTGGCCTTCCGCATCACCGACGGCGACTTCGGCAAGAGCGAGATCATGGCGATCCTGTCGAAGGACCCGCTGTTCGACATGCGCCGGCCCCGCGACGAGAGCGTCGCCTCGGTGGCCGAGGCCCTGGCCGAGACGCTGGACGGGCGCGAGGACCAGATCCTCGGCGTGGCATCACGCATCATCGACGCGCGGCAATAAGCTTTCATAATCATTGCAAGACTCGGACCGTTCTGAAACAATATTTCGTACAATACGGTTGCAACGGTTTTTGGGGCGATGGCCAACCTGGACGCATTTCTCGCCCCGCTTGACGGGGAAAATCCTTCCGGCGCCGAACTGCGGAACGACCCGCAGTTTCACGCCATAGAACGCCTTTTGCTTCCCGCCTCGCGCGACAACCGCACCGAAGAGCCCGGAACGCCCCCCGCGATCACCGCGGCGGTGGACTGGTCCGAGGTGCTGGACATGGCCGAGACGCTGGCCGCGACCGGCCGCGACCTTCGGCTTTTGGTGATCGTGGCGCGGGCACAGGCCAATGTCGACGGCATCGACCCCGCCTCCGGTTACCGCGGCTATGCCGGTCTCGCTCAGGGGCTGGAGATGCTGTCGGCCACGCTCGACACCTTCTGGGATAGCCTGCATCCCGCGCTGAAAGACCGGCCCAGCCCGCGCGACGCCGCGCTGGCGCGGATCAACGCGCTGATGCAACTGGAAAACGACGATAACGGGCTTTTGGGCGATTTGGAGATGAACGCGGTAATCACGCCGCGGGGGCTGGGGCCGGTCAGCGGCGCCGATCTGGCCGCCGGAACGCTGACCGACAACGACATCCTGCGCGAAGGGCCTTCGGGGCTGGGCGCCAAGGAAGAGGCCGCGCTGATCGACGCGCACGAGGCGCGGGTGCACCGGGTCGAGGCGGCGACGCGCGCCTTCGCGGCCGAGGCGCCCGAAGCGTTTTCGGCGGTCAGCGGCGATCTGGCCGCGGCGCGCGCGGCGCTGACCGGGCTGGCCGAGACGATGAATGCCCGTCTTGAGGCGCGCCCGGGCGAGGGCGTGCGCTTTGCCGAGCTGACGCAGTTTCTCGAACGGGTGGCGGCCACGCTGTCGGCGGCGGCCGCCCATGCCGGCGCCGATGCGGCCGACGCGGCCGCGCCCGATACCGCACCGGCCGCGGGGGCGTCGCCCGCGCCCCGCCCCGCGCCCGCCGCGGCGCGCGGCGTGCCCAACGGCGCGATCAACAGCCGCGAAGAGGTCGAGCACTGCCTCGACATGATCATCGCCTTTTACGAGCGCACCGAGCCGGCCAGCCCGATCCCGCATCTCGCGCGGCGCATGCGCCGGATGGTGCCGATGGATTTCATGGAACTGATCGAAGAACTGGCCCCGGGCGGGGTGAAGGAATTCCGCAACGTGGCCGGCGTGTCGGACGAGAAACGCAAATAAGAGAGCGAATAGGGAAGGACCGGGTCTGGAGATGAGCGACAGCAAGCAGAAGGTCATCGAACGCAACCGCGCCCCGCGGGTGCAGATCGCCTATGACGTGGAGCATTACGGAAGCCCCACCACGATCGAGCTGCCCTTCGTGATGGGCGTCATGGCCGATCTGGCCGGCGATTCCGAGAGCGCCGAGGCCAAGAAATCGGTCAACGACCGCACCTTCGTGGAAACCGATGCCGGGCGGTTCAACAAGTTCATGGAGGCGCTGGCGCCGCGGGTCAAGGCGCGCGTTCCCAACAAGCTGCCCAGCAAGGAGGGCGAGGAGGCCGACGAGGAAATGTTCGTCGATCTGACCTTCGAGAACATGTCCGATTTCGCGCCCGACAAGGTGGCCGAGCAGATCCCGCCGCTGGCCGAGCTGTTGAAGATGCGCAAGCAACTGGAGGAGTTGCTGAGCTACATGGACGGCAAGGTCGACGCGGAAAAGCGCATCGCCCAGTTGCTGTCGAACGAGCCGCTGCTGGCGCAGGCCGCCGAAGAGGCGATGAAAAACACCAAGGGCGAGGAGGGCTGAGCCATGGCCGATACCGAGCAGAAACCGGGCGCCGCCGGCGCCGCGGGCGAGGCCGAGGCGCTTGACCTGGGCGAATTCAGCGACCTGCTGGAAAAGGATTTCCGCATCAAGGAGAGCGAGGCCGACAAGCTCAAGGCGCTGGTCTCAAACCTCGCGCTGGCGGCCACCGAAAAGTCCGGCACCGCCACCATCTCGGGCAACGCCGTCAAGTCGATCAAGTCGCTGATCGCAGGGCTGGACAGCATGCTGACCGAGCAGATGAACGAGGTGATGCACGCCCCCGAGATGCGCCAGATCGAGGGCACGTGGCGCGGCCTGCATTACCTGGTGAACAACACCGAGACCGACCAGAAGCTGAAGATCCGCGTTCTCAACATCAAGAAGGACGACCTGGCCGACATCCTGGAGGATTACGAGGGCCAGATGTGGGACCAGTCGCCGGTGTTCAAGAAGCTCTACACCGAGGAATACTCGATGTTCGGCGGCGAGCCCTTCGGCGCGATCATCGGCGCCTACGAGTTCTCGCACAAGCCCAAGGACGTGGGGCTGTTGCGCAACCTCTCGGGCATCGCCGCGGCGGCGCACGCGCCGTTCATCGCGGCGGCCGCGCCGCAACTCTTCCGCATGGAAAGCTGGCAGGAACTGCCCAACCCGCAGGACCTGGAACAGATCGTATCGTCGCCCGACTACGCAAGCTGGCAGTCCCTGCGCGAGTCGGAGGATGCGCGCTATATCGGCCTGACCATGCCGCGGGTGCTGGGGCGCCTGCCCTACGGCGCCGAGACGGTGCCGGTCAAGGGCTTCGACTTCGAGGAAAAGATCGACGGCGACCACGACAACTACGTCTGGATGAACGCGGCCTTCGCCATGGGCGTCAACATCAACCGCAGCCACAAGCTTTATGGCTGGGGCAGCCAGATCCGCGGCGTGGAATCGGGCGGCACGGTGACCAACCTGCCGGTCCATACCTTCCCCACCGACGACGGGTCGGTGGCGATGAAATGCCCGACCGAGATCGCCATCGACGACCGCCGCGAGGCGGAGCTGGCCAAGCTGGGCATGATGCCGATCCTGCACCGCAAGAACACCGACGTGGCCGCCTTTATCGGCGCCCACACGCTGCAGGACGACGAGGCCCGCGCGGGCAAGCTGGTCGATCCCGACGCCCAGGCCAACGAACGGCTGTCGGCCAACCTGCCCTACCTGCTGCCGGTCTGCCGTTTCGCGCACTACCTCAAGGCGATCGCGCGCGACAAGGTGGGCACCTTCAAGGAACGCTCCGACATGCAGGTCTGGCTGAGCGAGTGGATCAACCGCTACGTGCTGGCCAACCCCGCCATGGCCGACGACGCGGCCAAGGCCAAGCGCCCGCTGGCCATGGCCGAGGTGCAGGTCGACAGCGTGGAGGGGCGTCCGGGTTACTACGCCGCGCGGTTCTTCCTGCGGCCGCACTACCAACTCGAAGGGATCAACGCCAGCCTGCGGCTGGTCTCGGAGCTGCCTTCGGTCAAGTCCTGACGTTTTGACAACCAGGGAGAAAGACAATGCCTTTGACCGCTTACATGAAACTGCCCGACATAGATGGCGAGTCCAAATCGGCCGATCACGAGGACGAGATCGACATCTACGACGTCGAATGGGTGCTCGAGCAGGCCTCGCACGCGCAGATCGGCTCGGGGCGGACCCGCGGCCGCGCACAGATCCACCCGATCCACGTCTTCAAATGGTACGACGCCTCCTCGCCCTACATCGCGCTGGCCTGCATGCAGGGCAAATCCTTCGACGAGGTCATCATCATGGTGCGCAAGGATTCGGGCGATGCGCACCTGGACTATCTGCAGATCACCCTCACCAATACGGCGATCTCGCATTACGAGGTCCTCGGCGAATACCAGGACAGCAAGTCGATCCATGAAAAGGTCGGGCTGGCCTGTGAGACGATCAAGTTGAAATACATCGTTCAGGCCGAAGACCATTCCGCGGGCGACGAGCACGAGGTCGAGTACGACATAGCTGCAGGCAAGTAACGCCATACCGGGAACGTCACCCATGCCCGATCCGGGCCTTCATGCCAGAAGCGAACGCGTGCAGCCGTCCCTCTGGGACCGGCTGCGCGACGACTTGCCGGGTTTGGTCGCCGAGACCGACGCGCTGCGCGCCGAACTGGCCGCCCGGCTGGGCGCCGAGCGTGTCGATGCGCTGGCCGCCGGCGGCCTGCGCGCCATCGAGCGCGAAACCGACCTCGACGACGCCACCCGGCGGCGGCTGGTCCTTTTGGCCGAACGCCAGCTCGAACGCCGCCGGCTGGAAGATCGCGGCATCGTCGTCACCCCCGAGGTGCTGCGCGAGGCGGTGCGCCGCGATATCGAGGCGCTGTTCAACATCGAGCGGCTCGAGGCGCATTTCCTGCTGACCGCGCGCGAGCGCGCGGACCGCGAAGACCCCGCGGATTTGCTGGCCGACTACCCCGAGATCCGCGCCTCGGTGGTCAATTACGGGGTGCCGGCCTTTGCCGGGCACAAGGGCAACGATTTCGACCAGGACAAGCTCGCGCGCGATTTGAAGGCGACGCTGCAAGTCTTTGAGCCACGGCTGAAATCCGACAGCCTCAAGGTGCAGGTCAGGGTCGGGCGCAAGACCGGGCTCAGGGTCGATATCGACGGCATTCTCATGGTTGCGCCAGTGCCCGAGCGGCTGCGCCTGTCGACCACGATCGACCTGGACAGCGGTCAGGCGCTGACCACCGTCGAGGCGGTCTGATGGACCGTGCCTTCCTGTCATATTACGAGGACGAGCTGAGCCATATCCGGTCGCTCGCTGCCGAGTTCGCCGGGCTGCACCCAACGGTGGCGCGCAACCTCGCGCTCGACGCGGTGCCCTGCCCCGACCCCTATGTCGAGCGGCTGCTCGAAGGCGTGGCCTTCCTCGCCGCGCGCACACGGCTCAAGGTCGATGCCGAGGCCAGCCGCCACGTGCGCAACCTGCTCGACGCGCTTTACCCCGACATCGCCGGACCGGCCCCCGCCATGGCCATGGCCGAGCTCGCGCCGGGCCCGCAGCTCGATTCGATGCCCGGCGGCCATGTGGTGCGGCGCGGCACCCGGCTGGCCGCGGGGCTGCGCGAAGGGCTGGCCACCCGCGCGACCTACACCACCGCCCAGGACGTGGCGCTCTGGCCCATCCGCCTGGCCGGCGTCGAATACCTGCAAGACCGCGGCGCGCTGCGCGCCGCAGGGCTGGCCGAACGGCATTGTGCCGGCGCCGAGGCCGGGCTGCGGGTGACGATCGCCGCGGCCGGCGCCACGCCGCTGAGCCAGCTTTCGCTGGACCGGCTCGACCTCTATCTCGGCGGGCGGGCCAATGGCGGCGCACTGTTCGACGCGATCTTCGGCTGGGGGCGGCGGGTGCTGGCCCGCCCGGCCAAGGGCGACGGCGCCTTTCACGACGCCCGGCCCCCCGCCATGATCGGCATCACCGATGCCGAGTCGCTCTTGCCCCGCGTGCGCCCGGCCTTCGAGGGCTACCGCCTGCTGCGGGAATATTTCCTGATGCCCGAGCGGTTCCATTACGCGCGGCTCGACGGGCTGGCGCCCGCGATTGCCGCGGCGGGGGATGGCGGGGTCGAAATCGTGCTGCTGCTCGACCGCGCGCAACCCGCCATCGCCGATATCTCGATCGCCGATTTCCGCCTTTTCACAACGCCTTTGGTCAATCTCTTCGAAAAGGAATGCAACATCGTCGAGATCGACCCGCGCAGAGCTGCCCACGTTGTGCATGCCGACCGCACGCGGCCGCGCGATTTCGAGATCTACCGGATGATCCGGGTCGAGGATGCCGACCGCGAGGGCCCCGAGGGGCGGATCATGCCGCTGTTTTCGGTCGAGCAGAACCGCGGCGCCACCGGCCAGGTCTACGCCACCGAGCGCCGCCGCCGCCGCCCCGGCGAGGACGAGCTGCGCCGCGGCCAGACCCGCACCGGCTATGCCGGCGACGACGTCTTCGTGTCGCTGTCGCACCCGCCGGGCAGCGGCGCGGCGGCGCTGGCCCGGCGGCTCGACATCCGCGCGCTTTGCACCAACCGCGACCTGCCGATCCTCGACGACACGCCCCGCCTGACGCTGGAAACCGGCGATCCGGTCGGCGAGGTGCGGCTCTTGGGGGCGCTGCGCCGTCCGCGCCCGTCGCTGGCCGCCAGCCTGCCCGAGGGGCGCGGCGGCAGCCAGACGCTGGATGCGCTGACATGGCGCTGGATCGGCCAGTTGAGCCTGAATTTCCTGTCGCTGGCCGAGGCCGGCACCGATGCCGAACCGCTGCGTGCGCTGCTCGACCTCTATGCCGACCGGGGCGACCCGGCGCTGGCGCGGCATGTCAATTCGCTCAAGCGCGTAGCCTCGGCGCCCCGCGTCGAGCGGCTGGGCCTTCCCGGGCCGATCTGCTTTGGCCACGGCACGCAGATCACGCTGGAGATCGACGACACGGTGCTGTCGGGTGGCGCGACGCTGCTGCTGAGTGCGTTGTTGAACCGGCTTTTCGGCCGCTATGCGGCGATCAATTCCTTCGTCCGCACCAAGACGCGGCTGGTCAGCCAACAGCAGGAGGTGACATGGCCGATGACGCCGGGCCGTCGCGCCCCGATCTGACCGAAAGCTCCGCCCTGCCGCCGGGCCTGGAGGCCGCCGAGACCGGCTTTTTCCAGTTGCTGCGGCTGATGGAGACCGACACGCACCGCTTTGGCCGCGACGGCGGGCCGGAACGCGAACCGGCGCGGCTGGGCCAGGCACTGCGGCTGAGCTTTGCCACGCGCGACGTCGAATCGATGAGCGCAGGCACCCCGCCCGTCATCGAGGTCAACGTGCTGGGGCTGTTGGGCCCCGAGGGGCCGATGCCGCTGCACATGACGCGCTGGGTGATGGCGCGGCTGTCCAACCGCTGGTTCGCGGGCGACAAGGCCGGGGCAAGCTCGGATACCGCGTTCCTGGATTTCTGCAACCTTTTGCAACACCGGATGATCGCGCTTTACTGGCGGGCCTGGGCCGATGCCCGGCCCGAGGTGCAGATCGCCCATGGCAGCGGCGGCGGGACCGGCGCGATGATCCGCGCGCTGGCGGGCGTCGGGCTGCCCGGCGGCGAATGCGACGGCCTGCGCGGCGACCGGCACGCGCTGCGCCACGCCACGTCGCTGGCGCAGCAGGTCCAGGGCGTCGAGCGGCTGACGCGCTATCTTTCCGACGTGATCGGCGCGCCGGTGGACTTGCGCGAATTCGTGGGGGTCTGGACGCCGATCCCCGCCCGCCTGCAGACCCGCCTGGGGCAGGCCCATGCCGGGCTGGGCACCGGCGCGGTGGCCGGCAGCCGCAGCTTTGCGCGCCACGCGCGGGTCGAGATCGTGGTCGGCCCGCTCGACCTGCCGCGGTTCACCGCGCTGATGCAGGACGGGCCCGCGCGGGGCGATCTGCGCCGCGCCGTGCTGTTCGCGCTGGGCCACGAGATCGGCGCCGACCTGCGGCTGGTACTGGCGGCCGACGATGTGCCGGCCGCCCGGCTGGGCGCCAGCCGCCTTGGCCGCACCGCCTGGCTGACGCCGCGGGCGCCGCGCGACGCGGACGACCTGCGCCTTGCCGATGTCACCGCGCCGCCCCCGCCCCAACGGGAGGCCGCATGACCCTGACACTGGTTCTGGAAAACGCCCCCCACCCGCAGGCCGAAACCAGCCGCCGGCTGGAGGCGGGCGAGCTGACCATCGGCCGCGATGCCTCGGCCGACTGGCAGATCGACGACCCGGAAAAATACGTCTCGCGCCGGCATTGCACGGTGCTGGCCGACGATGGCGGCTTTACCGTCACCGATACCAGCAGCGGCGGGCTGTTCGTGGACGGGGCCGACCAGCCGCTGGGGCCCGGCAACAGCGTGCGGCTGGAGCCGGGGATGCGCCTGCGGCTGGGCGATTTCGTGCTGCGGGTGGACCTGCCCGCCACGGACCGGCCCGCCGCGCCCGAGCCGGCGCGCAAAAGCGGCCCGTTCGATTTCAGCTTTGACGAGGCCCCGGCCTACGAACCCGCGCCCGAGCGCCCCGCCGATCTGCCGCCGCGGTTTCGCGGCAGCATGGCCACCGGCGGCTATGCCGAGCCGGAGCCCGAGCCGGGCAAGGACCCCGCCGCCTTCCAGTTCGACGATCCGTTCACGCTGGACCCCGAGCGCGCCCGCAAGACCCCGCCGCCCGAACGCGAAACCGGGCCCGACACCCCGCCCGCGCCGCCGGCCGGGGGCGGCGGCTATTTCGGCGCGCTCGACGCGCCGATCGGCGGGCCGGCCGACCCC
>NZ_RWGU01000024.1 GCF_003944755.1 Rhodovulum robiginosum
CGCCCAAAGCGGTGTGTCGGGGGCCGAGGCGCGGTCGCTGCGCGCAGCATGGGGCGGCGCGATCCTTGCGCGCGTCACCCGCGCCCACCGCTACCCGCGCGCCGCGCTCGGCCAGGGGCTGACGGGCCGCGCCCTGGTGGCGCTGGAGGTGCGCCGCGACGGGCGCCTCGCCTCGGCCCGGCTGGCCGAAAGCTCGGGCTCGGCGCTTCTCGACCGCGCCGCGCTGGCCTCCGTGCGCCGCGCCGGACCGTTCCCGCCCGCGCCCGTGGGGCTTACGCGGGCCAGCTACGGCTTCACCCTGCCGCTGCGCTTCGAGCTCGGCAACTGAGCCCCTGCCGCTTCTTCTTGGCGAAAATACCCAAATCCCAACCGTCCCGCCGGGTGCGCCCGGCCGGGCCGGTCAGTCCGCGGCCGCCGGGCGGATCGCGGCCGCCGCGTCCCGCACCGCCGGGTGCAGCCCCGATGCCCCGCCTGCGATCAGCTCCAGCAGTTCGGCGCGCATGCGCGGGTCCCAGAAATCGTTGACATGGGCCGCGACCGCCGCGGCGGCCTCGTCGTCGGGGCGGTGGCCGAAGGCCGCGGCGATCTGGTTGGCCATGCGGGCGAGTTTCTCAGGCGACATTCTCGGTCTCCGTCAGGTCGATCCGTTCCGGATGGGTGTAGATCTCGAACGCATCGCCGCGGGCCCGGGCGATCAGGGTCAGCCCGCTGTCGGCGGCCAGTTCCACTGCCGCCGCCGTGGGCGCCGACACCGCGGCCAGCACCGGCGCACCGGCCAGCACCGCCTTTTGCACGATGTCGACCGACACCCGGCTGGTGATCGTCAGCACGCCCCCTCGGGCCGTGCGTCCCGCCCGGGCCAGCGCGCCGACGAGCTTGTCCAGCGCATTGTGCCGCCCGATATCCTCGCGCAGCGCCACCAGCCCCTCGGCGGCGGTGAAAAACCCCGCAGCGTGGGCGGCCCGTGTTTCGGCGTGCAACCTCTGGCCGGCGGCCAGCGCCGCCATCGCCCGCGCGATCGCCGCGGCGGGCAGGCGGGGGCCGCCTGTGGGCAGGCTCGGCAGCGGCCGCAGCGCGGCCTCCAGGCTGTCGACGCCGCACAGACCGCAGCCCACCGGCCCGGCCATCGCGCGCCGCCGGGCCGCCAGCCGGGCGCCGGCCCCCGCGGCCAGCCACATCCGGAGCTCGATCCCGCCGTCGTGGTCCACCCGTTCCAGCCGTTCGATCTCATCCGGCCGCGCCACGATCCCTTCGCTCAGCGAAAAGCCCAGCGCGAACTCCTCCAGATCGGCGGGGCTGGCCATCATCACCGCCTGGGTGGTGCCGTCATAGCTCAGCGCCACGGCGGCCTCCTCGGCCAGATCGCGCGCCACCTTTTCGCGCCCGCCGGGCGCGACGGCCAGCGCCGGTATCGCCCGCGCCGCGCCGGTCATTCCGCCGCCGGCAGCACGCGCCGTCCCGCGCGGGCCCGGGCCTGGGCCTCGTCCTGCCAGTCCGAGGGGCCGTTGGCGCGGCTCACCTGCACCGCGGTCACCTTGTATTCGGGGCAGTTGGTGGCCCAGTCCGACAGGTCGGTGGTCACGACATTGGCCTGGGTGCCGGGGTGGTGAAAGGTGGTGTAGACCACGCCCTGCGCGACCCGCTCGCTCAGCGTCGCCCGGAGGGTCGTCTCGCCGCTGCGCGAGGCCAGCCGCACCAGGTCGTATTCGGCGATGCCGCGTTGCTCTGCGTCGTGGGGATGGATCTCCAGCAGGTCCTCGTCATGCCAGGCCACGTTGGCGGTGCGCCGTGTCTGGGCGCCCACGTTGTACTGGCTGAGAATGCGACCCGTGGTCAGCAGCATCGGAAAGCGCGGGCCCGTGCGCTCTTCGGTCGGGATGTAATCGGTGATCACGAAGCGCCCCTTGCCGCGCACGAATTCCCCGGCATGCATCACCGGCGTGCCACCGGGCGCGCTGTCGGTGCAGGGCCACTGCACCGAGCCCTCGCGCTCCAGCAGATCGTAGGTGACGCCTGCGAAGGCCGGCGTCGTCGCGGCGATCTCTTCCATGATCTGCGCGGGGTGCTCATAGGCCCAGTCCGCCCCCATCGCATTGGCCAGCCGCTGCGTCACCTGCCAGTCGGCCAGCCCCGCCCTTGGCGCCATGACCCGGCGCACGCGGTTGATCCGACGCTCGGCATTGGTGAAGGTTCCGTCCTTTTCCAGGAAGGTGGCCCCGGGCAGGAAAACGTGGGCATAGCTCGCGGTTTCGTTCAGGAACAGATCCTGCACCACGACGCAGTCCATCGCGGCCAGCGCCGCGGCCACGTGGCGGGTGTCGGGGTCCGATTGCAGCAGGTCCTGACCTTGCAGGTAAAGCCCGCGAAAGCTGCCGTCGAGCGCGGCGTCCAGCATGTTGGGCAGCCTCAGCCCCGGCTCGGCATCGAGCGGCACGCCCCAGGCGGTTTCGAACGCCGCCCGCGCGGCCGCGTCGCCGACATGCCGGTAACCCGGCAACTCGTGCGGGAAACTGCCCATGTCGCACGAGCCCTGCACGTTGTTCTGGCCCCTCAGCGGGTTCACGCCCACGCCGGGCCGGCCGATATTGCCGGTGGCCATGGCGAGGTTGGCAATCGCCATCACCGCGGTCGAGCCCTGGCTGTGTTCGGTCACCCCCAGCCCGTAATAGATCGCCCCGTTGACCCCGGTGGCGTAGGCCCGCGCGGCGGCGCGCAGCTCGGCCGCCGGCACGCCGGTCAGCCGCTCCACCGCCTCGGGTGCGTGACGCGGCTCGGCCACGAAATCGGCCCAGTCGGCATAGGCATCGGCCTCGCAGCGCTCGGCGACGAAGCCCGCGTCGACCAGCCCCTCGGTGACGATCACATGGGCCATGGCGGTCAGCACCGCCACGTTGGTGCCGGGCCTCAGCGCCAGGTGATGGGCCGCCCGGATATGCGGGCTCTTGACCATATCGGTCCGACGCGGGTCGATGACGATCAGGGTCGCGCCCGCCCGCAGCCGCTTCTTCAGGCGGCTCGCGAAAACCGGGTGACCGTCGGTGGGGCTGGCGCCGATGACCACCACGACATCCGCCGCCGCGACGCTGTCGAAATCCTGCGTCCCCGCCGAGGTGCCGAAGGTCGTCTTCAGCCCATAGCCGGTGGGCGCGTGGCAGACCCGCGCGCAGGTGTCCACGTTGTTGGTGCCGAACACCGCGCGGATCAGCTTTTGCACGAGGAAAGTCTCCTCGTTGGTGCAGCGCGACGAGGTGATGCCGCCGATGGCGCCCTTGCCGTGGGCGGCCTGGATCGCGCGAAAGCGGCTGGCGGTAAAGGCCAGGGCCTCCTCCCAGCTCACCTCGCACCAGGGGTCGTCGATACGCGCGCGGACCATCGGGGTGAGGATGCGGTCGGGGTGGCTGGCATAGCCCCAGGCAAACCGCCCCTTCACGCAGCTATGCCCCCGGTTCGCCTTGCCGCCCTTCCAGGGCACCATGCGCACCAGCGTCTCGCCCTGCATCTCGGCGCGGAACGAACAGCCCACCCCGCAATAGGCGCAGGTGGTCACGACCGCCCGGTCGGGCAGCCCCTGTTCGATCACCGTTTTCTCCTGCAGCGTCGCGGTCGGGCAGGCCTGCACGCAGGCGCCGCAACTGACGCAGTCGGAGGTCATGAAATCGGGCGCGGCGGCCGAGATCCGCCCTTCGAACCCGCGCCCCGCGACGGTCAGCGCAAAGGTTCCCTGCACCTCCTCGCAGGCCCGCACGCAGCGCGAACAAAGGATGCATTTCGACGGGTCGTAGCTGAAATAGGGGTTCGATGCGTCGACCGGCACATGCAGCGGGTTCGCGGCGCCCTGCGTTTCTGCGTCGACATGGTTGGCCCCGGGGGCGTAGCGCACCTTGCGCAGCCCCACCCGGCCCGCCATGTCCTGCAACTCGCAATCGCCGTTGGCGGCGCAGGTCAGGCAATCGAGCGGGTGATCCGAGATGTAGAGCTCCATCACCCCGCGCCGCAGCTTGGCCAGCCTGTCCGTTTCGGTCCGCACCACCATGCCGTCGGCCACCGGCGTGGTACAAGAGGCCGGCGTGCCCCGCCGGCCCTCGATCTCCACCAGGCACAACCGGCACGAGCCGAACGCCTCGAGGCTGTCGGTCGCACACAGCTTCGGCACCGAAATCCCCGCCTCTGCCGCCGCCCGCATGACGCTCGTCCCCTCGGGCACGCGCACCACCTGCCCGTCGATGCTCAGCGTCACGGTGGCCGCCGCCGCAGCGCGCGCGGGGGTGCCGAAATCCGCCTCCGGCAAAACGAAATCCTTCATCTCAACCCTCCCATCGGCCAGGTCCGGCGCGCAGACCTGCGCAATCTTCTGGCCGCAAATATCCCCGCCGGAGGCGCGCGCCCGCCAGGGCGCGCCACGCCCAAGGCCGGCCAAGCGGGCGATAGCCCGCGCCGGCCGGGGGCGGGAGCGCCCGGGTCATTCCGCCGCCGCCCGGCCGAGGCCGAACTCCTCGGGGAAATGCCGCAGCGCGCTTTCCACCGGGTAAGGGGTGAAGCCCCCCAGCGCGCAGAGCGAGGCGGCGCGCATGGTCTCGCAGAGATCGCCCAGCAGCGGCAGCGCGCCCGTGTCGCCGGCGCACAGCCGGTCCACCGCCTCGGCCCCGCGTACCGCGCCGATCCGGCAGGGCGTGCATTTCCCGCAGCTTTCCTCGGCGCAGAATTCGAAGGCGAAGCGCGCCAGCGCGCCCATGTCCGCGGTGTCGTCGAAGACCGTGATCCCGGCATGGCCGATAAGGCCACCGGCGCCGTCGAACTCCTCGTAGCCGAAGGGCGTGTCGAACAGAGCGGGCGGGAAATAGGCGCCCAGCGGGCCGCCCACCTGCACCGCCTTGACCGGGCGCCCCGAGGCGGTGCCGCCGGCGATCTCCTCGACGATCTCGCCCAGGCTCAGGCCAAATCCGGTCTCGAACAGCCCCGCGCGGCGCGCGTTGCCGGCGATCTGGATCGGGATCGTGCCGCGCGACCGTCCCAGACCGAACCGCGCATAGGCGGCGGCCCCCTGGGCCAGGATCGCCGGCACCGCGGCCAGCGTCAGCACGTTGTTGACCGCTGTCGGCCGTCCGAAAAGCCCCTTGTGGGCGGGCAATGGCGGCTTTGCGCGCACCTCTCCGCGCCGGCCCTCGATCGAGTTCAGAAGCGAGGTCTCCTCGCCGCAGACATAGGCGCCCGCGCCGACGCGGATCTCGATGTCGAAAGCCGCGCCGCTGCCGCGCGCCGCGGCACCCAACAGCCCCGCCGCGCGGGCGATGCCGGCGGCGCGCTCCATGGCCGCGATCGCATGGGGGTATTCCGACCGGATATAGACATAGCCCCGGTCCGCGCCCACCGCGCGGGCGGCGATGGCCATGCCCTCGATCAGCGCGAAGGGGTCGCCCTCCATCAGCATCCGGTCGGCAAAGCTGCCGCTGTCGCCCTCGTCGGCATTGCAGACGATGTACTTCCGCGGGCCCCGGGCCTCCAGCACGGTGCGCCACTTGACCCCGGTGGGAAAGCCCGCGCCGCCGCGCCCGCGCAACCCGCTGTCGGTGACCTCCTGCACGATTTCCGCCGGTGTCATGGCGCGCGCGCGGTCCAGCCCCGCCAGCCCGCCATGGGCGCGGTAGGCGTCCAGGTCGAACGGGTCGGTCACGCCGCAGCGGGCAAAGGTCAGCCGCGTCTGCCGGGCGAGGAAGGGGATATCCTCGACCGGGCCGAGGGCGCTTGGGTGGTCGTCAAACCCCGCCTCGAAAAGCGCGGGAATATCGGCCGGCGTCACCGGGCCAAAGCCCTGTCGGATGCCGTCGCGCTCGACCTCCAGCAGCGGCTCCAGCCAGATCATGCCGCGGCTGCCGGTGCGCACCAGCGTTACCTCGACCCCGCGCCGCGCGGCCTCGGCGGTGATGGCGCGGGCCACGTCCTCGGCGCCGAGCGCCAGCGCGGCGGCATCGCGGGGCAGGAAAAGCCTCAGCATGGCGCGGCGCCGGCCAGCGCGGCGGACAGGCGGTCGGCGGTGACCCGCCCCAGCGGCTCGCCGTCCAGCATCGCCGCGGGGGCGCAGGCGCACAGCCCAAGGCAATAGACCGGCTCCACCGTCAGCCGCCCGTCGGGGGTGGTGCCGAATTCGTCAAGGCCGAGACCGGCCAGCACCTCGCGCCAGAGCGCCGCGCCGCCCATCGCCTGGCAAGCCTCGGCCCGGCACAGCCGCAGGCTGCGCCGCCCCGCCGGTGCGGTGCGGAAATCGGTGTAAAAGCTGATAACCCCGTGCAATTCGGCGGCCGAGATGTTCACCGCATCGGCGATCTCGGGGCGCGCGGCCTCGGGGATATGGCCGAACTCGGCCTGCAGATCGTGCAGGATCGGCAAAAGCGCGCCGTCGCGGCCGGCATGGGCCCCGGCGATTTCGCGCGCACGCCGCGCGGTCGCGTCGTCAGGCAGGTCCATCCGGTTTCCTCCCTCGGCCGATGTCCTGGGATCAGCCTGCGGGCAGGGCGGGGCGGAATCAATCCGGGCGTTTCGTCGGGCGATAGGCGTTTTCTATCGCGTTCTTGGTTTTGCTATCGCTCCTCCAGCCGCCGCGCCGCCTCGATCAGCGCGGCCAGAACCGGCGTATGGGGCTCGCGGAAGGGGGCGATCAGGCCGACCGGATGCTCGGCCGCCGGTTCGGTGATCGGGATCGCCGCCAGGTGGTCCGGCGCGAGAAACAGAGCGGCCGTCTTCATCGGCAGGATCGTGGCCCAGTCGCCGCCCAGCACATGGCCCACCAGCGTCAGCACCGAGTTCGATTCCAGCCGCGGCGCGGGGGCGGCGTTGGCCTCGGCCATGTGGCTGTCGACGATGCGCCGGTTCTGCATGTCGGGGCTGAGCAGGCAAAGCGGCAGCTCGGCGGCCTCGGCCCAGGTGATCTGGGCCCTTGCCGCGGCCGGGTGGTCGGCGCGGATCACCAGGTTGTAATGCTCGGCATAAAGCGGGATCGCCGTCATCCGGCCCGCGGCCGCGCCGCCCTCCAGGTAGGTGATGCCGGCGTCGATCTGCAGATCGTCGATCATCTGCAATATCTCGGTCGCGTTGCGCGACAGCACGCTGAAGCGCAGGTTGGGATGGCGCGCGGCAAGCGGCCGGGTCAGCGCGCCGACCATGGCCAGCGCGGTGGGAATGACCGCCAGCCGCAGGTTGCCGGACAGGCCCCGCTTGGCCGCGCGCATCT
The DNA here is from genome assembly GCF_003944755.1 of Rhodovulum robiginosum. Taxonomy (GTDB): domain Bacteria; phylum Pseudomonadota; class Alphaproteobacteria; order Rhodobacterales; family Rhodobacteraceae; genus Rhodovulum; species Rhodovulum iodosum. The sequence goes on from NZ_RWGU01000024.1 coordinate 7,226, forward strand.
CGTCGCGCATCGCGCGGGTGTCGCCGACGATGCGCCGCGCCCAGTCGAGCACGCGCGCGCCCTCGGGCGTCAGCCCGCCGTAGCGCGAGCCGCGCCAGACCAGCATCACGCCCAACTGGTCCTCCAGTTGCTTGATCGCCGCCGACAGGGTGGGCTGGGTCACGCCGCAGGCCTCGGCGGCGCGGCCGAAATGCTGCTCGCGCGCCAGGGCGATGAACATCTCCAGCTTGTCGATCATGCGCGCTGCCGGATCGCGGGGGACTTTTGGGACGCCCTGGGCAAATTCGGCCCTCTCGTTTTGCCGGCGCTTCGTGGCGGCGGTGGCCATGATAGGGCGCGCGGGGACCGATGGAAACCTCGGGCGCGACTCGACTTCGCAGCCAGGAATCCGGATAGTGACCTCTAGGTAGACGGGCAATTCCGTGCGGGATCGTCCGGCCAAGGAGGGAGGATCAGATGACCGACTACGCGCTTTCAGGGCTCCTTGTGGGCTACGAGGACGATCGGGCCGTTTCCGTCGGGACGGCCAATCTGGACGCCAGCTTTCCGGACAGTGTTTCTTCGATCAGCTATTCGGTCGGCGGCTTTGCCTATCCGGACGATCCGCTGCCGATTGCCAACATCACGCCGTTGCCCGACAGCCTGACGATCAACGGCATCGACGTTCTTGCCGATCCGCAGGCCTATCCCATGATCGGCCGGGTCGATTGGGACGGCAACACCACGTATATCCTCGACTACTACTTCGAGACGGCGACGCGCGACTACGATGCGATCTTCGTTCTGGGGGGCACGCCCCTGCCGCCCATTTCCAGCCCCGGCGAGTTCGAGAGCCTGGCCTCGTCGGTGTCGATCTCGGTGCCGGGCGGCGCTTTCGGGCCGGGCCGGGCGATCACGCTGGCCGATATCCCCGATATAGAGATCACCGAGACGCCGCCGACCTGCGTCGACCTCGAACTGATCGGCACCGACGGCCCCGATACGCTGGAGGGCGGGGATTGCAACGATACGATCCAGGGCGAGGGCGGCAACGACACGCTGCGCGGCGGTGACGGCACCGATTTCATCAATGGCGGCGACGGCGACGACACGATCGAGGGCGGCGCAACCTCTGCCGACCGGCGCGACGAGATCTACGGCGGCGCGGGCGACGACAGCATCGACGCGGGCTATGGCAACGACCTTGTCTTCGGCATGG
>NZ_RWGU01000023.1 GCF_003944755.1 Rhodovulum robiginosum
CCACCGCCCGACCCCGCGCGCGCGCCCGCGCGCGAAACGGCCGAGTTGCCCCCCGATGCCCCTGCCGGCACCGCGCCGGGGCTGGCCGATCGCGCCCCCGCCGCGGCGGGCCCGACCCTGCATGACCGGCTGGACGATCTCTACATCGCCTCGATCGACCCGGTGATCCGCTCGCATGACGCGGTCGCCCTGTCGCCGGACGACGGCGCGGCACAGGACGAGGCGCTGCCGCCCCAGCCGCTGCCGCCCGAACCGGGCAATGTCTTCGATCTTGACGAACGGGGGCTGGTGCGACCCACGCCCGAGGGCGCGCTGTCGCCCGAGGGGGTGATGGTGCATACCGGCCCGCCCGAGGTCACACCGCCCCAGCGCCCGGCCAGCGAATCCGACGCCGCGCTCGAAACGGCCGAGCGCACGCGGCTGGCCGGCGTCCGCCCCCGGCTGCGCCCCGGCGGTCTGGTCGAGCGCAACGAGCGGGCCACGCTGGGCGGCTACAGCCGGGTGGAACTGGCGAATTTCCGGCCTGCTGCCCGGCCGGCCTCGGCCCAGCAGGCAGCCCTCGCGGCGGCGGCGACCCGGACCGTTCCGGCCACCCCGCCCGACCGGCAAGGCACCATCGACGCCGCGGTCGAGATCGCCAGCGCCTCGCCCCTGGCCATCGCCCGATCGCGACCGCCCGGCCACCGGCCTGACGATTTCGCCTCGCTGGTGGCGACGGCCCGGCAGGCCGCCCCGGCGGTGCCGGCCAGCGCCCGCGTCACTCCGCGCATTCCCACCTCGGCCTCGGTGGCCAAGCAGGCGACCGTGCCCAACGCGATCAATCTCGGCAAGCTCAACCTGATCGGCGTCTATGGATCGACGTCGAACCGGCGCGCGCTGGTCCGACTGGGCAGCGGGCGCTATGTCAAGCTGAAGGTCGGAGACCGGGTGGATGGCGGGCGCGTGGCCGCGATAGGCGACAGCGAACTGCGCTACATCAAGAGCGGGCGCAACATCGTGCTGAGGATGCCCGGCGGCTAGGGCTTGTGGCGCGTCATCACCGATGTGTCGCAATTGAGATTGGACGCCGGCGGACCTAGGGTCTTCCGGCAACCGGACGGATACGCGCGGCCGGGCGGACGGGAACGGACGAGATGGAAGACTTCCTGCTTCAGGCGACGATCTACCTGACCGCGGCGGTGATCGCGGTGCCGTTGGCCGCGCGGCTGGGGTTGGGCTCGGTGCTGGGGTATCTGGTGGCCGGGGTGATGATCGGCCCGGTGCTGGGGCTGATCGACCACGAGGTGTCCGAGCTGCAGCATTTTGCCGAATTCGGCGTGGTGATGATGCTGTTCCTGATCGGGCTCGAGCTCGAACCGCGCGCACTTTGGAACATGCGCCACCGGTTGTTGGGGCTGGGCGGCCTGCAGATCCTGCTGACCATGGGCGCGGTGATGGCGGGGGCCATGGCGCTGGGGCTGGCCTGGCCCACGGCGCTGGCCGTCGGCATGGCCCTCGCGCTGTCCTCGACGGCAATCGTGTTGCAGACGCTGACGGAAAAGGGGCTGATGCAGACGGGCGGCGGGCGCTCGGCCTTTTCGGTGCTGCTGACGCAGGATATCGCGGTGATCCCGATGCTGGCGCTGCTGCCGCTGCTGGCGGTCAGCCACGGCGCCCTGCCGGGCGAAGCGCACGGCGCCGGGCACGAGTCGATGTCGCTGGTCGAGGGGCTGCCCGGCTGGGGGGTCACGCTGGTCACGCTGGCCGCGGTCGGCGCTGTTGTGGCCGGCGGCCATTATCTGACGCGGCCCGTGTTTCGGTTCATCCACGGCGCGCGGATGCGCGAGATGTATATCGCGCTGGCGCTTCTGATCGTGGTGGGGATCGCGATCCTGATGCTGATGGTCGGCCTGTCGCCCGCGCTCGGCACCTTCCTGGCGGGCGTGGTGCTGGCCAATTCCGAGTTCCGCCACGAGATGGAAAGCGACATCCAGCCCTTCAAGGGGATGCTCCTGGGGCTTTATTTCGTCACCGTCGGCGCGGGCATCAATTTCGAGGTGCTGCTGGCCAGCCCGGCCCTGCTGATCGGGATCACGCTGGCGCTGATCGTCGCCAAGGGGGTGCTGCTTTACCTTCTTGGTAGCGCGTTCAAGCTGCGCGGGCGCGACCGGTGGCTGTTCACCCTGGGGCTGGCCCAGGCGGGCGAGTTCGGCTTTGTGCTGGTCGGCTTCGGGCAACAGCAGGGGGTGTTCGGCACGACACTGGGCCAGCAGCTCTTGCTGGTGATCGCACTGTCGATGCTGATCACGCCATTGCTGTTCATCCTCTTCGACATCCTGTCGCGCCGCATCGCGGCCGCCCAGGACGGGGCCAGGCGCGAACCCGACAAGATCGACGAACAACAGCCGATCATCATCGCCGGCATTGGCCGCTTCGGGCAGGTGGTGAACCGGATGCTGCAGATGTCGGGCTTTCGCGCCACGGTGCTGGACCACGACCTCGCCACGATCGAGCTGATGCGCAAGTTCGGATTCAAAAGCTTTTTCGGCGACCCGACGCGGCCCGAGTTGCTGCACGCGGCGGGGTTGGGCAATGCCAAGGTGCTGGTGGCCGCGCTGGACAGCCGTGACGCCACCACACAGCTGGTGCGCTTTGCGCGGCGCGAGCGGCCCGACCTGCACATCGTCGCCCGTGCCCGCGACCGGGTGCATGTCTACGAGCTTTACCGCGCCGGGGCCGACGACATCGTCCGCGAAATGTTCGATTCAAGCCTGCGCGCCGGGCGTTACGTGCTGGAGAACATGGGGCTCAGCGAGTTCGAGGCGAACGAGTTGCAGAGCGCCTTTTACCACCATGACCGCGGCACCCTGCGCGAGTTGGCAGAGCTTTGGGACCCGGAAATCCCGCTGGTCCAGAACGACGCCTATGTCAAACGCGCGCGAGAGCTGAACACCGAGCTGGAGACCGCGCTCGCATCGCAGCGGAACGGCCGGCCCGATGACGAGGCCGATGGCGGCGGACGCAATGCCGCGGAATAGCGCACCGCAGTGTTGCCGGTTATCCGCGCCGGTCCGCTTTGCGGGACAGACGGGCCATCGGCGCGGCGCGTGATTTCACCCGCAGCTTGGCACCTACCCCACGCACCAAGATCGTGAGACGGTTAGTGACACCGGGTGTGTTGACGACCCAAACTCAGCCGAGACATGGCCAAGAAACAAGAAAAAGGCCGCGGCCCGAGGGCCGCGGCACATAAAGACTGGCGTTTCCTTGCGGATCAGGCAGCGGCGCGGGAGACGAGGACCTCGTCCACCTGCTTTTGCGCGCCGGCCTCGTCGACACCGCTCACCGCGGCGACCTCGCGGGTCAGACGCTCGAGCGCGGCCTCGTAAAGCTGACGCTCCGAATAGCTTTGCTCGCGCTGGTCGTCGGTGCGGTGCAGGTCGCGCACGACCTCGGCAATCGAGATAAGGTCGCCGGAATTGATCTTTTGTTCGTATTCCTGCGCGCGGCGCGACCACATCGCCCGCTTGACCTTGGCCTTGCCCTTGAGCGTCGCCATGGCCTTGGACACGACGTCGGGCGTGGAGAGCGAGCGCATCCCCACCTCGGTCGCCTTGTTGGTCGGAACGCGCAGCGTCATCTTGTCTTTTTCGAACGAGATGACGAACAGTTCCAGCGTGAGCCCCGCGATTTCCTGCTCTTCGATCGAGACGATCTGGCCCACGCCATGGGCCGGGTACACGACATAATCGTTCGGGCGGAACTCGGATTTCTTGGTTTTGGTCATTAAGTCTTTCCTCGCAAGGACCCCCAGGTCAGCACCCGCCTGCCACCGCGCACAGGCCCAAGGGGGCATAAGGCGCTAAAAAACCACCGCGCAGGCGAGCAGTCCTGCGAGTGGATTTGGGGCATTGGGTGCCATTTGTGAACAGAATATAACAGAACACAGGCGAAATTGGAAGGGCATGCCCAACAATCGCACATGTGCGCAACGTGTGACGTTGCGGCACGGGTAATCCGGTCTCGTCGCTTCTCAGCCGCCCTCGCCCGGCGCCTCGGAGAAGTATTTCGTGCGCTTGCCGGCCTCGCCGTCGCGTTCCTCGGCCTCGGGCAGAGGGTCTTTGCGCGTGACGATCACCGGCCAAATCTCGGAGTATTTGCGGTTGAACTCCACCCACTCGTCCATATCCGGCTCGGTATCTGGACGGATCGCGTCGGCGGGGCATTCGGGCTCGCACACGCCGCAGTCGATGCATTCGTCGGGGTGGATCACCAGCATGTTCTCGCCCTCGTAGAAGCAATCGACCGGGCAGACCTCTACGCAGTCGGTGTACTTGCAGGCGATGCAATTGTCGGTGACGACATAGGTCATGTGCGAACTCTCTCTGTCTCGTAGGCCACTTAGCTAGATCAGCCCGGCGCGTCAATCAAGCGGCGGCGTGCGGGTGCTGTCGAGACTGCGGCGATCCTTCTTGGTCGGGCGTCCCTTGCCCTCGTATCGCGGGGCAGAGGGGGCGGTGTCCTTGATCGGGGTCAAGTCCTCGTAGAGCGTGCGCGCCTCGGCCGCGGGGCCGCGCCGCGTGCCGGTGTCGCAGATGCGCACCACGCGGATATCGCGGCCCTGCGGGAAGGTCAGCGTGTCGCCCGGCCCCACCCGGTGGGCGGCCTTGGCCGTCTTGGCGGCGTTGACCCGGACATGCCCGCCCGAAACCACCCGTGCGGCCAGGCTGCGCGTCTTGAAAAACCGCGCCTGCCACAGCCACTTGTCCAGCCGGATCAGCGGGCGCGGGGCGTCGTCGCTCACGCAGGGCTCACGACTTGTCCTTCAGCCCCATGAGAGCGGCGGCGAAGGGGTTGTCGGGGTCGATGGGCTTTTCCTTGCGCGGCGGGCGCGCCTCAAAGCTTTTCGGCTTGTCCTCGCGCGGCGGGCGCTTGCCCTTGGCGCCGGGCTTGCCCTTGGGCCCACGGCCTTTGCCCTCGGGCTTGTCGCGGCGGGGCGGGCGGCCGCCCTTGCGCCGCGGCGCCCACGAAAAGGTGAAGAAGACCTCGATCTCGGGCTCTGGCTCGGGCTCTGGCTCTGGCGGCGCCTCGTCGCCGCTGGCCTCGTCGTCGCTGGCCTCGGGGGCGCTGGTGTCGGGGGCGCTTTCCTGCGGCGCGGCAGGCGCGTCTGCGGCGGCGGTCTGCGGCGCCTCGGTGTCCTCGGGCGTCTCCTCCTGCGGCGTTTCTGTCTCAGGGGCCGCGGAGGGCTCGGCGGTCTCGTCGGGTGCGGTTGCCGCGTCGGTCGCCGCCTCCGGCACGCCGGTTTCGGGCGCGGCTTCGCCCTCGGCCGCCGGTGTCTCGGGTGCGGGCTTGGCCTTGGGCCGCTCGCCGCGCTCGGCGCGGTAGCCCAGGCCCTGCATCAGGTCGGCGAACTGTTCCAGCGTCATGCCGGTGATCGACAGCATGTCCGGCGTCGCCTCAAAGCCGCCGCGGCTGTCCTTGGCGCGCAGCAGATCGGCCAGACGTTCCAGCATGTCGATTCGAATCGCCCGCGCGCCCGCGGCGCGGTAGCCCGACATCGTATGGTAATCGGCCGGGCCGCCCTCGGCGACCGGGATCGTCACCAGCCCCGGCGGCGGGCTTTCGGGAAACTCGTCAAAGCCTTCGGCAAGCGACCAAAGGACCAGCCGCAGCCGCGTCGGCGCGGGCTTCAGCAACAGCGGCATGAACACGGTGAACTGGCCGAAGCGGATGCCGTGCTTGCGCAGCAGGCCCCGCGCCTCCTGGTCCAGTTGCTTGACCTCGGCGGCCACCCGGTCGCGCGGCAGGATGCCCATCGACTCGACCATGCGAAAGGCAAAGCCCCGCGCCAGCCCGGCCAGCGCCTCGTCGCGCTGCATCGCGATCAGCGGCTCGTAAAGCGTGGCGATCTTGCGGTCGATGAAATGCTGCAGCCTGCGCGCGACCTTTTCGGCCACCTCGGCGCCGGCCTCGTCATCGACGAACGCCTCGACGCGGGGCTTGAGCGGCTCGGCGCCGGCCACCAGTTTGCCCACCGCATGTTCACCCCACATCAGCCCGCCCTGCTCGGTAAAGTCGAGCTCGGTGTCGGGGGCGTTGTAAAAGCGGTCGGCGCGCAGGTGGAACTCCGGCGCCAGCGCGGCAATGCTCGCCTGGCGCAGCGTCTTTGCCTCGTCGGGGCTGGCGCTGGCATCCTGGCGGAAGCGAAAGCCCTCCAGCCGGCCGACGAACTGGTCTTCGACGGTTACCTCACCCTTGTCGTTCACCTCGGCCACAAGGCTCTCCTTCTGCTTCAACCGGCGAAGCAGGACACTGGTCCGCCGGTCAACAAATCTCTGCGTCAGCGCGCCATGCAGCGCGTCGGACAGGCGGTCTTCTACTGCGCGGGTCTGCTCGCGCCAATGGGATTCGTCTGCGACCCAACCCGCGCGCTGGGCGACATACGTCCAGGTCCGGATATAGGCCAGACGTTTCGACAACGTGTCAATGTCGCCATCTGTCCGGTCGATCCGCTTTATCTGCCGCGCCAGCCAGTCGTCAGGCACCTGCCCGGCATCCTGGAGAAAGCCGAAGATACGCTCCAGGAGCCCCGCATGTTCGCCCGCCGAGATGCCGCGGAAATCGGGGATGCGGCAGACATCCCACAGCCGGCGCACATCCGGCGCCCCTTGCAGGCGGTCCTGCACCGGGCCCAGCGCGGCCAGGGTCTTGAGCGCCTGCAAATCGTCGGCGTCGCGTCCGCGCGACAGCCATTCGTCCTCGGCCTTCGCCTCGAGCGAGACAATCAACCGGTCCACCGAGCCGAATTCCAGCCTTTCGTTGCGCCAGTAAAGCTTGCGGATGGGCGCGAAGCGATGGTTCATGATCGCCTCTGCCGCGCCCTCGTCGATCGGCGGCGCCTCGCCGGTCACGCCGAAGGTGCCCGGCGTGGTGTGCCGCCCCGCCCGGCCGGCGATCTGGGCCAGTTCGTTGGGCGCCAGCGCCCGCATCCGCCGGCCATCGAATTTGGACAGTCCCGAAAAGGCGATGTGCCGGATGTCGAGGTTCAGCCCCATGCCGATGGCGTCGGTCGCCACCAGGAAATCGACGTCGCCGTTCTGGTAAAGCGCGACCTGGGCGTTGCGCGTGCGGGGGCTGAGCGCGCCCATCACGACGGCGCAGCCGCCCTTTTGGCGGCGTATCAATTCGGCGATGGCATAGACGTTATCAACCGAAAACCCCACGATTGCCGAGCGCGGCGGCATCCGGCTGATCTTTTTCGAACCTGTGTAGGTCAGTTCCGAAAACCGCTCGCGCCGCATGAACTGGGCCTTGGGCACCAACGCTGCGATGGCGCCGCGCATGGTATCGGCGCCCAGAAACAGCGTCTCGTGCAGGCCGCGCGCGTTCAGCAGCCGGTCGGTGAAGACATGGCCGCGCTCGGGGTCGGCGCAAAGCTGGATCTCGTCGATGGCCAGGAAATCTGCACCGATATCGGTTGGCATCGCCTCGGCGGTACAGACCCAATACTGGGTGCGCTGAGGCACGATGCGTTCCTCGCCGGTGACCAGAGCCACCACCGAGGGGCCGCGCAACGCGACGATGCGGTCATAGACCTCGCGCGCAAGCAGCCGAAGCGGCAGGCCGATCACGCCTGTACGGTGGGCGAGCATCCGCTCGATCGCGTAATGGGTCTTGCCGGTATTGGTGGGCCCGAGGACCGCGGTGATCCTCGACGGCTGTCGCATTCTGTCGCCTCTTGCGCCTGCGCCTCAGAGCGAGCGGCCCGACAGCTCTTGCTCGAGCCGCTCCTCGGCCTTTTCTAGGTCAGGATCGTGGGGATGTATAGCGCGGGCGGCACGGTAGATTTCCAACGCTTCGGCCTCGCGGCCGATTTCCTCGAGGATCGTGGCCAGACCGGTCATCGCTTCAAAATGCCGCGGGTTGAGCGCCAGCGCGCGGCGCAGGTCGGCAATGGCCGGCCCGTATCGGTTCGACTTGTAATAGGCCAGCGCGCGGGCGTTGTACCCTTCGGCGAAACCGGGGGCGTGGTCGGTCAGGGCGGTGAAATGCGCGATGGCGACGTCCCAGTCGCCTGCCTCGGCCGCTTCGCGGCCCCGGCGCAACAAGAGGTCCATCGAAGCGGAGCCCGATTTCGACCAGGCGGTGCGGATCTCGTTTTCGACCATCTTCCAGTTGGGCAGATCGGACTTGCCGAGTTCTTCCAACAACTCGTCGACCGGCGCCGCAGACCCAGCACCGGGCGCGAGCCAGACACTTCCCGCAAGGGTAGCCGCGAGAACGGTATTGATAGCTTTGCGTATCGCTTTCATATCGGTAACACTTTAGCGCAACTGGCCGCGAAAGCGAGCGTCGCGCCGGTCACATTTGGAGGAGTGCGATGAG
>NZ_RWGU01000050.1 GCF_003944755.1 Rhodovulum robiginosum
CGACCCCGGGCCGGCGGCGCGCGCCGCGCGCAGCGCCGCCTCGGCGGCCTCCAGCATCGCCCCGCCGCCGGGTGCTGGCGCGCGCCCCGGCAGGCAAAATCCGATGCACGCGCCCAGATGCGCGGTGCCTCCGGCCAGCGCCACGGGTTCGCGCGCTGCGCGGATTAAACGCCCGGCGATTTGCAACAGCGTTTCCAGATCGGCCCGCGTCAGCGGGTGCACCACCACCGCCAGCCCGACCAGCGGCAGGCGCGCCAGCGCGTCGGTCCCGCGCAGCGCGGCGGCCAGTCGCGCGGACACGCGGTTGACCGCATGTTCGGCGGCGGCGGGGCCGAACGTCTCGGACAGGTCGTCGAGCCCTTCCAGCGAGAGGGCAAAACAGGCAGTGCGCCCCGGGCCGTCGGGCCCGGAAAGCAGCCGGTCGAGCCGCTGCTCAGCCTCGTCGCGCAGCATCAGCCCGGTCACCGAATCGACCGCGCCGCCCGGCCGCCGCGACGCCCCCGCCCGGCCCATCGCGACCAGCCCGAGGCCCAGCATCGCAACGGCGATCAGCGCCGGCTCGCCGCCCAGCCAATACCCCGCCAGCATCGCGGCGGGCAGCAGGGCCGCCCAGCTCTGCCCGGTGAAAACCGGCCACAGGCGGGCGCGCAGGCGGCGGGATGGCGGGGCGGGGCTGGGCATCGGCGCAGGTCTCTTGGCGGCGGCGGGCACGGAGGCCCCCACACTGCGCCCCCCCGCGTGACCGGGACGTTAACGGCGCTCGCCGCCGTCTTCTGGGCCGATGTCCCGGGTCAGTCCCGCGAAATCGAACAGCTTGGGATCCAGCAGGTGGCTGGGCCGCGCATTCATCAACGCGCGGAACATCACCTGCCGCCGGCCGGGGCTGTTCTTTTCCCATCCGTCGAGGATTTGCTTGACCTGTTGGCGTTGCAGGCCGTCCTGGCTGCCGCAAAGGTCGCAGGGGATTATGGGGTAGCCCATCGCGCGGGCAAAGCGCGCGCAATCGGCCTCGGCCACATGGGCGAGCGGGCGGTAGACGAAAAGATCGCCCTCTTCGTTCACCAGCTTGGGCGGCATCGTGGCCAGCCGCCCGCCGTGGAAGAGATTCATGAAAAAGGTTTCAAGGATGTCGTCCCGGTGATGCCCGAGGACCACCGCCGAACAGCCCTCTTCGCGGGCGATGCGATAGAGATGGCCCCGGCGCAGCCGCGAGCAGAGCGCGCAATAGGTGCGGTTCTCCGGGATCTTGTCGATCACCACCGAATAGGTGTCCTGGTACTCGATACGGTGGGGCACGCCCATCCGCTGCAAGAACTCGGGCAGCACGGTCGCCGGAAAGCCCGGCTGGCCCTGGTCGAGATTGCAGGCCAGCAGGTCGACCGGCAAGAGCCCGCGCCATTTCAACTCGTAAAGCGCGGCGAGCAGGGTGAAACTGTCCTTGCCGCCCGACAGGCACACCAGCCAGCGCGCGCCGCGCTCGACCATGCCGTAGTGCTCGATCGCTTCGCGCGTGTCGCGCACGATGCGCTTGCGCAGCTTCTTGAACTCGGTGGTCGAGGGCGCGCCGAAAAACAGCGGGTGTATGTCGTCGGCATTGTCGAACATGAGGCTGGCCTTAGTCGAGTTGGCGTTCCGGCACAAGAAATCCGCGCGTCGCTCCGTTACCTTGGGCGGTCCTCTTCGCGGCTCTCGTCCGTTTCCGGCACCGGGTCGTAGCCGCATCCGCCCCATGGGTTGCAGCGCGCGATGCGACTGACCGCCAGCCAGCCGCCCTTGAGCGCACCGTGTTTTTCCAACGCCTCCAGCGCATAGGCCGAACAGGTCGGCTGGTACCGGCAGTTGAAACCCACCCAGGGGCTGAGGATCGCCCGATAGGCGCGGATCGGCAGGGCGAAAAGACGGGCGAGGGGGGTCATGCCGGCCCCCCGTGAACCTTGGCCAGCGCGTGGCGCAGATCGGCGAGCATCTTGTCAAAGGGGCGCTCGGCGGTGGCCCCGGCACGGCCGATCAGCACGTAGTCCCAGCCGGGCCGGCCCTCGGCGGGCAGCACCTGGCGGGCGATCTCGCGCAGGCGCCGCTTGGCGCGGTTGCGCGCCACGGCGTTGCCGACCTTTTTCGAGCAGGTAAAGCCGACGCGGATGCCCTGGGCCGGCTCATCGGCGCCGCGGCAGCGGGCCTGCAGCACGAACCCGGGCATCGCCTGACGCCGCGCACGGGCCGCGCGCAGGAAATCGGCCCGTTGGGTGAGGACGGTCGGGCACGACGAAACCGCCGGGATCGCGGCAGCGGTGCCCGGGCCCTCGCCCTTCGCCTCTGCCCCCGGCGGTGTCACAACCGTCAGCCTTTCGGCGCGGATCAGGCGCTCAGCTTTTTCCGGCCCCGGGCGCGGCGCGCGTTCAGGATCTTGCGCCCGGCCTTGGTGGCCATGCGCGCGCGAAAACCGTGCCGGCGCTTGCGGACGAGGTTCGAGGGTTGAAAAGTGCGTTTCATCGCGCTTCGCTCCGTCAGGTACAGCCCAAATCCTGTCGCGGATTCGAAGGCCCATGTTGTTCGAAGCCCGCCTGTTAGACGCTTGGTCGGCCGAAGTCAATTCTCGCCGGGCGCTCTTGCTGAAACATTTGTGCCCTCCGGGCGCCGCGTCCGGCCCCGGTATGTTACGAAAGCGGTGGGAATTGCCGCTATCGGGGGGTTAGGCTTCACCCCGCATCAAGGCGCCGTGAAAGGCCTGTCGCCCCAGGCAGGACAAGCGCATCTAGAAAAGAACGCCAACCGCACGGGACCCGAGCCGCATGAGCGATATGACAGATACCACCAGACCCAGCCTCGCCCGCCGCCTGCCGCTGATCGCGATCCTGATCGTGGCGGTGCTGGGCGCGCTGACGCTGCGCGACCAGCTCAGCTTCGAGACGCTGGCCGAGAACCGCGAGGCGCTGCTGGCGTTTCGCGACGCCAATTACCTGGGCACCGTGCTGGCCTTCATGGGCGTCTATATCGTCATCGTCGCCTTTTCGCTGCCCGGGGCGACGGTGGCGACGCTGGCGGGCGGGTTCCTTTTCGGCCTTTTCCCAGGCGTGCTGTTCAACGTCACCGCCGCGACGATCGGCGCCGTGGCGATCTTTCTCGCCGCGCGCTGGGGGCTGGGCGACCGGCTGGCCGCGCGGATCGAGGCCGGCGAAGGCCGCGTGAAACGCCTGCGCGAGGGTCTGAAGGAAAACGAGCTTTCTGTGCTGTTCCTGATCCGGCTGGTGCCGGCGGTGCCGTTCTTCGTGGCGAACCTGCTGCCTGCGCTGGTGGGCGTTGGGCTCGGCCGCTTCGCCTTCACCACCTTTTTCGGGATCATCCCTGGCGGCCTTGTCTACACATGGGTCGGCGCGGGGCTGGGCGAGGTCTTTGCCCGCGGCGAGACGCCCGATCTGGGCATCATCTTCGAGCCGCATATCCTGGGCCCGCTGCTGGGCCTCGCCGCGCTGGCCGCCCTGCCGATGGTGGTCAAGCTATTCCGCCGCAAGGGGGCCTGAGATGGAGCGTATCAAGACCGACCTCTGCATCATCGGCGCGGGTTCGGCCGGGCTGTCGCTGGCCGCGGGCGCAGTGCAGATGGGCGCGCGCGTTGTACTGGTCGAAGGCCACAAGATGGGCGGCGACTGCCTCAACTACGGCTGCGTGCCGTCGAAGGCGCTGATCGCCGCCGCCGCCCAGGCGCAGGCGATGCGCGAGGGCGCCGCCTACGGGGTCGCCCCGGTGGAGCCCGACATCGACTACGCCGCGGTCATGACCCATGTCGCCCGCGCCATCGCCACCATCGCCCCCCACGACAGCGTCGAGCGGTTCGAGGGGCTGGGCGTCAGGGTCATTCAGGACTGGGGCCGCTTCACCTCGGAGCGCGAACTGGAGGCGGGCGATCACCTGATCCGCGCCCGCCGATTCGTCATCGCCACAGGCTCGCGCCCCTTGGTGCCGCCGATACCGGGGCTCGACACCGTGCCCTATCTCACCAACGAGACGCTCTTCGATCTGCGCGAGCGGCCGGAGCATCTGGTCGTCATCGGCGGCGGGCCCATCGGCATGGAAATGGCGCAGGCCCACGCGCGGCTGGGCAGCAAGGTCACCGTGATCGAGGGCGCGACGGCGCTGGGCCGCGAGGACCCGGAGCTTGCCGCGCCGGTGCTGGCGCGCGCCCGCGCGGAGGGCGTCGAGATCGTCGAGGGCGCCAAGGTCACCGCCGTGGCGGGGCAGGCCGGCGCGATACGGGTCGAGACCGAGGCGGGCGCCCACGAGGGCAGCCACCTTCTGGTCGCCGTGGGCCGCACGCCGGCGCTGGACAAGCTGAACCTCGATGCCGCGGGGGTCGAGACCACCAAGGCCGGGGTCAAGGTGGGCGCCGATCTGCGCGCAACCAACCGGCGCGTCTATGCCATCGGCGACGCGGCGGGGGGGATGCAGTTTACCCATCTGGCCGGTTATCACGCCTCGGTCGTCATCCGGTCGATCCTTTTGGGCCTGCCCGCAAAGGCGCGCACAGATCATATTCCCCGCGTCACCTATACCGCGCCCGAGCTGGCCCAGATCGGGCCGACCGAGGACGAGGCGCGCGCCGAACACGGCGACAAGCTGACCGTTGTCCGCTTCGACTTTGCCGCCAACGACCGCGCCATTGCCACTGGCCAGACCGCCGGGGCCATCAAGGTGATGGTCGTCGGCGGCAAGCCCGTGGGGGCCGGCATCGTGGGCGCGGAGGCGGGCGAATTGATCGGCCTCTGGGCGCTGGCCCTTGCCAAGGGCCTGTCGATGGCCGACATCTCCGCCATGGTCGCGCCCTACCCGACACTGGGGGAGGTTAACAAGCGGGCGGCGGGTGCCTATTTTTCACCCAAACTGTTCGAAAACCCTTGGGTCAAGCGGGGGGTGCGGCTGGTGCAGCGCCTCTTGCCATAGGCCCTCGGGGCCAAAAGGCGCCCCTTTTATGTTGTTCAATTCGCTCTCCGGCCGGTTTCTGCTACTGACGATCGCCTTCGTCATGCTGGCCGAGGTGCTGATCTTCGTGCCCTCGGTGGCGCGGTTCCGCGAAGATTACCTGCTGTCGCGGCTGGAACGCGCCCAGATCGCCTCGCTTGCGCTGCTGGCCACGGAAGACATGATCGAGCCCGACCTCGAACAGGAGCTGTTGGAGAACGCGGGGGTTTTCAACGTGGTGCTGAGGCGCGACCAGGCGCGGCAACTGGTGCTGTCCTCGCCGATCCCCGAGCCGGTCTATGAAAGCTACGACCTGCGCAACGCCAGCCCGCTGGAGCTGGTGCCCGACGCGCTGATCCGGCTGGCCGACCCAACCCCCCGCATCATCCGCGTGATCGGAGAGCCGGTGCGCGGGGCAGGCCTGCTGATCGAGGTGACGATGGACACCGCGCCGCTGCGCGGTGCGATGATCGAGTACGGGCTGCGCATCCTGCTCTTGTCGGCGGTGATATCGGTGCTCACCGCGCTGTTGCTGTTTCTCGCGGTGCAGCGGCTTTTGGTCATGCCGATCAAGCGCGTGGTGCGCGCGATGCAGGTCTACGCCGAGGCGCCCGAAGACGCGAGGCGCATCATCACCCCCTCGGCGGGGGTGCGCGAGCTGAACGAGGCCGAGACGACCCTGCAAAGCCTGCAGACCGAGCTGACCGCGGCGCTGCGCCAGAAGGAACGCCTCGCCCAGCTCGGGGCCGCGGTGGCCAAGATCAGCCACGACCTGCGCAACATCCTGACCACGGCGCAGCTTTTCACCGACCGGATGGCGGCCAGCGAAGACCCCGCGGTCAAGCGTGCCGCGCCCAAGATCGTGAGGGCGATCAGCAGGGCGGTGTCGCTTTGCGAAAACACGCTGGCCTTCGGCAAGGCCGAAGAACCGCCGCCCCGGCTGGACCGGGTGGCGCTGGCGGCCATCGTCAACGACGTGGTCGACAGCGAGCGGCTGTCCGCGGGCGAGACCGATATCAGCTTTTCCGAGGACGTGCCGGCAGGGCTGACGCTGAGGGCTGATCCCGAACAGCTTCACCGTGTGCTGTCCAACCTCATCCGCAACGCGCGACAGGCGATCGCGGCCAGCGGCAAGCCGGGTGAGATCGGCATCCGCGCCGACGAGGACGAAAGCGAATGGAAGATCCTCGTCTCCGACACCGGCCCCGGCCTGCCGCCCAAGGCGCGCGAGCACCTGTTCCAGCCATTTCAGGGCGGCACGCGCAAGGGTGGCACCGGTCTGGGGCTCGCGATTGCGGCCGATCTGATCCGCGGCCATGGCGGGCGGCTGGAGCTGTTGCACACCGGTCCGGGCGGTACCGCGTTTTCCCTCCGCCTCCCCAAGGGGGCGGCGCTGGCGGAGGCCGCCGCGGAATGAAATCGCCCCTTGCAATGCCCCTCGCAGGGCGCTAAGTCAGCCACCCACGCGCTGGTAGCTCAGTTGGATAGAGTACTTGACTACGAATCAAGGGGTCGGGGGTTCGAATCCTCCCCAGCGCGCCATAAATCACCTTAGAAGTCGAATACTATCGGGGTCTTGATTGCGGCTTTGCCATTGTGTGAAGCGACACAAGGCGTCATTCGAAATGCCCCCTCTATATTCACGATTTCGCGGCGATTCGGGTCGAGGCGAGGTTTCCAAAACCAGGGGCAGCACCTGGTATTTCCGGCATCGCGTGCGGGATGATGTGCAGCGTCTGTATGACGACGGTATTGGCCGCGCGCCGCAGGAATGGCCCGGATCGATCCTGAGAAGCAGCTTTTCCGGTTCGGGGCCAATGGCCGGTCACGCCCGACAAAGATGCTGGGCGGCCCCGGCCTCTGAAAAGCGTGCGTCCTGCGCTTTCCTGCCGCTGGCACCTTGCGCGCCCAACCGTCGGAGTCCGGCCAGAAGTGGTGATGGCGCCTGAAACCCGGGATCGCGAAGGCGCAACTCCAAAGTGCCGAAACCGAACATCCCGGTCGCTGGACTTTCGTGCCCTGGCTCAGCCCTTCAACGGGTATCGATCAGGCTCTTCAAAGACATCGATGACCCGGGTCCCGGCCTTGATCAGGGCGCCATGCTCGACACCGGCCGGAATCGCGTAGCTGTCACCGGCGCGATATGTCTTGGTCTCGCCGCCGATCGTGAATTCGATTTCGCCCTCGACCACCGTGCCCCACTGCGCGCCATGCGAATGCGCTGGCAGAGTCAGGTCCTTCAGGAAGGTGAAAAAGGCCACCAAACCGGAGTCCGACTTAACGACAGCGGTCTGCACGACGTCCTCGGGAAACGGCACGTCGATGCTGGGAAATGCGGCAATGAATTCAGGATATGGCAAGATGACGCTCCGTTCTGCGCTGAACTTCTGTCCAGCGTTCGAACTTTCACATGTAGGCGCGGTTTTTTCCACACCAAAGGCGGGTTGGCTTCGGGCTGGGGCGACCTTCGGCATGGACCGCACAATCGAACCGCGGGATCAACAACCTGGGGTCTGAGAAACCGTTCGGTCTCGGGCAGGGTCACCTCGCGCGCCGGGCTGGTCTGCCGTGGCCCGTCATGACCGGTGTCGAGGGGAAGAGGGCTGCCCGCTCTGAGCGGTGATGCAGATCGGCGCGCCCTTGGTCTTGCGGCCGTTCTTTTGTTGCGGGTTCGCGGCAAATGGTGTCATTGGCGTCACGTTCACGCGGCGGCCTCGGGCCGGGCTTTCCATGCCGGGCCGCGCCGCCTGTCAATCGTTCAGAACGCGGCGGAGCGGATGCCGCGACCAGCAAGCAGGCCAAGTCGTGCAACCTTTCGTCTTTCCATGGGCCCCGGGCCGATCATGACCCGGGCGCTGATGATACAGGGCACCGGCTCGAATGTCGGAAAGTCGATGCTGGTCGCCGGGCTGTGCCGGGCGGCGCGGCGGCGCGGGCTTGCCGTTGCGCCGTTCAAGCCGCAGAACATGTCGAACAACGCAGCCGTCACCGCCGATGGCGGCGAGATCGGGCGCGCGCAGGCGTTGCAGGCGCTGGCCTGCGGGCTGGAGCCCCTGACCGACATGAACCCGGTCCTGCTGAAACCCGAGACCGACACGGGCGCACAAGTGATCGTTCAGGGCCGGGCGCGGGGCACCTGGCGGGCGCGTGAATTCACCGACAGAAAGCCCAGCCTGATGGGCCCCGTGCTCGACAGCTTCGGCCGGCTGGCGGGGGGCGTCGATCTGGTGCTTGTCGAGGGGGCCGGCAGCCCTGCCGAGATCAACCTGCGCGCGGGCGACATCGCCAACATGGGCTTTGCGCGCGCGGCGCATGTGCCGGTCGTACTGGTCGGCGATATCGACCGTGGCGGCGTGATCGCCCAGATCGTGGGCACCAAGGCGGTACTCGACCCCGCCGATGCGGCGATGATCCGGGGCTTTGCCGTCAACAAGTTCCGCGGCGACCCGCGGCTTTTCGATGATGGCTACGCGATGATTTCGCAAGCGACCGGCTGGCCCGGTTTCGGTGTCGTGCCCTGGTATGCCGAGGCCCATCGCCTGCCCGCCGAGGATGCCGTCGACCTCGATGCCGCCGCCACTTCGGAGGGGCTGGAAATCGTCTGTCCCATGCTGTCGCGCATCGCCAATTTCGACGATCTCGACCCGCTGAACCTGGAGCCCGGCGTAAGGCTGACGATGGTGCCACCCGGACGGCCACTGCCGGCGGGCGCCGATCTGGTGATCCTGCCCGGGACGAAATCGACTCGGGGCGATCTGGCGTTCCTGCGTGCCCAGGGATGGGATATCGACCTTGCCGCCCATGTGCGCCGCGGCGGGCATGTGCTGGGCCTGTGCGGCGGCTACCAGATGCTCGGGCAGCGTATCCTCGACCCCGATGGATTGGAGGGCCCGCCCGGCGAGACCGCGGGCCTCGGGCTGCTCGACCTTGAAACGGTCATGCGCCCGGACAAGACGCTGACCCGCGTCAGCGCCGTTCACGCCGCGACCGGGACGGGCTTTTCGGGCTACGAAATCCATATCGGCAAAACCGACGGGCCGGACCGCGCCCGCGCCTTCGCGCATGTCGGCGGGCGGCCGGAGGGCGCGGTGTCACCCTGTGGCCGGGTGGCGGGCAGTTACCTGCACGGGCTCTTTGCCGAGGATGGGTTCCGCCGCGCATGGCTGGCGCGGTTCGGCGTCGAAGTCGGCCCGCTGGGCTATGGCGCCGCGGTCGAGCAGACCCTCGACGGGCTGGCCGCGCATCTTGAGACGCATATGCAGCTGGACGCGCTTTTCGCTGCCGCGGGAGAGCTCTAGCCCAACGCCGATCGGGGGCGGCGGCGGTCGCCGTGGCTGTCGGTCGCTGGTCGGTGCCGCAAATCTCCCTGCTTGTGCCAAAATCGCGCCCGGATCGCGGCCTACCCCTTGCCCCAACGAAAACGGTGACAGGCGGAACAATGGCACAGCTTTTCGCAATGGCGGTTTCGAGGTCGGGAACGATGGTTCTGTCCGCGGCATTGATATTTGGTGCGGGCGCCTGGCTGCAAGGCGAGGTCGAGGCCGAGCGCGACATGCTGCGTCGGGCGCTGGCGGCGGGGCCGCCCGCGGCGACGTCTATCGAGACGTTTTCCCCGGCCGAGGAAACCGGTTTGGCCGGCGAGGTGCGGCTTGAGGCCCAACTCGACCTGTCGCTGGCCGAGCCTGTGACCCTTGCAGGAAAATCCGCCGAGGAACATGCGCTGATGGTGCCGCTGCTGGCTGCCGACGCGCCGCCGATCGAGGCGCGCTATCGCGAGGTCCTGGCCTATATGCGCACCACCGGCCTGGTGCTGCCCGAGGACGAGCTGCGCCAGCGGGCGCGGGCGGCGGCGATGCCGGCGGCGGTCGGCGTGGCGCTGATCGAGCCGGCCGAGGGCGAAGATGTCGCGGCGCTCGACCCGGCGTGGCTGGCAGCCTACGCAACGGGCAACGGGCGTTTTGGCCCCCTCGTGGTGATCAACGGAACCCTCGGTGCGGGAGAGCGGTTCCGCCCGGCGATTTCGGCCGCGTTCGATGAACAGGGCCGGAGCCTTGCCTCGGATTTCTTGCTGGTCGAACCTTACCGGGGCGGGCGCGAGGCTGCGTTGAGTGCGCGGCTGGGCGAGGCGCAGGACGTGGCCGCGGTGTTCAACCTTGCCGCAGGCGCGCTGGTGATGCTGGCGGGGCTGACCGGTTTGAGGCAACGCCGCCGCCGGGCGGCCGAGTCCATCGTCCCTGTCCCCGCCGATGTGGCCGAAAGGCCGCAGCCGGCCGCCGACGAAAAGCCGGCCGCTGCCCCCGAGGGCGTGCCTTTGTGGAAGGCACGGATGAGCGGCTCGGCCCACTGAACGCCCCAAACGATCCGAAAAACAACCCTGGCGTGCCTTGCTTTCGTCATATGCCGATCGGAAGCTGATCAGGTCAGACAGCCGAGGAGATGCGCGATGACACGCCTTGTTCGCCTAGTGACTGGAGACCCGAACCACAGCGCGGCCTTCGAGGCGCGGATGTCCGCCCTCGCAGCCCAGCGCAAAATGATCGAAAAGCTCCCGACGCCCTGCAAGGTCTTCAAAGCTCGACCGAAACGCCGGGCAGCCTGAGCGCCACCATCAGGTCGCGCAGTTCTTGCCGCGCGGCGATGTTGGAGATGTTCAGATGCGCCACGCCGACGTCGCGCAGATCGAGCAGCGTCAGCCCGCGCGGGAACAGTTCGCGGAAGATCACCCGCTCGCTGAAACCCGGCGCAACGCGAAAGCCGATCCGCTTTGAGAGGTTTTCCAGCGCCTCGCCCATCTTCTTCTTGTTATGCATCTGCTGGGCGCCCAGCCGGTTGCGCAGCACCACCCAGTCGATCGGCGGCAACCCCGCCTGTGCGCGCAACTGGCGCGCGTTCCACACCATCTCGGAATAGATCGAGGGCCCGAGGATCTTGCCGTCGGCGGGGTCGTGCCGGGCCAGCAGGTCGAAATCGATGAAGCTGTCGTTGAGCGGAGTGATCAGCGTGTCGGCCAGCGAATGCGCCACCTGGCTGAGCCTTGTATGCGAGCCGGGGCAATCGATCAGGATAAAGTCGCGGTCCTGTTCGAGGTCGGCCACGGCCATCGACAGGCGCCGGTCGTAGATATTCTCGCCCGGCTCCAGGTCGGACTGGTCGACATCGGGCAGCTCGACGTAATGCGGCATCGCCAGGTGGACGCCTTCGCGGTCGCAAAAGGCACGGCGGTTGTCGACATAACGGCCAAAGCTTTTCTGCCGCAGGTCGAGGTCGAGCACCCCCACCTCGTGGCCCATCCGGGCCAGCGCCGTCGCCACATGCATCGACACGGTCGATTTGCCCGCGCCGCCCTTTTCGTTGCCCACGACGATTATATGCGCCACGCCGGTATCCCCTTGGCGGATTCAAAAAGGCGCGCCCGCTACCGGACGCGCCCCCACTATATGTTGTGTGCTTGCCTATTGGAAGCGGAAGGGAAAGCCTAGAAGCCCAAACCTTCGTATTTCTTCTTGAACTTCGACACGCGGCCGCCGGTGTCCATCAGGCGCGATGACCCGCCGGTCCAGGCCGGGTGCACCGAAGGGTCGATGTCGAGCGACAGCTGGTCGCCCTCTTTCCCGTAGCACGATTTCATCTGAACGACGGTGCCGTCGGTCAGCTTGACGTCGATCAGGTGATAGTCGGGGTGGGTATCTTTTTTCATCGGTCCGCTCCTTACGCCTCGGCGCCGGCCTTGGGCTTGTAATTGGTGTCTTCGGCGATCCGGGCCGATTTGCCCCGGCGCGAACGCAGGTAGTAGAGCTTGGCCCGGCGCACGCGGCCGCGGCGCACCACCTCGATCGTGTCGATGTTGGTCGAGTAGAGGGGGAACACCCGCTCCACGCCTTCGCCGAACGAGATCTTGCGGACGGTAAAGCTGCCGGCGATGCCGCTGCCGTTCTTGCGGGCGATGCACACGCCCTCGAAATTCTGCACGCGGCTGCGGGTGCCCTCGGTCACCTTGTACCCGACGCGGACGGTGTCGCCCGGCTTGAAATCCGGGATGGTCTTGCCGAGGTCGGCGATCTGCTCGGCCTCGATTTGCGCGATCATGTCCATCGCTTGTCTCCAATGTCGCTCGCGATTTTCCCCGCGAAGGTGATGCAGCCCTCAGAGCTCTTGGTCTCCGTCCGGGTCCCTACCGTGCCGTTCACAGTAAGCCCGCCAGAGGTCAGGGCGGCGTTCCTTTGTCAGCCTTTCGGCCATGGCCCTCCGCCAGTCGGCGATCTTCGCGTGATGTCCCGACAGGAGAATGTCGGGGATCGCGCGGCCTTTCCAAACGGCGGGCCTAGTGTACTGGGGGTGCTCAAGCAACCCGTCGGAGAAACTCTCGTCTTCCGTGGAAACCTGATTCCCAAGCACGCGCGGTATAAGGCGGACGGCCGAATCGATCAAGGCCTGCGCGGCGATCTCGCCGCCGGTGAGGACGAAATCCCCCAAAGAGACCTCTTCGACGGCGTATTCTTCCAATACGCGCTCGTCCAGCCCCTCGAACCGGCCGCAGATCAGTGTCACGCCGTCGGCTTGTGAAAGCCTTTTGGCGGTCTCTTGCGTAAAGGGCCGCCCGCGCGGCGAGAGGTAGATCACCGGCCAGCGCGCGCGGTCGGACGGCGTGCCGGCCTGCGCTTGGTCGAGCGCCGCGCCCATCACGTCGGGGCGCAGGACCATCCCCGCACCCCCGCCCGCCGGCGTGTCGTCGACATTCTTGTGCTTGCCCTTGCCAAAGGTGCGCAGATCGACGGTTTCCAGCGACCATAGCCCCTCTTCCAGCGCCTTGCCGGTCAGCGACAGGCCCAGAACGCCCGGGAACGCCTCCGGAAACAGGGTGACGACCTTGGCCGTCCACGCGCCCTTCAGCCGCGCAGGCGCGTCCATCAGGTCGCGCGGGGTCAGGCTGGCCGAGATCGACAGCCGCCCGTGAGATCGGGGTTTGTCCGTCATGGGCGGCCTTTCGCGTCAGCCTTTCAATGCGGTGGCCACCGCCCCGGCAAAGCCGACGGCCGAGACGCCGAGCGACAGCCAGACCGGCGCGGCGAAGACCGGCCCGCCCAGCAGCCAGGCCACGCCATAGCCCGCCAGGTAGACGAGGTTCACCCAGATCAGCTGGTTGATGACGATCATCGGCAGCGCCTTGACCAATCCCTTGCCCTCGGCCGCGCGGGCGGCCCTGGCATTGGGGGCCATCACGTTGGCGATGGTGGCGAAGGCCGCGATCACGACGATCACCCAAACGGGCTGCTGCGCGGCCCCGGCGAACAGCGCGCCGGCCAGAAGGATCGCGGTAAATGCGGTGGCGAGAGAGGTGGGCATGTCAGGTCTCCGGATGGGATCAGGAATCGGACTCAGGGAACAGCCCTTCGGGCGGATCGGCAATGAGGCGCCCGGCCGCAAGATCGACGGTCGGCACGCAGGCCCCGGTAAAGGGCAACAGCACGGTGGATTTCAGCCCCGGCCCGTGGATCTCCAGAAGATCGCCCGCGCCATGGTCGTGCACGGCGCGGACATGGCCCAGGTGGGCCCCGCCGGTATCGACGACCTCCAGCCCGATCAGATCGGCGTGGTAGAACTCGTCGTCGGACAGGGCAGGCAGGGCGGCGCGGTCGGCAAAAAGGCGGGTGCCCTTCAGCGCGTCCGCCGCTTCCTTGGTGGCGATGTCCGACAGCCGCGCGGCAAAGCCGCCCTTGACCGGACGGCCCAGCGTCACCTCGAACCGGCGCGCGCCGTCCTCGGTGAAGAGCGGGCCATAGGCGGCGACGGCCTCGGGCTCGGCGCAAAAGCTTTTGAGCCGCACCTCGCCGCGCACGCCGTAGGCGCCCGCGATCGCCGCCACACAGACCCTGTCCTCGCTCATCGCCGCCTCACGGGGTTTGCCCGCTGCACAGGCCACGCGCGTCTATCCTCCCGCCAGCATCGAGGCAGCGGTCCTCGTGGAGGGCGCGTTCCAGCTTCATGCCGGCCCAGCCGCCCCCCAGAAGGGTGCAGATCGCGATCAGCCGCAGCATTGCCCGCGCGCCGGCTTATTCGGCCGCAGCCTCTTCGGCGGGGGCCGCCTCGGCCTCGGCTGCCGCGGCGGCTTTGGCTGCCTTCTCCTCGACGCGCTGCTTGGCCTTGTTGCCCGGCTCGGCCTTGTTGGGGTTGTTGCGCTCTTTCTTGTCCAGAACGCCGGCGGCCTCCAGCATGCGCGAGACGCGGTCGGTGGGCTTGGCGCCCTGGCCCAGCCAGTGCTGCACGCGCTCCATGTCCATCTTGATGCGCTCTTCGCTGTCTTTCGGCAGCAGCGGGTTGTAGGTGCCCAGCTTCTCGATGAAGCGGCCGTCGCGCGGCATGCGGCTGTCGGCCGCCACGATGCGATAGAACGGGCGCTTTTTCGAGCCGCCGCGGGCCAGTCGGATTTTCAATGCCATGGTCTATTCTCCTTCGGGTTTGGCGTTGGGCGGGCGGTGCCGCCTATTTCCGGTGTTCGATGTGGTGGTGGATGACTTCCTGGATGATGAAGGCCAGGAATTTCTTTGCGAATTCGGGGTCCAGATCGGCGCGCTCGGCCAGGTCTTCCAGCCGTGCGATCTGGCGCTCCTCGCGCGCGGGGTCCGACGGGGGCAGGTCGTACTCGGCCTTGAGTTTGCCCACCGCCTGGGTGTGCTTGAACCGCTCTCCAAGGGTATAGATCAGGATCGCGTCGAGCCGGTCGATGCTCTCGCGGTGGTGCTTGAGTATCTCGGCGGCGCGGACGGCGTCGTCAGTCATGGCGGCCTCCGCTGCCGGGGTGAACGAGGCGGCCGCGCGCGGCCCGGGCGGGGTCTGCTGCCCCGACCCGGCGCAGCGCATCGGGCGAGGGGTGGCGATAGACGATGTCGCGGCTGTCCACCGTGGCGGCGGTGTCGTCGGGCCGCGCGCCCAGCGCCTCGGCCAGCTTGACCGCGCGGATATCCTTCGGGGCGAGATAGCTGACCAGCGTGGACCAGCCCAGCGTCGCATAGCACCAGTCGCGCGCGGCCGCGACGGCCTCGACCCCGATATCCAGCACCTCGCCCCGCGGCCAGAGCAGCCAGGCGAGCTCGGGCTCGGGCCAGCCCTTGGGCTGCCACGGGCCGGCCATGCCCAGCACCTCGCCGCTGTCTCGCGCGGTCGCCGTCCACAGGCCGAAGCCGTTGATCTGCCAGTGGCCCATCTCGGCGGCAAAAAGCATCCAGGCCTCGTAAGGGTTCAGGGGCCCGCCCATGAAGCGGGCGCGGTGCGAGGTCAAGGTGGCCTCGAAGAGCTGGTAATCCTCGGCGACGGGCGCGCGCAGGATCAGCCGGGGCGTGTCCACCCGGGGGATGTCGGGACACGTCATTGCAGCGCCTCCGGCGCAGGGGCGCAGCCGCGCGCTTCGCCCGGCTCGGGCCGGCGCAGCCGGTGCCGCGCTGTGGGTATGCCTGTCGCCAAGGTCATCACTTCTTCTTGTCGCCCAGCCCGCTGAGCCCCGGCGGCAGCGCCGCGCCGCCGCCCAGCCCCGGCATCCCGCCCGGGCCGCCCATCTGCCTGGCCGCGGCCTCAAGCGCCTTGGGGTCCATCCCCGCGCCGACCATCTCGGGCATGCCACCCTTGCCGAACATGCCGCCCAGCGCCTTTTGCATCATCGCGCGGCCGCCCTTCTTGCCCAGCTTCTTCATCATGTCCGACATCTGCCGGTGCATCTTCAGAAGCTTGTTCAGCTCGCTGACTTCCAGCCCGGCGCCTTTGGCGATGCGCTTTTTCCGGCTGGCCTGCAGGATCTGCGGGTTGGCGCGTTCCTTCTTGGTCATCGACTGGATCAGCGCGATCTGGCGGCGCAGGATCGAATCGTCGAAGCCCGCCTCCTCGATCTGCTTGGACATCTTTCCCATGCCTGGCATCATGCCCATGATGCCTTCCATGCCACCCATCTTGAGCATCTGCTCAAGCTGCATCCGCAGGTCGTTCATATTGAACTGACCCTTCTGGAAGCGCTTCATCATGCGCTCGGCCTGCTCGGCCTCGATGGTGGCCTGGGCCTTTTCCACCAGCGAAACGATATCGCCCATGCCCAGGATGCGCCCGGCGATGCGTTCGGGGTGGAATTCCTCCAGCGCGTCCAGCTTTTCGCCGAGGCCCACGTATTTGATCGGCTTGCCGGTGACCGCGCGCATCGACAGCGCCGCGCCGCCGCGGCCGTCGCCGTCCATCCGGGTCAGGATCACACCCGAAATGCCGATGCGGCTGTCGAAATTCTCGGCGGTGTGCACCGCGTCCTGGCCGGTCAGCCCGTCGACGACCAGCAGCGTCTCGCGCGGGTTGGTCACGTCGCGCACGGCCTCGACCTCGGCCATCAGCTCTTCGTCGATCGAGAGCCGCCCGGCGGTGTCCAGCATGTAGACGTCGTAGCCGCCCATCGTCGCCTGCTGCTTGGCGCGGCGGGCGATGTCGACGGGGCGCTGCCCCGCCACGATGGGCAGGGTGTCCACGCCGATCTGGGTGCCGAGGATCGCCAGCTGTTCCATGGCCGCGGGACGGTTCACGTCGAGCGATGCCATCAGCACCCGCTTTCCGTTCACCTCTTTCAGCCGTTTCGCCAGCTTGCCGGTTGTCGTGGTCTTGCCGCCGCCCTGAAGGCCCACCATCAAAATCGGCGCTGGCGGGCTGTCGATCTTCAGCGCGCCGGGCTCGCCCTCGCCGGTCAGCACATTGACCAGCTCGTCATGGACGATCTTGACCACCTGCTGGCCCGGCGTGACCGATTTCGTCACCGCCTGGCCGGTGGCGGCCTCTTGCACCGACTTGACGAAATCGCGCGCCACGGGCAGCGACACGTCGGCCTCCAAGAGCGCCACGCGCACTTCGCGCAGCGCGGTCTTGACATCGTCCTCGCTGAGCGCGCCCTGCTTGGTCAGCCGGTCGAAGACGCCTGACAGGCGGTCGGAAAGACTTTCGAACATGCCCCTGGCCCTCCTTGCGACCCTTTGCACCTGCCCCCTCATGTGGGAAGGGGCGCCCCCGATGTCAGCCCGGCGCTATGCGCCAAACGCGATATGCCCCCGTGGGCGAAACCTCGCTGACGGGGGGGCGATCCCGGGACTGCCCGGGACCGGAAGGCATACACCATTCCGGATATCGCTGGGCTTTTGGCGGGTCGCGCCCGCGAAGTCAAGCGTCAAAGGCCCGCCGCGCCGGGGAGGGACGGCGCGGCGGGCGGCCGCGATCAGGCGGCGCGGGGCAGGGCCTCGACCGCCAGATGCGCCGCGGCGAGCGAGGCCTCGGAGTCGATCGCCAGACGGTCGGCGCCGACGAAGGTCACGTCGGTGAGACCAAGAAAGCGCATCACATGCGCCAGATAGCCGGTCGCATGGTCGATCTCTGACCCCATGGCGGTGCCGCCCGAGGTGACCGCGACAACCACCCGCTTGCCCGACAACAGGCCCTCGGGCCCGGCCTCGGAATAGCGGAAGGTGATGCCGGCGCGCGCCACCAGGTCGATCCAGGCCTTCAGGCTGGCGGGCACGGCGAAATTGTAGATCGGCAGGCCGATCACCACCGTGTCGGCGGCCTTCAACTCGGCGATCAGCTCGTCCGACAGGGCCAGCTCGGCGCGCTGGGCGGCGCTGCGCTCGGCCTCGGGGGTGAAATTCGCCCCGATCCAGCTTTCGGTGATCTGCGGCAGGCCGGTGGCCAGGTCGCGGGTGATGACGTCGGTGTCGCCATCGGCGAGACGCGCGACGATGCGGTCGGTCAGATCGCGCGAGACCGAGCCCGCGCGGCGCGCGGAACTGTCGATGCGGAGAAGGGTATGCGGCATGGGGAGACCTCTATGTGTCGGGTTACGCCCCGTTACTTGTACCTTGCGCGAGCGAACGCAATTGACGATATTCAACAGCGATTGTGAGGTGGCGCACAGCATGGCAATGGACAACTGGGATGAGATTCGCACCGCCTATCAGGTGGCGCGCAAGGGCACGGTCAGCGGCGCCGCCGAAGTGCTGGGCGTGCACCACGCCACCGTGATCCGTCACGTGGACGCGCTGGAAGAGAGGCTGGGCGTGAAGCTGTTCCAGCGCCATGCCCGCGGCTACACCCCCACCGAGGCGGGCCACGACCTTTTGCAGGTGGCTCAGGTCACCGACGAGCAATTCGACCAGCTCGCCGGCCGGCTGCGCGGCCAGGGCGCGGCGATGACCGGCGATCTGGTGGTGACGACGGTCGAGGCGATCGCGCCGCTCTTGATCCCTGCGCTGGCGGCGTTCCAGCACGACCACCCGGAGCTTGCGGTGCGACTGGTTTCCGATCAGCGGCTGTTCCGGCTGGAATACGGCGAGGCCCATGTCGCCGTGCGCGCGGGCAATCGCCCGGACGAGCCCGACAACGTGGTGCAGGAGCTTTACGTCCAGCGCTCGGCGCTTTTTGCCACCCGTGCCTATGTCGACGCCCACGGGCCGCTCGACCTCGAAGGCGATTTCTCGGGCCACAGGTTCGTCGGGCCCTCGGACGAAAGCCATCGCGCCTCGTTCTTTCAATGGCTGCGCCAGACCGTGCCGGCCAGCCGCATCGGGTTTCGCGCAAGCGGTATCCTCGGCACAGTGAACGCCGTCGAGGCCGGGGCCGGTATCGGGTTCGCCCCGCTCTGGTACGCGGCGGACCGGCCCGACCTGGTCGAGCTTGTCCCGTCCCGGCCCGACTGGGACGTGGCGCTTTGGCTGGTCACCCATGTCGATCTGCACCGCTCGGCCAAGGTGCAGGGCTGCACCGCCCGGCTGAAGGCGGCGGCGGCGACGTGGCCCTGAGCGGCCCCGCCACCGGCGGCGGCCACCTGGCGATGCTGGCCTTTTCGGCTCTGGTTGCGGGGTCGTTCAGTTTCGGCAGCCTGATTGCCAACGACATCGACCCGGTGGCCCTGACCGCGATCCGCTTTGCGCTGGCCGGTGCCGCGATCGGGGCCGCCGCGGCCCTGGGGCCCGGTCTGAAGGCGGCCCATTTCCGCGCGCCCTGGCGGTTTTTCCTGCTCGGCGGCGTTTTCGGGACCTACTTCGTGCTGATGTTCGAGGGGCTGAAGACCGCGCCGCCGGTCTCGACCTCCGCGGTCTTCACCCTCACGCCGGTGATGTCGGCGCTGTTCGGCTGGGTTCTGCTGCGGCAGGTGACGACCCCGCGCATGGCGCTGGCGCTGGCCGTCGGCGCGGCAGGCGCGCTGTGGGTCATCTTCCGGGCCGATCTGGGGGCGCTGCTGGCCTTCGACATCGGCCGCGGCGAGGCGGTGTTCTTTGTCGGCTGCATCGCGCATGCCGCCTATACGCCCATGGTGCGCAAGCTCAACCGAGGCGAGCCGGCGCTGGCCTTTACCTTCGGGATGATGGTGGCGGCGCTTCTGGTGCTTTCGCTTTACGGCGCCGGGGCGGTGGCCGCCACCGATTGGGGGGCGCTGCCGGGGCGCGTCTGGTGGGTGCTGCTCTACCTGGCCATCTGCGCCAGCGCGATGACTTTCGTGCTTTTACAATACGCGGCGCTGCGGCTGCCGGCGGCAAAGGTGATGGCCTATACCTACCTGACACCGACCTGGGTGATCGGATGGGAGATCGTCCTGGGCCACGGTGCCCCGCGCGGGATCGTGCTGGTCGGGGTGGCGCTGACGGTGCTGGCGCTGACCCTGTTGTTAAAGAACGACGGCTGAGGACCCGCGACGCCAGCGTCATCGGCACGACCATGGGCAATGATCTTGCCAAGGCTACCGGGCGCCCGCGTCACCCGTTCAGCTCTGCCTCTAGAAACCGCTCGAAGGCGTCGAGGTTGACCGCCTCGAACTGGCCGAAGCCCTGCATCCAGACCGACGCCTCGCGCAGGGCGTCGGGCTCCAGCTTGCACCACTTGACCCGGCCGCGCTTTTCCTGGCTGATCAGCCCTGCGCGCGAGAGGATGGCAAGATGCTTCGAGATGGCGGCCAGCGACATCTCGAACGGCTCGGCCACGTCGGTCACGGCCATGTCGTCTTCGAGCAGCATCGACAGGATCGCCCGCCGGGTCGGGTCGGCAAGGGCGGCGAAAACCTGGTCCAGATCCTGTGACATGGCCGCAGCTTTGCGATGCCGCGCGCCAACCGTCAACCGTTTGGTTGAATATGCACCCGGATGAGCCGGGCGTTCCGTCCAATACCGCGCCCGAGTAAAACATAACAATAACAGAAACTTACACCGTTTCTGAGGCGCTTGACTTGGTCGCCGCCGCTCTCTACGTTCGCCGCGACTGTCCGAGGGGCGTTCGCATATGATGGATCCGGCCGAGAAAGAGCGCCTCGCGCGTCTCGAGGCGCGGATAAAGGCTGCGAAGGCGGCGCATAAGCCGCCGAAACCCCATCGGGAAGAGCATTATTCCCAGGCGAGCCTCGCCTGGCGGATGGTGATCGAGCTTGTGGCCGGTATCGTTATCGGCTTCGGCATCGGATACGGGCTGGATGTCCTGCTGGGCACGATTCCCCTGTTTCTGGTGCTGTTCGTACTTCTGGGCCTCGCGGCCGGCATCAGGACGATGATGCGATCCGCGCAAGAGGTTCAGGCGCAACAGTCGGCCGACACGGCCGAAGGTGAAGGGGATTGAAACGGTGGCAGAAGAAGCACAAGGCGGGCTCCAGATCCATCCGATGGACCAGTTCTTGGTCGAGCCGCTGTTCGGCGACGGGCCGGTCAGCTGGTACACCCCCACCAATGTGACGCTTTGGATGGCGATATCGGTGCTGTGCGTGGTGCTGCTGCTGGTGATCGGCACCCGCGGGCGCGCCGTCGTGCCGAACCGCATCCAGTCGGTGGCCGAGCTTGCCTATGGCTTCGTCTACAAGATGGTGGAAGAGGTCGCCGGCAAGGACGCGCTGAAGTACTTCCCCTACATCATGACGCTGTTCATCTTCATCGTGTTCAGCAACTTCCTCGGGCTGCTGCCCACCGCCTTTACCACCACTTCGCACCTCGCGGTGACTGCGACGATGGCGCTGGCGGTGTTCATCAGCGTCACCGTCCTGGGGTTCGTCAAGCACGGCATGGGTTTTCTGCGGCTGTTCTGGATCGACCAGGCGCCGCTGGCGCTGCGCCCGATCCTGGCCTTCATCGAGGTGATTTCCTACTTCGTGCGCCCGGTCAGCCACTCTATCCGACTTATGGGCAACATGATGGCCGGCCATGCGGTGATCAAGGTTTTCGCGGGCTTCGCCTCGCTCATCCTGGTCTCGAGCATCGGCATCGCGGTCACGCCGCTGTCGATCCTGGCGATCACGGCGATCTACGCGCTGGAGACGCTGGTGGCCTTCATCCAGGCCTATGTCTTCGCGATCCTCACCTGTGTCTACCTGCGCGATGCGCTGCATCCGCATCACTGAATCGACACACGCATCTCTGCCACTTCCAACGTAAGGAGCAATCGACATGGAAGGCGATATCGTTCAAATGGGTGCCTATGTGGGCGCTGGTCTGGCTTGTACCGGCATGGGCGGCGCCGCCGTCGGTGTGGGCCACGTGGTCGGCAATTACATCTCGGGCGCGCTGCGCAACCCCTCGGCGGCCGCTTCGCAGACCGCCACCATGTTCATCGGTATCGCGTTCGCCGAAGCTCTGGGGATCTTCTCGTTCCTCGTCGCGCTTCTGCTGATGTTCGCCGTCTAAGCACCCGCCGAACCGATCCTTACGGCCGGGTGGGGGTGACGACACGCGCCCACCCGGTGTAAACCCGGGTTCCAGGGGGACGACATGGCAACAGAAACGAACGCTGTCGAAGAGGGGGCCGCGCACGCGGCCGATGCCGCCGGAAATGGCGGTGAGGCTGTCGGCATGCCGCAGCTCGATTTTTCGACCTTTCCGAACCAGATCTTCTGGCTCATCGTCACGCTCGTCGTGATCTACTACGTCCTGTCGCGCATCGCCCTGCCGCGCATCGGTGCGGTTCTGGCCGAACGGCGGGGAACCATCACCAACGACCTCGCCATGGCCGAGGAACTCAAGCTGCGTGCCCAGCAGGCCGAAGAGGCCTACAACAAGGCTCTGGCCGACGCCCGGGCCGAGGCGCACAAGATCATCGCCGAGGCCAAGGCCGAGATCCAGGAAGACCTGAACGCCGCCATCGCCAAGGCCGATGCCGAGATCGCGGCCAAGGCCGCGGAATCGGAAGGCCGCATCGAGGAAATTCGAGAGAGCGCGCTGGAAAACGTCACCGAGGTGGCCCGCGCCACTGCGCGCGAGATCGTCGAGGCGCTGGGTCAGAGTACCGATGCCGCCTCGGTCGAGTCCGCCGTCGCCGCGCGGCTGAAGGGGTAGCGACCATGAAACGACTTGCCATTCTCCTGTCGCTCATGGCCAGCCCGGCGCTGGCTGCAACGGGTCCCTTCTTCTCGCTCTACAACACCGACTTCGTGGTGTTGATCGCCTTCCTGATCTTCGTCGGCGTTCTCGTCGCGCTGGGCGTGCCGGGCAAGGTGGTGGCCATGCTGGACAAGCGGGCCGATCAGATCCGCGGCGAGCTGGACGAGGCCAAGGCCCTGCGCGAAGAGGCCCAGACGGTGCTGGCCTCGTACGAGCGCAAGCAGCGCGAGGTCAAGGAGCAGACCGAGGCGATCATCGCCCACGCCCGCAGCGAGGCCGAAGATGCCGCGGAGTCCGCGAAGAAGGACATCGCGGATTCGATCGCGCGGCGCCTGCAGGCCGCCGAAGAGCAGATCGCCTCGGCCGAGGCCGGCGCGCTGCGCCAGGTGCGTGATCGGGCCATCGCCGTGGCGACGGCCGCGGCCGCCGATGTGCTCTCGGGCCAGATGACCGACGCCAAGGGCAACGCGCTGATCGACGACGCGATCAAGCAGGTGGGCGCCAAGCTTCACTGAGGCGCGAGACAGACCGCTCAGCAGTAAACCCGGCCTTACCGGCCGGGTTTTCTTGTGGGACAATGTCCCATATCCGCCATGCGCCGCCAGGCGAGATGTTCGATTCTCCGCGCCAGGCGCCCCCCTCTACCCGGGACGGGCGGGGAAGCGCCGCCTCGCAGGCGCGGACACGCCGCCATCGAATGGCAGCGCTGGACGCCAGGCGAACCAACCCGATTCAGCGACGACTAACCGCCGTTTCGCGCGTCTCAGTCCTTGCCCTGGGCGTGCTGCAGCCGCAGCCGGGCAATCGCCTCGTGCCGCTCTGACAGCAGGTGGTCGCTGAGGGCCTGCTCGACATAGTCCAGATGGGCCACGACGGCGGCGCGGGCCGCGGCAGGGTCGCGGGCCTGCACCGCCTCGTTGATCGCCCGGTGCTGGTCCAGCAGCATGGCCCGCGTGGTGCGCTGGCGGAACATGATCTGGCGGTTGTAGAAAACGCCCTCGCGCAACAGGTCGAACATCGAGCGCATGACGTGCAGCATGATCACGTTATGCGCCGCCTCGATGATCGAGAGGTGGAATTCGGCATCCAGCCGTGCCTCGTCGTCGGGGTTGCGCTTGCCGTGCGCCGCCTCCATCCGGTGAAAGATCGTGTCGACCACCTCGAGGTCGGTGTCCGAGGCCAGCCGGGCGGCGCGTTCGGCCGCCAGCCCCTCGATGTCGCGCCGAAAGGCGACATAGTCGAACACCGCCTCGTCATGGGATTCGAAAAGCCGGATCAGCGCCTCGGAAAATACCGAGCCGAGCACCTCGGCGACATACATGCCCGACCCGGCCCGGCTGCTCAGCAGGCCGCGGGCCTGAAGCTCGGCCACCGCCTCGCGCAGCGAGGGGCGCGAAACGCCCATCTGTTCGGCCAGCTCCCGTTCCGACGGCAGCCTATCGCCGGGGCGCAGGATGCCGCGCAGGATCAGCAGTTCGATCTGATGCACGACCGCCTGCGAGCGTTTTCCGGTGTCGACCTTCTGAAACGGCATGCGGCGCTCCCTTTGGTCAAAAGATATGACCGCTTCGCGGGTTTCAGCAATGGAAAAGGGGCCGGGCGCGACGCCCCGGCCCCAGATCCCGGCCGATACGGGCCTAGGCAGAAGGCAGGATGACGATTTCAACCCGGCGATTCTGCGCCCGGCCCTCGGGGGTGAGGTTCGAGGCCACCGGCTGATCCTCGCCGCGCCCGTAGGCGCGCAGCCGCGCCGGAGACACGCCCGCGCCGGTCAGCACCGAGGCGACAGAGGTCGCGCGGCGCGCGGACAGATCCTGATTGTATTCCGACGCACCGGTGTTGTCGGTATGGCCGATGATGTCGACGGTGGTGTTGGGATAATCGTTCAGGCTGCCTGCCAGCACCCGCAGATCGCCTTGCAGGCCGGGATTCACCGTCGCGCTGTCGGTGGGGAACAGGATGTCCTGCGGCATGGTCACGATCAGGCGGTCGCCGGTATTGACCACCATGATGCTGTCATTGCCGAAGTCGCGGCGCAGCTCGGCCGCCTGCTTGTCCAACTGGTTGCCGATCACGCCGCCCGCCGCGGCCCCCAGCGCCGCGCCGACGACGGCGCGGCGGCCGCGCTCGTCGGAATCGTCGGCGGTGATCGCGCCCAGAACGCCGCCGACGAGGCCGCCCACCATCGCGCCTTCCTTGGTGCGCTGATAGGGGTCGTTGGTCGGAGTGTTCGGATCGGTACAGGCGGTCAGCGCCACAAGGGCGGCGGTCGTCAGAAGCAGGGAATGGCGTGCTCGGGTCATGTTGGCCTCATGGGTTCGGATCGCTTTGCCACTAGCATAGCAGATGGCGTGCCGCGCCCCCAACCCACTGCGCGCCCGGCGCGGTCGGCGATGTTCCGCGCAGGGCCCGTCTCAGGCCCTGGCATCGGCGCGGGCGGCCTCCCAGGCCAGCATGGCGCGCTTGACCGGCAGGCCCCAGTGATAGCCGCCCAGTCCCCCCGACTTGCGCAACGCGCGGTGGCAGGGGATGAGCCAGGAAATCGGGTTGCGGCCCACCGCGGTGCCCACGGCGCGGACGGCTGTGGGGTGGCCGACGGCGCGCGCGATTTCCGAATAGGTGGTGACCTGCCCCGAGGGCACGCCCAGCAACGCCTCCCACACCTTGATCTGGAACGGACCGCCGATCAGGTGCAGCCGCGCCTCGCCTTTCTGAGCGAAGGCGGCCTCGACAAGCGGCGCCAGCCGCTCGGGCGCCTCAACGACCCGCGCCTCGGGCCAGCGCGCGGTCATGTCGGCCAGGGCCGCCTCGCGGCCTGTCTCGTCGGTAAAGGCCAGCCCGCACAGCCCCTTGTCCGTGCCCATCGCCAACGCCTCGCCAAAGGGGCTGGGAAAGAACCCGTAGGCGATGGTCAGCCCCGCGCCGCGGCGGGCAAACTCGCCCGGGCTCATCGCCTCCCACCGCACGAACAGATCGTGCAGCCGGCCTGAGCCCGACAGCCCGACCGCATCGGCGGCCTCGAGCGTGGTGAACCGCTCGCGCATCAGCGCGCGCGCATGGCCCAGCGTCAGGTATTGCTGGTAGCGCTTGGGCGAGACGCCGACCCAGCGGCTGAACAGGCGCTGGAAATGGGCCGGGCTCATGTTCATCTCGGCGGCGAGGTCGTCGAGCGACAGCGCCGCGCCGCCGGCCGCGTCGATCCGCTCGATCGCGCGGCGCATGACCGCGTAGTGATAGCCGGGTTCCGTCATCTCGTTCATTGCGCGTCCTCCTTGCGCCATGCCCCGAGAATAGGCGCCGGCGCGCCCTCCGGCGACCCGAAACCTGCGCCAAAACACCTGGCCCCGCCCGCTTGCCCCCGGCCCCTATGCGGGGCATACCGGCGGGCATGGCACAGCAGATGGGCTATCATAAGATCACCGAGGTCTTTCGCCGCTTTCACGCGGCCGAGCCCGAGCCCAAGGGCGAGCTGGAGCATGTGAACGCCTACACGCTGGTGGTGGCCGTGGCGCTGTCGGCGCAGGCGACCGATGCGGGGGTGAACAAGGCCACGCGGGGGCTGTTCCAGATCGCCGACACGCCGGAAAAGATGCTGGCGCTCGGCGAGGATGGGCTGATCGAGCATATCAAGACGATCGGCCTTTACCGCAACAAGGCCAAGAACGTGATAAAGCTCAGCCGCATCCTGGTAGACGACTACGGCGGCGAGGTGCCGTCCTCGCGCGCCGCGCTGCAATCGCTGCCGGGCGTGGGGCGCAAGACCGCCAACGTGGTGCTGAACATGTGGTGGGGCCTGCCCGCGCAGGCGGTCGATACCCATATCTTCCGCTTCGGCAACCGCTCGGGCGTGGCCGCGGGCAAGACCGTCGAGGCGGTGGAGCGCGCCATCGAGGACAACGTGCCGGCCGAATACCAGCGCCACGCCCATCACTGGATGATCCTGCACGGCCGCTACACCTGCAAGGCGCGCAAGCCCATGTGCCCCACCTGCCTGATCCGCGATCTCTGCCCCTTTGAGGACAAAACCGAATGACCAAACCCTACCAAGTTGTCGGTATCGGCAACGCCCTTGTCGACGTCCTGGCCCATGCCGAAGACGGCTTTCTCGACACGCATGGCATCGAGAAGGGCATCATGCAGCTCATCGACATGCAGCGCGCGGTGCATCTTTACGGACAGATCGGCCCGGCGCAGGAAATCTCGGGCGGATCGGCCGCGAACACCATCGCGGGCATCGCGCATCTGGGCGGGCGCACGGCCTATGTCGGCAAGGTCAAGGACGACCAGCTGGGCGCGATCTTCGCCCATGATTTGCGCGCGCAGGGGGCCGAGTACGACACGCCGCCCGCGCCGAAGGAGACCGACGGGGAAACCGGGCGATGCATCGTGCTGGTCACGCCTGACGGCGAACGCTCGATGAACACCTATCTCGGGGTGACCGAGCACCTCACGCCGTCCGACATCGACGAACGTCAGGTGGCGGGCGCCGAGTGGATCTACCTCGAAGGCTACCGCTTCGACGGGCCCGAAAGCCACGAGGCCTTCGCGCGGGCCATCGGCGCGGCGAAATCGGCCGGCGGCCGCGTGTCGCTGACCCTGTCCGACCCGTTCTGCGTGGAACGCCACCGCGACGCCTTTCGCCGGATGATCCGGGCCGATGTCGACCTGCTGTTCGCGAACCGCGCCGAGATACTGTCGATGTACGAGACCGACGATTTCGACGCGGCGCTCAGCCGCGCGGCCGCCGAGATCGACATCGTCGCCTGCACCGACAGCGAGAACGGGGCGCATATCCTGTCGGGCGGGCAGCGCTGGCACGCGCCCGCCGTGCCGACGCGGGTGGTCGACGCCACCGGCGCGGGCGACCTCTTCGCCGGGGCCTTTCTCTGGGGGCTGACCCATGGCCATGAGCTGGAGACCTGCGGGCGCATGGGCTGCATCGCGGCCAGCGAGATCATCAGCCATATCGGCGCCCGCGCCGAGGCCGACCTCAAAGCGCTGTTTCGGGAACACGGGCTGACGTGACGGCGCGCGCTTAGTCGCCCAGCTTGGCGTGCACCTCGTCGAGGTCGATCTCGCCGATGGGCATCTTGTTGCCCGGGTTTTCGAAATCGTATTTGAACAGCACGAAGTCGCGTTTGTAGATCTCGTAGACGAGGTGCATCGACAGGTCGTCGAAATAGTCTTCGACCGGATGCGCGCGTTCCGGCCCGTGGCCCTGGGATTCGTTGAAGCGCGGTATCTCGTCGAGCGTGACGCCATGGGGCGTTTCGACCGCGTCGAGCACCGTCTGCATCCCCTCGTTGAATTTTTCGGTGAAGAAGATGTGGTCGTAACGCCCGCCATTGACGATGAAGGTCGAGACATGCCCAGACATGGCCGACCAATGGATGTCGGGGTCCATCGGGCGGCGCCAGCGGATGGTGTCGCGCGCGAATAGCAGGAACCGGCGAAAGCTCTTGATCTGGTCGAACTCCTGCTTGCCGTCCTCGCCGCCGACCTCGATGCCGTATTTCTGGACCAATAGCGGCACCAGCTTGCCGCGGTAGCGTTTGCCGTTGCGCTGGATGCCGCAGATCTTGTCGAAAAAGGACGACAGGATGCGCGAATAGGGGTTGCGCACGCAGGTAAAGGCATAGGCCTCGTGCCCGCGCACGACGCGCTCGATGGGGGCGTGGCTGTCCTCCAGCGCCCATTTGTGCAGGCCCGCGGTGGCGTCGTGCACGTCGCCGTCGAAGAATTCGCCGTGATCGGAGTAGAACATGATCTGCCCGATCGTGGAGCAGGCGCATTTCGGCACGACGCGGTAGACCATGCTTTCGCTCGTCGTCATCCAGGTGCCGGGAAAGCCCATGGGCGCTACTCCTTTTTGCGACGAGCCATTGCACAGGCTCCGGTGACATGTAGAAAGCAAAGTTATACGGTTTTTTCAACGGCTGACCGCCATATCTGCCCTGTCCCGCAAACGGCACGGCGAAATCTTGGAAAAAGGGGGCCGATGGCCAAGATCGCCTTCATCCTGCTATGCCACAAGGATCCGGATGCGATCATCAAGCAGGCCGAGCGGCTGACCGCGGCGGGCGACCTGATGGCGATCCATTTCGATGCGCGCGCACCCAAGACGGATTACGACGCGATCCGTGCCGCGCTCGACTCCAACCCCTCGGTGACATTCGCCAAGAAACGCATCAGATGCGGCTGGGGGGAATGGTCGCTGGTCGAGGCCACGCTGAACGCGGTGGAGGCGGCCGAAGAGGCGTTTCCCAAGGCCACCCATTTCTACATGCTGTCGGGCGACTGCATGGCGATCAAATCGGCCGAATACACCCATTCCTACCTCGATGCCGAGGACGTGGACTATATCGAAAGCTTCGATTTCTTCGAGTCCGACTGGATCAAGACCGGGATGAAGGGCGACCGGCTGGTCTATCGCCATTTCTTCAACGAACGGAAATACAAGCGACTGTTCTACGCCGCCTATGACCTGCAAAAACGTCTGGGGCTCAAGCGCGAGATCCCGGCCGACCTGCAAATCATGATCGGCAGCCAGTGGTGGTGCCTGCGCCGGTCGACCATCGAGGCGGTGCTCGACTTTTGCCGCGCCCGGCCCGACATCGTGCGGTTTTTCCGCACCACCTGGATTCCCGACGAGACGTTTTTCCAGACCCTGGTGCGCCATCTGGTGCCCGAGGTCGAGCTGCGACCCCGCACGCTGACCTTCCTGATGTTTTCCGATTACGGGATGCCGGTCACCTTCTACAACGACCATTACGACCTGCTGCTCGGTCAGGATTTCCTCTTCGCGCGCAAGATCTCGCCGGAGGCGCGCGAGCTCAAGCGCCGGCTCGGCGCGCTCTATGCCAGCCGCAAGCTCGATTTCGACATCTCCAACGAGGGGCTCAGCCTGTTTCAGTTTCTCACCGGGCGCGGCCGGGTCGGGCGCCGCTTTGCGCCCCGTTTCTGGGAAAAAGAGGCAAGCCTCGGGCGCGAGCGCGAGCTCTTGATCGTGACCTGCAAGAAATGGCACGTGGCCAAACGCCTGGTCGACCGGGTGCGGCAGGCGACCAACCTGCCGGCGGTCGAGTATCTTTTCGACGAGGCCGACACGGCGTTGCCCAATCTCGGCGGCATCCAGGCATCGCTGGAAAAGCGCACCCGCCACCGTCGGGCGCTGATGCGGATGCTGTTCGACTATTACGATACCGACCGGCTGATCATCTGTCTCGACCCAGCCAGCCTCGAGCTGATGCAGGATTTCTATTCGGACCGGTCCAAGACCAAGATGCTGGAGGTTCAGTGCCAGTTCACCGACGAGTATCTCATCGGCCATGCCCACCGGGTGGGACTGGCCGGAGAGCATACCCCGAAAGAGGTGATGGACCGGCTATTGCCCACCATCCGCAACGACGTGATCTTCGAGAGCGACCGCATCCGCGACGCCGATTTCCCGCATCTCTACCGCATGCGGCAGACGGCCAGCGTCGATGAGAACGCGGCGCCGCTGGCGCAGTTTCTCGAACTGCCCTACGACAAGGCCCGCGAAATCGCCGCCGCCCATTATCTCTTTGCCGATTGAGGAGCGCCCCGATGACCTATGACTATGACGACCAGAACGTGTTCGCAAAGATCCTGCGCGGGGAGATCCCGAACGATACGGTGATGGAGACCGAGCACACGCTTGCCTTCAACGATATAGCGCCCCAGGCGCCGGTGCATGTGCTGGTCATCCCGAAAGGCCCTTACGTCTGCTACGACCATTTCGCGCTGGAGGCGTCCGACGCGGAACTTGCCGACTTTTCGCGCGTGATCGGCCAGATCTGCCGGATGAGGGGCATCCAGCCCGGTGAGGGCGGCGACGGGTTCCGCCTGATCACCAATGCCGGGGACGACGGCGTGCAAGAGGTGCCCCATATGCATATGCATATTCTCGCCGGGCGCCCCCTGGGGCGGATGCTGCAAAAGCGTTAGGCTGCAAAAGGCCCCGCCCGCGCCGGGCCTTCGATGCTGGCCGGGCCGCGTTTTGCGGCGTGACGCCTTTCTAAAGGGCAATCTCGGCACGGGGCGTTGCACCCCGGGCAAAGCGGCTGTTCCGAAAAGGCATCTTCTAAACCGCCGCATCCAGCCCAAGTATACTGCAGTGCAGCAATGCTGATGCAGCATCGGCTGCTCGCGCCGGGGCTCCGCCTTGCAGGGGGTCCCTTTACATCCCAGAGGCCGAATGGCGCGTTCGGGGGATAGCTACACGAAAACGGGAGGGAAAACGGCGTCCGTGCGGCGCCCAATACGGCTAGGAGCATACCATGCAACGCAATGCAGTCCTTCAGGCGGGCATCTTTCCCGCCAAGTGGCAAAACCTTATCGGGCGCAAGCTTGAGCAGTACCAGACATGGCAACTGCGGCGGCAGGTCTACGCCCAGACCTTGAGGGAACTGGAAACCATGTCGGACCGGAACCTGGACGACATCTCGATCGCGCGCTGCGACATCCGGCGGATCGCCGCCGAGTCGGCCCGCGATGCCGTGATCGGCCGATAAACCGCGCGGTTGCAGCGCAGGCCCGGTTTCGGCCGGTCCGCGGTGTTTCACACCCCGGTCCCGTTCGAGCCCCTGCCAATTTCCCGCCAGTCCCCGTTCTTGAGACCCTCCAGCGTCCAGCGGCCGACCCGGTATCGGATCAGCCGCAGCGTCGGGTGGCCCACTGCAGCCGTCATCCGTCGCACCTGCCGGTTGCGGCCCTCGGAAATGGTCAGTTCCAGCCAGCAATCGGGCACCGACTTGCGAAACCGGACCGGCGGATCGCGCGGCCAGAGCCCGGCGGGCGGGTCGATGAGGCGTGCGCGGGCGGCGCGGGTGGGGCCGTCCTTGAGGGTCACGCCACGGCAGAGCGCATCCAGCGCCGCCGTGTCGGGTGTACCCTCGACCTGCACCCAGTAGGTCTTTTCCGTCTTGTGCTTCGGGCTGGCAATCTTCGCCTGCAGCCGCCCGTCATCGGTCAGCACCAAAAGCCCCTCGCTGTCGCGGTCCAGCCGCCCTGCGGGATAGACGCCGGGCACGTCGATATGATCGGCCAGCGTCTTGCGCCCCTCGGCATCGGTGAATTGCGACAGCACCCCGTAGGGCTTGTTGAAGAGAATCACGCGGGCCATGGTCGCCGGCCTCAGGCGGCCTTGCCCTTGTCCGAGGTCAGCGCCACGAACACATCCTCAAGGTCGGGTTCTTCGGTGGCCACGTCGCGGATCACGATACCGGCCTTGCGCACCGCCTCCAGCACCGCGCCGGTGGCGATCTCGCCGCGGCGGTAGGTGAAGCAGAACGCGCCGTCGCGCCGCTGGCAGCTTTCGACGCCGGCGGGCATTTCGGGCAGCGTCGCGTCGCCGTCGGGGTGGATCACCAGCGTCTTGGCGTCCATCCGCCCCACCAGCGCGGCGGTGGAATCCCGCGCGATCAGTTCGCCATGGTTAATGATGGCGATCTCGTCGCACATCTGCTCGGCCTCTTCCAGGTAATGGGTGGTCAGGATGATCGTCGTGCCCTGTTCCTCGTTCAGCCGGCGAATATTGGCCCACAGCATCTGGCGCAGCTCGATATCGACGCCGGCCGTGGGCTCGTCCAGCACCAGAACCTGCGGCCGATGCACCAGGGCCTTGCCCAGAAGCAGCCGCCGCCGCATCCCGCCCGAAAGGTTTCGGGCATAGGCGTCGGCCTTGTCTTCCAGCCCGATGGCCTTGAGCACCTTGTCGGTCACGCGCTGGGATTTCGGCACGCCGTAAAGCCCCGCCTGCACCTCCAGCGCGGCGCGGGGCGTGAAGAACGGGTCGATGTTCAGTTCCTGCGGCATCACCCCGATCGAGGCGCGCGACTGGCGCGGGTTGACGTCCTGATCGAAACCCCAGATTTGCACGCGGCCAGAGGTCTTCAGCACCAGCCCGGCCAGGATGTTGATCAGCGTCGACTTGCCCGCGCCGTTGGGGCCCAGCAGGCCAAAGATCGACCCGGCCGGGATGTTCAGATCAACCGCTTTCAGCGCCTCTTTCGGGGGTTGGCTGCCGCTGGCGGCGTAGGTCTTGGTCAGCCCCTCGATTTCGATCGCGTTCTCGCCCATGCCGCCCCCTTTTCGCGCCGCTTGCCCGTGCCGGACCAATCGCTATCATGCCCTCCGAAGTAAGGCGACCCCGCCGCCACGACAATGATCGGAGCCCAATCCATGCCCGTCGAAGCCCCCGGACAGGACGAAGACACCCCGGCGCCGGAGACCGAAATCGTCAGCAAATGGCGCGTGGCCTGCGATGGCAGCGGCCCCGCGCTCGGCCATCCGCGGGTCTGGCTGCAGATCCCGCAGGACAAGGGGTGGGTCGAATGCGGTTATTGCGACAAGAAATTCATCCATGAAAGCTTTGCCGGCAAGGTGAAGTGACATGCCTCTGCCGCCGCCGGTGCCGGTCCGCGTCGGCGGGCAGGAGATCGCGACGCGCGTGATGGGCGAGGGCCCGCCGCTGGTGCTGATCCACGGCACGCCGTTTTCCTCGCATGTCTGGCACCGCATCGCCCCGGTGCTGGCGGTGCGCCACCGGGTCTACCTGTACGACCTGCTGGGCTACGGGGCCTCGGCCAAGCCCGCCGGCGACGTGTCGCTTGGGGTGCAGAACGGGGTGCTGGCGGCGCTCTTCGCCCATTGGCAGCTCGACGCGCCGGGCGTGATCGCCCACGATTTCGGCGGTGCCACGGCGCTGCGCGCGCATCTCCTGGACGGGCTCGATTACGACCGGCTGCTGTTGATCGACCCGGTGGCCTTGCGCCCGTGGGGCAGCGCCTTCGTGGCCCATGTCAAACGCCACGAGGCGGCATTCGCAGGTGTGCCCGACTACATGCAGCGCGCGTTGCTGGCCGCCTATATCCGCACCTCCAGCCATGCCGGGCTGACGGATGCGGCGCTCGATCCGTACATTGCGCCCTGGCTGGGGGCCGAGGGCCAGCCCGCCTTTTACCGCCAGATCGCCCAGATGGACATGGCCTATACCGACGAGGTCGAGCCGGGGTATCCCGGCCTGCGCTGCCCGGTGCGGCTGATCTGGGGGCAAGAGGACCAATGGATACCGCTGGCCGCGGGCGAGCGGCTGGCGGCGATGTTGCCGGGCTGCCGGCTGGTGCGGGTGCCCGGTGCGGGGCACCTGGTGCAAGAGGACGCGCCCGAGGCGATTCTGGCCGAGGCGCTGGACATGTTCGGGTGAGCGCATGACCGAGCATACCCGCCGCAACCTGCTGTGGCTGGGGGGCGCGGCGCTGGCCGCCGCGGCGCTGTCCGCGGGGCCGGGTCTCTACCGCCGCATGGTGCCCCGCCGCTTCGATTTCGTGCCGGTGGCGGGCCTGCCCGGCTTTCGGCGGACCGCGCAGGCGGAGTTTTCCGCCGGCACGGCGCTCTTCGCCGGGCTCGATGCCGGCGAGGCGCCCGCGGCCGCGGCGCCCGGGGGCGATATCTGCGCCCTTCTCTTTGGCGCGGCGCTCGGAGAGGCCGTGCCGGTGGCCTATTTTTCCGATTTCCGTTGCCCCTATTGCCGGGTGCTGACGCCGCTGCTGCTCGACCTCAAGGCCGCGGCCGACCCGCCGATCCGGCTGGTTTGGCACGAGCTGCCGCTTTTAGGGGCGGGGTCGGTGCTGGCCGCGCGGGCGGCGCTTGCGGCTGAACGGCAGGGGGCGGGCGACGCGATGCATTTGCGCCTCGCCCGGTCGTCATTCGCACCCAGCCCCGGCTACCTGCGCGATCTGGCCGAGGCGCTGGGCATCGACGGCGAGCGGCTTGTCGCCGACATGCAGGCCCCCGCGATCGACCGGCAGCTTGCGGTCAGCGCCGGGCTGGCCCGACGCTTCGGCTTTGTCGGCACGCCCGCGCTGGTGGTCGGCCGCACGGCGCATCTGGGCCGGATCGCAGCGCCCGATCTGCGCCGTCTGATCGCGCTGGAGGCGGATGAGGCAGCGACGGCCCCCTGCGCCTGAGCCCGCAAACGGCTGGAAGCGCGCGAGGCTTCGTGCCAATACCAAGGGCGGACCAACAGGAGGCGCGCGGCGACATGAGCACCGGATTCGGCAAGGGCTGCCATCTGCACCTGATCGACGGCTCGGCCTTCATCTTCCGTGCCTTCCACGCGCTGCCGCCCTTGACGCGCAAATCCGACGGGCTGCCGGTGGGTGCCGTGTCGGGCTTTTGCAACATGGTCCACAAATACGTCGAGGATAACGCCGGCCCCGACGCGCCCACCCATGTGGCGGTGATTTTCGACAAGGGCAGCCACACCTTCCGCAATGACCTCTACGACCAGTACAAGGCCAACCGCGACGAGATGCCAGAGGACCTGCGCCCGCAGATCCCGCTGACGCGCGAGGCGACCCGCGCCTTCAACATCGCCTGCATCGAGCAGGAGAATTACGAGGCCGACGACATCATCGCCACGCTCGCCCGCCAGGCCCGCGAGGCCGGCGGGCGGGTGACGATCATCAGTTCGGACAAGGATCTGATGCAGCTGGTCGGCGGCGGGGTCGAGATGCTGGACGCGATGAAGAACCGCCGGATCGGGGTGGAGGAGGTCGAGGAAAAATTCGGCGTCGGCCCCGACCGGGTGGTCGACGTGCAGGCGCTGGCCGGCGACAGCGTCGACAACATTCCCGGCGCGCCGGGGATTGGCATCAAGACCGCGGCGCTGTTGATCAACGATTTCGGCGATCTTGAAACGCTGCTGGACCGGGCAGAGGAGATCAAGCAGCCCAAGCGCCGCCAGACCCTGATCGAGAACCGCGCCCAGATCGAGCTGTCGAAAAAGCTGGTGACGCTCGATGCCGAGATGCCGCTCGAATTCACCCTCGACGATCTTGAGGTGAAAGAGCCCGACCCCGAGGCGCTGCTGGGTTTCCTGACCGAGATGGAGTTCCGCACCCTGACCAAGCGGATCGCCGACGGGCTGGGCGTCGATGCTCCGGTGATCGCCGACACCGACCCGGCCGGCGCGAACCCGCCCGACGCGCCCGACGCGCCCGACAAGCTGCCCTTTGCGCCGGACAGCTACGAATGCGTCCGCGATGCAGGGGCGTTGCAGGCGTGGGTGG
This sequence comes from Rhodovulum robiginosum, assembly GCF_003944755.1. GTDB lineage: Bacteria > Pseudomonadota > Alphaproteobacteria > Rhodobacterales > Rhodobacteraceae > Rhodovulum > Rhodovulum iodosum. Next base: position 35,405 of record NZ_RWGU01000050.1, read on the forward strand.
ACCGCGCCACCGCTCGTGGCTGGGTGGCGGTGGATACCGAGACCACCGGGCTAGACGAGATGCGCTGCGACCTGGTGGGCGTCTCGCTGTCGGTCGAGCCGGGACAGGCATGCTATATCCCGCTGGCCCACCGCGGCGCGGGCGACGATCTTTTCGGATCGGACGCGCTGGCCGAGGGGCAGATGCCGCTGGACGAGGCGATGGCGATGCTCAAGCCGCTGCTCGAAGATCCGGCGGTGATGAAGATCGGCCAGAACATGAAATACGACGCCAAGGTTCTGGCCCGCTACGGCATCGAGGTGGCGCCGATCGACGACACGATGCTGATGTCCTACGCGATGAACGCGGGGCTGCACGGCCATTCGATGGATGCGCTCTCGGAACGCTACCTCGAACACGACCCGATCCCGATCAAGTCGCTGCTGGGCACGGGCAAATCGGCGATCACCTTCGACCGGGTGCCGATCGACGAGGCGGTGAAATACGCCGCCGAAGACGCCGACATCACCCTGCGGCTGGCACAAATCTTCAAGCCGCAGCTTCACCAGCGCAAGGTCACCACCGTCTACGAGACGCTGGAACGCCCGCTGGTGCCGGTGCTGGCCGGTATGGAGATGGCGGGAATCAAGGTGGACCGCGACACGCTGAGCCGGATGTCCAATGCGTTCGCGCAAAAGATGGCCGGGCTGGAAGCCGAGATTCACGAACTGGCGGGCGAGAAATTCAACGTGGGCTCGCCCAAGCAACTGGGCGAGATCCTGTTCGACAAGATGAGCCTCTCGGGCGGCAAGAAGGGCAAGACCGGCGCCTATGCCACCGGCGCCGACGTGCTGGAAGACCTCGCCGCCGAAGGCCACGACCTGCCCGCCCGCGTGCTCGACTGGCGCCAGCTATCGAAGCTGAAATCGACCTATACCGACGCGCTGCAGGACCACATCAACCCCGAGACGGGCCGTGTGCATACCTCTTACGTCATCACCGGGGCGATCACCGGGCGGCTGGCCTCGACCGACCCGAACCTGCAAAATATCCCCGTGCGCACCGAAGAGGGCCGCCGCATCCGCGAGGCGTTCGTGGCCGACAAGGGCCGCGTGCTGGTCAGCCTCGACTATTCCCAGATCGAGCTCAGGATCCTCGCCCACATGGCCGAGATCGACGCGCTGAAAGAGGCGTTCCGCGAAGGGCAGGACATCCACGCGATGACCGCGTCCGAGATGTTCGACGTGCCGATGGACGAGATGACGCCAGAGGTGCGCCGCCGCGCCAAGGCGATCAATTTCGGCGTGATCTACGGGATTTCGGGCTTTGGCCTCGCGCGCAACCTGCGCATCCCGCGCAGCGAGGCGCAGGGCTTCATCGACCGCTATTTCGAACGCTTCCCGGGCATCCGGGACTACATGGACGAAACGATCGCCTTCGCCAAAGGGCACAAATACGTTCAGACCCTTTTCGGACGGCGCATCCACACGCCCGAGATCGGCGCCAAGGGCCCGCAGGCGGGGTTCGCCAAGCGCGCGGCGATCAACGCGCCGATCCAGGGCACGGCGGCCGACATCATCCGCCGGGCGATGGTCCGCATGCCCGAGGCGATAGCCGACCTGCCCGCCAAGATGCTGTTGCAGGTCCATGACGAGCTGATCTTCGAGGTCGAGGAGGGCGCGGTGGACGACACCGTCGCGGCGGTGCGCAACGTTATGGAGGGGGCCGCGAAGCCGGCGGTGCAGCTCGACGTGCCGTTGGTCGTGGACGCGGGGCAGGGCGCGAACTGGGCGGAGGCGCACTAAACGCCGCTTCCGCTCTCTACATCGGCGCTTTGCGACATGGGCCGGGCAGGCGCCGGCCCTATGTAGCGGGGAAATCGCAACCGTTCCCTGCAGGAGCCCCCACATGCCGCGCGATATCCACAAGATCCTGTGCCCGCTCAACCTGCGCCACGCCGAACTCGCCCATCCCGCTTATGGCGAGACGCTGCGGCAGGCCCGCTGGCACGGCGCCGAGGTGATCCTCGCTACCGTCGTCCCCGAGATGGAGCGAAACCTCAACATCCACGATTCCGAGGCCTTCTGGATGGACCGGCTCAAGAAATTCCTAAAAGAGAATCCTGCGGGCGACGTTGCTGTCCGTCTATTGGTCCGAAAAGGCGCGCCGCACCGCCAGATCGTCAAGCTGGCGCAATCCGAGTCCATCGACATGATCGTGATGGAATCGGCCAATCCGCGCATCCAGGATTACCTCTTGGGCACCACGGCCAGCCATGTGGTGAACCACGCGCCCTGCACGGTCATGGCCGTGCGCTAAACGGGAGTTGGCGTGCTTGCATCGGCTGCACGCCGCGCCCAAACTCCGCCCATGCCGCACGACCATCGCCACCCTCATGTAGACGCCGCCACGGGCGATAGGCGGGTGGCCTGGGCGGTGGCGGCCAACCTGTTGCTGACGGTGGGGCAGATCGTTGGCGGCATCCTGTCGGGCTCGCTGGCGCTGATCGCGGATGCGGTGCACAATCTTTCCGACGCGGTGTCGCTGATCATGGCACTGGCCGCCCGGCGCATCGCCCGCCGCCCCCGCGACGAGAGCATGACCTTTGGCTATGGCAGGGCCGAGATCGTGGCCGCGCTGATCAACCTCAACGCGCTGATCCTGATCGGGCTGTTCCTGATCTACGAGGCCATCGGCAGGCTGATCGACCCGCCCGGCGTGGAAGGCTGGATCGTCGTCGTTATTGCCGGCCTCGCGCTCATCGTCGACGCGGTGACGGCCTACCTGACCTGGCGCATGGCGCAGGACAGCGTCAACATCCGCGCCGCGTTCCTGCACAACCTGGCCGACGCGCTGGGATCGGTCGCCGTGATCGTGGCCGGCAGCCTGATCCTGCTCTATGACTGGCGGCTGATCGACCCGTTGGTGACGCTGGGTATTTCCGGCTACATCCTGTGGCACGCGGGCCGCGAGATCGGCCCGGTGATCCGGATGCTGATGATGGGCACCCCCGCCGCCCCGCCGCTGGACAGGCTGCACGACCGGCTGGCCGCCGAGGATGGGGTAGAGGACGTGCACCACCTGCACCTGTGGCAAATCGACGAGCGGCGAACCGCGCTCGAGGCGCACCTGGTGATTGCCGGTGACCGTGTCGCCGCATTCCCCGAGATCACCGCGCGCGCCAAGGCGATGCTCGCGCAGGAATTCGGCATCGACCACGCCACGCTGGAGCTGGAAACCGCTGCCTCGGGCTGTGCCGACCGGGCGGCCTGCTGACGCCTACCCCAGTTCGGCCGAGGGGATGACCGGGAAGAACCGCCCGCGCGACCACAGGCCGAACCAGTTATCCCCCTCATGCTCGGCATGGGCGCCAATCTCGACCAGCCGGTAAAAGCTCTTGCGGTCGATCAGCGCCTCCAGCCGGTCGCGCACCAGAACGTAAGGCGAGGGCTCTCCGGTCTCTGGGTCGCGCTCGACCCGGATCGGGTGGTCGGGCCCCGCCGTCACCTTGTCGCCCATGTTGGTCAGGAAGGTGAGGGACTGCGCCTCGCCCGCGCCCTTCGCCTCGAAATCCACCGCCACGAAGGGGGCATCGTCGACTGTGATGCCCACCTTCTCGACCGGGGTGACGAGGAAATAATCCTCCCCGTCGCGGCGCAGGATGGTGGAAAACAGCCGCACCAGTTCGGGCCGGCCGATCGGCGTGCCGAGGTAGAACCACGTGCCGTCCCGCGCGATGCGCATGTCGAGATCGCCGCAAAACGGCGGGTTCCAGGCATGAACCGGCGGCAATCCGCGCGTTCCGGCGGCCCGTGCCGATTCGGCCAGCGACTCGGCCGAGGGTTTCACGATCATTTGTCCGGCATCGGTTTTTGCCATTTGTGCCTCGCGAGATATCTGCCTTTAATGGTGCCACATATAACCGCAGGGAGAAATGTCATGAGCGACGAGGCGCAGCTGGTGTCCGAGATCGAAGCGCTTGGCGTCAAGCTGGCCGAGGCAAAGGCCAGCATCACCAAGCGGTTCATCGGGCAGGAGCGCGTGGTCGATCTGACGCTTGCCGCGCTGCTTTGCGGCGGTCATGGCCTGCTGATCGGCCTGCCGGGCTTGGGCAAGACGCGGCTCGTCGACACGTTGTCCACCGTGATGGGCCTGAACGGCGCGCGCATCCAGTTCACCCCCGACCTGATGCCCGCAGATATCCTGGGCTCGGAGGTGCTGGAGACGGCCCAGGACGGCAGCCGCGCCTTCCGCTTCATCGAGGGGCCGATCTTCTGCCAGCTCCTGATGGCAGACGAGATCAACCGCGCCAGCCCCCGCACCCAGTCGGCGCTGTTGCAGGCGATGCAGGAAAAATCTGTCACCATCGCCGGCGAGGCCCATGCCCTGACGCCGCCCTTTCACGTGCTGGCCACCCAGAACCCGATCGAGCAGGAGGGCACCTATCCGCTGCCCGAGGCCCAGCTCGACCGGTTCCTGGTGCAGATCGACGTGCCCTACCCGGACCGCAAGACCGAGCATGACATCCTGATCGCCACCACCGGCGTTGCCGAGGAAGAGGCGCGCGGCGTGTTCACCGCCGAAGAGCTGATCGCGGCGCAGACGCTGGTGCGGCGGATGCCCGTGGGCGAAGGGGTGGTCGAGCTGATCCTCGACCTGGTGCGCGCCTGCCGCCCCGGCGAGGCCGAGGCGGCGCAGGCGGTGCGCGAGAACGTCTCTTGGGGGCCGGGGCCGCGCGCGGCGCAGGCGCTGATGCTGACGGTCCGCGCCCAGGCGCTGCTGGAGGGCCGGCTGGCGCCCTCGGCCGAGGACGTGCTCAAGATGGCCGCGCCCGTGCTGATCCACCGCATGGCGCTCAGCTTTGCCGCGCGGGCCCGCGGCGAGGATCTGGGCGGTATCATCTCGGCCGTCGCCGAGGAAATCACCCGCGTCGAGGCCGCCGCGTGAGCCACCCCGCCGCCCTTCGTTCCCGCGCCGAGGCGCTGGCCGCGCCGCTGCCGCCGCTCATGGCCGATGCCGAGCATCTGGCCAGCACGGTGCTGCTGGGCGAACACGGGCGGCGTCGGTCGGGCACCGGCGACGAGTTCTGGCAATACCGCCCGGCCCATGCGGGCGACGAGGCGCGGATGATCGACTGGCGCCGCTCGGGCCGGTCGGACGCGCATTTCGTGCGCGAAAAGGAATGGCAGGCGGCGCAAAGCGTGCTGCTCTGGGTCGACGACGCGGCCTCGATGGGCTTTTCGGGCGCCCGCGATCACCCAACCAAAGCCGAGCGTGCCCGGGTGCTGGCGATGGCCGTGGCCGTGCTGCTGATGCGCGGGGGCGAGCGGGTTGGGCTGTCGGGCATGGGCCTGCCGCCGCGCTCTGGGCCGCTGCAATTGCTGCGCCTTGCCGAGGCCCTCAGCGCCGAGCGCGAGGCGCCCGATTACGGCGCGCCGGAAACCCGCGGTATGCCGCCCCATTCCCGCGCGCTTTTCGTGTCTGATTTCCTGGGCGATCTCGCGCCCGTCGAGGCGGCGCTGGCCAAGGCCGCCGACCGCGGGGTGAAAGGCGCGATCCTGCAGGTGCTGGACCCGGCGGAAGAGGCGTTTCCTTTTGACGGCCGCACGATCTTTGAGAGCATGGGCGGCAGCATGGTGCACGAGACGCTGAAGGCCGGCGATCTGCGCGATCGCTATCTCGACCGTCTTGCCGCCCGCAAGGCGCGGCTCGACCACCTCGCCCGGACCACCGGCTGGCACTACCATTGCCACCATACCGGAGACAGCGCGCAAGGCGCGCTCTTGTGGCTGTTCCGCGCGCTCGAACGGGTGCGCTGATGTTCATGCTGGGCCCCATCGGCTTTACCGCGCCGCTGTTGCTTTGGGCGCTGGCCGCGCTTCCCGTGCTGTGGCTGCTGCTGCGCGCCGTGCCGCCCGCGCCGATCCGCCGGCGGTTTCCGGGGGTGGTGCTGCTTTTGGGGCTCAGCGACGACGAGAACCAGACCGACACCACGCCCTGGTGGCTGTTGCTGCTGCGGATTCTGGCGGTCGCGGCGGTGATCGTGGGCTTTGCCGGACCCGTGTTGAACCCGCAGGATGAGCGTAGCGGGTCGGGGCCCGTGTTGATCTTCGTGGACGGCACATGGGCCGATGCGCGCGACTGGTCGCGCCGGATCGACAGGATCGACGCCGCGCTGGAAGAGGCCGCGCGCGATGCCCGGCCCGTGGCCGTGGTGCAGGCCACGGACCTGCCCGATGGCGGCCTGCCGTTCCAGGCGGCCGAGGCATGGCGGGCGCGGCTGGCCGGGCTCAAGCCCACACCGTGGATGCCCGACGCCCGGACGATTGTCGAATGGGCCGAGGGGCTGGAAGGCGGGTTCGACACGTTCTGGATGTCGGGCGGGGTGGATTACCCCGGCCGGCGCGAATTGCTGGCCACGTTCGAGGCCTCGGGCAATCTGCGCGTCTTCGAAAGCCCGCGCCCGGCCTATGCGCTGCGCCCTGCCGAATTCGCCGACGGGGCGATCAGCCTGACCGCGCTTCGGGCCCGCACGGGCGACGGCGCCGAGGTGGGGCTGGTCGCCACCGGGCTCGACCCCGCCGGCGTCGAGCGCGACCTCGCGCGGGCCAACGCGGCCTTTGCCCCGGGCGAGGCCGAGGCCCGCGTCGAGATGGTGCTGCCGCCCGAACTGAGAAACCGCATAACCCGGTTCTCGGTGGCGGGGGTGCGCTCGGCCGGGGCGGTCAGCCTGACCGATGACAGCCTCAAGCGCCGCGAGGTGGCGCTGATCGCGGGCCGCGACGACCGCGAGGGGCTGCAACTGCTCTCACCGCTTTTCTACCTGGACAAGGCGCTTGCGCCCACCGCCGACCTGATCGACGGCACGCTTGCCGATATCATCCTGGCCAGTCCCGACGTGATCGTGCTGGCCGACGTGGCGACGCTGGCTGGGGCCGAGGCCCAAGAGCTGGAGGGCTGGGTGGAAGATGGCGGCCTTCTGCTGCGCTTTGCCGGGCCGCGGCTGGCCGCAAGCGATGTCAGCCGCGCCGAGGAAGACCCGCTGATGCCGGTGCGGCTGCGCGCGGGCGGGCGCAGCGTGGGCGGCGCGATGAGCTGGGGCGAGCCCAAGGCCCTGCGCCCCTTCGCCGAAACCTCGCCGTTCTTCGGTCTCGACGTGCCCGACGATGTGCGCGTCAGCGCCCAGGTGATGGCCCAGCCCGACCCGCAGCTTGCCGAGCGGTCCATCGCCGCGCTGACCGACGGCACGCCGCTGGTCACGCGCAAGCGTCTGGGCGAGGGGCAGGTGGTGCTGTTTCACGTCACCGCCAACGCCGAATGGTCCACCCTGCCGCTTTCGGGTCTCTTCGTGCAGATGCTCGAACGGTTGGCAGTCTCGACCCGCCCCGCGCGGCCCGCGGCGGCCGATCTGGCCGGCACCACCTGGGTGGCCGAGGCGGTGCTGAACGGCTTCGGCGAGATCGAAGATGCCGGGCGGCTGTCCGGCGTGCCGGGCGAGCGGCTGGCCGACGCGCGCCCCTCGGCCGACCTGCCGCCGGGGCTTTATGCCGGCGAGGACCGGCGGCTTGCGCTCAACGTCATCGGCCCCGATACCGAGCTCGCGGCCAGCGCATGGCCTGCGCGGATCCCCGTCGAGGGGCTGGCGGTGACGCGCGAGACCGCGCTCAAGGGGGCGCTGTTGACGCTGGCGCTGATCCTGCTGGCCGCCGATATCCTGGCCTCGCTGTGGCTGTCGGGCCGGCTCAGGAGCGCGAAAGCGGGGCTGGCCGCCGTGCTGGCGCTGGGCCTCATCCTGCCGGTCGAGGCCCGCGCGCAATCGGGCGCGGACGACGAATTGGCGCTGCGGGCGACCAGCGAGGTGGTGCTGGCCCATGTGGTCACCGGCGATGCACGGGTCGACCAGGTGGCGGAGGCAGGGCTGAGGGGGCTGTCGGACAAGCTGTTTCAGCGGACGTCGATCGAGCCCGCCGCGCCCATCGGCGTGAACCTCGAAACCGACGAGCTTTCGTTTTTCCCGTTCCTTTACTGGCCGGTCACGGCAAACCAGCCGCTGCCCTCGCCTGACGCCTACGCCAAGCTCAACCGCTACCTGCGCACGGGCGGCATGATCCTGTTCGACACCCGTGATGCCGACGTGGCGCGGTTCGGCGGCGGCTCGCCCGAGGGGCGCAAGCTGCAGGCCATCGCCCGCCCCCTCGATGTCCCTCCGCTGGAGCCGGTGCCGTCGGACCACGTCCTGACCCGCACCTTTTACCTGTTGCAGGATTTCCCGGGCCGGCACGCCAGCCGCGATGTCTGGGTCGAGGCCGCGCCGCCCGATGCGGTACGCGCCGAGGGCATGCCGTTTCGCGATCTCAATGACGGGGTCACGCCGGTGGTGATCGGCGGCAACGACTGGGCGGCGGCCTGGGCGGTGGATCCCCAGGGCGCGGCGATGTTCCCGGTGGGCCGTGGCTATGCCGGCGAACGCCAGCGCGAGATCGCCTATCGCTTCGGGGTCAATCTGGTGATGCATGTGTTGACCGGAAACTACAAATCCGACCAGGTGCACGTGCCCGCCCTTCTCGACAGGCTGGGCCAATGAGCGGCGCGGTGATCTTCGACCCGCTGCTGCCCTGGCCGGTGCTGTGGGCGTTGGTGGCGCTGGGCGTGGCAATGGTGGCGCTGTCGCTCTGGCGCGGGCTGGCGGGCTGGTGGCTCAGGGGGCTGGCGGCGGCAACCGTTCTGCTGGCGCTGGCCAACCCCGCGCTGCAGCGCGAGGACCGCACGCCACTCAGCGATATCGTGGTTCTGGTGGTCGACGAAAGCGCCAGCCAGCGCATTTCCGACCGCCCCGACCAGACGGCCCGCGCCGTGGCCCGCGTCGAGGCCGAGATCGCGGCGATGGATAACACCGAGCTGCGCGTGGTGCGGCTGGGCGACGGCGACGGCAACGAGGGCACGTTGCTGATGACCGCGCTGTCCGAGGCGCTGGCCGAAGAGCCCAGCGCGCGGCTGGCCGGCGCGATCCTGCTGACCGACGGGCAGCTGCACGATATCGAGCGCGCGCCGGACCTGCCCGCGCCGCTGCATACCCTGCTGACCGGCCACGACACCGACTGGGACCGGCGGCTGATCGTCAAGAACGCGCCGGCCTTTGCGATCATCGACGAAGAGGTGACGCTGACCTTGAGGATCGAGGATCAGGGCGCGGTCCCGGCGGGGCTGGGTGGAGATGCCGAGCTGTCGGTGGCCATCGACGGGCAGGAGCCGCAGACATTTCGGGTGCCCGTGGGCCAGGACCTGGAGCTGCCGGTGACGCTGGGCCACGGCGGGCGCAACGTCATCCAGTTCCGGCTGGCCGCCGCGCCGGACGAGCTGACCGAGCGCAACAATGCCGCCGTGGTGCAGATCAACGGGGTGCGCGACCGGCTGCGCGTGCTGCTGGTCTCGGGCGAACCGCACCCGGGCGAGCGCACATGGCGCAACCTGCTGAAATCGGACAGCGCGGTGGATTTGGTGCATTTCACCATCCTGCGGCCGCCCGAAAAACAGGACGGCGTGCCGGTGACCGAGCTGTCGCTGATCGCCTTTCCCACCCGCGAGCTGTTTCTCGACAAGATCGACGAGTTCGACCTGATCGTATTCGACCGCTACAAGCGGCGCGGCATCCTGCCGATGATCTACCTCGAAAACGTGCGCAGCTATGTCGAGGAGGGCGGCGCGGTGCTGGTGGCGGCGGGCCCCGATTTCGCAACCGCCGACTCGATCTTCCGCTCGCCGCTGGCCGATATCCTGCCCGCCACGCCCACAGCGCGGGTGATCGAGGACGGCTATCGCCCCGCGATCACCGACCTGGGCCAGCGCCACCCGGTGACCGAGGGGCTGAAGGCCGCGGCCGGCGGCGACTGGGGCCGCTGGTTCCGCCTGATCGAGCTGGAGCCCGTGGGCGGGCAGGTGGTGATGTCGGGGATGGACGAGCGGCCGCTTCTGGTGCTCGACCGGGTCGGCGAGGGGCGCGTCGCGCTGATGGCCTCGGACCACGCGTGGCTGTGGAACCGGGGCTTCGAGGGCGGCGGCCCGCAGCTCGAACTGCTGCGCCGGCTGGCCCACTGGATGATGAAAGAGCCCGAACTGGAGGAAGAGGCGCTGAGCGCCGAGGCCGAGGGTCAGGTGATGACGATCACCCGCCGGTCGCTGGCCGAGGGCGCGCGCAGCGTCGAGGTCACCCGGCCCGACGGGGAAACGGTGACGCTGGACCTGGAGGAGAGCGCGCCGGGCCGGTTTACCGCCACCTACGAGGGGCCCGAGATCGGGCTTTATCGCCTCTCCGACGAGGAGATGGACACCGTCATCGCCCTGGGCCCCGCCGCGCCGCGGGAATTCGAGGAAACCATCGCCAGCGGCGACAAGCTGAGCCCGGCGGTCGAGGCCACACGCGGTGGACTGCTGGCCGTCGAGGACGGCGTGCCCGACATCCGCACCGTGCGCGAGGGCCGGCTGGCCGCTGGCCGCGGCTGGATCGGGATCACCCCGCGCGAGGCGTATCTGACCGCCGATGTGACGATCCTGCCGCTCGCCCCGGCCTGGGCGTTCCTGGCGCTGGCCGCACTCTTCAGCCTCGGGGCCTGGCTGCGCGAGGGGCGGCGCTGAGGTCAGGGGGGCTGTCCGCCCCCCTCTGGGCCTTCGGCCCATTCACCCCCCGAGGATATTTTCGGCCAGAAGAAGCGGGCGGTCAGTTCTTGAGATCGAGCGTGACGGGCGTTCCCGTCCATCCGTCGCGGCTGCAGCGGGCGCGGATCGTGATCCGGGTCGCGCCCGCGGGAACGGCGACGCCGGTCAGGCTGCGGGTGAAGGGCTGTTCGTCGACATGCGGATGCAGGAGCTTGCGAAGGCCGATCCGGGTGCCGTCGGGGGCCAACACCTCCCAGCCGTCGGCGTAATGCTCCCATCCCGTGTCGGGGTGGCGCAGCGTGACGGAGAAACGCCAGGTGTCGCGGGTTGGCTCGGCGGTGGCGGCGACGATTTCGGCGGGCTCCGCCCAGAGCGGCAGGGCGGCGAACAGGCACGGCAAGAGCGGTATCAGGCGGGGCATCGGCGGTCTCCTTTCGCGGCCAGTCTGCCAGAGCGGCGCGGCGCCCCGGGTCACTTTGGCGTGCAGTCGAGCAGCGCCCGGCGGGCGCGCGAGGCGAATTCGCGGCGCCAGAGCACGGCGACGGTGACAAAGGTGGCCCCGATCAGCGGCACGGCGCCCAAGAGCCAGGCAAGCCCGCCGAGCGCGAAATAGAGCGAGCGCATGCCGCGGTTGAAGCTGCGCGCCGCGGCGACGTTGACCTCGGCCGCCTGCCCGGCCCGGTGGAAGGCTATGGGGTCGTCGGGCTCGTTCGGGACCGCGGCCATGACCACCGCGCAATATCCGAAAAGCCGGTGGGACCAGACGAACTTGAGGAACGCGTTGGCGACGAGCAGCAGCACAGCGAGGATCTTGACCTCCCAGACCACGGTCGGGGCGGTTTCCAGCGTGAGGTCTTCGGCCAGCCCCAGGAGCCGCTCGGTATTGCCGATCAGCGCCAGCCCCGCGCCGATGATGATCATCGAGGCGGAGGCGAAGAAGGTCGTGCCCTGCCGCAGCGTCGACAGGATGTTGGCGTCGAAGATGCGCGGCTGGCGCGTGACGAGATTTTTCATCCAGTCATGACGGTAGCGCGCCATCAGCACCGAGACCGAGGGCCGGGCGGCGCCTGCGCCGCGCTCGATCACCGCGCCGATGCCGACCCAGGCGGCCAGCCAGAGGACGAGCGCCACAGCGTCGGCGTGGCTGAAGAGGGCGATCCGCTGCATCAGTTCCATGCGCGGAGCGTAAGGCCTGGGGAAGTGTCTTGCCAGACGGCAAGATTGGTTATAATTTCTTACCAATAGGGAGGAGGCCCGCCATGGAATTGCCAGAGCCGGACCCGTCGATCCTGTCGAAGAAGGACAGGGTGGTAGAGCGCCTGCGCGAGGTCATGCCGGCACGGGCCGTGATCGACGACCCGACCGAGACCCGGGCCTACGAATGCGACGCGCTGACCGCCTATCGCTGCGCGCCTATGGCGGCAATCCTGCCCGGATCGACCGAGGAGGTGTCGGCGGCCCTGAGGATCTGCCACGAAGAGGGTGTGCCGGTGGTCCCTCGTGGAGCGGGCACGTCGCTTGCGGGGGGCGCGCTGCCCACGGCCGACAGCGTCATCCTGGGCGTGGCGCGGCTGAACGCGGTGCTGGAGACCGATTACGACAACCGTATCATCCGGGTGCAGGCGGGGCGGACCAACCTCAGCGTGACCGGGGCGGTGGAGGAAGAGGGGTTTTTCTACGCCCCCGACCCCTCGTCGCAGCTGGCCTGCGCGATCTCGGGCAATATCGCGATGAATTCGGGCGGGGCGCATTGCCTGAAATACGGGGTCACGACCAACAACCTGTTGGGCGTCACGCTGGTCTTGATGGATGGCACGGTGGTCGAGCTGGGCGGCGCGCATCTGGATGCCGCCGGCTACGACTGGCTGGGCCTGATCTGCGGCAGCGAGGGGCAGCTCGGGGTGGTGACCGAGGCGACGCTGCGCATCCTGCCCAAGCCCGAGGGGGCGCGGCCGGTGCTGATGGGGTTCGACTCGTCGGAAGTGGCCGGCGCCTGCGTGGCCGACATCATCAAGGCGGGCGTCCTGCCCGTGGCCATCGAGTTCATGGACCGGCCCTGCATCCGCGCGACCGAGGCTTTCGCCCATGCCGGCTATCCCGATTGTGAGGCGCTGTTGATCGTCGAGGTCGAGGGCAGCCCCGCCGAGATCGACGCGCAGCTTTCGCTGATCACCGAGATCGCCCGGCGCCACGACCCGGTGGAGTTGCGCGAGAGCGGATCGGACGAGGAAAGCGCGAAGATCTGGCTGGGGCGGAAATCGGCCTTCGGCGCGATGGGGCAGATCAACGATTACATGTGCCTCGACGGGACCATCCCGGTCTCGGCGCTGCCGCTGGTGTTGCGCCGGATCGGCGAGATGTCGACAGAGTACGGGCTGGACGTGGCCAACGTGTTCCACGCGGGCGACGGCAACATGCACCCGCTGATCCTGTTCGACGCCAACAAGCCGGGCGACCTGGAACGCTGCGAGGCCTTCGGCGCGGATATCCTGAAGCTCTGCGTCGAGGTGGGCGGCTGCCTGACCGGCGAACACGGCGTGGGGATAGAGAAGCGCGACCTGATGAGCACGCAGTTCGCCGATGCCGACCTCGACGCGCAGATGCGGGTCAAGGACGTCTTCGACCCGGGCTGGTTGTTGAACCCCGCAAAGGTGTTTCCGCTGGCTGCCAGTGCCGGGCGGCGGACCGGGCGGCGCGCGGCGTAAGGGGGCTGTCTGCCCCCTCTGGGCCGTTCCGGCCCATTCACCCCCGAGGATATTTCAGGCCATAAGAATGATGAGACCGGAAACAGAGGCCGAGCTGGCCGAATTGGTGGCGGGCGCGGGCGGGCCCTTGCGGGTCGTCGGTGGCGGCACGCGGCCCATCGGGGCGCCGGTGGCGGGCGAGGCGCTGTCGGTGGCGGGCCTGGCGGGCGTGACGCTCTACGAGCCGGGCGCGCTGACGCTGGTGGCCCGCGCGGGCACGCCCCTGGCCGAGATCGAGGCGGCGCTGGCGGCGGAGAACCAGCGGCTGGCCTTCGAGCCGATGGATCACCGGGCGCTGCTGGGCACCGAGGGCGCGCCCACGGTCGGCGGTGCGGTGGCGGTCAACGCGTCGGGGCCGCGGCGGGTTCAGGCCGGCGCCTGCCGGGACGCGCTGATCGGCGTCCGGTTCGTCGACGGGCGGGGCGTCGCGATCAAGAATGGCGGGCGGGTGATGAAAAACGTCACCGGGTACGACCTGGTCAAGCTGATGGCAGGCAGCCACGGCACGCTGGGCATCCTGAGCGAGGTCAGCCTGAAGGTCTTGCCCGATGTCGAGGCCGCGGCGACGGTGACGGTGTCGGAGCTGGACGATGCGCGGGCGGTGGCAGCGATGGCCGCGGGCCTGGGCACGCCGTTCGAGGTGAGCGCGGCGGCGCATCTGCCGGCGCCGGTTGCGGGCACGGCGCGCACCCATTTCCGGCTGGAAGGGTTCGGCGCGTCGGTGGCCTACCGGGCCGGGCGGCTGTGCGACGCGCTGGCGCCGTTCGGCGCGGCGGAGACCGAGACCGACGCAGGGCGCGTGGCCGATCTTTGGGCCGGTATCCGCGATGTGCGGCCCTTCGCCGGCAGCGGCGGGGATGTCTGGCGGCTGTCGGTGAAACCGTCCGACGCGCCGGGGCTGGTGGCGCGCCTGCCCGAGGGGGCGCGGGCGATCTACGACTGGGGCGGCGGCCTTGTCTGGGCCGAGGTCGCGCCGGGGACCGATCTGCGCGCGGCGCTGGGCGCGTTCGCGGGCCATGCGACGTTGATCCGGGCGCGCGAGGCGACGCGGGCCGCGCTGCCGGTGTTCCACCCCGAGCCCGCGCCGCTGGCGGCGATTGCCAAAGGGCTGCGCGCGCAGTTCGATCCGCGCGGCATTCTGAACCCGGGGGTGATGGGGTGATGCTGCGGGAGAGCCTACCCTTCGTGGTTCTGCCCTGCGTCGCGGCCTGCGCGGTGGGCTGGGCCGTGCGGCATTGGCTGCTGGCGGCGGCCACGGCGGCCGGCGCCGTGGGGCTGCTATACATCGTTGCGGGACAGGGTCCGGCTCTGGTGCGATACGGCGTGCCGCTCGTGACCGGGGCAGGGCTGGCGGGTCTGGCGCTGTTGCCGGTGCTGGCGCTGAAGCCCCTGGCTGGGCCGGTCTTTCGGATCGTGCCCTGCGCCGCGATCGCCTTCGCGGCGCATTTCCTGTTCCTCCAATACGCGATGGCGACGCGCTGACATGCAGACACATTTCACCGAAGACCAGCTCAAGGACCCCGGCATCGCCCGGTCGAACGAGATCCTGCGTGCCTGTGTGCATTGCGGGTTTTGCACCGCCACCTGCCCGACCTACCAGGTATTGGGCGACGAGCTGGACAGCCCCCGCGGCCGGATCTACCTCATCAAGGACATGCTGGAGAGCGGGCGGCCGGCGGACGCCAAGACCGTCAAGCATATCGACCGCTGCCTGAGCTGCCTGGCCTGCATGACGACCTGCCCCTCGGGCGTGCATTACATGCATCTGGTCGATCACGCCCGGGACCATATCGAAAAGACCTATCGCCGGCCGTTTTCCGACCGGGCCCTGCGCTGGGTGCTGGCGCGCATCCTGCCCTATCCGGCGCGGTTCCGGCTGGCGCTGCGGCTGGCCAGGCTGGGCCGGCCCGTCGCGGCGCTGGTGCCCGACGCGCGCCTCAGGGCGATGCTGGAGATGGTGCCCGACGCTGTGCCGGCGCCGAGCCCGAACGACGCGCCCCAGGTCTTTCCCGCGCAGGGCCCGCGCAAGATGCGGGTCGCGCTGTTGACCGGTTGCGCGCAGCGGGCGCTGAACACCGACATCAACGATGCCACGATCCGGCTGCTCAGACGGCTGGGTTGCGAGGTGGTGGTGGCGCGCGGCGCGGGCTGCTGCGGGGCGCTGACCCACCACATGGGCAAGACCGCCGACAGCCACGCCCATGCCGCGGGCAACATCCGTGCCTGGGCGGCCGAGATCGCGGGCGAGGGGCTGGATGCGATCGTCATCAACACCTCCGGCTGCGGCACCACGGTGAAGGATTACGCGCACATGTTCCGGGGCGATCCGCTGGAAGCGGACGCGCAGGCGGTGGCGCGCCGCGCGATGGATGTCAGCGAGCTGTTGATGCAGCTCGATCTGCCCGAGGGCGCAGGGGGGCTGCGGGTGGCCTATCACTCTGCCTGTTCGTTGCAGCATGGCCAGCAGATCAAGACCCATCCCAAGACCTTGCTCAAGACCGCGGGCTTCGAGGTGGTCGAGCCGGCCGACAGCCACCTGTGTTGCGGCTCGGCCGGCACCTACAATCTGTTGCAACCGGAGATTTCCAAGCAGCTCAAGGCGCGCAAGATCGAGACGCTGGAGGCGAAACAGCCGCAGGCGATCGCGGCGGGCAACATCGGCTGCATGATGCAGATCGGCAGCGGCACCGGGGTGCCGGTCGTGCATACGGTCGAGCTTTTGGACTGGGCAACCGGCGGACCGCGGCCGCGGGCGCTGGACGCAGGGACATAATCCTGCCCCATGCGGATGCTATGGGCGCGAGGAAAAGGGAGGGGCCGTCATGCTGCGACTGATCTTGTGCTTCCTTGCGGTCCTCGCGATGGGACGCCCGGCGGCCGCCGACGCGCTGCGAAGCCTCGAGACCGGCGAGGCCGGCAAGGGCTGGGAGGCCGTCGGGCGGCTTGACCTCGGCCGGCGCGGATTTTGCACCGGCACGCTGATCGGCGACGACATTGTGCTGACCGCGGCCCACTGCCTTTATGACAAGCGCACCGGCGAGACGCTGGACA
This sequence comes from Rhodovulum robiginosum, assembly GCF_003944755.1. Taxonomy (GTDB): domain Bacteria; phylum Pseudomonadota; class Alphaproteobacteria; order Rhodobacterales; family Rhodobacteraceae; genus Rhodovulum; species Rhodovulum iodosum. The sequence continues at coordinate 51,832 of NZ_RWGU01000050.1, forward strand.
TGGGGCGGATCGAGTTCCTTGCCGGCTGGCGCAATGGCCGGGCCGAGGCCTATCGCAATGTGCGGCGGGGCATCGTGCATCCGCGCTACCGCTTCCGGTCCGATCACAGGGTGTCGGGCGTCGCCTACGACCTCGCGCTGTTGCAACTCGACCGGCCGATCCGGCTGACGGGGCTGACGCCGTTTGCCACGGGAAGCCGGCCGGGCATGGGCGATCAGGTGGGCGTGGTATCCTATGCCCGCGACCGCTCGGAGGCGCCCTCGCTTGAGGAAATCTGCCACGTGCTGGCCGGTCGGCCGGGGGTTTTGATGCTGTCCTGCGAGGTCGATTTCGGCGCCTCGGGGGCGCCTGTCTTCAGCTTCCGCGGCGATCGGCCCGAGATCGTCTCTGTCGTGTCGGCCATGGCCGAGCTGGGCGCGCGCCGGGTGGCGCTGGGCAGCGCGCTGGGTGACGCGCTGACGCTGATGAAATCGCGCATGGCGATGGGCGAGGGCGTGATCGGCGCCGAGGCGCCGCCGTTGCGCCGATTTGGCCGAGGCACCGCCGGCGACACCGGCAGCGCCAAATTCGTGCGGCCCTGAGCGATGCAGAGGCTGGCGGCGATCCTGATCGGCCTTGTGCTGGCCGCGCCCGTTCTGGCCGATAGCGGGCTGCGCCTTCTGACCCAGCGCGACGACCTGCTGGGCTGGGAGGCCGTCGGACGGGTCGATCTGGGCGGCGGATTCTGCACCGGCGTGCTGGTCGCCCCCGACCTGGTGCTGACCGCCGCCCATTGCCTTTATGACGGCCCGCGCCGGCGCGACCCGCGCCAGATCACCTTTCGCGCAGGGCTGGCAGGCAAGACCGCGGTGTTCGACCGGGCGGTGCGGCGCGCGGTGGTCGATCCGGGCTACGACCCCGTGACCGCGGACGGGCTGGTCCGGCTCGAACACGACGCCGCGCTTTTGCAACTGGCCGAGGCGATCCCCGCTGCCGCGGCGGCGCCGTTCGTGCCGGGCCTGCACGTGGCGCCGGGGGCGGCGGTGAGCGTGGTGTCCTACGCCGCGGGGCGCGAGGATGCCCTCGCATGGCAGCCTGAATGCACCGTGCTGCAACGCGGGCCGCTGGCCTACGCGTTTTCCTGCGACGTTACATTCGGCGCCTCCGGCGCGCCGGTTTTCGAAAGCGGCTCGGGTCGCGCGCGGATCGTCGCCATCGTATCGGGCGGCGGCAAGGATGGTGACGGGCAGGTGGCCTACGGGCCCCGCGCCGGCCCCGCGCTCGACCGGCTGCTGGCCGCCCTGCGCGCCGGCAAGGGCGTGTTTCCGAAAGAGGAATTCACGATCCGCCGGTTGCCCGCCACTGGTGACGACCGCGATATCGGCGCGCGCTTCGTCCGGCCCTGAGCGGGGGTTGAAACCCGCGGACGACCTTCCCAAATGCACATTTGCGGATGCCGGTACCGGGTCCGCGACGACCGCCCGTCCCGCCGCAAAGGGAGGGCACTACAGACATCGCTCAATGGAGGATGACACCATGCGACACTATGATTTCGGCCCGCTCTACCGTGCGACCGTGGGCTTTGACCGGATGGCCGACCTGATGGATCAGGTCCTGTCCAGCGAAACCGCCCAGCCGGGCTATCCGCCCTACAATATCGAGAAAACATCGGATAACGGCTATCGGATCACCATCGCCGTGGCCGGGTTTTCTGCCGATGAACTGGCCGTCGAGGTCAAGGAAAACGCCCTCGTCGTGTCCGCGCGCAAGGCGCCCGAGACGGGCGAGCGCACGTATCTGCACCGGGGCATCGCCACCCGTGCCTTCGAGCGCCGGTTCCACCTGGCCGATCATGTGCGTGTGTCCGGCGCCATACATGCCGACGGCATGCTGCATATCGACCTCGTGCACGAGGTTCCCGAGGCGCTCAAGCCGCGGCGGATCGAGATCGCGACCGATGGGGCGCAGCAGATTTCGGCGACGCCCGCACCCGCTGAGCGCGAGGACGCGTCGGCCTGACGCCATTTGCGGCAGTGCGAAAAAAAAACCGGAAAATCGGGAGTCAAGCGGGCGCAAGGCCGCCATGATTCACGCCCTTCCGCCACAGAGATGCCGTCTCTGTGGCGGAATTTTGATATTTTTATGATGATCTTATCCAATTTCAGGAAACAATGCCCCGATTGGCGCGAGCGTTGTTCGCTGAGCGGCGACAGAGGCGCTACGCCCTTGATCCGAATCGCCACAATCGGTTAACTGATCTTAAGGACTTCGGTCCATCTGTATGCCACCGCTGAAAGTGGCAGCCGCTTTTGTGCGCGTCAGGGCAAGGTTACGACGCGGGCAGGCATTGAGTTTTGGGGCTGCAGGTGCAGTTCTGAGTATATTTTACGGGCTCATTCGTGTGGCCGTATTTAACGAGGAGACAGGGCATGACCCGTATTTTCAATCTGGCGCTGGCTGGTATTTCGGTGGCCGCAATTTCGGCAGGCGCCGCACAGGCCACCGTTTGGACCATCGAAGATTTCAACTCCACCGTCAGGTATGACGACACCTACACGGGCGAACCGAGCGGCGTGTTCGACTGGATCGTCAACGGCATCGACGTGATGTACGAAGAAAACTTCTGGATCCGTGTCGGCGACACCGGCCCGGAAGAGGCGCTGACTTCGCTGGAGCTCGTGGGTATCCAGGTTTCCGACACGAACGCGTTCGTCGACGATCGCCCGGACGTGCTGAGCGCGCGCTACGCCAAGGCCGGCCTCTTCACCGCCGATGTCCGCTACTCGCTGCAGGGCAGCCCGGGCGGCTGCTGCTCCGACCTTGCCGAGCAATTGACCATCTCGAACACCAGCGAGCGCACGCTGCGGCTGTCGGTGTTCGAGTACACTGATTTCGATATCGGCGATATCATCGACGATGTTGCCTACCTGGAAGACGAAGACACCTTCGTCCAACTCGGCAACGGCTTCCGCACCGAGGTCATCACCGGACCGAACCCGGACGCGTGGGAGATCGATTACTACAGCAACATCCGTGACATGCTGACCGATGGCGATGCGGACAACCTCAGCAACACCACCTCGCCGCTGGGCTCGGGCGATCTGACCTGGGCCGCACAGTGGGACTTCGTCGTTCCCGAAGGCGGCTCGGTGACCATCAGCAAGGACAAGCTGGTGATCTCGACCATTCCGGTGCCGGCTTCGTTCGGCCTGCTCGCCGCGGCGGTTCTGGGCTTCGGCGCCTTCCGCCGTTCGCGCAAGTCGTAATCCTCGGCTGAGCGAAACGACGTTTATCGGAAAGGCGGCCCTCGGGCCGCCTTTTCCCGTTCGGGGCGGGCCGTTTCGCCATTCTCGATCGCATCCGGCACGATGCCGCGCGGTCCCTCGGCGTTCTTGAAACGGTCCCGGCAAAAGGCCCCGGCGTTGCGGGCCGCGTCAGCCCTGCGGCAGCGCAAGGAACATCCTCGCGCCCGAATGGTCGTCCACCCTGTCTTCGTTGGCGGGCACCGGCATCGTGCAATCTGTGGCGATGGCCAGCCCCTGGACCTTGTCCCTCCGATAGCCGCCGGTCGCGGCCAGTTGGGGATCAGATCGGTACCGGCGTCTTGGGGATCGCAGGCCGATCACCGCCCGGCGGCGCGCGCTGCATCTCGGCCATGGTCTCGACAACGGTGAAAGCCGCCATGCTGCTGCAATGCCCCGCCTCGGTAACGCACCGACGGGGCAGTGCCGCAACGCCGGGCGCCTGCGCCGCTAAACCGAGACGCAGATATACTTCATCTCGAGATAGTCCTCGATGCCGTGACGGCTGCCCTCGCGGCCCAGCCCCGATTGCTTGACGCCGCCAAAGGGCGCCACCTCGGTGGAAATCAGCCCAGTATTGACGCCAACGATGCCATATTCCAGCGCCTCGGCCACCCGGGTGACGCGGCTGATATCCTTGGCGTAGAAATAAGACGCCAGCCCGAAGATCGTGTCGTTGGCCATGGCGATCACGTCATCCTCGGTCTCGAACCTGAACAGCGGTGCGAGCGGGCCAAAGGTTTCCTCGCAGGCGAATTGCATCTGCTGGGTGGCGCCGGTGACGATGGTGGGCTCGAAAAACGTGCCGCCATTGCCATGCCTTTGGCCGCCCTTCACCACCGTTGCACCCTTTGCGGTGGCGTCGGACAGATGCGCCTCGACCTTCTCCATCGCGGCTTGCGAGATCAGCGGGCCCAGATCGGTGCCCTCGTCCAGCCCGTCGCCGACCGTCAGTTTGTCCACCGCCGCGGCCAGCTTGTCGGCGAAGGCGTCGTAGACGCCGGCCTGCACGTAGATACGGTTGGCGCACACACAGGTCTGCCCGTTGTTGCGGAACTTGCAGACGATGGCGCCCTCGACCGCCGCATCCAGATCGGCGTCGTCGAAGACGATGAAGGGCGCGTTGCCACCCAGCTCCATCGAGCATTTCTTGACCTGCTCGGCCGCCTGGCCCAGAAGGATGCGCCCGACCTCGGTCGAGCCGGTAAAGGTGATCTTGCGGATGGCGGGGTTTTCGCAGAACTCCTTGCCGATCTCGGCCGAGCTGCCCGAGGTGATGACCGAGAACACGCCGGCCGGAATGCCCGCCCGTTCGGCCAGCACACCCAGCGCCAGCGCCGAAAGCGGAGTCTCGCCCGCCGGCTTGATGAGAAAGCTGCAGCCCGCGGCCAGCGCCGGCGCCGCCTTGCGGGCAATCATCGCGTTGGGAAAGTTCCACGGCGTGATCGCGCCCACCACGCCCACAGGCTGGCGGATGACGCTGATCCGCTTGTCGGTCTGGTGGCCCGGGATCGTCTCGCCATAGATCCGCTTTGCCTCTTCGGCGAACCATTCCACGAAACCCGCCCCATAGGCGATTTCGCCCTTGGCCTCGGCCAGCGGCTTTCCCATCTCGGCGGTCAGGATGATGCCCAGATCCTCCTGATTCTGCATCATCAGGTCGAACCATGCACGCATGATGGCCGCGCGCTCTTTTCCGGTCCGCGCGGCCCAGTCCTTTTGCGCCGCCTCCGCCGCGGCGATGGCCCGCGCGGTTTCGGCCCGGCCGAGGTCGGGCACGGTGGCGATGACGTCGCCGCGGGCGGGGTTGGTCACCTCGAAGGTCGCCCCGTCATCGGCCCCCGTCCAGTTGCCGGCAAGATAGGCCTTCGCGGCCAGCAGGGTGGGGTCGTTCAAACGGGACTTGAGATCGGTGGTCGGCATCGGTCATCCTCCGCTTCGGTTTATATCTGGCAAAACACGGAGGGGCAGGGGATGTCCAGCGACGCGCGGAAAATTGACTGGGACGACGCCTATGCCAACATGCCCCACATTCCGGGCGGCGCCGATTACCCGCCGCGCTGGGCGGCGGCGGCCGAGGCGTTCCGCGCAACCGTGCGCGGCGAGACCGATCTGCCCTACGGCGATCATCCGCGCCAGCGTTTCGACCTGTTCCTGCCCGAGGGCGCGCCGCGCGGGCTGGCGGTGTTCGTCCATGGCGGCTATTGGCTGCGCTTCGACAAATCGCTCTGGTCCCATCTCGCCGCCGGTCCGCTGGCGCGCGGCTGGGCGGTGGCGATGCCCTCTTACCGGCTGGCCCCCGAGGTGGCGATTTCACAGATCACCGCCGATGTCGCCCGCGCACTGCCCGATATCGCCGCGCGGGTCGACGGCCCTGTCGCCCTCGCCGGCCATTCGGCCGGCGGGCATTTGGTGGCGCGGATGCTCTGTGAGGACGTGGCGCTGACGGGTGACGTTTCCGCCCGCATCCAGCGTGCGGTCTCGATCTCGCCGGTCAGCGACCTGCGCCCGCTCCGCAACACGGCGATGAACGCCGATTTCAAGTTGACCGAAGAAGCCGCCCGCGCCGAAAGCCCCGTCTTTCACCGGCCCCGGCCGGACGTGCCCGTCCAGGTCTGGGTCGGCGGCGACGAACGCCCGGTCTTTCTCGACCAGGCCCGCTGGCTGGCCGAGGCCTGGCCGGGCGCGCAGCTGACCGTGGTGCCGGGCAAGCACCATTTCGACGTGATCGAGGGGCTGGAGGCGCCCGACAGCCCGCTCACCGAGGCGCTGCTCGGCGGGCTCTAGCCCCGCCGCCCACCGCCCGCCGCAAAGCGCGCCTGCCAGCAGGGCTTGGGATCGCCCGGCGCGGACGCCGCGTGATAGACCCCCCGCGCGATGGCGCGCGCCAGGCACACCGCCGCCGCATGGCCCAGCCGCAGCGCCTCGAACCCGCCTTCGGGCAGGGGCAGTGCCCCGGTCGCCGCGGCAAAGACCAGGTCGCCGTCAAAGGGCGTGTGGCTCGGCACCAGCGCGCGGGCCATCCCGTCATGGGCGGCCACGGCCAGCCGCGTCGCCTCGGCCTGGGTGAGTGCTGCATCGGTGGCCACGATGGCGATGGTGGTGGCCTGCCCCAGCCCCGCCTCGGGCCGCGGCTCGGCGCCGGGGTCGTGGCGCCCCGCCCCCAGCCCGCCGAACTCCGTCTCCATCTCGAAAGGCGCGGCCCAAAACTCCGGCCCGCCCCCCATCACGGCCGAGCCCAGCGCATTGACCGCCACCAGCGCGCCGACGGTGATGCCGCCATCCAGCACCAGCGAGGCCGAGCCAAGCCCGCCCTTGAGATCGGCGGTCATGGCTCCGGTGCCCGCCCCTGCGCTGCCCAGCGCGACCTCCGTCCCCGCCGCATCCAGCGCCGCACGCCCCAGCGCCTTGTAGGGGTTCTCCGCCCAGCCCTTGTCACCGCCATTGAGCAGATCGAACAGGATCGCCCCGGGCACGATCGGCACGCGCTGCCCGCCGACGGCAAAGCCGCGCCCCTGCGCGCGCAGCCCGTCCGCCACGCCCGACGCCGCGTCCAGCCCGAAGGCCGACCCGCCCGCCAGCACCAGCGCGTCGACCTCCTGCACCAGCCGGTCGGGTGCCAGCAGCTCGGTCTCCCGCGTGCCCGGCGCGCCGCCCATCACATGCACCGCCGCCACGAAGGGCGCCGCGCCCAGCACGACGCTGACGCCGGTTTTCACCCCGTGATCTTCGGCCTGGCCCACCTGCAGGCCCGCCACATCGGTAATCAGGTTCCGCGCCCCCGGCCGCATCGCGCCAGCTCCCCGCTTCTTCTTGGTCAAAATACCCAAATGGCGCAGCGCCGGCCACGGGCGCGGCGCCTCAGATACAGCGCCCGCCATCCACCTCCAGCACCGCGCCGGTAATCATCGCCGCCTCGTCCGAGCACAAAAAACACGCCGCGCTGCCCATGTCCTCGGGGGTGGAAAACCGCCCCAGCGGGATCGTGGCCAGGAACTTCGCGCGCATCTCGGGCGTGTCCGCGCCCATGAAACGGCCCAGCAGCGGCGTCTCGCCGGCCACCGGGGCCAGCGCGTTCACCCGCACGCCATGGGGCGCCAGCTCGACCGCCATCGCCTTGGTCGCCGTGATCATCCAGCCCTTCGAGGCGTTGTACCAGTTCAGCCGCGGCCGCGGCGACAGGCCGGCGGTCGAGGCGATGTTCAGGATCGCCCCTGCGCCGGCTGCCTTCATCGGCGGCACCAGGTACTTGGCGGTCAGAAAGACCGACTTGGCGTTGACCGCGAAAACCCGGTCGAACTCGTCCTCGGGCAGGTCCTCCAGCGGCTGGGGCAGGTGGGTGATGCCGGCATTGTTGACCAGGATGTCGACGCGGCCCCACAGCCCCAGCGCGGTCTCCGCCATCGCCTCTATCGCGCCGGCCTCGGCCACGTCCGCCACATGGGCGACGCCGCCGACCTCTTCGGCCATGTCCGCCGCCGCCCCGGCGTCGATATCGGCCACCATCACCTGCGCGCCCTCGGCCGCGAATCTCCGCGTGATCCCGGCGCCAAAGCCCGACCCGGCGCCGGTGACGATCGCGGTCTTGCCCTCCAGACGCATCCGGTGCCTCCCGTTTCAATGCGCCGCGCCCGGTTTGACAGAATCGCGGCCCCGACCGCAGACTAGCGCCAGAGGACGCGCGATGCACAAAATCGATTTCTGGGTCTCGATCGGCAGCACCTATTCCTTCCTCACGGTGATGCGGATCGGACGCGAGGCCGCGGCCCGCGGCGTGAGCGTCACCTGGCGTCCCTTCAATGTGCGCAAGCTGATGATGGCGCAGCAGAACGTGCCCTTTGCCGGCAAGCCGGCAAAGCTGGCCTACATGTGGCGCGACGTGGCGCGGCGGGCCGCCCGGCACGGGCTTTCGGCGCAGGTCCCCGTCGAGTACCCGATCCCCGAGCTGGAAAAGGCCAACCTGGTGGCGACGATCGGCTGCGACGAGGGCTGGGGTCCCGATTACATCGCAGAGACCTATCGCCGCTGGTTTCACGACAACCAGCCTCCGGGCCAGGCGCCCAACCTGACCGACAGCCTGATCGCGGTGGGGCAGGATCCCGACCGGGTGGTGCCTCTGGCCGAGGCGCCGGCCACGCGGCGCGTGCTGAACATGGTCACGGCCGAGGCCGAGGCGCTGGGCCTGTTCGGCGCCCCCAGTTTCGTCGCCGATGGCGAGCTTTTCTGGGGCGACGACCGGCTGGAAGACGCCCTCGACTGGGCCGCGGGCGCGCGCGCCTAGCCGTGGCGGGCGGCCACCGTCTTGACCGTCGAAAACCCGTAAAGCGCCTCGAACCCCTTTTCGCGCCCGTGCCCGGACAGGCCGGTGCCGCCAAAGGGCAGCTCTACACCGCCGCCCGCGCCGTAGTTGTTGATGAACACCTGTCCCGCGCGCAGCCTCTTGGCCAGCCGCATCTGCCGGGCCCCCTCGCGCGACCAGACCGCGGCGACGAGGCCGTAGCCCGTGCCGTTGGCGATCGCCGCCGCCTCGTCTTCGTCCTCGAAGGGGATAAGCGCCTGGACGGGCCCGAAGATCTCTTCCTGCGCCAGCTTGTGGGCGGCGGGCACCCCGGCCAGCAGGCGCGGCGCCAGGTAATGCCCGCCCGCCGGCGCGTTGCCGAGGATCGTGCCCTCGGCGGCGGTTTCCAGATCGGCCCCGTCCGCGAGATAGCTCTCGACGATGGCCTTCTGCCGGGCCGAGATCAGCGGCCCGACATGCGCGTCGTCCATCGCCGGGCCGACCGTGAGCGCGCGGTAGCGGCTGGCCATCATCGCGGTCAGCCGGTCGTAGACCGGCCGCTCCACCAATATCCGCGAGGCGGCCGAGCAGGTCTGGCCCGCGTTCTGAATGCCCGCGTTCACCAGAAACGGCAGCGCCGCGTCGAGATCGGCATCGGCAAAGACGATCTGGGGCGACTTGCCGCCCAGCTCCAGCGTCACCGGCACCACGTTTTGCGCCGCCGCGGCCTGCACCAGCCGCCCCACCGCCAGTGACCCGGTGAAGGAGATGTGGTTGACCCGCGGATGGGCGGTCAGCGCCGCGCCGGCCTCTTCGCCCAGACCCGGCACCACGTTCAGCGCGCCCGGCGGCAGCCCGGCCTCCTCGGCCAGCTTGGCAAAGGCCAGCGCCGTCAGGCAGGCCTCTTCGGCGGGTTTCAGCACGCAGGCATTGCCCATGGCCAGCGCCGCCCCGACCGAGCGGCCGATGATCTGCATCGGGTAGTTCCACGGGATGATATGGCCCGTCACCCCGTGCGGCTCGCGCAGGGTGTAGACGGTGTAGCCGTCGAGATAGGGAATGGTCTGGCCCATCACCTTGTCGGCGGCGCCGGCGTAGAACTCCATGTAGCGGGCCAGCGCCAGCGCGTCGGCTTTCGCCTGGCTCAGCGGCTTGCCCACGTCGGTGGCCTCGAGCGCGGCCAGTTCGTCGGCCCGGCCGCGCACGAACTGGCCGATGCGGGCCAGCACGCGGCCCCGCTCGGCGGCGGTGGCGTGCCCCCATGCGCCGTCGCGGGCGGACTCGGCGGCGGAAACGGCGGCGTCGATATCGCCCGGCCCGCCGCGCGCGATCGTGCCGATCTCCTCCCCTGTCGAGGGGTTTTCGATGGGCAGGCTCTGGCCCGTCAGCGGTGCCTGCCAGTGCCCGGCGACAAAGCACCGGTCGGTCGGAAACCACAGGTCTTTCAGGATGTTGTCGCTCATCTCGGCACCTCCAGCTCGGGCGCCGCGGCCAGCAGCGCCTTGGTGTAATCGTGGTTGGGCGCGTGCAGCACCCGCTCGGTCGGGCCTGCCTCGACGATCTCGCCCGCGCGCATCACCAGCACCCGGTCCGTGATCGCGCGCACGACATGCAGGTCGTGGCTGACGAAAAGGTAGCTGAGCCCGAACCGCCGCCTCAGATCGGCCAGCAGGTCGAGGATCTGCGCGCGCACCTGCACGTCCAGCGCCGACACCGCCTCGTCCAGCACGATCAGCTCGGGCCTGGTGATCAGCGCGCGGGCGATGGCGATGCGCTGGCGCTGGCCTCCCGAGAATTCGTGGATGAATTTCACCGCGTCCCCGGGGGCGAGGCCCACCGACGACAGCGCCTCGGCCACGCGCGTCTCGGCGTCGTCGGGGCGGCCGGTCAGGTGAAACGGCTCGGCGATCAGTCGGCCCACGCGGTGACGCGGGTTGAAGCTGCCGTAGGGGTCCTGAAAGACGATGTTCATCTTGCGGCGAAGCGGGGCAGGCATCCGTTCGCCCGCCGTCACCGCCTGCCCGTCGAGTCTGATCTCGCCCCCTTGCAGCGGGTCTAGCCCGAGGATCGCGCGGGTGAGCGTCGATTTCCCGCAGCCGGATTCGCCCACCAGCCCCACGCTTTCGCCGCGGTTGATGTCAAAGCTGACGCCCTTGACCGCGCGAAACGGGGGCGGGCGTCGAAAGAGGCTGTGCCGGGCCTGGGGATAGCTGCGCTCGACCCGCGCGACGCGCAAGAGCGGCGCTTCGGCCGCGGCGGGCACCGGGTCGGGCCGGTGGGTCGCGGCCTCGAACAGGGCGCGGGTATAGGGGTGGCGGCGCTGGGCCAGCACCTCGGCCGCAGCGCCCTGTTCCACGATCTCGCCCCGGCGCATCACCGCCAGCCGGTCGGCCAGCCCGGCCACCACCGCCAGGTCATGGGTGATGAAGAGAAGGCCCATCCGCTCTTCCTCGACCAGCCCTTTCAGCAGATCGAGGATGCGCGCCTGTGTGGTCACGTCCAGCGCGGTGGTGGGCTCGTCGGCGATCAGCAGTTGCGGGCGCAGCGCGATGGCCATGGCGATGCAGACCCTTTGCCGCTGGCCGCCGGACAGCTCGTGCGGGTAACGGGTCAGCGGAAAACGGGCCGCGGGCAGGCCCACCCGGTTGAGCCGTTTGCCGGCCTCGCGCAGCGCCTCGGCGCGGCTGGCGACGCCGTGGATCACCAGCGTTTCCGCCACTTGGTCGCCGATGTTCTGCACCGGGTTCAGCGCGGTCATCGGCTCTTGAAAGATCATGCCGATCTGGCGGCCCCGCACGTCGCACATCTGCGCTTCGGAAAGCTGCAGCAGGTCGGTGCCGTCCAGCCGCACGGCGCCGCTGGCCCGTGCCCCGTGGGGCAAGAGCCCCATCATCGCCAGCGCCGTCATCGACTTGCCCGAGCCGCTTTCGCCCACCAGCCCGGCGATCTGTCCGCGCTCGACGGCAAAGGAGACATCCGTCAGCACCCGCGCCCCGTGGATCGCCACCGATAGCCCCTCGACCCCGATCACCGCGCCGCCCTCCTGAGCCTTGGGTCGAGCGCATCGCGCAGCCCGTCGCCCATCAGGTTGAGCCCCAGCACCATCAGCACGATGGCCAGCCCCGGCAGGATCGCCAGCCGCGGCGTGGTGTAGATCATCGTCTGCGCCTCGGCCAGCATCCGGCCCCAGCTGGGCGTGGGGGGCTGGGCGCCCAGGCCGACATACGAGAGCCCCGCCTCGGCCAGGATGCCGAGGGAAAACTGGATCGTGCCCTGCACGATCAAGAGGTTCGCGATATTGGGCAGGATGTGTTCGACGCTGATCCGGGCCGGACCCTTGCCGGCCACCCGCGCGGCGAGGATGTAATCCAGCGTCCAGAGGCTAAGCGCGCCGCCGCGGGTGACGCGGGCGAAGACGGGGATATTGAAGATGCCGATGGCAAGGATGGCGTTGACCGCCGAGGGGCCGAAGACGGCGGTGATCAGGATCGCGATCACCAGCGCCGGAAAGGCAAAGATCAGATCGTTGCCGCGCATTATGATCTCGTCGATCAGGCTGCCCCTGTTGGCCGCCGCGATCAGACCCAGCGGCACGCCCAGCCCCATGCCGATGCCCACCGCGACCAGCGCCACGGCGATCGAGGACCGCGCGCCGACCATCAGCATCGACAGAAGGTCGCGCCCGAACTGGTCGGTGCCCAGCACGTAATCGCCGCCCGGTGGCCTCAGCCGTTCGGCGATGTTCAGCGCCGCCACGTCATGGGGGACCCAGACCAGCGAAACCGCGGCGGCGACCAGGAAAACCGCGCTCAGCATGCCACCGGCGTAGAGTTGCACCCGCCCCGTCATCGCCGCCTCAGGCGTGGGTCGACGGCGGCATAGGCCAGATCGACGACAAAGGTGACGAGGATCACCGCGAAGACCAAGAGCATCACCACGCTTTCCACCACCACCAGGTCGCGCTGGGTGATCGCCTGAAAGATCAGCCGCCCGAGGCCGGGCAGGAAGAACACGTTCTCGATGATGATCGCGCCCGCGAGCAGGAACGAGAATTGCAGCCCCATGATGGTCAGGACCGGGATCAGCGCGTTCCTGAGCGCGTGCCGCCTTATCGCCTGGGCGCGGCTCAGCCCCTTGGCCCGCGCCGAGCGGATGTAATCCTGCCCCAGCGTCTCGATCAGCGCCGAGCGCATGACGCGCGCCAGGATCGCGGCCTGCGGCAGGGCCAGCGCCACCGCCGGCAGGGTCAGCGCCTTGAGGCCGGGGAAAAGTCCTGCCTCCCAGCCCGGAAAGCCGCCCGCCGAGAACCAGCGCAGATTGACTGCGAAGACCAGCACCAGAAGCATCGCGAACCAGAAATTCGGCACCGCGATGCCCAGCTGAGTGGCGCCCATGATGCCGTAATCCGCCGCGCTGCCGCGCCGCGCCGCCGCCGCCAGCCCCACCGGCACGGCGATAAGGACGGTCAGCGTCAGCGCATAGGCGGCCAGCGGCAGCGACACGACGAGGCGCTGGGCCACAAGGTCGGCCACCGGCACGCGGTAGGTGTAGGACTGTCCGAAATCGCCGCGCAACATGCCGCCCGCCCAGGAGATATAGCGGTCGGCCAGGCTGCCGCTCAGCCCCAGTTCCCGCCGCAGCGACGCCACGGCCTCGGGCTCGGCGTTCAGCCCCAGCATGAACGCCGCCGGGTCGCCCGGAATCACCTCGATCACCGCAAAGATCACGAGGCTGGCCACCGCCAGGCTGAGGCCCAGCGACAACAGCCGGAGGAGGGTAAAGCGCAGCATCGGCGGGGCAATCTCCTGTCTCGCGCGCCCGACGTTAGGGCCGGGGCGCGCCCCGGTCCAGTGCCGGCGGCTTGCGATGCGGCGCGCGCGGCGCCAGACTGCACCGAGACGGAGGGCCCATGGGACGGATGCCGGTCGCGCTGCGGTTTCTGATCATCAACGTGCTGGTGCCCTTGGCGGCGCAGCCGATCCTCGGCGCGGTGCCGGGGGCCGTGCGGCTGGGCGCGGTGCTGGCCGCCGCGCCGCTCTTGCTGGCGGCCAACCTGTGGCACATCCTGCGCTTTGCCGAATGGCGCGCGGTCTTTGTCGCAGTGGTGCTGGCCAACCTTGCGGCGACGGTTTTCCTGGGCACGCTGGCGCTGGCCACGGCGGTGCCGGCTGTGATCTGGCTGGCGGGGGGCGGCGCAGGGGGCTGATTTCCTCTTGCCAGCGGGGCAGCGCCTTGCCAATCATCGCGCCGGGCCTGTGGCGATGGCGTCGCCAAGGGGCGCGCCCATGCCGCCCCCCGCCCACCTGTCTTCCTTCCTGTACGCCGGGACCCCCTTATGGCCCGGGGCGCCCGGGCCGGATGACCGGAGAGCCACATGAGCCAGACCGACCGCCCCGCCTTTTACCGTTTTCACAATGGCGATAAGGCCCCGCTGCCGTTTTCGCCGCAGGAATACGACACCCGCCTGATGGGCCTGCGCAGCGCGATGGACGCCACGGGCGCCGATGTCGCCGTGCTGACCTCGATGCAGAATATCGCCTATTACTCGGGGTTTCTCTATTGCAGCTTCGGGCGGCCCTACGCGCTGGTGGTCACCGCGTCCGAGGCGGTGACGATCAGCGCGGGCATCGACGCGGGCCAGCCCTGGCGGCGCTGTCATGGCGACAACATCACCTATACCGACTGGGCGCGCGACAATTTCTGGCGCGCGGTGGCCCATGTGGCCGGGCAGGGCCGCGCCGTGGGGTATGAGGGCGACCACCTGACGCTGGCCCAGAAAGGCAGGCTCGACGCTGTGCTCGCACCCCGCGAAACGGTCGATATCGCGCCGGCGACCATGCAGCAGCGGATGCGCAAGAGCCCTGCGGAAATCGCGCTGATCCGCGCCGGCGCGCAGGTGGCGGATGTGGGCGGCTACGCCATCCGCGACGCGGTCAGGGAGGGCGTGCGAGAGATCGACGTGGCCATGGCCGGCCGCGACGCGATGGAGCTGGAGATCGCCAAACGCTTTCCCGACGCCGAGTATCGCGACACCTGGGTGTGGTTCCAATCGGGGCTCAACACCGACGGGGCGCACAACCCGGTGACAGCGCGCAGGCTGGAACGCGGCGATATCCTGTCGCTGAATACCTTCCCGATGATCTCGGGTTATTACACCGCGCTCGAACGCACGATGTTCGTGGGCGAGGTGGACGACGCCAGCCTTGCCATCTGGCAGGCCAATGTCGCGGCCCACGAATACGGCATGTCGCTGTTGAAACCCGGCGTGAGCTGTGCCGACGTGACCCATGCGATCAACGCCTTCCTCGCCGAGCGCGACCTGCTGCAATACCGCAGCTTCGGCTACGGTCACAGCTTCGGGGTGCTCTCGCATTATTACGGGCGCGAGGCAGGCCTGGAACTGCGCGAGGATATCGACACGGTGCTGGAACCGGGCATGGTCATCTCGATGGAACCCATGCTGACCATTCCGCAGGGCCGGCCCGGCGCGGGGGGCTATCGTGAACACGACATCTTGATCGTTTCCGATGAGGGCGCCGAGGACATTACAGGCTATCCTTACGGGGTCGGTTACAATGTGGTCGGATGACACCAGCGCGGGGCGGATGAGATGGCGCGGGCTTGACGGCCGGAACAAACCGCGCCGTTACTTGTTGATAACAAGAGCTATTTGAAAGCCGCCCGAGTTTAAGGTCTCCCCTCATGCCCAAATCCAGCCCGATTGACACGCCCCGTCCCCCTGTGCGCCTGTCGCGCCGGGGGGTTCTGGGCGGCGCGCTGGCGCTGGGCGCATGTCAGGCCACACCGTACGACGCCGCGTCGGTACCCCTGGGCCCGCCAGCCTACGTGATGCGGCGCTATGGTGAGATTTTTGACGGCGGGTTCCGCATCGCGCCCGTCCCGCAACGCTATCTCAGCGAGCGGACCTATCGCGTGACCGTCGCCTATACCGGGCCCGAGCCGCCGGGCACCATCGTGGTCGACCCTTATGCGCGGGTTCTCTATTTCGTGACCGGCCCCAGCCGGGCGTTTCGCTACGGCATTGCGGTGGGCCGCGCCGGCAAGGGGTTTTCAGGCAACGCGGTGATCCGGCGCAAGGAGGAATGGCCCTCTTGGCAGCCAACCCAGAACATGATCCGCACCGAGCCGCAGTTTTACGCCCAGTATGCCGATGGCCTGCCCGGCGGGCCGACCAACCCGCTGGGGGCGCGGGCGCTTTACCTCTACAAGGGCAGGCGCGACACCTATTACCGAATCCACGGCACCAACGATGTGAAATCCATCGGCCACGCCACCTCGGCGGGCTGCATCCGCCTGTTCAACCATGACATTCTCGATCTTTACGAGCGGGTACCGCTGGGCACGCCCGTGACTGTACGCTCGGCAGGCGACTCGCTCGCCTTCGAAGGTCGGTTCATCGAGGGCCCCGACGGTTTTCTCGAACGCGTGGCGCCGCCCACGGTCTGGCCCTCGGGCTGGGACCTGCCGCCGATCGAACCGGTCCTGTGAAACGCTCTGACATCAACGCGATCGTCTCGGCGGCCGACCGGTTCATCGCCGGGTTCGGGTTCGCCCTGCCGCCCTTTGCCGGCTGGACGCCCGCGCAATTCGGCGACGAGGCGCCGAACGCGCGGCGACTGGTCGATGCGCGGCTTGGCTGGGATGTGACCGATTACGGGCAGGGCCGGTTCGACGAGCTGGGCCTCGTGCTGTTCA
This sequence comes from Rhodovulum robiginosum, assembly GCF_003944755.1. Lineage (GTDB taxonomy): Bacteria > Pseudomonadota > Alphaproteobacteria > Rhodobacterales > Rhodobacteraceae > Rhodovulum > Rhodovulum iodosum. The sequence goes on from NZ_RWGU01000050.1 coordinate 68,107, forward strand.
CCCTGCGCAACGGGCGCATCGATGAACTGCAGGCGGGCCGCGGCATGGTTTATGCCGAGAAACTGTTGATCTCGCGCGTCGGCCAACTCTCGCCCATGCACCGTCATATCGTGAAAACCGAGGACATCATCAATCGCGGCGGCGGTGCTCTGGCGGTCGAGCTGTTCGCGCTGGCGCCCGACGGCGGGCTCGACCGCGCCGCGCAGGTGCAGGTGCTGTCGGACGGGAAATGGTGCACGCTGCCGGCGGGCGGCGTCCTGCGGCTGGCGCCGGGGCAAAGCGTGACGCTGACGCCCGCGCACTGGCACGCCTTCTGGGCCGAGGGTGCGGATGTGCTGATCGGCGAGGTATCGACCGTCAACGACGACGAGACCGACAATATCTTTGCCGATCCCCTGCCACGGTTTTGCGACATCGACGAAGACGAGCCGCCGGCGCGGCTGCTGGTCTCCGACTATGCCCGTTTTTTGGGCTGACCCGTGCCCCCGATTGGGGTTGAGATCTGCCAAAAGCGCAATAGGTGGTCTGGTGATGACATCAATCACCGCAGAACAGAGGAAGACCATGTCCGACGAAGACCTGATCAGTCCCGGTAACGCGAGGTCGCTCACCACCGACTCCACGCCGCTGTCCAGCCGGATGGGCTGGCCGCTGCTCAGCGACCGCAAACCCAATGTCCAGCTCAAGACCGACGATCCCACGCCGCTGTCGAGCCGGCTGAACTGGTCGCTGCTGAGCCGGCGAAAACCCAATGTCGAATTGACGACCAACGACCCGACACCGCTGTCGAGTAGATTCAACTGGCCCCTGCTAAGCAATAGGAAACCCAATATGGACCTGAAGACCGACGACCCCACGCCGCTTTCGGACAAGCTTAACTTGCCGCTGTTGAGCGACCGCAACGCCAATGTCGAACTGATGACGGACAACCCGACGCCGTTTTCCGCGATGTTCGGCTGGCCGCTCTTGAAGGGCAAGAAGGCGTCCGCCAAGCCCGCCCGCGGCACCAAGACCGGCACGTCCGACGACTCGGTGAGCCGGTTCTTCCGCCAGATCGTCACCGGCGAGGTGCAAAAGCCCGCGGACGACAAGTAAGCCGCGCAGCCGCGCGTCTAGAAAGGCCGGCGGCCCCGTGGGGCGCGCCGGCCTTTTGCCGTCAGTCCGTCCAGCGCACGCCGGTCAGATCGTTGGCTTGGGTGGGCGCGTTTTTCCACAGCCCCTCGATCTTGGCGTTGGCGACGCCGGTCTTGGCCAGTTGGAAGAGATAGCCGTTGACGTAATCCTCGGCGATCATGCGCTGGGCGTCGTGCAGGATCTCGCGCCGGCCGGCGGCATCCGACGTGGCGTCGAGCGTCTCCATCAGCGCCTGGAATTCCGGCTTGTCATACTGGAAATAATAGTCGGGCCGGGCATAGATGTTGATGTCCATCGGTTCGGTATGGCTGACGATGGTCAGGTCGAAATCCTTGCCGCGGAACACCTGCTCCAGCCACTGCGCCCATTCCAGGTTGGTGATCTCGGTCTCGATCCCCACGGCGCGAAGCTGTGCCGCCACGATCTCGCCGCCGCGGCGGGCATAGGTCGGGGGCGGCAGCATCAGCCGGAGCTTGAGGTCCTGCTGCCCCGCCTCGGCCAAGAGCGCCCTGGACTTGTCCGGGTCGTAGGCCGACATCTCCGTCAGGTCGAGGTAATCGGGATTGTGCGGCGCGAAATGGGTGCCGATGGGCGTGCCGTAGCCGAACATTGCGCCATCGATGATGTCTTGGCGGTTGATCGCGTGGGCGATGGCCTCGCGCACCCGCACGTCGCCGAGCGGGCCGGCCTTGTTGTTGGTCGACAGGATCGTCTCGCCCTCGGTCGAGCCCACGATGACCGCAAAACGCGGGTCGGCCTCGAACTGGCTCAGCGTCTCTGGCGCGGGAAAGACCGGGAAGGCGTCGACATCGCCGGCCATCATGGCCGCAAACGCCGCGCTGGCGTCAGAGATGAACTTGAACGTGGCGCGTTCCAGCGCGGGCGCCGTGCCCCAGTAGTCGGGGTTTCTCACGATCTCGACCCGGTCGCCCTGCACCCAGCGGGCAAAGCTGAAGGGGCCGGTGCCGACAGGGGCGGTCGCCGCCTGTTCGACGCTCTCGGGCGCCACGATCACCGCGTCGCCCCAGGCCATGTTGAAGGGGAAGTTGCCGTTGGGCGCCGACAGCGTGACCCTGAGGGTCAGCGGGTCCACCACTTCGACTGCCGCGATCCCGGCAAACAGCGCCTTTTGTGCGTTTGTGCTGTCCTCGGCGCGGGCGCGGTCGAGGCTGAACTTGACGTCCTCGGCATCCATCGCCGTGCCGTCATGGAAGCTCACGCCCTCGCGCAGGTGAAAGATATAGACGGTGGCGTCGTCGCTGACCTCCCAGCGTTCGGCGAGGCCGGGCACGATGGCACCGTCGGGGGCAAAGCGCGTCAGCCCTTCGAAGACGTTGGCATAGACCACCTCGTCGATGGCAGCGGCGGCGCCGCCGGTGGGGTCGAGGTTGGGCGGCTCGAGCTGCATGCCGATGGTGATGCTGTCCTGCGCGGCGAAGGCCGGGCCTGTCGCCAGCGCGGCAAGAACGAGGGCGGTGGGAATGAGGCGCATGCTGCGGGCTCCCTTTCGAAATGACATCCCCATCAGAGACGCGAAATGTCGCTGTGGCAAGTGGCGCCTGCCCGGAGGTGGCCGACAGTCTGGATTCCGCGCTGCAGCATCTCTATAACGCCGCCCACCTTTGGCCCAGCTGGGAGGATGGAATGAGCGCAACCGGGAACGAGCGTCAGAGCACGCCGAGCGATTTGCAGGCCCGCAAGGGCGATACGCCCCTGGTCTGCCTGACCGCCTACACCACGCCGGTGGCGCGCATCGCCGATGCGGAATGCGACCTCGTGCTGGTGGGCGACAGCGTCGGCATGGTGCTGCACGGGCTGCCCTCGACCGTGGGCGTGACGCTGGAGATGATGATCCTGCACGGCAAGGCGGTGGCGCGCGGGCTGACGCGGGCGCTGATGGTCGTCGACATGCCCTTCGGCAGCTACGAGGAAAGCCCCGAGCAGGCGTTCCGCAACGCCGCGCGGATCATGGCCGAGACGGGGGCCGGTGCGGTCAAGCTGGAGGGCGGCGCGTCGATGGCCGGGACGATCCGGTTTCTCACCGCGCGCTCCATTCCGGTGATGGGCCATGTCGGGCTGACGCCGCAGGCGATCAACACGCTGGGCGGCTACAAGGTGCAGGGGCGCGGCGAGGACGCCGACCGCGTGCTGGCCGACGCCGCAGCGGTGGCCGAGGCCGGGGCCTTTTCGGTGGTGCTGGAAAAGGTGCCCGCCGCGCTGGCGGACCGGATCACCGCGGCCGTGCCGATCCCCACGGTGGGTATCGGCGCCTCGGCCGGGTGCGACGGGCAGATCCTGGTGATCGACGACATGCTGGGGCTGTTCACCGATTTCAAACCGAAATTCGCCAAGCGCTATGCCGAGCTGGGCCAGGCCGCCGGCGATGCGGTGGCGGCCTATGCCGAAGAGGTGCGCGCCCGCCGTTTCCCGGGCCCCGAGCATGTCTTCGGCGAGGGTGCGAGGGCGAAATCGTGACCGCGCCGATCCTGCGGCATTTGACCGATCTGCGGGCCTGCCGGGCCGGTTGGCGGGACGAGGTCGCAACCGTGGCCGTGGTGCCGACCATGGGCGCGCTGCATCAGGGGCACCTGAGCCTGGTGCGCGCGGCCAAGGCGCAGGCCGACCGGGTGATCGTGACGATCTTCGTCAATCCCCGCCAGTTCGAGAACACCGACGATCTGGCGAAGTACCCCCGCACCGAAGAGACCGATGCCGAAAAGCTGGCGCCCTTCGCGGTCGACGCGATCTACGCGCCCGCGCCGGACCAGATCTATCCCGAGGGGTTTGCCACCTCGGTTTCCGTCTCCGGGGTCAGCGAGGGGCTGTGCGGCGCGCACCGGCCCGGACATTTCGACGGCGTGGCGACGGTGGTGACCAAGCTTTTGCTGCAGACGCAGGCCGAGCGCGCCTTTTTCGGCGAGAAGGACTATCAGCAACTCATGGTCGTTCGGCGCCTCGTGCGGGACCTCGACGTGCCGGTCGAGATCGTCGGCTGCCCCACCGTGCGCGAGGATGACGGGCTTGCCCTGTCCTCGCGCAATGTTCGCCTCTCGCCCGCGGCCCGCGCCGTGGCGCCCGCGCTTTACCGCGCGTTGAAACAGGCGGCCGGGGCGATCGCCGGCGGCGCGCCGGTGTCGCCCGCGCTGCAGGCCGGGCGCGAGGCCATCCTCGCGGCGGGCTATTCGGAGGTGGAATACCTAGAGCTTCGTGCGGCCGGCACCCTGGCCCCGCTCGCCGCGCTGGACCGGCCTGCACGCGTGCTTGCCGCGGCCCGTCTCGACGGGGTGCGGCTGATCGACAACGTCCCGGTGCTTGCCGTCTGAGCAGCGGGGCCGGATGCGCGCTAGGGCAGCAGCAGCTCGCCCAAGCTCAGCGCCATCACGCGGGCGCTGTCCACCATGTCGTCGATGCCCACCCATTCGTCGGGCTGGTGCGCCAGATCGAGGATGCCCGGGCCGTAGGCGATGCAGTTCTTCAGCTTGCCAATGCGGTCGATATGTTTCTGGTCGTAGGTGCCGGGCGAGACGACGTAATCGGGCATCCGGCCCAGAACCTTCTCGATCGCCCCGGCGACTGTGCGCACCACGGGGGCATCCCGGTCGGTCATGGTGGGCTTTACCTCGAAGAGGTCGCGGATTTCGTAGGTGAAGCTGGGCCGGCGGTCCTTGACCCGCTCCATCAGCGCGGTCACCTCGCGTTTGACCTCCGCAAGGTCTTCCTCGACCAGAAACCGGCGGTCGATGGTGATGCGGCAGCGGTCGGGAACGCAAGGCGCGGGCAGGCCGGTATAGTCCGGCGGCTGTTCCGGCGCGCCGCCGTGGATCGCGTTGATGTTCAGCGTCGAGGCGCGCGCGCCATCGGGCACTACGGGCATCTCGGTGCGCTTGCCGGCCAGGAGCGGGAACAGCGTCTGCTCCATCTCGGCCAGCACCGCGCCCATGTGGCGCACCGCGCAATCGCCCAGGAAGGGCATCGAGCCGTGGGCGATGCGCCCATGGGTCTCGATCTCGGCCCACCAGACGCCGCGATGGCCGAGGCAGATGCGGTCCTTGTTCAAGGGCTCGGGGATGATGACGTGCTGCACGCGCGCGGGGTCGAACCAGCCACGCTCGGCCAGGTAGGCGACGCCGCCGTATCCGCCCGATTCCTCGTCCGCCGTGGCGCTGATCTCGATGGCGCCTGCGTAATCGGGGCAGGTTTCGATGAAGGCCTCGGCGGCGATCACCGCCGCCGCGATGCCGCCCTTCATGTCGCAGGCGCCGCGGCCGTAGACGCGGCCGCTCTTCACCTCGGCGCCGAAGGGGTCGACGCTCCAGCCATGGCCGACCTCGACCACGTCGTGATGGCCGTTGAAATGTACGCAATCCCCGCTGGCGGCGCCCTCGTGCCGCGCCACGAGATTCCATCGCGGGTGGGCGTCGCTGTCGGCCGGTGCGCCCTCGGCGCGGATCATCTCGACCACGAATCCGCGGGCCTGCAGCCGGGCGGCCAGCAGATCGCAGATTTCGCGGTAATTCAGCCCCGGCGGGTTCAGCGTGGGGATGCGGACCAGATCCTGCGTCAGCGCCACCAGCGCGTCGCGCCGCGCCGTCACGGCACTGTCGAGAGCCTGGCGAAGCTTGTGGTCCATCGTGCCAGACTAGCGCGGCCCGGCACCGCCGGCAATCGGGGCCGATGGCGAAACGACGCGTGCGACGGGGTGCAAAGTGCCACTCGTTTCGCCTATATGTCTTTCTGAAAACCGGGTCGCCGCGCCGCGCCCGATACAGATGGGCGCGTCAGCCGGCCCGAGCGAGGAGCCGAGATGATCGCCCTGTTTCGTTTCCTGGTGTTGGGCTTCGTGGCGATGACGGTCGTCTATATCAGCCTGTCGCTTTACTCGCGCGCGGTGCGCCGTGAAAAGCTGGAGCAGGAATGGGACGACGAGGTGGGCGAGGGCGACCGCGAGTTGTTCATCCGCGAGGGACTGGAGGAATACGACCGCTCACTGCGCCGCAAACTGATCCTCGGGGTCTACGTCGTGCCGGCCATACTTGTCGGCACGATCGTCTACATCATAAATTACATGTGAGGCCGCAATGGTTTACGTCAAATGGACCTTCTACCTGCTAATCGGGGTGCTGGTCTTCTCCTTCTTCCACTACACGCTGCCGCAACATGACGTGGTGCGCATCACCAATACCGAAGTGCGCCGGGTCGATTTCGGGGATTACCCGATCTTCTGGTCGGACGCCGCCCCCGGCACCGAGCAGGGTGGAACCAACCGCGACGTGCGGTTCATCGAAACCTTCCGTCCGAACGGAAAGCCCAGCATCTATCGCAACGAGGACACCGGCTGGAGCTGGCCGCCCTATTTCAAGGTCGACAGCTCGGACCTTCAGGCCGAGGCCGGCAACCTGGTTTCGACCAAGGACAACCCGGAATGGGTGGTCATCACCCATTACGGCTGGCGCGTCCAGTATCTCTCGACCTATCCCAACGCCGTAACGATCAAGCCCGTCGCGGGGCCGGATGTGCGTATCATACCCTGGGTCAACATCATCATCCTGTCGGTGCTGGGGCTGATCGCGCTGTGGCTGTGGCGGCTGTGGTCGCGGTTCCACGAAAACCGCATCGAGCCGCTGCTGGAAAACGCCGAAGAGGCGTGGGAAAACGTCGACCAGCGCGCCGAGGGGTTCTTTCAGCGGCTGTTCAGACGGCGCTGAGGGGTGCTCAGGCGCCCCAGGGAATCCAGACGGTCTTGACCTCGGTGGCGGCGCGGAGGAATTCGCGCCCCGCCCCCTCGGGGCCCGCCCAGTCGCGCGCCTTGCCGTGGTTGACCCAACTGCGTTTCAGGTTGCCCGCGGCGGCCTGCTCGATCTCGCCCGATATGTCGGACGACGAGAACGACCAGACGGCGTCAACGTCCATATGGGCGGCCAGAGTGGCGGCGAGCGGCGCGTGGGGCCCGGTGACGATGTTGACCACGCCGCCCGGGACATCCGAGGTGTCCAGCACCTGGTAGAAATCAGTGGCTGCCAGCGGGTGCGGCTCCGAGGCCACCAGCACGCAGGCATTGCCCATGGCGATGGCCGGCGCCATGACCGAGACGAGGCCCAGTAGCGGCGCCTCGTCAGGGCAGAGCGCGCCGATCACGCCCACGGGCGCGTTCATCGCCAGCGCCGTACCGCGGAGCGGTACGCCCTTGATCTGCCCATCGTATTTGTCGGCCCAGGCGGCATAGGTGAATAGCCGGTCGAGGCTTTGCTCGACCTCCGCCTTGGCGGAGGTCTTCTGCGCGCCGGTGAGCGCCGAGATTCGGGCGGCGAATTCTTCGGCCCGCGCCGAGAGGTTCTCGGCGATGTAGTACATGACCTGCGCGCGATTGTGCCCGCTCGCCGCGGCCCACGGGCCTTGCGCCTTGCGCGCGGCCTCGACCGCGTTGCGGATGTCCTTGCGGTTACCCAGCCCCGCATGGCCGGCCAGCCCCCCCCGCGCGCCGTGCACCGCACGGGAATAGCCGCTGTCGGGCCGGGCCTGCTTGCCGCCGATATACATCTTCGCGGTGCGGTCCAGCGGGTCGGCGGGCTCGGGCTCGGGCGCGCGGTCGGGCCGGGCGTAGGGCTTCAGCGCCTTGGCGGCGCGCTCGGGCCCGAGGTATTCCATCAGCCCTTCCCAGCCGCCTTCGCGCCCGAAGCCGCTTTCGCGCAGGCCGCCAAAGCCTGCGGCGGCGTCGAACATGTTCGACCCGTTCACCCAGATCACCCCCGCCGCCAGCCGGGGCGCAATGTCGAGGGCGACGTTGATGCTTTCGCTCCAGACGCTGGCGGCCAGGCCATAGCGCGTATCGTTGGCCAATTGCACCGCCTCGCCCGGCGTGCGGAAGGTGGTCGAGACGAGAACCGGGCCGAAGATTTCTTCCTGCATCAGGGCAGAGGCCGACGAAAGGCCGGAAATCAGCGTGGGCGGGAAATAGCAGCCCCGGTCGGGCAACGCCGTGTCGGGCTGGTAAACCGTGCCCTCGGCCGCCCCCTCGGCGACCATTGCGGCCACGCGGTCGCGCTGGGCCGGGTCGACCATCGCGCCGATGTCGATGCATTTGTCCAGCGGGTCGCCGATGCGCAGCCCCGCCATCCGCGCCTTGAGCCGGTCGAGAAACGCCTCGGCCACGCCTTCCTGCACGATCAGCCGCGAGCCGGCGCAGCAGACCTGGCCCTGGTTGAACCAGATCGCGTCGACCAGCCCTTCGACCGCCGAGTCGAGATCGGCATCCTCGAAGACGACATAGGGCGACTTGCCGCCCAGCTCGAGGCTCAGCCGCTTGCCCGTTCCGGCTGTGGCCGCGCGGATCTTGCGGCCGACCTCGGTCGAGCCTGTAAAGGCGATCTTGTCGACGCCCGGATGCGCCACGATCATCTCGCCCACCGCCCCGTCGCCGGTGACGATGTTGACCACCCCCTTGGGCAGCCCCACCTGGGCGCAGATATCGGCGAACATGAGCGCGGTGAGCGACGTCCACTCGGCGGGCTTCAGGACCACCGTGTTGCCCGCGGCCAGTGCCGGGGCGATCTTCCACGCCAGCATCAGCACGGGGAAGTTCCACGGGATGATCTGGCCGCAGACGCCGACGGGCGCATGGCCCGGCCGTTCGTCCTCCAGAAGCTGCGCCAGCCCCGCGTGGTAGTAGAAATGACGTGCGGCCAGCGGCACGTCGATATCGCGGCTCTCGCGGATCGGTTTGCCGTTGTCCAGCGTCTCCAGCACCGCCAGCAGGCGCGCGTGTTTTTGAATCTGACGGGCCAGCGCGTAGAGGTGCCGGGCGCGCTGATGCCCCGAGAGGCGCGCCCATTTTGGCTGGGCCTTGCGGGCGGCTTCGACGGCGGCGTCCACGTCCGCAGCGTTCGCCTGGGTGATCAGCGCCAGCACCTCGCCGGTGGCGGGGTTCTTCGAGTCGAAGGTTTCGCCGGGCGAGGTAAAGCCGCCGTCGATGAACTGGCCGAACCGGTCGCCCCGGTCCACCAGCCAGGCCAGCGCCTCGGCCGCGCTTTCGGGGGCGGGGCCGTACTCCATGCTGTCCATCAGGTCGGAAACGCTCATGCCGGTCATCCCATCGGGTGGCGCCAGGCGGCGGAATAGGCGCCGGTGACGTGGTGCTCGATCTGGCGTTCTATGTCGCCCAAGAGCGACGAGGCGCCGAAGCGGAAAAGCTCTGGCCGCAGCCACGGTTCGCCCAGCTCGTCCTTGATCAGCGCCAGCCAGATCAGCGCGTCCTTGGCCTTGGATATGCCGCCGGCGGGTTTGAACCCGACGCGGTGCCCGGTGGCCCCGTGATAGGCGCGGATCGCGCGGACCATGGTCAGGCCGACGGGCAGGGTGGCGTTGACCGGTTCCTTTCCGGTCGAGGTCTTGATGAAATCCGCCCCGGCCATCATGCAGACGAGGCTGGCGCGCGCGACGTCTTTCAGCGTGCCCAGCTCGCCTGTGGCGAGGATGGTTTTCAGATGCGCCGGCCCGCAGGCGGCGCGAAAGGCGGCGATCTCGTCGTAAAGCGCCTGCCAGTCGCCGGTCAGCACGTGGCGGCGCGAAATCACGATGTCGATTTCCGAAGCCCCCGCGGCGACGCTGGCCTCGATCTCGGCCAGCCGCGTGGCGAAGGGCGAAAGACCCGCCGGAAAGCCGGTGGAGACGGCGGCCACCGGGATGCCCGAGCCCTGCAGGGCCTCCACGGCGGGGCCGATCATCTCGTGATAGACGCAGACCGCCCCGGTGGTCAGCCCCTCGACCCCCAAGGCGGTGGCCAGATCGCTGCGCAACGGCTGGCGCGCCTTGGCGCAGAGCCGGCGCACCCGGCCGGGCGTGTCGTCGCCCGACAGCGTCGTTAGGTCGATCAGCGAGATGGCGCGGGCCAGCCAGGCCGCCTGGTGCGCGCCCTTGACCGAACGCCGTCCGGGCAGGGTGGCGCAGCGACGCTCGACCGCCGAGCGGTTGACGCGGGTGGCCCTCACCCATCCCAGATCGAGCGGCATTCCCGTATTACGGGCATGGGCCGTCTGCGGCAGGTCGGGTGTGCGCCCCTCGGTGACGGCGCGTGTCTTTGTGTCGGTCGGCATCGGGCGCGGTCTCGTCGCAGTGGGGCTGGTCGAGATGTCGCATGCAGGGTGCGTCCTTGGCAAGCTTGGCCCTTGTTTTCCGGGTGTGGATGACGATATACATTCGTGAACGTGAATATGTTGTCGCCCATTCGCACTGTCAGGCCCTTGGGGCTGTGGTAGCGTGGGGCGAGACGAAGGAGGCTCGAATGACCCGTGCGAAACTGCTTGTCCTGCTGTTGCTTGTGGCCGCGCCGGGCGTGGCCTCGGCCGAGGTGCTGACGCTGGCGCCCCAGGAGATCACCGAATGGAAGGCGGTCTATGGCGAGGTCGAGACCCGCGACCGCGTGCCCGCGCGGGCCCGAATCGGCGGCACGGTGGTGTCGCTGGAGGTGACCGAGGGCGACCGGGTGAGCGCGGGCCAGACGCTGGCGCGGGTCGAGGACGACAAGCTGACCTTTCAGATGCGTGCGCTCGACGCGCAGATGCGGGCGCTGGAAACGCAGCTCGAAACCGCCCGAAACGACCTTGAGCGCGGCGAGGCGCTGCGCGAGCGTGGCGTCGTGACCGCCCAGCGGCTGGACCAGTTGCGCGCCAACGTGGACGTGCTGGGAAACCAGATCGAAAGCGCCCGGGCCGAACGCCGTGTGATCGAGCAGCAGGTCGAAGAGGGTGCGGTGCTGTCCCCCGAAGAGGGCGTCGTGCTGTCGGTGCCGGTGTCGCGCGGGTCGGTCGTGACACCGGGCGAGGCGCTGGCCGAGATCGGCGGCGGCGGCGTGTTCCTGCGCCTCGCCGTGCCCGAACGCCATGCGGCGGATCTGGTCGAGGGCGACGTGATCGCGCTTGGCGCGGGCTCGGGCATGGAAGGCCAGACCGGGCGGCTGGCCAAGCTCTATCCGCAGATCGAAGGCGGCCGGGTGATCGCCGATGTCGAGGTCGCCGGGCTCGACAACCGGTTTGTGGGCCGCCGGGTGCCGGTGCGCCTGCCGGTGGGCACGCGGCCCGCGATCCTGGTGCCCCAGGGCGCGGTGGTGCGCGAGGCCGGGCTCGATTTCGTCACCGTCGAAACCGCCGAGGGGCCGCGCCGCCGCACCGTGGTGCCCGGCCGCGAGGTAATGCGCGAGGGCGCGCCATGGCGGGTGATCCTCTCGGGGCTGGCCGCCGGCGACAAGGTGGTGACCGACCATGAATGAGCCCGCAGAGACCCCGAAAGAGGGCGGCGGCCCGGCCCTGGGCATCGCTGGCCGGCTGACCCGCAGTTTCATCACCTCGCCGCTGACGCCGCTGTTCCTGCTGGCCGCGCTGGCCATGGGCCTGCTCGCGCTGGTCAGCCTGCCGCGCGAGGAAGAGCCGCAAATCTCGGTCCCGCTGGTCGACATCCACGTTCAGGCCGATGGGCTGAAGGCGGTGGACGCGGTCAAGCTGATCACCGAACCGTTGGAGACCATCGTCAAGGGCATCGACGAGGTCGAGCATGTCTATTCGCAGACCGCCGACGACCAGGTGATGGTGACCGCCCGGTTCGAAGTGGGACTGTCCCAGGACACCGCGATCCTGCGCGTGCGCGACAAGATCCTCGCAAATCTCGACCGCATCCCGAAGGGCATTCCGCAGCCGCTGGTGGTGGGCCGCGGCATCAACGATGTGGCCATCGTCGCGCTGACCTTCGCGCCGGCGCCGGGGCAGACGGAGATCGGCGCCGCCGACCTGACGCGCATCGCCCGCGAGGTCGAGGTCGAGCTGGCCAAGATCGAGGATGTGGGCCTGACCTATATGGTGGGCGAGACCGACCAGGCGATCCGCGTCGCACCCTCGCCCGAGAAACTGGCGCTTTACGGCATCACCCTGCAACAGCTTGCGGGCAAGCTGGAGGGCGCCAATTCGGCGGCCCCGGCGGGGATGGTCCGCGACGGCGGCCAGCAGATCGGGCTGGTGCTGGGCCGCACGCTGGCCACCGCCGAAGAGATCGGCAACCTCGAACTCACGGCGCGGGACGGGCGCACCGTCTACATGCGGGACGTGTCCGAGATCGGGTTCGTCTCCGATCTCGACGAACATCACGTGGCAAGCCTTGCCCGAAACCCCGAGACCGGGGAAATCACGCGCCGCCCCGCCGTGACCCTGGCATTGGCCAAGCGCGCCGGGGCCAACGCGGTGGTGGTGGCCGAGAAGATCCTGCACCAGGTGCACGAGATGGAGGGGCGGCTGATCCCCGACAGCGTCGAGGTCGAGATCACCCGCGACTATGGCGAAACGGCGAACGAGAAGGCCAACGAGCTGTTGTTTCACCTGGGGCTGGCGACCGTGTCGATCGTGGCCCTGGTGCTGTTCGCCATCGGCTGGCGCGAAGCCATCGTTGTGGCCATCGTCATACCGGTCACGATCCTGCTGACCCTCTTTGCCGCCCACCTGATGGGCTACACGCTGAACCGCGTGTCGCTTTTCGCGCTGATCTTTTCCATCGGCATCCTGGTGGACGACGCCATCGTCGTGATCGAGAACATCGCGCGCCACTGGGGCATGATCGGCAAGGACGAAAGCCGGGTAAAGGCGGCGATCCGGGCGGTGGCCGAGGTGGGCAACCCCACGATCGTGGCCACGCTGACAGTGGTGGTGGCGCTGCTGCCGATGCTGTTCGTCTCGGGGCTGATGGGCCCTTACATGAGCCCGATCCCGGCCAACGCCTCGGCGGCGATGATCTTTTCCTTCTTCGTTGCGGTCATGATCACCCCATGGCTGATGGTCAAGATCGCCGGCCGCGCGCCGGTGCACGACCATGACGGCGGCAAGGCCCATCCGGGCGGCACGCTGGGGCGGTTCTACGCCGCCATCGTCCGCCCCATCCTGTCGCGGAAATGGATCAGCCTTGCCTTCCTGCTGGCGGTGGTCGTGGTCTCGTTCGGCTCGATGGGGGCGCTTTATACCAAGGACGTGACCGTCAAGCTCTTGCCCTTCGACAACAAGTCGGAGCTGGCGGTCATCGTCGACCTGCCCGAGGGGGCGTCGCTGGAGGCCACCGACGCGGTCACACAGGACGTGGCGCGGCTGGCGCTCGATTTGCCCGAGGTAGTTTCGGTGCAGACCTATGCGGGCACCGCGGCGCCGTTCAACTTCAATGGGCTGGTGCGCCATTACTTCCTGCGCTCCAGCCCCGAATTGGGCGACGCGCAACTGAACCTGGCGCCCAAGAACGAGCGCGAGCGCGAAAGCCACGACATCGCGCTGGACCTGCGCGAGCGGCTGCGCGCCCTCGACGTGCCGAAGGGCACCAGCCTCAAGGTGGTCGAGCCGCCTCCCGGCCCGCCGGTGATCGCCACGCTCCTGGCGGAAATCTACGGCCCCGACGCCGAGACCCGCCGCGCCGTGGCCGCACGGGTGCGCGCGGCCTTCGAAGACACGCCCTTCATCGTCGATGTCGACGACAGCTTTGGCGAACGCCCGCGCCGCCTGCGCGCCGAACTCACCCCCTCGGACCTCGCCTTTTTCCGGGTGCAGGAGGACGACGCGCTGCAAACCCTGCGCCTGCTCAACGGCGCGACCACGGTGGGCTATTCCCACCGCGGCGAGGGACGGATGCCGATCCCGATCGTGCTGGCCCGAGACCGGTCCGACCGGGTGATCGACGAGGTGGCGCTGGCCACCCCGGTGCCGGCCAACGCACTGCCCGGCGGGCGTGGCGTGGTCGAGCTGGGCGACGTGGTGACGATTTCGCAGGAACGCGCCTCTTACCCGATCTTTCGCCATAACGGGCGCTATGCCGAGATGGTGACGGCGGAACTCGCCGGCGATTTCGAGGCGCCGCTCTATGGCATGCTGGCGGTGCAGGACCGGCTGGCGGCGATGGATTGGCAGGGGCTGGAGGCGCCCGAGATACGCCTGCATGGCCGGCCGCTGAACGAGGCCAAGCCGGTGCTCTTGTGGGACGGCGAATGGGAGGTGACCTATATCACCTTCCGCGACATGGGCGCGGCCTTCGGCGTGGCGCTGGTGGGCATCTACATCCTCGTGGTGGCCCAGTTCGGATCTTTCCGCGTGCCCTTGGTGGTGCTGACGCCGGTGCCGCTGACCTTCCTTGGCATCATGCTGGGGCACTGGCTGTTCGAGGCGCCGTTCTCGGCCACCTCGATGATCGGCTTCATCGCGCTGGCGGGCATCATCGTGCGCAACTCGATCCTGCTGGTCGATTTCATCCGCCATGCCGACCCAGAGGGCCGGGTGACGGTAGAAACGCTGGTCGAGGCCGGGGCGACGCGGTTCAAGCCGATCCTGCTGACGGCGATCGCGGCGATGATCGGCGCGGCGGTGATCCTGACCGACCCGATCTTCCAGGGGCTGGCGCTGTCGCTGCTCTTCGGGCTGGCGTCGTCGACTGCGCTGACGGTGCTGGTGATCCCGGCGATCTACCGCATCTTCAAGACCTGACCGCGGCGCGCCGGGCACAGGTCCGGCGCGCCGGCGCTGCGCCGCGGGGCGGGTGCTTGACACCCGCGCGGCGCTGGCGCACTCCGCCCCTTAAGTTGAACGAAAGAGGGTTTTTCCGATGCGCATTGCGATGATCGGCACGGGTTATGTGGGCTTGGTTTCGGGCGTGTGCTTTTCCGATTTCGGGCACGAGGTCGTCTGCGTCGACAAGAACCCCGACAAGATCGCCATGCTCAACCGCGGCGAGGTGCCGATCTACGAGCCCGGGCTTGACGAGCTTATGGTGCGCAATGTCGAGGCCGGGCGGCTGTCCTTTACCGGCGATCTGGCCGAGGCGGTCGCCGGGGCCGATGCCGTCTTCATCGCTGTGGGCACGCCGACGCGCCGCGGCGATGGCCATGCCGATCTGACCTACGTCTTCGCCGCCGCCGAGGAGATCGCCAAGGCGCTGACCGGCTATGCCGTGATCGTGACCAAGTCGACCGTGCCCGTCGGCACCAACCGCAAGGTCGAAGAGGTGGTGCGCGCGGCCAATTCGGCGGCCGAGTTCGACGTGGCCTCGAACCCCGAATTCCTGCGCGAAGGCGCGGCGATCGACGATTTCATGCGCCCCGACCGCGTCGTCGTCGGCTGCGAAAGCGCCCGCGCGCGCGACGTGATGGGCGACATCTACCGCCCGCTCTACCTGCGCGAATTTCCCGTCGTCTACACCGACCTGGAATCGGCGGAGATGATCAAATACGCGGCCAACGCGTTCCTTGCGACCAAGATCACCTTCATCAACGAAATCGCCGCGCTCTGCGAACGGGTGGGCGCCGACATCAAGGCCGTGTCCAAGGGCATGGGTCTCGACGGGCGGATCGGCAACAAGTTTCTGCATGCCGGCCCGGGCTATGGCGGCTCCTGCTTTCCCAAGGACACCCGCGCGCTGGCCCGTATCGGGCAGGACCACGCGATGCCCCAGCATATCGTCGAGACCGTCATCGACGTGAACGAGGCCGTCAAGCGGCGCATGGTCGAAAAGCTGCTCGACCTCTGCGGCGGCAGCTTCAACGGCAAGACGATCGGCGTGCTGGGCGTGACCTTCAAACCCAATACCGACGACATGCGCGAGGCGCCGGCGCTGACCATCGTGCCCGCGCTGGTGGGCGGCGGGGCCAAGGTGCGGGTGACCGACCCGCAGGGCCGGCGCGAGGGCGAGCATCTGCTGCCCGGCGTCACCTGGTGCGCCGATGCCTACGAGGCGTGCGACAAGGCCGACTTGGTCGTTCTGCTGACCGAGTGGAACGAGTTCCGCGCGCTCGACCTCAAGCGGCTGGTCGAGGGCATGACCAAGCCCCATTTTGCCGATCTGCGCAACGTCTACGAACGGGGCGACGTGCTGGGCGCGGGCTTTGCCACCTACGACGCCATCGGGCGCTGAACCGGCCGGCCGACGATTGCGTGCCGGCTTGACCGGGTCTTTGCCCCCCGATCCGGGCTGTGACATGCTGCGCGCCACGGCGGGGCGCGGCAGGCGGAGACGGCGATGAGCCAAGGCGCATGGGAATTCTGGATCGACCGGGGCGGCACCTTTACCGATGTCGTGGCGCGCGCGCCCGATGGGCGGCTGCTGACCCACAAGCTCTTGTCGGAAAACCCCGAACGCTACCGCGACGCCGCGGTGCAGGGCATCCGCGAGGTGCTGGGGCTGGGCGCGGGCGCGCCGCTGCCCACCGGTGCGATCCGCGCGGTCAAGATGGGCACGACCGTCGCCACCAATGCGCTGTTGGAACGCAAGGGCGAGCGGGTGCTGCTGATGATCACCCAGGGCTTCGGCGAGTTGCTGCGCATCGGCTATCAGACCCGGCCGCGGCTCTTCGATCTGCACATCGTCCGCCCCGAGCTCTTGTATGAAGACGTCGCCGAGGTGGCCGAAAGGCTGGACGCCGAGGGCGAGGTGCTGACCCCCCTCGACGAGGCCGCCGCCCGCGCTGCATTGCAGGCGGCCCATGACAGCGGCATCCGGGCCGTCGCCATCGCGCTGATGCACGCCTACCTGAACCCCGCGCACGAAGACCGCCTGGCCGAGATCGCCAGCGACGTCGGCTTTACCCAGGTCTCGGCCAGCCACCGCGCCTCTCGCCTGATCAAGCTGGTGGGGCGGGGGGATACCACCGTCGTCGACGCCTATCTCTCGCCGATCCTGCGCCGCTATGTCGACCAGGTGGCCGGCGCGCTGGATGTCGGGCAGGGCGGCGCCGACCGCCTGCTATTCATGCAGTCGAATGGCGGGCTGACCGATGCTGCGCTTTTCCAGGGCAGGGACGCGATCCTTTCGGGCCCGGCGGGCGGCATAGTCGGCATGGTGAAAACCGCCGAGGCGGCCGGGTTCGACCGGCTGATCGGCTTTGACATGGGCGGCACCTCGACCGACGTCAGCCACTATGCCGGCCGCTACGAGCGGAGTTTCGAGACCGAGGTGGCGGGGGTGCGGATGCGCGCCCCGATGATGGACATCCACACCGTGGCCGCCGGCGGCGGGTCGATCTGCAAGTTCGAGGATGGCCGGTTCCAGGTCGGCCCCGAAAGCGCGGGCGCCGATCCGGGGCCGGCCTGCTACCGCCGGGGCGGGCCGCTGACCGTGACCGATTGCAACGTGATGCTGGGCAAGCTGAACCCAGGCCATTTCCCGGCCGTGTTCGGCCCCGATGGCGACCAGCCTCTGGATGTCGAGGCCGTGCGCGCGCAGTTCGCCGCGCTGGCACAGGACATCGCCGCGGCCACCGGCGAGGCGCCCCGCACGCCCGAAGAGGTGGCCGAGGGCTTTCTGCGGATCGCGGTCGAGAACATGGCCAACGCGATCAAGAAGATCTCGGTTCAGCGCGGCCATGACGTGACCGGCTACACGCTGCAATGCTTCGGCGGCGCGGGCGGGCAGCATGCCTGCCTTGTGGCCGACGCTCTGGGCATGAAGCGGGTCTTCCTGCATCCCTTCGCGGGCGTGCTGTCGGCCTATGGCATGGGGCTGGCCGAGATCCGCGCGATGGAGGAATGCCAGCTCGACGCGCCGCTCGCCGAGATCGGGCAGGCGGAACGGGCGCTGGCCGACCTGCGCCGCCGGGCGGTCGACGCGGTGGCCGGTCAGGGCGTGCCCGAGGGGGCGATCCGCACCGTCGCCCGCGCCCATCTGCGCTATGAGGGCTCGCACCAGACGCTGGAGGTGACCTTTGGCCCCGCAGACGAGATGCAGGCGGATTTCGAGGCCACCCATCGCGCCCGCTTCGGTTTTGCCTCGCCCGACCGGGCGCTGTTGTTCGACATGCTCGATGTCGAGGCCATCGGTGAGACCGGCGAGGCACCCGCGGCCATGGCGCCGGCGGCCCGTCCCGAGGTCGCGGCGCGCGTGCCGGTGCATCTGGCCGGCGAGACGGTCGAACTTGCGCTTTACGACCGCGCCACGCTGGGCGCGGGCACCCGCATCGACGGCCCCGCGATCATCACCGAGCCCACGGGCACCAACATGGTCGAGCCCGGCTGGGCAGCCTCGGTCGACGAGCGGGGCAACCTGATCTTGGAAAAGGTCGCCGCGGCGCCGCGGCCCCGCGCCGCCGGCACCGAGGCCGACCCGGTCGTGCTGGAGGTGATGTCGAACCTCTTCATGTCCGTGGCCGAACAGATGGGCGCGACGCTGGCCAACACCTCGTGGTCGGTCAACATCAAGGAGCGGCTCGATTTTTCCTGCGCGATCTTCGATGCGGGCGGCGACCTCGTGGCCAATGCACCGCATGTGCCGGTGCATCTCGGCTCGATGTCGGACTCGATCAAGACGGTGATGCGGGCCTTCGCGGGCGAGTTGCGCGAGGGCGACGCCTTCATGCTGAACTCTCCCTTCGCGGGCGGCACCCACCTGCCCGATGTCACCGTTGTCACGCCGGTTTTTGTCGAGGGCGAGGCGCGGTTCTGGCTGGGGGCGCGCGGGCATCATGCCGATATCGGCGGCCGCACCCCGGGCTCGGCCCCGCCCGACTCGAGGCGGATCGAGGAAGAGGGCGTGGTGATCGAGGCGATGCGGCTGGTCGACCGCGGCGGGTTCCTGGAAGACGAGGCCCAGGCGGCGCTGACGGCAGGGCCCTACCCGTGCCGGAACGTCCCCCACAACATGGCCGACCTCAAGGCCCAGGTCGCCGCCAACGAGACCGGGCGGCGCGAGCTGTCGAAGGTGATCGCGCAGTACGGGGCCGACGTGGTGACGGCCTATACCGGCCATGTGCAGGACAACGCCGAGGAAAGCGTGCGCCGGGTGATCGACCGGCTGCGCGCCGGGCGCTTTTCGTACCCGATGGACCACGGCGCGACCATCGAGGTGGCGGTTCGGGTGGACCGTGCCGCGCGCGAGGCGGTGATCGATTTTACCGGCACCAGCGCCCAGCACGCGGGCAACTACAACGCGCCGCTCTCCATCTGCCGGGCGGTGGTGCTTTATGTCTTCCGCACGATGGTGGGCAGCGACATCCCGCTGAACGAGGGCTGCCTGAAGCCCTTGAAAATCGTGGTGCCCGACGGGTCGATGCTGAACCCGCGCCCGCCGGCCGCAGTGATCGCGGGCAATACCGAGGTCAGCCAGGCGGCCTGCAACGCGCTATACGGCGCGCTGGGGGTGATCGCCGGCAGCCAGGCGACGATGAACAATTTCGTCTGGGGCAACGCACGGTTCCAGAATTACGAGACGATCGCGGGCGGCACCGGCGCGGGCCCCGGGTTTGACGGTTGCGACGCGGTGCAGAGCCACATGACCAACACGCGGATGACCGACCCTGAAGTGCTGGAAAAGCGCTTTCCCGTGCGGCTGGAGGAATTTTCCATCCGCCGGGGGTCGGGCGGGGCCGGGCGCTGGTCGGGGGGCGACGGTGCGGTACGGCGCCTGCGGTTCCTCGACGGGGTGACAGTGACGACCCTGTGTTCCCACCGCGAGATCCCGCCATTCGGCGTCGATGGCGGTGCGCCCGGGGCGGTGGGCGAGAACTGGGCCGAGTACCCCGACGGGCGCCGGGTGCGGCTGAACGGCAATGACGAGATCGACCTGCCGGCGGACGGGCTGTTCGAGATGCGCACGCCCGGCGGCGGCGGCTGGGGCGCGGCCTGACCGCCTTTAGGCCAGGCGTGTTTCACGACGTCTTGCCAAACGACCTACGAAATCTTCGGGCGGCTCACTTGGGCGCCGCGCCGCCGATGGCCGCGGTCACGGTGTCGGCCGCGCGGCGCACCTCGGCGCCGATCCGGCCCGCCTCTGACACCGGCATCCGGAACGCCGGCCCCGAGACTGACAGTCCCGCCACCGGCTCGCCATAGGCGTTGAAGATCGGCGCGGCGACGCAGCGCATGCCCTCGGCGCGCTCCTGATCGTCGATCGCATAGCCCCGCTCGCGGATGCGGGCGAGGTCGCGCTTGAGGCCGATCTCGGACGTGATCGACAGCGCGGTGAAGCCGTGCAGCCCCCGTTCGGCGACGATGGCCGTGACCCGCGCCTCGGGATAAAAAGCCAACAGCGCCTTGCCGATGCCCGAGACATGCATCGGGCTTTTCGTGCCCGGCGGGAAAAAGGCGCGGATCGCCTCGTGGGTTTCGACCTGGGTCAGAAACAGCACCTCGTCGCGGTTCTCGATGCCCAGGTTGGCGGTTTCGCCGGTGGCGCGCATCAGCGCCTGCATCGGCCCGCGGGCGCGTTCGGCCACGTTGGTGCGCCTGAGAAACCCCGATCCGATGCGAAAGGCGCCGGCCCCGACATGCCAGCGCTGCGCGCCCTCCTCCGATTCGACGATGCCGCGGGTTTGCAGCGTGGTCAGCACGCGGTAGACGGTGGGGGCGCTCTGGCCCGTGCGCTCGGCCAGTTCCGACAGCGTCAGCCCGTTGGTTTCGCTCAACGAGGCGAGAATGCCCATCGCCCGGTCGAGCGAGCGCACGGTGTTCTGTTCGGTCTTGTCGTGGAAGGCGCGGGGGCGGCCACGCGGGCGGGGCTGGGTCATGGATCGGCGTTCCGTTCAAGCGTGAAAACATTTTTCACATGATGAAATATGCGAAAGCGCCCCGATTCAAGGGGCCTGACCACTTTTTCGCCTGTCAAAATCATTTTTCAAAAAAATTGCACCACACCGGGCCCGGCGCGTACAAGACATGGCAGGAGAGAGAGGAACACATCATGGCCAGCCAGAACCCCGTTTTCATTCCGGGCCCCACGAATATTCCCGAAGTGATCCGACATGCCTGCGATATCCCGACGATGGATCACCGCTCGGCCGATTTCCCGCCGATTTTCGACAAGGCGAAGTCGGGGGTGAAGGCTGTGCTGGGTTCGGCGACCGGCGAGGTCGTGCTGTTTCCCGCCACCGGCACCGGCGGCTGGGAGGCGGCGATAACCAACACCCTGTCGCCCGGCGACAAGGTGCTGGCGGCGCGCCACGGGATGTTTTCCCAGAAATGGATCGACATGTGCCAGCGGCACGGTCTCGACGTCCATATCATCGAGGCGCCCTGGGGCGAGGGCGTTCCGGTCGCGGCTTTTGCCGAGGCGTTGGCGGCAGACACCACTCACGGAATCAAGGCCGTTCTCGTCACCCATAACGAAACCGCCACCGGCGTCACCTCTGACGTCGCTGCGGTGCGCGCCGCGATGGATGCCGCCGGCCACCCGGCGCTCTTGATGGTCGACGGGGTCAGCTCGATCGGGTCGATCCCGTTCAAGATGGAGGATTGGGGCGTCGACCTGGCCGTTGCGGGGTCGCAAAAGGGCTTTATGCTGCCGGCGGGGCTGGCCATCGTCGGCATCAGCCAAAAGGCGCTGGCCGCGATGGAGACGAACGGCCTGCCGCGCTGCTTCTTCGATTTGCGGGACATGCTGTCGGGCGTCTATCCCTATACCCCGCCCGTGGGGATGATCCATGGCCTGTCGGTTGCCACCGACATGCTGCTGAGCGAGGGGATGGAGGCGGTCTATGCCCGTCATCATCGCATCGCCGAAGGGGTGCGCAAGGCCGTGGCGGCCTGGGGGTTCAGCCCTTGCGCGGTGACGCCGGCGCTCTACTCTGATACTGTAACGGCGATCGTGACGCCCGAAGGGATCGATGCCGGGCGCATCGTCACCCATGCCGCAGACACCTATGGCGTGGCGTTCGGCGCTGGGCTGGGCGCGGTTGCCGGCAAGGTGTTTCGCATCGGCCATTTGGGTCAGATGACCGACGTGATGGCGCTGGCCGGCATCGCCACGGCCGAGATGGCAATGGCCGACCTGGGCCTCGACGTGGGCCTTGGCCGGGGCGTGGCGGCCGCGCAGGACTATTACCGCAGCACACATGCCGCGCCGGCGCGTGCAGCGGCTTGAGGAAGGGACCGATGAAAGACGCAAACGAGATGTATATCCCGACCTATGACGACGTGGTGGCCGCGCATGAGCGGATCGCCCCCTACATCCACCGCACGCCGGTTCTGACCTCGTCCTATTTCAACGAGTTGACGGGGGCCGAGCTGTACTTCAAGTGCGAGAATTTCCAGAAGGCCGGCGCCTTCAAGGTGCGGGGCGCGTGCAACGCGGTCTTCGGTCTTGACGACGCGACGGCGGAAAAGGGCGTGGCGACGCACAGCTCGGGCAACCATGCGCTGTCGCTGTCCTACGCGGCCGGGCGGCGCGGCATTCCCTGCTACGTGGTGATGCCCAAGACCGCGCCGCAGGCGAAAAAGGATGCGGTGCGCGGCTATGGCGGTATCATCACCGAATGCGAACCCTCGACGTCGAGCCGCGAGGCGGTGTTTGCCGAGGTTCAGGCCGAGACCGGCGCCGAGTTCGTACACCCCTACAACGACCCGCGGGTGGTGGCTGGGCAGGGCACATGCTCGCGCGAGCTCAACGAGCAGGTGCCGGGGCTGGACGCGGTGATCGCGCCCATCGGTGGCGGCGGCATGGTCTCGGGCACCTGCCTGACGCTGTCGAACATCGCCCCCGATATCGAGATCTACGCCGCCGAGCCCGAGCAGGCCGACGATGCCTATCGCAGCCTCAAGGCGGGCCACATCATCGCCGACGATGCCCCGAACACGGTGGCGGACGGGTTGAAAGTGCCGCTGAAAGAGCTGACCTGGCATTTCGTGTCGAACCACGTGACCGACATCTTCACCGCCTCGGAAGAGGAGATCATCGACGCGATGAAGCTGACCTGGCAGCGGATGAAGATCGTGATGGAGGCGAGCTGCGCCGTGCCGCTGGCGACCATTTTGAAGAACAAGGATGCCTTCGCGGGCAAGCGCGTCGGCGTCATCATTACGGGCGGCAATGTCGATCTGGACAAGCTGCCCTGGATCAAGAGCTAAGGGAGAGAACGCCATGAAAGACGTAACCACCTTTGACGGGCTGGAAGTGGGCTATGACGTTCCGGCCGTGCCGGGAATGGACGAGGCCGATATCCAGACCCCCTGCCTGGTGCTCGACCTCGACGCGCTGGAGCGCAACATCAAGAAGATGGGCGACTGGGCCAAGGAACACGGGGTACGCCACCGGGTTCACGGCAAGATGCACAAGTCGGTGGACGTGGCCAAGCTGCAGGAAGAGCTGGGCGACGCGGTCGGCGTGTGCTGCCAGAAGGTGAGCGAGGCCGAGGTCTTCGCCCGCGGCGGCATCAAGGACGTGCTGGTGTCGAACCAGGTGCGCGATCCGGCCAAGATCGACCGGCTGGCGCGGATGCCCAAGCTGGGCGCGCGCACGATCTGCTGCGTCGACGACATCGACAACGTGGCCGACCTGTCGGCCGCCGCGCAAAAGCACGGCACCGAGATCGAGTGCCTGATCGAGATCGATTGCGGCGCGGGCCGCTGCGGGGTGACCACCACCGAGGCGGTGGTCGAGATCGCCAAGGCCATCGACGCGGCGCCGGGGCTTAAGTTCTCCGGCCTGCAAGCCTACCAGGGCGCGATGCAGCATCTCGACCTCTACGAGGACCGAAAGGCCAAGATCGACATCGCCGTGGCGATGGTGCGCGACGCCGTCGAGGCGCTGAAGGCCGAGGGGCTGGAATGCGACATCGTCGGCGGCGGCGGCACCGGGTCGTATTACTTCGAGGGCAACTCGGGGGTCTATAACGAGCTTCAGTGCGGCTCTTACGCCTTCATGGATGCCGATTACGGCCGGATCCTCGACAAGGACGGCAACCGCATCGACCAGGGCGAATGGGAAAACGCGCTGTTCCTGCTGACCAGCGTGATGAGCCACGTCAAGCCCGACAAGGCGATCTGCGATGCCGGCCTCAAGGCGCAGTCGGTCGACTCGGGCCTGCCGGTCATCTATGGGCGCGACGACGTGGAATACGTCAAATGCTCGGACGAGCACGGCGTGATTTCCGACCCCGAGGGCAACCTCGAGATCAACGAGAAGCTGAAGCTGGTGCCTGGGCATTGCGACCCGACCTGTAACGTGCACGACTGGTATGTCGGCGTGCGGAACGGCAAGGTCGAGGTCGTCTGGCCGGTCTCGGCCCGCGGCAAGGCCTACTGACCGCCGCGCGGGGGAGCCGCCTTTCGGCGGCTGCCTCCGGCGGGGGTATTTTCGCCAAGAAGAAGCGAGGGCGCGGGGGCGCGGACCCGGCGCCCTTTTTACGGTTCAGAGGAGGGACGGGCATGATCATCGTGCCGGAGAAGGAGATTGCCGGGCTGATTTCGGCTGAGGACAGTTTCGATGCGGTCGAGTCGGTGTTCGCGGCCATGGCGCGGGGGGATGCGTATAATTTCCCGGTGATCCGCGAGGCGATCGGCCATGCCGATGCGCTTTACGGCTTCAAGTCGGGGTTCGACCGGGCGGGGCTGGTGTTGGGGCTGAAATCCGGCGGCTACTGGCCGGGCAATGCCGATAAGGGTCTGACCAACCACCAGTCGACCGTCGTGCTGTTCGATGCCGATACCGGGCAGGCCCATGCGCTGGTGGGCGGCAACCTGCTGACCGCGCTGAGGACGGCGGCGGCGAGCGCGGTGTCGATCAAGCACCTGGCGCGCAAGGATGCGAAGGTGCTGGGCATGGTCGGCGCCGGGCACCAGTCAGCCTTCCAGATGCGTGCGGCGGTCAAGCAGCGCGATTTCGAGAAGGTGGTGGGGTGGAACTACCACCCCGAGATGCTGCCGCGGCTGGCCGAGACGGCCGAGGAACTGGGGTTGCCGTTCGAGGCGGTCAGCCTCGAAGAGCTGGGGGCGCAGGCCGATGTGATCGTCACCATCACCTCGTCCTTCGAGGCGCAGGTGATGGACGCCCATATCAAGCCCGGCACGCACCTGGCCTGCATGGGGACCGACACCAAGGGCAAGCAGGAGGTCGACCCCGCGATCCTGGCCCGTGCGCGGGTGTTCACCGACGAGGTGGCGCAGTCGGTCAGCATCGGGGAGGCGCAGCATGCCGTGGCGGCGGGGCTGGTCGCCGAGGGCGATATCGGCCAGATCGGCGCGGTGATCGAGGGGACGGTGCCGGGGCGGCAATCGGCCGAGGAAATCACGCTGTTCGACGGCACCGGCGTGGGACTGCAGGACCTTGCGGTGGCGGCCAAGGCGGTGGAACTGGCTCGCGAGAAAGGCGTGGCGGTCGAGGTCGATTTCTAGGGCAGCCGCACCGTGTGGGGCGTGTCGAACCAGTGTTCCTCGAGGTTCGCCCCCTCGCCGATGCGGTCGACCACGGCGAAGAGCCCGGGGCCGTTGAGGGGCGTCAGCACACCGTGCCAGGTGCCGCGGGCGTAGTTCACGCCCTGGGCGCCGTCGGTGAGAAAGGCCAGCGGCGTGCCCGGCACGCCGTCCGCATCCGGCGCGACCACCACGAGGAACGGATGTTCGGACATCGGCAAGAACGCCTGGCTGCCCTCGGGGTGGCGCTCGACCATGTCGAGCGTCATCGGCAATGCGCGCGGCGTGGCACGAAACACGCTGATCCCGGCGCGGCCTGTGGACCCGAACTCGAGCCCGGCCCGGTCATGCCAGCGCCCGCAGAGCCCGCGATTGATGATCTTGTCGGGCGGGCCCGCCGTTTCCAGAACCTCGCCGAAGGGGGCGAAGGCGGCGGCCGTCAGCGCGCGGGCGAGGATCACGCTCATTCCGGGCGGCCGTAGAGGCGCAGCCGGCTGACGCCCCCGTCGGGGATGA
Organism: Rhodovulum robiginosum; assembly: GCF_003944755.1. Lineage (GTDB taxonomy): Bacteria > Pseudomonadota > Alphaproteobacteria > Rhodobacterales > Rhodobacteraceae > Rhodovulum > Rhodovulum iodosum. The sequence goes on from NZ_RWGU01000050.1 coordinate 93,870, forward strand.
TGTTGAAGCGCACATGGGTCACGGGGCCGAATTCGGCCAGTTCGGCGGTGAAATCGTGCAACTGGTCGGGGCCGAGGGAAACCTCGGGCAGCAGCATGTTCCAGAACATCGAGTCGGTGATCAGCGCGTCGGTCAGCCCGTCGCCGAAGTTTTTCATGTCGGCGGCCTGTATCGAACACCGGGGCGGGAAATTGCCCTTGAAATGGGCGGTGTCCACGACGACGCGGCCGATGCGGCCCCGCGCGCCCAGCGCGAGGATCATCCAGTCGTAACCGGGTTCGCGGCGGCGCCGGGTTTCCCAGCCATCGCCCATGTTCAGCCCGCGCCCCGGCGCCAGGAGGCGCATGTAATCGCCGTAATGGGCGTCGGACACGGCCAGAACCCGTCCGCCGTTCAGCGCCGAGACCAGGTCGATCTCCCGGCCGTCCGCGATGGTGTCGAGCTCGGGCACGCCATAGACGCGCAGCCGGGCGATGCCGCCGTCGGGGAAGATGTTCAGCCGAAGATGCGTCCAGCTTTCGTAGCTTTCGCATTTGAAGAAATGATGGGCGTTGGGCCCCAGCGGGCGGTGCGGCAGGACCGGCACCCAGGTCGCCGCGTCGAGATTGCCATCGCTCTGGGTGCAGGCCTCGATCATGCAGGCGGGCGCGAAGTTGCCGGTGAAATGGCTGGTGTCGATGTCGAAGCCCAGGATGCGGCCCGCCGCCGCCAGCTTGATCACCGCGTGGTCGTTGCCGCCGTCGCGGCGGCGCTGGGTTTCCCAGCCGTCCATCCACTTGCCGTGATCGTCGAACTTGCCCTCGACGAAGACCGGGGCACTGTCGTGCAGCATCCGTTCGAGCGGCGCGAAGAATTCGTCACTGGCCGCAACCGCCTGCGCGCCGAGCCCTGCCGAGGCGAGGTTGATGCCGGTGCGGGCGAAAAGCGGCGTGTCGGGGTTGAGCGACTCGATCGAGGGCATGGAATATCCGTTACTGCGGCAAGAGGGCGTCGAGGCGCAGGCGGGCGATGCGCTCGACCTGTCGGCAGGCTTCGGCAAACTCGGTCTCGGCCTCGTTGTCAATGCGCTTGCCGAAGGCGGCGAGGATGCCGGCCTTGTCGTGATCGCGCACGGCGATGATGAAAGGAAAGCCGAACTTCGCCGTGTAGGCGTCGTTCAGCCGGGTGAACTCGGCCCGTTCGGCATCGGTCAGCGCGTCCAGCCCGGCGCTGGCCTGTTCGGCGGCCGAGGCGTCGGTCAACCGCCTTGCGGCGGCCAGCTTGCCGGCAAGGTCGGGATGGGCCCTCAGCACCTCCAGCCGGTCCTGAGGCGGGGCAGAGCGGAAGGCGCGGGCCAGCGCGGACTGCATGCCGACGGCGGTGTCATGGGCGGGGCCCAGTTCCAGCTCGAAGGCGCGTTCGGCGACCCAGGGCGAATGCTCGAAAATGCCGCCGAAGGCCGCGACGAAATCGGCGCGGCGCATCTCGGAGGGGCGGTCGAAAGAGACGGGCGGGTGCGCCGCCGCCCAGTGCCGGGCGATGTCGACGCGCCGGGCGAACCACACGCCCTCGTGGCCCCTGGCATGATCGAGGAAGCGTTTCAGCGCGGCCAGCCGTCCCGGGCGCCCGGCCAGCCGGCAATGCAGCCCGATCGACATCATCTTGGGCGTGCCGGCCTGCCCCTCGGCATAGAGCACGTCGAAGCTGTCGCGCAGATAGGCAAAGAACTGGTCGGCCGAGTTGAACCCCTGCGGCGTGGCGAACCGCATGTCGTTGGCATCGAGCGTATAGGGCACGATCAGCTGGTCGCGGTCCGCGACGCGCATCCAGTGGGGCAGATCGTCGTCATAGCTGTCGGCCACGTAGTCGAACCCGCCCTCTTCGGCGGCCAGCCTCACCGTGTTCATCGAGCAGCGCCCGGTATACCAGCCGCGCGGCCGTTCGCCGGTGACCTCGGCGTGCAGCCGGATCGCCTCTGCCATCTGGGCGCGCTCTTCGGCCGGGTCCATGTCCTTGTATTCGATCCATTTCAGGCCGTGGCTGGCGATTTCCCACCCCGCGGCCTGCATCGCGTCCACCTGTGCGGGGCTGCGCGCCAGCGCCGTTGCCACGCCGTAGACCGTGACCGGAACGCCTGCCCCGGTGAAAAAACGGTGCAGCCGCCAGAACCCCGCGCGCGCGCCGTATTCGTAGATCGACTCCATGTTCCAGTGGCGCTGGTCCGGCCAAGCGGCGGCGCCGACGATTTCCGACAGGAACGCCTCGGACGCGGCGTCGCCGTGCAGCAGGCAGTTCTCGCCGCCTTCCTCGTAATTGATGACGACCTGCACGGCGATCTTCGCGCCGCCGGGCCAGGCGGCATCGGGCGGCGTGGGGCCGTGGCCATGCAGGTCGCGGGGGTATCGGCGCATCGGCTCCTCCGTCGGGATCGGGACAGCCCCGTTATGCCGCCTCGGCCCTCGCCAGAGAAGCGGTTTCATGCCAGAACCCGGGGAAGAGGCGAGCGATGCTGAAGGAGTGAGCGATGACGACCGGCGGCTACCTGACGACCCATGTCCTCGACACCGCCCGCGGCTGCCCGGCGGCGGGGCTGAAAATCGAGCTTTTCGAGATCGAAGGCGGCGCGCGCAAACCGCTGGCCGAGGCGGTCACGAACGCCGACGGACGCACCGCCGAGCCGATCCTGCCCCGCGGCGCCTTCCGCCCCGGGCATTACGAGCTGGTCTTCCACGCCGGGCGCTATTTCGACGCCGCCGGCAAGGCAGGCGGCACCCCGCGCTTTCTCGACGAGATCCCGATCCGTTTCGGCATCGCCGACGGGGCCGCGCACTACCATGTGCCGTTGCTTCTGTCGCCCTATGGCTATTCCACCTACCGCGGCAGCTAGGGCGCACCGGCCCCGGCGGCGGCGCCTCGGGCAGGGTCGGGGATCATGGGTATTTCAGCCAAGAAGAAGGCAATGCCCGCTTCTTCTTGGCAAAAAATACCCAATTATGGTGCGCCGCGTGCCGCGGGCGCGGCCGGTGCGGATTTCGCGGTGCATGGTGCGCCGGCGCGCGCTATAGCGGAACGGACGGGATTTCGAGGGCCGGCGAGGCATGTTCGAGAGCTACACTTTCGCCCTTTTGTGGGATTGGGCCGAGTTTGCCGCGCGCTGGCTGCACGTGATCACCGCCATCGCCTGGATCGGTTCGTCCTTCTATTTCATCGCGCTGGACCTCGGGCTGAGGCGGCGCGACGGTCTGCCCGAGGGCGTGGCGGGCGAGGAATGGCAGGTGCATGGCGGCGGCTTTTACCACATCCAGAAATACGTGGTCGCCCCCGACCACCTGCCCGACCACCTGACCTGGTTCAAATGGGAAAGCTACGCGACCTGGCTGTCGGGTTTCGCGATGATGGTACTGGTCTATTACATGGGGGCCGACCTTTACCTCGTGGACGCGGCGCGGCTGGACCTGCCGGTCTGGCTGGCGATCGGGCTGTCGGTGGCCTCGATGGTGGGCGGCTGGTTTGCCTATGACCGGGTTTGCCGTACCCGCTTTGGCGACGACAATTTGCGGCTGATGCTGTTTCTCTTTGCCGTTCTGGTGGCGCTCAGCTGGGTGTTTGCCCAGATCTTCACCGGCCGCGCGGCGCTTTTGCACCTGGGCGCCGTCACCGGCACCTTGATGGCGGGCAACGTGTTTTTGACGATTATCCCCAACCAGAAGATCGTGGTGGCCGATCTGAAGGCGGGGCGGGTGCCCGACCCGGTTTACGGCAAGATCGCCAAGCAGCGGTCGGTGCATAACAATTACCTCACCCTGCCGGTCTTGTTCCTGATGCTGTCGATCCATTATCCGCTGGCCTTCGCCAGTCAGTGGAACTGGCTGATCGGGGCGCTGGTGTTCCTGATGGGCGTGACGATCCGGCATTACTTCAACACCCGCCACGCGCGCGCGGGCAACCCGCTATGGGCCTGGGCGCTGACGGTGGCGATTTTCCTGGTCATCGTCTGGCTGTCGGCCCTGCCCGGGCGCGAGCCCGCGGCGGCGGCGGCGGAGGAGGCCGCGCTGCGCGGGCCGGCGCGGGCCTATGCCGCGGCCGAGGGGTTCGAGGACGTTTACTACACCGTGCTCGGGCGCTGTTCGATGTGCCACGCGCGCGCGCCGAGCTGGGACGGGATGCATTGGGCGCCCAAGGCCGTGCATCTGGAGACCGAGGCCGATGTCGCGCGCCATGCCCGGCAGATCTACCTGCAGGCCGGGGCGAGCCACGCGATGCCGCCCGGCAATGTCAGCTACATGACCGAGCAAGAGCGCGCGGCGATCGTGGCGTGGTATCGCGCGGCGCGCGGCTAGCGCAGGGCCAGGGCCGTGCCGTCGGGCGCGACCGTGACCGCCCGGTTGACGCCGGTCTCGGCCCAGCCGCTGGCGGTGCCGTCCGGCCAGATTACCCGCACCCGGGCGGTTTGCGCCGCCCCGAGGCCGAAATGCTCGGGCCCCGCAAGTCCGCCCGCATGGCCGCCACCCACGGTGATCTCGCGCGCCTGCACGCGGCTCCCGGCCTCGACCTCGACCCAGGCGCCGACGCCGCGCGTGTTGGGCGCATCGCTGGCCAGCGCGACGGCCAGCCAGTGGCCGGTGCCGTCGGTTCGGTTCTCGTAGATCTCCATCGGCGCACGGCGGTTGACCACGGCGAGATCGAGCCGCCCGTCGCGGTTGAGATCGACGAGCGCCGCGCCGCGGCTGCGGGCGAGGCTGGCGATGCCGGCCGCGGCGCCGGCCTCGTCAAAACGTCCGTCCGCCGCCTGGATCAGCAGATTGTTGGGGTCGTGGATCGCGTTCGAGGGCATCTGGTCGACATTGCCCTTGGCCACGAAGATGTCGTCGCGCCCGTCGTTCTGCACATCGCCGAAGGCGACGTGCCAGCCGGTCGAGGGGCGGCCGTCATCGCCCAGGTAGGGGCGGTGGGCGGTGGTGCCCCGGTCATAGGGCGCGTCGCGGTAGACCGGGCCCCCGGCCCCCGGCACCAGCATTTGCAGACGCTGGTCGCCCATCGAGCTGAGATAGATTTCGGGCAGCCCGTCGCCGGTGATGTCGCGGCTGGCGATGCCCATGCCCCACAGGCGGAAGCTCTGCCAGCCGTCCTCTGGACCGTAGAGCCGGGGCCGCTGATCCATCGCCCACATCTGTTCCTCGCCGCCTTTCACGTAATAATGCCGGTCGTTCGAGATGCGCAGGTCCGCGCGGCCCTGTCGGCCCCAGTCGGAAAACAGCATCGACAGCGCGCAGAAGCCCGGCTCCAGCGGCAGGGCGTGGCCGTAGCGGGCGCCCGTGGGCCGGATGAGCCGGTTGCCGTCGCAGGTGCCGAAGGGGCCCTTGGGGTCGTCGCGATCGACGTAGTTGCCGAAGGCCAGGGTGGGGCGCACCGCGCCGGCCTCCCACGTGGCGGAAAAGGCGGTGGTCCATCCGGTGCCGGGGGCGATGCCCCAGGCCTCGGTGACATCGGCAAACCGGCAGCCGGACGCGCCGCGCAGCACCCGGTTGCCACCCACGCGCAACACCACCAGATCGAGCGGGCCGTCGCCGTCGATATCGAGAGGATAGGCCCCGGTCACCCCGGTCAGCCGCAGAGCGGCAGGCGTGTCGGCGATGAAATCGAGGGGTGCGCCGGGGGCAGGGGTGCGGTTGCGGAGCAGCACCGCGGGCGCCGTGCCGCCCGCCGCGAAAAGCTCGGGCAAACCGTCGTCGTCGCAATCGAAGGCGGCAAGCCCCCCGCCGACGAAATGCTCCCACCCGCCCGTATAGCGATGCTCGATGCCCAATGCGGCCGCGCGTTCGACGAAGTGCGGGGTCTGCGCGGCGGCCCCGCCGGCAAGCAAGAACGCAAGGCCTGCCACCGCCACCGCAAGGCGGCGCAGAACAAAATAAACATGGCCGCTTTCCGCAAACCGCATGGCGATAAGGTTAGACGCGAAAAACACGCGGTGCTAGCGTTCTTGCATCGGGGTCGATTCCGCCAAGAGAGGACCCGATGAATGTTACGGGAGGACATCATGAAAAAAGTGACAGTCGCCGCGGCGGCCGTTCTGAGCGTGACGCTCGGCGCGGCGGCCTGGGCACAAGACCTCGTGGTCGGCGTGAGCTGGTCGAATTTTCAGGAAGAGCGCTGGAAGCGCGACGAAGCGGCGATGAAATCGGCGCTGGAAGAGGGAGGCGCGTCCTATATCTCGACCGATGCGCAGTCGTCTGCGGCCAAGCAGCTTTCGGATATCGAAAGCCTGATGGCCCAGGGCGTGGACGCGCTGATCGTGCTGGCGCAGGATACCGAGGCGATCATCCCCGCGGTTCAGGCCGCCACCGACGAGGGCATCCCGGTCATCGCCTATGACCGCCTGATCGAGGACCCGCGTGCCTTTTACCTGACCTTCGACAATGTCGAGGTCGGCCGCATGCAGGCCCGCGCCGTCTACGCCGCCCAGCCCACCGGCAATTACGTGATGATCAAGGGCTCGCCCACCGACCCGAACGCCGATTTTCTGCGCGGCGGCCAGCAGGAGGTGCTGCAAGAGGCCATCGACAGCGGCGACATCACCATCGTCGGCGAGGCCTATACCGACCAGTGGCTGCCCGCCAACGCGCAGCGCAACATGGAGCAGATCCTGACCGCCAACGACAACGATGTCGACGCGGTGGTGGCCTCGAACGACGGCACCGCCGGCGGGGTGGTGGCCGCGCTGACGGCGCAGGGCATGGCCGGTATCCCGGTCTCGGGGCAGGACGGCGACCTTGCCGCGCTCAACCGCGTGGCGCAGGGCACCCAGACCGTCAGCGTCTGGAAGGACGCGCGCGACCTGGGCCGCAATGCCGGCGAAATCGCCGTGACGCTCGCCAACGGCGCGATGATGGCGGATATCGACGGGGCGGTCGAATGGACCTCGCCCTCGGGCACCACGATGTGGGCCAAGTTCCTGCCGCCGATCCCGGTCACGCAGGACAACCTGGACGTCGTCGTGGATGCCGGCTGGATCGACCTCGAGACGCTTTGCCAGGGCGTCAGCGACGGCCCGTCGCCGTGCAACTGAGGCGTCCGGCCTGACATGTGACCAAGCGCCTTCGCCCCATCGCGGGGCGGAGGCGCCGACTTGGCGAGTTTCCGAAAGACTGCGATGACCCATACATTCGACGAACCGGCGCGCGTCAAGAGCAAGAACCCGCTCGCCGCGCTGGAGATCGACAGCCGCCTGCTGGGGATGATCGGCGCCTTTGCCGTGATCTGCGTGGTATTCCAGGTCTGGACCGGCATCAACGCGATGACGCTGCGCGGAGATTTCGCCTGGAACCCGGCGGCCTGGCTCTTCGACGGACGCTTCCTGACGCCGCGCAACGTGTTCAACCTGACGATCCAGACCGTCTCGGTCGCGCTGATGGCCACGGGAATGGTTTTCGTGATCGTCACGCGGCATATCGACTTGTCGGTCGGCTCGCTTCTGGCCACCTGCTCGGCGGTGATGGCGGTCACCCAGACGGTGGTCGTACCCGAATGGATGGGGCTGGGCCTTGAACACCCGGCCATCGCCCCGATCTCGATCGCCGCGGGGATGCTGACGGGCCTTCTGATCGGCGCGTTTCATGGCTGGCTGATCGGATACCTGACGATCCCGGCCTTCATCGTGACGCTTGGCGGCCTTTTTGTCTGGCGCAACGTCGCGTGGCACCTGACGGGGGGCCAGACGGTGGGCCCGCTCGACGCCAATTTCCAGCACTTCGGCGGGATCAACGGCACCCTGGGCGTCAGCATGAGCTGGGTTTTCGGCCTGCTGGCGCTGGCGGCGGCATTCTACGGCCTGTTTTCCGCTCGCCGGGCGCGGGTGGCCCACGAGTTCCCGGTCAAGCCGGTCTGGGCCGAGTTCGCCATCGCCGGCATGATCGCCGTGGCGATCCTGGGCTTCGTGGCGGTCCTGAACGCCTACGAAATTCCGGTGCGCCGCCTGCAGCGCATCTTCGAGGACCGGGGCGAGGTGATGCCCGAGGGCTTTACCACCGGCTACGGCTTGCCGATCTCGGTCTTCGTGCTGATCGTGGTGGCGATCGTGATGAACGTGGTGGCAAGGCGCACGCGGCTGGGCCGCTATATCTTCGCCACGGGCGGCAACCCCGAGGCGGCGGAGCTGGCGGGCATCCGCACCCGCCTGCTGACGGTCAAGGTCTTTGCCATCATGGGGCTCTTGTGCGCGATCTCGGCGGTCGTCGCCAGCGCCCGGCAGACGTTTCATTCCAACGATATCGGCACGCTGGACGAATTGCGGGTCATCGCCGCGGCGGTGATCGGCGGCACCGCGCTGTCGGGCGGGATCGGCACGATCGTGGGCGCGATCCTGGGCGCGCTGATCATGCAGTCGCTGCAATCGGGCATGGCGATGGTGGGGGTCGATGCGCCCTATCAGAACATCGTCGTCGGCATCGTGCTGGTGTTCGCGGTCTATGTCGACATCGTCTACCGCAAGCGGACAGGAGGCTGATCATGGCACCCCCGCTGGTCGAGATGCGCGATATGCAGAAAGCTTTTGGCGGCATCCGCGCCGTCGATCACGTCAATGTCGACCTTCACCCCGGCGAGGTGGTGGGGATCCTGGGGCATAACGGCGCCGGAAAGTCGGTGCTGATGAAGATGCTGTCGGGCGCGCTGCCGCGCGACGGGGGCGAGATCTTCATCAACGGTACGCCCGCGCCGATCAACAGCCCGCGCGACGCGCGCGACTACCAGATCGAGACGATCTACCAGTACCTCGCGCTGGCCGACAACCTGGACGCCGCGGCCAACATGTTCCTCGGGCGCGAGCTGGTGACGCCGCTGGGGCTGGTCGACGACGCAAAGATGGAGGCCGAGACGCGCAAGATCATGAAGCGGCTCAACCCCAATTTCCGCCGCTTCAAGACCCCCGTTTCCGGCCTTTCGGGCGGGCAGCGGCAATCGGTGGCCATCGCGCGGGCAGTCTATTTCCAGGCCAAGATCCTGATCATGGACGAGCCCACCGCGGCGCTGGGGGTCGAAGAGACGCGGATGGTCTCGGAGCTTATAGAAGAGCTCAAGCGGCAGGGGATCGGGATTTTCCTGATCGACCACGACATCCACCAGGTCAAGTCGATGTGCGACCGCGCCAGCGTGATGAAGAACGGCCGGCTGGTGGGAACGGTCGATGTCGACAAGGTGACCGAGGATGACCTGCTCGGCATGATCATCGCGGGCAAGGACCCGATGACCGGCGAGATGGTCGGCGCCGCCGAGGTCTAGCCCAGCGGCGCGATCAGGATGGCGCGGACATCGTTGACATTGGTCAGCGTCGGCCCGGTGATGACCTGATCGCCGAGGGCTGCGAAAAACCCGTGGCTGTCATTGGCCGCCAGCGCCGCGGCCGGGTCCAGCCCCGCGTCGCGGGCGCGGGCCAACGTGTCCGGGCCGATGACGGCGCCGGCCACCTCGGCCGCCCCATCCACGCCGTCTGTGTCGCAGGCGATCCCGTAAAGTCCCGGCGCGCCGTCCAGCGAAAGCGCCAGCGCCAGCGCGTATTCCGCGTTGGGCCCGCCGGTGCCGTCGCCGCGCCGCGTGACGGTGCATTCCCCGCCCGAAAGCAGCAACAGCGGTGCGTCGCCGCGCGCCATCGCCGCCTGCCGCGTCAGCGCGAGCGAGGCATGACCCCCCGCCAGTTCGCGCGCCTCGCCCTCCAGCGCGTCGCCCAGCACCTCTGCCCGGATGCCGGCGGCGCGGGCGACCTCTGCCGCGGCGGCGAGCGATTGCGCCGGCGCGGCGATTACCCGGTTTTCGACGCGGCTCAGCCGGTCGTCGCCGGGGTCGAGCGGGGCGCCGCCGGCCCGGAGAAAACCCGCGATCGCGGGCGGTGGTGTCACGCCCCAGCGGTCGAGCGCGGCAATCGCCCCTGCGGCGTTGCCTTCGTGGCCGACGGTGGGGCCGCTTGCGATATCGGCGGGGTCGTCGCCCGGCACGTCCGAGATCATCAGCGCCAGCATTCGGGCGGGAAACGCGGCTGCCGCCAGCCGCCCGCCCTTGACCGCAGACAACTCCTTGCGGATGCCGTTGATCTCGCCGATGGGCGCGCCCGAGGACAAAAGCGCGTTGGTCAGCGCCTGCTTTTCGGCCAGCGTGATGCCGTCGGCGGGCGCGATCAGCAGGGCCGACCCGCCGCCCGAGATCAGCGCCAGCACGAAATCGCCCTCGCCCAGTGTGCCCAGCAGGTCCAGCATCCGGTTGGTAGCCGTCTGCCCGGCGGCATCGGGCACCGGGTGGCCGGCCTCGACGATCTCGATGCCCTTTGTCGGCCGGCCGTAGCCGTAGCGCGTGATCACCAGCCCCTCGCAAGGGCCCCAGGCGGTCTCGACCGCCTCGGCCATCCGCGCCGAGGCCTTGCCGGCGCCGACCACGACCACGCGGCCGACGGGCCGGGGGGGCAGGGCGCCGGGCACCGTGCGCATCGGGTCTGCCGCGGCGACCGCGGCGTCGAAGAGCTGGCGCAGAAAGGCTGGGATGTCGTCGGGCAGGGGCATGGCAGCAGCTCCGGCTGGGGTCCGTAGATCAGCCTAGCGGCCCGGCCGCGCCGCGCAAGAGGCGCTCATGCCAGCAGCAGGGTGTCCTCAAGCTCGGCATTGCCGGCCACCAGGTCGGACAGGCTGATCGCGTCGAGCGTATTGTAGAATTCTGCCAGCGCCGTGACCAGCGCGCCCTTCAGCCTGCAGGAGCAGGAGATCGGGCAGGTATTGGTCTCGGGGTCGAAGCATTCGGCGAACGGCACGCCTGCCTCAAGCTTGCGAAAAACATCCCCCACGCTGATCTCCTCGGCGGGCCTGTTGAGGGTCAAGCCGCCGTGCCGGCCGCGGGTCGTGCGCACAAGCCCGTGATGGCTGAGCGTGTTGATCACTTGGGCCATATGATTTTCCGAGGTGTTGCAGGCTTTTGCAATATCCGACTTGCGCACCAGCCGCCCACCATTTACGGCACAATACATAAGGGCCCGCATGGCGATGTTGGTGCGTATCGTCAGACGCATCGGGGGTCCTTTCGGCTCAATGCCCGTGAAGGGTGCAATGCTCCATTGTGGATGCATGAATTATTGAGCATAGAGGCTGCACCGTGAAGGGCAAGCGCCATTTCGCGGGTCCGACATGCCCAGGCAGGGCGTAGCGCGAGGCGGAGAGTGAAGGGCAGACGCGCAAAAAAGACCGATCCGGCGGCGACCCGCCTGGAGCTGATGACCGAACCGGTGCGCCAGACGCTGCGCAGCGCCGGCGATCTCGGCACGCTGTCGGCCCTGTTGTGGCTGGTGCAGGCCGGTGCCGTTGCGCTGGCCGTCGGCGACATGCTGGAGCCCGAGGGCGGACTGCCCGGCGGCGTGGCGGTCTACGCGCTGGTTTACATCCTTGTGGGGATACTGCGCGCCGCGCTCGACAGCCGCTCGGGGGCGCTGGCCTTTGCCGCGGCCGACTGGGTGCTGGCCAACGAGCGCGACCGCCTGATCGCCCGCGAAAGCCGCCGCCGCACCGACGACCCCGCGCGCCAGCCCGCCGCCAAGACCGCCACGCTGGCCGCCGAAAAGCTGGCCGCGCTCACCCCTTACCTGATCCGCTACGCGCCGGCCAAGCGCCGCGCGGCGGTGATGCCGCCGGTGATCCTGGCGGTGTCGTTCCTGTTTTCCTGGGCGGTGGGCCTGGTCCTGCTGGTGGCCGGGCCGCTCATCCCGGTTTTCATGGCGCTTGTCGGCATCGCCGCCAAGGAGGCCAGCGAGCGGCAGATGGAAGAGCTGTCGGACATGAACGTGCTGCTGCTGGAGCGGCTGACGGCGCTGGTGGATATCCGTCTGCTGGATGCCGCCGGGCGCACCACCGCGCAATTCCAGGAGGCCGCCGACCGGCTGCGCAAACGCACGATGGAGGTGTTGCGCATCGCGTTCCTGTCCTCGACCGTGCTGGAATTGTTCGCGGCGCTGGGCATCGCGATGGTGGCGGTCTACGTGGGCTTTGCGCTGCTGGGCGAGTTGGGCTTCGGCGCCTGGGCCACGCCGCTGACCGTCAGCGAGGGGGTGTTCCTGCTGCTGCTGGCACCGGATTATTTCCAGCCGTTGCGCGACCTGGCCGCCGCCTGGCACGACAAGGCCGACGCCTCTGCCGTGGCGCGCGAGCTGTCGGCGCTGGAGGCCGAGGAGGAGACGGCGTTCCTGGGCAGCGGCACCGCCGTGGCCCCGATGTCGGCGGGCGCGCTGTCGGTGCGGGGGCTGGTGCACCGGCTGCCGGGCGGCACGCGAATCCGCTATCCCGATTTCGATCTGGAGCCGGGCGAGACGCTGGCGGTGACCGGACCATCGGGCGTGGGCAAGTCGTCGCTGCTGCGCCTGCTGGCCGGGCTCGATGCGCCCGAGGCGGGCGAGATCAAGCTGGGCGACACGGTGCTGTCGGGCGAAACCGCGGATGCGTGGCGCGCGCAGCTCGGCTGGATGCCACAGGCACCGCGGTTTCTGTCGGGCAGCCTTAAGGCCAACCTGACGCTGGCCGCGCGCCCGGGCGACGACCGCCCGCTCGACGCCGCGCTCGACCGGGCCGCGGCGCGCGAGGTGGTCGAAACCCTGCCGCGGGGCCTGCATACCCAGCTGGGCGAGACCGGCATGGGCGTGTCGGGCGGCGAGGCGCGGCGGCTGATCCTTGCCCGCGCGGCCCATGCCGAGCCCGCGCTTCTGCTGGCCGACGAGCCCACAGCCGACCTTGACGAAGAGACGGCGACGCAGGTGGCCGAGGGCCTGCTGGGGCTGGCGCGCAGCGGCGCGGCGCTGGTCGTGGCCACCCATGACGCGGGGCTCGCCAAGCGGATGGACAAGGAAATCGTGCTGGAGCCGGACCGGTGAAGCATCTGTGGCATATCCTGCGACTGATCTGGCGCAAGCAGCCCGGCGCACTGTTGCGGGGCACGGCGCTGGCGGTGACGGTCCTTGTGGCCGGCGTGGCGCTGCTGGGCCTGTCGGGCTGGTTCATCACCGCGGCGGGCGCCGCGGGGTTGGCGGGTGCCGGCATCGCGTTCAACGTCTTTCAGCCGTCGGCGGCGGTGCGCCTGCTGGCGCTGGCCCGCACCGCGGCGCGCTATGGCGAGCGGCTGCTGACCCACGACGCCACGCTGAAAAGCCTGACCGACATCCGCGTGGGCCTGTTGCGCGGGGTGCTGAATCTGCCCTTCGACCGGCTGTCGCGGCTCAGGGGCGCCGAGACGCTGAACCGGCTGGTCGCCGATGTCGACGCGCTGGACGGGATCGCGCTGCGCCTGTTCATTCCGGCGGTGTCGGCGCTGATCCTCTATCTCGGTGCCTACGGTACGCTGGCCTGGCTGACCGATCCGCTGCTGGCGGGCTGGATCATGTCGAGCTTCACCCTCGGTGTCGGCTATGTGCTGTTCTGGACCGCACGCCACGCCATGGCGCCCTCGCGCCGGGCCGAAAAGGCGCTGCAGGCCTATCGCATCCGCCTGATCGACCTGTTGCGCGCGCGCGACGATCTCTTGGTCTACGGCCGGCTGCCCGACCAGAGCTCGGCGGTGGCCGCGGCCGAAACCCGGATGCGCGAGAACCTGAACGCGACCGACCGGCTGGAACGCCGCGCCGGGCTGCTGCTGGCGCTGACGACGACGCTGTCGGGCGGTATCGCGCTGTGGCTGGGCGCGGCGCTGGCCGCGCGCGGCGAGATCACACCGGCGCTGGCGGCGCTGGGCTTTTTCGCAACGCTGGCGCTGGCCGAGACCGTGGTGCCGCTGCGCCGTGGGCTGGCCGATATCGGCCGGATCCTCGACGCCGCGCGGCGGGTCACGGGGCTTTTGCCCGATGACGGCGCGCCGGCCGCCCCGGCGATCGCGCCGGCGCAGCCCGCCGGAGCCGCGTCGTTGACGTTCGAACAGGTGCGCTTTGGCCATTCGGGCGCGGTGCGGCAGGTGCTCGAAGGGTTCGACATGGAGATCGCCCCGGGCGAGATCGTGGCGCTGACCGGCGCCAGCGGCAGCGGCAAGAGCACGGTCCTTGCGCTGGCCGCGCGGCTGGTGCGGCCCGACGCGGGCCGCATCCTGCTGGACGGCCAGCCGATCGAGACGCTCGACCATCCGCTCTTGCGCGCCCATGTCACCTATCTGCCCCAGCGCAGCACGCTTTTGGGAAACAGCTTTTTCGACGTGCTCGCGCTGGCCGACCCGGCCCTGACCGAGCCCGATGCCGAGGCTGTGCTGGAGGCCGTGTCGCTGAGCGAGACCGTGGCCGCCCGCGGCGGGCTGCGGTCGCGGCTGAAGGAAAACGGCGCCGGGTTGTCGGGCGGCGAGCAGCGCCGCCTGGCGCTGGCGCGCGCGCTGTTGCGCCGCCCCGGCCTCTTGCTGCTGGACGAGCCGACCGAGGGGCTGGACCGGCCCACCGCCGCGGCGGTGCTGAATGGCATTCGCCATGTCCTGCCGAACGCGACGATCCTGACCGCCTCGCACCGGCGCGTCGAAAAGGACTGGGCCCAGCGACTGGTTCGGATGCCCTAAAGATGCATCTTGAATATGTCAAATTGACATAGGTCAAAGAGTGCACACGGGCGGATACCTAGAACGGCTCTAATGTGTTTTTGAGATACACATTAAGGAATCGCTAGGGTAACGGCCACAAGGAGGCCCCGCCAAATGGAACTCGACATTGTCGAGCTGTCCCGGCTCCAGTTTGCCATGACAGCCATGTTTCACTTCCTCTTCGTGCCGCTCACGCTTGGTCTGTCGATCATCGTGGCGATCATGGAGACGGTCTACGTCATGACCAATCGCCCGATCTGGCGCCAGATGACGAAGTTCTGGGCCACGCTGTTCGGGATCAACTTCGTGCTGGGGGTCGCCACGGGCATCACCATGGAGTTCCAGTTCGGCATGAACTGGAGCTACTACAGCCACTATGTCGGTGACGTCTTCGGTGCGCCGCTCGCCATCGAGGGCCTGATGGCATTCTTCCTTGAGGCGACCTTCGTGGGCCTGATGTTCTTCGGCTGGGACAAGCTGTCGAAGGTCGCCCATTGCGTCGTGACCTGGCTGGTGGCGATCGGGTCGAACTTCTCGGCGCTGTGGATCCTGATCGCCAATGGCTGGATGCAAAACCCGGTCGGGGCCCAGTTCAACCCGATGTCGATGCGGATGGAGATGACGTCCTTCTTCGAGGTGATTTTCAACCACGTCGCCCAGGCCAAGTTCGTGCACACGGTCTCGGCCGGTTACGTAACGGCCTCGGTCTTCGTGCTCGGCGTTTCGGCCTGGTACCTGCTGAAGGACCGACATATCGAACTCGCACGCCGCTCTATCGCGGTGGCGGCCAGCTTTGGCTTGGCCTCGGCGCTGTCGGTGGTGATCCTGGGCGACGAATCCGGCTATTCGGCCACCCATACCCAGAAAATGAAGCTCGCCGCGATCGAGGGCATGTGGGAAACCCACGAGGCGCCCGAGCCGTTCAACCTGGTCGGCCTGCCCGACATGGAAGAACGCGAGACCCAATTCGCGGTGAAAATCCCGGTGGTGATGGGCCTGATCGGCACACGCTCGCTGACCGAAGAGATGCCGGGCATCAACGAGTTGGTGATCGAGGCGGAAGAGCGCATCGAAAACGGGCTGGTCGCCTATGACGCGCTGATGCAGATCCGCGCGGCGCGCGGCCAGGCCACGCCCGCGCAGACCGCACTGTTCGAAGCGCACAGCGAAGACCTGGGCTTTGCCTTCCTGCTGAAGCGCTATGTCGAGGACCCGCGCGACGCCACCCAAGAGCAGATCGAAATGGCGGCCGCCGACACCATCCCCGGCGTTCCCCAGCTTTTCTGGGCGTTCCGCGTCATGGTGGTGCTGGGCTTCGCCTTCATCGGCGTCATGGCCTACTTCTTCATCCGCGCGAACTTCTACCGCATGTCCTTCCCGCGGTGGGCGCTGCGGGCGGCAGTGATCGCCATCCCGACGCCGTGGATCGCGGCCGAGATGGGCTGGTTCGTGGCCGAGTTCGGCCGGCAGCCCTGGACGGTGGACGGCGTGCTGCCGACCGCGCTGTCGGTCAGCAATCTCAGCGTGGCGCAGGTTGCCCTGACGCTGGCGGGTTTCGTCACCTTCTACTCCATCCTCTTCGTCATCGAGATGGGGCTGATGGTGAAATACATCCGCAAGGGCCCCTATCTCGACGTGCCGGAAACCGAGGCCTGGGTCCGCAAACATCGTGAACGGCTGGCCGGCAACGGCCCCAGCACCCAACCGGCGGAGTAAAGACCATGATCCTTCACGAACTCGTGGATTTCGAAATCTTGCGCGTCATCTGGTGGGTCCTGCTGGGCGTGCTTCTCATCGGCTTCGCGTTGACCGATGGCTTCGACCTTGGCGTGGGGGCGCTTCTGCCCTTCGTCGCCAGGACGGATGTCGAGCGGCGCGTGGCGATCAATACGGTGGGCCCGGTCTGGGAAGGCAACCAGGTGTGGTTCATCCTGGGCGGCGGGGCTATCTTCGCCGCCTGGCCACCGCTCTACGCGGTCAGCTTCTCTGGCTTTTACCTTGCCATGTTCCTGATCCTCGCGGCGCTGATCCTGCGCCCGGTGGGCTTCAAGTACCGCTCCAAGCGTGACGACGAGCGCTGGCGCACCGCCTGGGACTGGGCGCTGTTCGTCGGCGGCTTCGTGCCCGCGCTGGTCTTCGGCGTGGCGGTCGGCAACGTGTTGCAGGGCGTGCCCTTTTACCTGACCGAGGATCTGATGCCGATGTACGAGGGCAATCTCTTCGGCCTGCTGAACCCCTACGCGCTGCTGGCCGGTCTGGTGTCGCTGTCGATGCTGGTGATGCATGGTGCGGCCTGGCTGGTGCTCAAGACCGAGGGCATCGTCGCCCACCGGGCCCGCATCTTCGGCGGCTATGCTGCGGTATCGACGATCGTGCTGTTCGTCCTTGCCGGGTTCTGGCTGGCGGCGGGCATCGACGGCTACGCCTTTGCCGGCGAGGTCGTGACCGACGGCCCCTCGAACCCGCTGATGAGCGAGGTCGAAAAGGGCGGGTCCTGGATGACGGCCTATGGCGCCCGGCCCTGGATCGCGGTTGCGCCGGTTCTGGGCATTTTGGGGGCGGGGCTGGCCTTGCTCGGCTTCAAGGCCGGCAAGGAAGGCTGGACGATGATCGCCTCGAAACTCTCGATCTTGGGCGTCATCTCCACGGTCGGGCTGACGATGTTCCCGTTCATCCTGCCCTCCAGCATCGAGCCGAACTCGTCGCTGACGGTCTGGGACAGCTCGTCCTCGCAGCTGACGCTCTTCGTGATGCTGGTCTCGGCGGTGATCTTCGTGCCGATCATCCTGGCCTATACCGCCTGGGTCTACAAAGTGCTGTGGGGCAAGGTCACGTCCGAGGACGTGTTGGACAACAGCGATTCCGTTTACTGAGAAAGGAGCGACCGGATGTGGTATTTTGCTTGGATGCTCGGCCTTCCGCTGGCGGCGCTCTTCGCCGTTGTGAACGCCATGTGGCTGGAGATGAACTGCGACAGCGAATACGAAAGCGGCCGGCGCAAGCCTGAATGAAGCTGCTTGGGCGGGGCTGGACACGGCCCCGCCCACCTTGCCAGGCGCCGTTGCGGCCCGGGCCCGAAAAATCCCCTTACGGTAAAAGATGAGTCTTTGACATAAGTCATGGAATCTGTATACCGACATATGCAAATATACGAATGTTTAAGGAGGAGACGCATGACCGACCCCCTTCACCTTGGCGCCTCGCGCCGCGCCTTTCTTGGGCTCGCGGCCGGTGGGCTGGCGTTGGCCGGCGGCAGCGCGCCCGCCCGGGCCGAGAAGGTCAAGACGCAAGCGCGGATCGTGATCCTGGGTGCCGGTGCCGCGGGCACCGCGATGGCCAACCGCCTGGTTGACCGCCTGGACGGCGCCAAGATCACCATCATCGACGGGCGCAAGCAGCATCTCTACCAGCCCGGCTTCACCCTGATCGCCTCGGGCCTGAAACCGGCCGATTACTCGGTCTCGTCCACTGGCGAATGGCTGCCCCGCGGGGTGGACTGGATCGACGAGGCCGCGGCCGAGATCGACCCCGAGGCCAAGAAGATCGTCACCGCCGGCGGCAAGACCGTCGCCTATGATTACCTGATCCTCGCCGCTGGCCTGACGCTCGACTGGGGCGCCATCGAGGGCTTCTCGCTCGATATGGTGGGCACCAATGGCATCGGCGCCGTCTATGCCGGCCCCGAATATGCCGCGCGCACCTGGGGCGCGATGGACCGCTTCACCGACGAAGGGGACGTGGCGCTTTTCACCCGTCCGGCGACGGAAATGAAATGCGCCGGCGCGCCGCTGAAATACACCTTCCTCACCGACGATTACGCGCGCCGCAAGGGCAGTCGCGGCCGGGTGCGGATCGACTATGCCGCCCATGGCGGCAGCCTGTTCTCGGTGCCGATCGTGAACGAAAAGGTGCGGATGCTGTTCGACGACCGCGGCGTGAACGTCACCTACAACCGGGTGATGAAGGCCATCGACCCGGCCAAGAAGATCGCCACCTTCAGCTCGCCCGAGGGCGACGTCGAGATGGAATACGATTTCACCAACGTCATCCCGCCGATGGTCGCGCCCGAGGTGATCCGCAATTCGCCGCTGCCCTGGCAGTCGGGCAAGTGGGTGAACGAGGGCTGGGCCGAGGTCGACCCGCAGACCCTGCGCCACGCGCGCTACCCCGAGGTCTTCGCCGTGGGCGACATCGCCGGCGTGCCGAAGGGCAAGACCGCGGCCTCGGTGAAATGGCAGGTGCCGGTGGCCGAGGATCATCTGGTGGCCGATATCGCCGGCAAGATGAGCCCGGCAATCTACAACGGCTACACCTCCTGCCCGCTGATCACCCGGGTGGGCCGGGCGATGCTGGTGGAGTTCGACTACAAGAACAACCTGACCCCGTCCTTCCCCGGCATGATCGCGCCTCTGGAAGAGCTGTGGATCTCGTGGCTGATGAAAGAGGTGGCGCTGAAAGCCACCTACAACGCGATGCTGCGCGGCAAGGCGTAAGGAGAAAAACCGATGAAAGACCTTACTCTCGAAACTTTGATCGCTGTTTTCGAAGAGATCTTCGGAACTGCGCTCTTTTGGACGATGGTTGCGGTGGCGGTAATTATTACTCTCGCATTCATCTTTGTTCTGATTCGTGACCGCAGCCTCGAAGCGCGCTACCTGGCGCGCGCCGAACTGTCGGCGCCGATCGGGGCGATCGCGGCGATCCTGTTCGTGCAATACATGACGAATTCGGGCTTTTCCGATATCGGCGGGCCGGTCGATTTGATCGTGCTGATGCTGACGGGGATCGCGGGGGCAGGCGGCCTGATCTTTCTGGCCTATGTGGTGCAGGCGCTGCTCGGACGAGACGAGGAAGAGAGCTACTGAGCTGAGGAGTTTCCAAAAGATATGAGCACATCCGCCGATATCGAGCCGCAGGCGCAGGAAAGCCGCCTGGCACATTACCCGATCACCTTCTTCGCGACGGTCATGGGCATGCTGGGCCTTACCCTGGCGCTGCATGCCGGGGAACAGGCCTTTTCGGTGGGTGTGCATTATTCGCACTATGCGCTGCTGGTCTCGGCCGCGCTGCTGATCGTCGTGGCCGCTGGCTACGGGCTTAAGATCCTGACCCATTTCAAGATGGCGGCCTGGGAATGGCACCACCCGGTGCGGCTGGCCTTCTTCCCGACCATCTCGGTCTCGTTGATCCTGATGTCGATCGCGACCCTGGGCGAATACCCGGCCATCGCACAGCCGCTCTGGATCGTCGGCACGGCGCTGCAGGGGGTGCTGTCGCTTTTGGTGATCTCCGACTGGATCGGCCATCGCGACTTCAAGCCGGGGCACCTGAGCGCGGCCTGGTTCATCCCGCCGGTGGGCAACATCCTGGTGCCGATCGCCGGCGCCCAGCTGGGCTATACCGACATTTCCTGGTTGTTCTTCTCGGGCGGGTTGCTGTTCTGGATCGTGCTGCTGACCCTGGTGATGAACCGGCTGACCTTCCACGACCCGCTGCCCAGCCGGTTGCAACCCACGCTGGTGATCCTGATCGCGCCGCCCGCGGTGGGCTTCATCTCGTGGATGAAGCTGAATGGCCAGCTGGACCTTCTGGCAATGTTCCTGCTGAACTCGGCCTATGTGTTCGCGCTGATCGTGGCGACGCAATTGCCCAAGATCCTGAGGCTGCCCTTCGCGCTGTCCTTCTGGGCGCTGTCCTTCCCGCTGGCGGCGCTGACCATCGCCACGTTCCTCTATGCCGGCGAGACGCAGTCGGAGATGCACAAATACCTGGGCGGCGGGCTGCTGGCGCTGCTGGTGGTGGTCATCGCCCTTCTGCTGGCGCGCACGGCGGTGGCGATTGCCAAGCACGAGATCTGCCAGCCCGAGTGAGGCCGGTCCTATTGCGTGACAGGGGGGCGGGCCAGTGGGGCGCCGCCCCTTTCCTTTTTGCGGGGCGGAGAGGGAGACAGGGGGCGCTGCCCCCGGCGCCCGATTCCGGGCGCCTCCCCCGGGATATTTCGGGCCAGAAGAAGTGGGGGATCAACGCAGGCGGGGCAGGACGAGGCTGGCGGCGAAGATCAGGCTGGCGGCAACGACGATCGAGGGCCCCGCCGGCGTGTCGAAGACGAGCGAGCCCCAGAGCCCGGCCAGCGCCGAGGCGGCGCCGATGGCGAGCGCGCCCAGCGCCATCGCCTCGGGCGAGCGGGCCAGCGCGCGCGCCGCGGCGGGCGGCACGATGAGCATGGCCACGATCAGCAGCGCGCCCACAACCTGCAGGGCCACGGCGACCACGAGCGCAAGCGCCAATGTTAGGATCGCCCGTTCGCGCGCGGGGTTGAGCCCGGCCGCGCGGGCGAGGTCCTCGCTCACGGTGACGGTGAGCAGCGCCGACCAGCGCCAGGCCAGCAGCCCCGCCACGATGAGCGCGCCGGCCCAGATCGTGGCGAGCTCGGCCCGGCCGACGGCAAGGATGTCACCGAAGAGATAGGCGGTGAGATCGACCCGCACCCCGCGCAGGAAGGAGACCGCCACCAGCCCGAACGCCAAGGCGCCATGGGCCAGCACACCCAGCGCGGTGTCGGCGGCAAGCCCCCGGCCGGTGAGCCCGCCCAGGGTCAGCGCCATGGCCAGCGCCGCGGCGAGCGTGCCAAGGAAAATCGAGGTCGAGAAGGCAAGCGCCAGCGCAACGCCCAGGATCGCCGCGTGAGAGGTGGCCTCGCCGAAATAGGCCATCCGCCGCCAGACCACGAAACAGCCCAGCGGCCCTGCGGCCAGCGCGACGGCCAGCCCGGCGAGCGCCGCGCGGACCAGGAAATCATCGAGCATGGGCGGGTTTTTCCTCGTGGGTGCAGGCGTCGTGCGCGTGGTCGTGCGCATGCTGGTAGAGCGCCATGGTGCCGTGGGTGCCGTGGCCGAAAAGCGCGCGGTATTCGGGTGCGGCGGTCACCACGCGGGGGTGCCCCTCGCAGCAGACATGGCCGTTGAGGCAGATCACGCGGTCGGACGCGCTCATCACCACGTGTAAATCGTGGCTGACCATCAGGATGGCCGCGCCGGTCTCGCGCCGAATGTCCTCGATCAATGCGTAAAAGGCGGCGGTGCCCGGCTGATCCAGGCCCTGGGTGGCCTCGTCGAGGATCAACAGGTCCGGCGCGGCGAGCAGCGCGCGCGCCAGCAGCACCCGCTGGAACTGGCCGCCCGAGAGCGCGGTGATCTGGCGGTGCTCCAGCCCCGGCACGCCGGTGCGGGCGAGCATCGCGGCGACCTCGGGTTCGGGCCGGCGGTTGGGCAGCGACAGGAAGCGGCCCACGCTGAGCGGCATCCGCGCGTCGACGGCGAGCTTTTGCGGCACGTAGCCGATCTTGAGCCCCGGAGCGCGAGTGATGCGGCCGGCGGCAGGGCGCACCGCGCCCAGGAGCGCGCGCACCAGGCTGGACTTGCCCGAGCCGTTGGGGCCGATCAGGGTGACGATCTCGCCCTTGGCGATGGCGATGTTCACGTTCGACAAGGCGGCGACGGGGCCATATCGCAGGCTGAGCCCCTCGGTGGCGATCAGGCTCATCGCGCACCCTCGCGGCAGGCGGGGCACAGGCCCGTGGCCTCGATGCTCATCCGGTCGATGTCAAATCCGGCGCTGGCCGCGGCGGCCTGCATGGCGCGGGCCACGTCGTCGCCCGGCGCCTCGGCCAGCGCGTCGCAGCCTTCGCAGATCAGGAAGGCGGGCACATGGGCGGTGCCCGGGTGCATGCAGGCGCAAAAGGCGTTCAGCCGGCGGATGCGGTGCGCGAGACCGTGGTCGACGAGAAAGTCGAGCGCCCTATAGGCCACCGGGGGCTGGCGGGCAAAGCCGTCCCCGGCCAGCCGGTCCAGCACCTCGTAGGCGCCCAGCGCCTTGTGGCTTTCCAGCAGGATTTCCAGCGTGCGCCGGCGCACGGGTGTCAGGCGCAGGCCGTTGCCTGCGGCCATCGCCTCGGCGCGCGCCAGAACATTGCCGGTGCAGGCGCTGTGGTCGTGGCGGGCAAAGGCGAGCGGCGGGTCGGTTGGACGGGTTGTCATGATTACCCCTTGACACGTTACGCTATAACATATCGATATCTGCCCGTCCGCTACAACCCCGCTTGATCTTCGGGAGGTCGCCCATGCGCCGCATCGCCGCTATTCTGTCGCTCGCCCTTGTCGCCATGCCGGCGCGTGCCGAGGTGCCGCGCGTCGTGACCGACATTCCCCCCGTGCATGCCCTGGCCGCGGCGGTGATGGGCGATCTGGGGGCGCCGGACATCCTGCTCGACAAGGGGGCCGACCCGCACCATTTCCAGTTGCGCCCGTCGCAGGCGCGGGCGCTGGAGGGCGCCGATCTGGTGGTCTGGGTGGGTCCGCGGCTGACGCCGTGGCTGGACCGCGCAATCGACGGTGTGGGGCTGAGCGGCGCCTCGATCGAATTGATTTCGGCCGAGGGCATGGTGCGGCGCGACCTCGGCGAAGACAATCATGACCACGATCACGACCACGATCACGACCAGGCCGAGGCGGGGCATGACGAGCCCGCGCATGACGGCACCGACCCCCACGCCTGGCTGGACCCCGGCAACGCCCGCCGCTGGGTCGAGGTGATCGCCGCGGCGCTGACCGCGCTCGACCCCGACAACGCGGCGGCCTATGCGGCCAATGCCGACGCGGCCCGTGCCGCCATCGAGGCGGCCGAGGCCGAGGCGCGGGGCATCCTCGCCCCCGTGGCGGACGCGCCGGTCATGGTGTTTCACGATGCCTATGGCTATTTTGCCGATCATTTCGGGGTGAACGTTGTCGGCGCCATCGCCCTGGGCGATGCGGCCCGCCCCGGTGCGGGCCGGCTGCGCGCCCTGCGCGACACGCTTCAGGCGGCCGGGGCCGTCTGCATCTTCCCCGAGGCCCAGCACGACCCGGCCTACGTGGCCGCGCTGGTCGACGGGACCGGGGTGAGGGTGGGCGCGCCGCTCGACCCATCGGGCAGCACGCTGGATTATGGGCCCGCGCTTTACGGCGCGCTGCTGGTCGGGATGGCCGGCGCCATCGCCGACTGCGTGACAGGGACGGAGTGATCTAGTTTTCCGGCCGCTCGACAGGCAGACCGCTGGGCACCTCGTCGGGCACCCCGAGGCGTCCGGCAAGGCTGGCCCGATCGGTGAGGCTGCCTAAAAAGGCGATGAGCTGGGCGATTTCGCTGTCGCTCAGCTCTTGCAGGGCCAGTTCGTTGGCCGCGGCGATCGCGGCCAGATCCTCGGGCGTGTCCATCACCGTGAAATCGGGCGCCGCGCCGGGCAGGGGGGGCAGCACGGCCTGCGCCCGCTCATAGGCGGAAAGCGATGCCACCGGATCGAGATGGTGGCGAATGACCGCCATGAGCGTGTCATAGGCGCCGGCATGGCCATAGGGCGGGGTCGCGGTGACATTGCGCAAGGACGGCGTGCGAAACCTGTAGGCGTCTTCGGCGCGGCCGGTCACGCGCATCCGGCCGACATCGCGCTGGTGGCTCTCGAAGCGTTCCACCTTGCCGGGGCCGATCTGCGGCATCGCGATGGCGTGAAAGTCGTGATCGGTCTGGAACCGGCCCGAATGGCAATCGGCGCAGCCCGCCTTGCCGTAAAACAGCGCCATCCCGGCGGCGGCGTCCTCTGGCAGCGGCGTGCCCTTGCGCAGGTAGCGGTCGAACGGGCTGTCATCGGCACGCCATTCCCAGGCGATGAAGGCGGCCAGCGCGTTGGAGATGTCGGTAAAGCGGATCGGCGTCTCGGCCCCGATCACCCGGTCGAACGCGGCGCGGTAGGCAGGGATCGCCGCCACGCGTTTGGCCACGATGTCCCACGCGCCGCCCTCGCCGGTCAGCATTCCACGGCGCACCGCGACCGACACGTCGCTTTCGCCGTAATGCCCGGCCATCTCGTCGGGCGAGAGCACGGGGAACATGTTCTGCGCGGAAAGCGCACCGGAAAAGCCCTGCACCATCTCGTCTTCCAGCGGCGTGCGCAGGCCCGAGGGGCGCGCCGGGTCGACCTCGAGCCGTCCGTCATGGAACAGGTGGGTGAACTCGGCGGCGCCGAGGTTGAACAGCGCCTGCGAATTGCGCGGGATGCGCTGCTCGGGCATGTTTTCGGGGTCCGGTCGGCGGTCGGGGCCGAGGCCACGCGCCCCGTCGCCGAGCCCCAGCGACAGCGCGTCGGAGGTGCCGAAGGCGGGGTGATGGCACGAGGCGCAGGACACCTGCCGACTGCCCGACAGGATAGGGTCGTAGAACAGCAACCGGCCTAGACGGACTTGCTCGGGGTTCTGCGCCGGGAAAAAGGGCGCGTTGCCGGGCAAAGGCAGATCGCCATGCGCGGGCAGGGCGAAAAGGATCAACAGGCACGCGGCGCGGATCATGAAACCTCGACCTCCAGACGCTGGGCGTAGGGCGCCTCGGGGCTGCACAAGATGGGCGGGAAGCCGGGCTTGTTCAGCGCATCGGGAAAGCCCTGGGGCTCCAGGCAGAGGCCGGCGAAGGGGCCGATGGTTTGGCCCTCATGGCCGCCGTCCACGGCGCCGAGGCCGCCGGCTGTATAGAATTGCAGCCCCGGCCGGTCGGTCGTCAGCCGAAGCGTCAGCCCGTTGGGCGCGCGCACCGTCGCGGCGGGCTGGCCGCCGTCCAGAACATAGTTGAGGTCATAGCCCTGCCGGTCGGGGTCGGCCTCTGCCAGCCGCCGGGCGCTG
Organism: Rhodovulum robiginosum; assembly: GCF_003944755.1. Lineage (GTDB taxonomy): Bacteria > Pseudomonadota > Alphaproteobacteria > Rhodobacterales > Rhodobacteraceae > Rhodovulum > Rhodovulum iodosum. Next base: position 119,114 of record NZ_RWGU01000050.1, read on the forward strand.
GTGAAATCGAATCGGGTGCCCGCGACCGGGGCGATCTCGCCGGTGGGCAACAGCGTCGCGTCGGCGGGGGTATAGCGCTGCGCGGCGATCTCGACCGCGTGGCCGTAGACATCGCCGCCGCCCATCAGGTTGTAATAGTTGTGCTGGGCCAGGTTCACCGGGGTCTCGCGGTCTGGGGTCGCCTCGAATTCGTAAGTAAGCCGCGGCGCTTTCAGCGTGATCGTGACGGTAAACGCCACCCGCCCCGGATAGCCGTCTTCGCCGTCGGGCGAGGTGTAGCTCAGCCGCACGGCCCCGGCGCCGCTGTCGGCCTCCATCGACCAGAGCTTCGTTCCGAGGCTGCCATGCAGGTGATGGGGGGGCATGTTGACGGGCAAGGCGTACTCCTGCCCCCCGAGCGTGAACCGCCCGAACCCGGTGCGGTTGGCCACCCGCCCCACCACGGCGCCCAGAAAGCCGCTGCTGCCCGCATAGGCCATCGGGTCGGCATGGCCCAGCACCACGGGCACATCCCGGCCCCGTTGCGCCACCCGCCAATCCTGGGTGATGCAGCCGAGGTTGAGGATCGCCACGCGCATCGCGCCGCTGTCCAGCACCGCCCGCATCAGGGGCGCGCCGTTCAGGGTACCGACCTGGCGGGGCGGTTCCATGCGATCAGACGAAGCGGTTGACGAGGTTTTCGAGATATTCCTGGCGGCCCGATTGGGGCTGCGGGTCCAGCCCCTCGGCCTCGACATGGGCGGCGATCTCGGCCAGGCTCATCTCGCCCGACAGCATCCGGCGTCCGGTCTCGCCCTGCCAGCCCGCATAGCGGTTTTCGACAAAGCCCGCGAGACTGCCCTCTTCCAGCATCGCCGCCGCGGCCTTGAGCCCGCGCGCGCAGACATCCATGCCGCCGATATGGGCATAAAGCAGGTCCTCGGGGTCGAACGACTGGCGCCGCAGCTTGGCGTCGAAATTGGTGCCGCCGGTGGTGAAGCCTCCGCCCTTGAGGATGTGGTAATAGGCCAACGCCACCTCCGGCACGTTGTTCGGAAACTGATCCGTATCCCAGCCCGACTGATAGTCGTTCCGGTTCATGTCGATCGAGCCGAAGATGCCCAGGGCGGTGGCGAGCGCCAGCTCATGCTCGAAGCTGTGGCCCGCCAGGATCGCGTGGCCCTGTTCGATATTCACCTTGATCTCGTTTTCCAGCCCGTGCCGCTTGAGAAATCCATAGACCGTGGCGACATCGTAATCGTACTGGTGCTTGGTCGGCTCCTGCGGCTTGGGCTCGATCAGGATCGTGCCCTTGAATCCGATCTTGTGCTTGTGCTCGACCACGAGGTTCATGAAACGGCCCAGCTGGGCGTCCTCGTGCCCGATATTGGTGTTGAGCAGCGTCTCGTACCCCTCGCGCCCGCCCCAAAGCACGTAATTGGCCCCGCCCAGCCGGTGCGTGGCCTCCATGCAGCATTTCACCGTGCCGGCGGCGTAGGCAAAGACGTCAGGGTCGGGGTTGGTCGCGGCGCCCGCCATGTAGCGGCGGTTGGAAAACAGGTTCGCCGTGCCCCAGAGCAGGCCGACCCCGGTGGCCTCCATCTTCTGCCCGAAATAATCGGCCATCTCGTCCAGCCGCGCGCGGCTTTCGGCAAAGCTGTCGCCCTCGGGGCGCACATCGTGGTCGTGGAAGCAGAAGAACGGCGCGCCCAGCAGCGAAAACATCTCGAAGGCGACATCGGCCTTCAGTTTCGCCAGCTCCATCGTGTCGGCGGGAAACCACGGGCGCTGGAATGTGTCGCCGCCGAACGGGTCGGTCCCGGTCCAGACGAAGCTGTGCCAGTAGCAGACGGCAAAACGCAGATGATCGGCCATCCGCTTGCCCAGCACCGTCTCGTCGGCGTTGTAGTGGCGAAAGGCCAGGGGGTTTGTGCTGTCCGGCCCCTCGTAGGGGATGGGGGCGGAAAGGGGAAAGAAATCGGTGCTCATGTCACGGCCTTCAATGCGGGGTAAAGGGCGCGGAAGCCTTGGTAGGCCTCGCGGTAGGCGGGGGTCAGGTCCGCCCGGGGCGCGACGGTACGGGCGACCGGCGGGGGGGTCATGACCTCGGCGGGCTTGGCGCCGGTGACGGCCACCATCGCCAGCCTCGCCGCGCCCAGCGCGGCGCCGTAATCGCCCTGGGCGGGCAGGTCGATGGGCAGTCCGAAGACCGTCGCCAGCAGCTCGACCCAATAAGGCGATTTCGAACCGCCGCCGATGGCCAGCAGCCGGTCGAGCCGCGCGCCGGTGGCTTTGAGCGCCTCAAGGCTGTCGGTCAGGGCAAAGGCGACGCCTTCCATCACGGCGCGGGTCATGTCGGCACGCTCGGTCGCGATGTCGAGCCCGGCAAAGGCGCCGCGGATGGCGCTGTCGTTATGCGGCGTCCGTTCGCCCGAGAGATAGGGAAGAAAGCGCAGGGAACCTGGTGCGCCGATGGCCGTACCCAGCTCGGCCGACAGCGCGGCCGGCTTGTGCCCGGTGATCCGGGCATGCCAGTTCAGGCTGTCTGTCGCGGCCAGGATCACCCCCATCTGGTACCAGGTTTCGGGCACCGCGTGGCAAAAGGTGTGCAACGCGGTTTCGGGGGCGGGAGCATAGCGGTCGCGCGCGGCCAGCAATACACCCGACGTGCCCAGCGAAACGAAGCCCGCGCCCTCGGCCAACGCGCCCACGCCGCAGGCCGCCGCCGCGTTGTCGCCGCCGCCCCCGGCCACCGCGACCGAACCGGCAAGCCCCAACTCGGCGGCGAGATCGGCGCGCAGCCGCCCGCTGACCGCCGAGCCCTCGACCAGGTCGGGCATCTGTTCGGCCCGCATCTGCCCGGCCTCCAGCAACGTGCCGGACCAGGCCCGCGCCCCGGTGTCCATCCACGAGGTGCCGGCGGCGTCCGACATCTCGGACACATGCGTGCCGGTCAGCCAGAGGCGCAGGTAATCCTTGGGCAGCAAAACCTTGGCGACGGCGGAAAAGACATCGGGCTCGTGCGCCGCCACCCACAGCAGCTTTGGCGCGGTGAAGCCCGGAAAGACGATGTTGCCCGACAGCCGCCGGACATCGGGCAGCGCGTCCAGCGCTGCGGCCTCGTCATGAGCGCGGGTGTCGTTCCACAGAATGCAGGGACGCAGCACCTTGTCGTCCGCGCCCAGCAGCGTGGCGCCATGCATCTGCCCCGACAGCCCGATCCCCCTGAGCGCGGCAAAGGCCTTGGGCTGAGTCCGGCGCAGCGCGGCCATCGTGCCCTGACAGGCGGCGATCCAGTCGGCGGGGTCCTGTTCGCTCCAGCCCGAATGGGGGTGGGCGACGGGGTAGCTGGCCTCGGTCGTGTCAACGATGCGACCTGCCTCGTCGACGAGGCTGGCGCGCAGGCCCGAGGTTCCCAGATCAAGGCCCAGAAACATCGCTCCCCCCTTGGTTGCGGAGGAAGGGTTTCACGGCCCGCCCCCGCCTGTCAAAGCAAAAAAGGCGCCGCGCTGCGGCGTGGCATGCCGGGCGCGACGGCCCGTTCTCTGCCCACTTCTTGGGCATGTGCCCCTTAAATCGCCCCGGGAGCGCGGCGACCCTTGCCATTGCCGCGCCGCCGCGCAAGGGTTTGCCGAAGCACCCCAAGCCCGCGCCAGAATGACAGAACCTTCCCAGACCCTCCGCGTAAAGCTGTCCGAACTTGTCGGGCGCATCTACCCCGACCGCGACCGGGCCGAGCTGGTCAATGCGCTCGTCGCTGCCTTCTGGCCCGAGGGCAGCCACCCGCGCAAGCGCGCGCGCACCCCGTCGAACCGGCTTTGGTCGCCGCATGACGCGATGGTCATCACCTATGGCAACACGCTGATCGACGGCGCGCACAAGCCGCTCGACCTCTTGAACGATTTCCTGCGCCGATACCTGAGAGGGACGGTCAGCAGCGTGCATATCCTGCCGTTCTTTCCCTTCACCTCGGATGACGGGTTCGCGGTGACCGACTACCGGGCGGTCAACAGCCATCTGGGCGACTGGGCCGACATCCGCCGCATCGCCGATGAATTCACGCTGATGTCCGACCTGGTGCTGAACCACGTCTCAAGCCAGTCGAACTGGTTCAGCGAATATCTTCAGGGGCACGCGCCGTTCGACCGGTTCTTTTTCGAGGCCAGCCCCGATGACGATCTCTCGCCCGTGGTACGCCCGCGTACCAACCCGCTGCTGCGCGAGGTCGAAACGGCGAACGGCACGCGATATGTGTGGTGCACCTTCAGCCACGACCAGATCGACCTTGATTTCCGCAATCCCGAGGTGCTGCTGGAATTCCTGCGGATCATGCGACTGCACGTGGAAAACGGCATCCGTATCATCCGCCTCGATGCGGTTGCCTTCATCTGGAAGGAGGCGGGCACGCCCTCGATCCACCTGCCGCAGACCCATGCCATCGTGCAGCTCATGCGCGTGCTGTGCGATTTCGCGGTCGAGCCGCTGATCCTGCTGACCGAGACCAATGTGCCGAACATCGAGAACCTGTCCTATTTCGGCAACCGCAACGAGGCGCACGCGGTCTACAATTTCTCGCTGCCGCCGCTGATCCTTCACGCGCTCTTGTCGGGCAGCGCCGAGTATCTGCACCTTTGGCAGATGGGCATGCCGCCGGCGCAGCTGGGCTGTGCCTATCTCAATTTCACCGCCTCCCATGACGGCATCGGGATGCGCCCGGTCGAGGGGCTGTTGCCCCATGACGAGATCGCCCGCGTCATCGAGGCGGTGCGCAGCTTTGGCGGCGAGGTGTCGATGCGCACGCTCAACGGCGGCGGCGAGGCGCCTTACGAGCTGAACATCACCTGGTTCGACGCGATGACCGGCACGCTGGAGGGCCCCGACGACTGGAAGGTGGAACGCTTTCTCTGCAGCCAGTCCATCGTGATGGCGCTGGAAGGGGTGCCGGCCTTTTACATCCATTCGCTGCTGGCCACGCCGAACGACCATGCCGGCGTGGAAAAGACCGGGGTCAAGCGGGCGATCAACCGCCACCGCTGGGATTATCCCACGCTTCTGGAACGGCTCGACGACCCGTCCAGCCCGCAGTCGCAGGTGCTGCGCCGGATGAAGCGGCGCATCGGCATTCGCTGCCGCCAACCGGCCTTCCATCCCAACGCCACGCAATTCACCCTGCATCTCGACACGCGCATTTTCGGGCTCTGGCGGCAGAGCCTCGACCGCGACCAGTCGATCTTTGCGCTGCATAACGTCAGCGGCGACACGGTGTCGGTCTCGCCGCTGTCGATCAACCTGATCGGCAGCGAGAACTGGACCGACCTTTTGTCGGGCGAGACGATTTCACCCTCGGGCACCGATATCCCGTTCAAGCCCTACCAGTGCCGCTGGATCACCAACCGGGCATAAGGGCCCGACCGGACGATCAGGCCAGAAGGTCGAACACCTCGCCGCCGATCTCGATGTTGAGGCTGTCCTGCCCGGCCCCGTCGACCAGTGCCCAGACGATGAGGCCCTCCGGACGGTAGACCACGAACGCCTCTTGAACGTCGTCGTCGCCAGAGCGCCCGGTTGCGGGCGAGGATGTGTGCGTAAAGCGCACATTGAAGTCGTCGACCGATGCCGTGGCGTCGCTGAAGAGCAGCACGTCGCCCTCGGCGGCATCGTAATCCTGCACCCAGTCCGAGCCGTGGTTGGCGATGCCGAGATGGTAGAAATCGTCGGCGCCCGCGCCGCCGTTGATCCGGTCGAAGCCGAACCCGCCGTTGACGAAGTCGTTGCCATCGCCGCCGAAGACGAGATCGGACAGCGCCCCGCCGGTGATAACGTCATTGCCGGCCTGGCCGCGCAGGTCGTCGGCGCCAAATCCGCCGGAAATCCGGTCGTCGCCGTTCATCCCGAAGACGAGATCGTTGCCGTAGCCCGCGTCGATATCGTCATTTCCGTCGCCGCCATAGATCTCATCGCGCCGGTCGGCAGAGGTCGCGCCGCCCAGCACGACGTCGTCGCCCGCCTCGGCGTTGACCGTGTCGGGGCCGTCGCCCGCCTCGATCCGGTCGTCGCCTGCGGTGCCGGTCAGGCTGTCGGCGCCGGGCGTGCCGAAGATGGTGCTGCCCCCCGCACCCTCGAAAAGTTCGCCGCCCGACAGGACGTAGACCTTTCCGTCGTCGTCGAGCGCGACCAGATCGCCGGGCGCCCCGATCAGCAGTTCGGGCGTCCCGTCGCCGTCGAGGTCGCCGCTGGCAAGGGCGTAGCCGGCCGAGTCGGCCGTAGCCCCGTCAAGCCGCAGCATTCCCGCCGTGTCGGGGTCGTCTGACACCATGCCGAGCGACGCGAACGGTGTGAGGCTGCCCTCGCCATCGCGGCCGAGCACGACATAGACCGCCCCTTTCCCGTCGCCGGCGTTCAGAAACCCGATCCCGAAATCGCCGATACCGTCGCCGTTGACATCGCCGAGGGCCGAAAGGCCAGAGGTCAGGCCGCCGGTGTCTTCGTCGACCTCTCCGTCCTCCGAAAGCAGGTCGAAGGCGGGGTCGGCCGCATCGCCTTCGGCGTTGCCCAGCAGGCGCACATCGCCGTCGCCCGCCAGCGTGCCGCGCCGCGGCAGGCCGCCATCGAACAGCCCCTCGTCGCCCAGGATTGCGTAGACCGCCCCGACATTGGTCGCCGGGCTCACGCCGGTCCGGTCCAGCAGCGGGGCCAGCACCCCGATATCCGACACCCCGTCGCCGTCGATATCGCCGAGATCGGAGGGCGAGAAACCGGCCGCCGTGATTTCACCCGTTACCTCGCCCTGCAGGAAATACTGGTCGCGCAGGGTGACCTCGGCGCCGGGGCTCACGCCGTCCTCGAAATGCAGCAAGAACAGGCCGCCGCTGGTGTATTGCGAGTCCTCGGGCCCGTCCTGCAGCGCGCCGCCGAAGGGGGCGCCGACCATCAACTCCGACAGGCCGTCGCCGTCGAGGTCGGCCATCCCGAGCGTATCGAACATCCCGATCAGCCCCGAGAAGACCGGCCGCGAGCCACCGTCGCCGTCGTCTTCGCTCTCGACATAGCCTGCGGTGTAAAATCCCTGGCTGCCGTCGCCCTCGACGATGTCCGCACCCAGGCTGATTACCGCGGGCATCTCTTCATCGCCGAAAATCCCGTAGACGCGGCCCAGCGCCGAGGAAGGCGACGGAATTCCGGGGAAGCTGGGGATCTCCAGCGGCGATCCGTCGGGCTCGTAAAAAATCCCATCGGCTTGAAACGTCCCCAGCGCCAGGTCGGCAAAGCCGTCGCCGTTCAAGTCGCCCCCGCCGGTCATCGACAGCCCCAGGCGCAGGCCCTCCGCCTCGCCCTCGATGATGGTGATGGCGGGCGAGCCGTCGCTCATGGCCGGCATGTCGGCCAAGTCGATCAGCCCGGTGCCGGCCTCGGCCAGCGCCTCGGCCGAGGGCCCGCCATAGAGGATATAGGCCGTGCCGGGGCGGTGGTCGTAGGTCGTGCCGAAGGGGCCGCCGTCGACCTCGACAAAGCTCGGGGCGGCCAGCAGCGCGTCGGCGTATCCGTCGTTGTTGACGTCGCCCGCGGCCGTGCCGGTCAAGTCGTCGAATTCCAGCGCGCCCTGCACATAAAGGCCGTTGCCGGCCAGGTCGCTCGACGACAGCGTCAGGTCGAACACCCCGTCGGTTACGTCAGAGGCGAGCGCGGAGCCGCCGTAAATGATGAACGCGCCGCCGGCGTCCTCTCGGGTGCTGCCGATTTCGCTTTTGTCCAGGCCCGGCGCCCCGACGATGAAATCGTCGATTCCGTCGCCGTTGAAATCGCCAAGCACCGATACGGCGCTGCCGACACCCGACGGGTAGCCGGATATGTTCAGATTGCCTTCGACGGAAAAGCCGAAGGCGGCGTCGTCAATTGCTTCCGGAATCTGGATTGCCATTCTTAATCCCCTACGAGTGCGACAATACGTCCACACTAATCAACCCGTTCGCGGCTTGCCAAGGGGAAAAACCCATTTCGGATATATGGATAGACCGGCCGCGCCCGCCGCCTCGGGCTGCTCGGGTCACGTGAGGTCTTTCGTACACTGAAGCAGTTCAGGGCTCTGGCGGGCCCTTTGACGCCTGCTAACCGAATTCGGCGATATCGTCGGCCACGGCGCGCAGCATGTCGGTCATCAGCGCGGTGTCGGCGGCATGAACACGGTTCCACGTCGGGATGAACGGCGTCTCGGAGGGGTTGTCGAGAAAGACCTGCCCGGCCTGCCAGATGTTCGCGGCGAAAAGCTCGATGATCCGCTCTTCGCGGTGCCGGTCGAGGTGCAGCCCGTTCATGCGCGCGTCGCTGTAATAGCATTCCAGAAGGTCGAGCGCCGAGCGGTAATAGGTGGCCTTGAGGGTGCGGAAGATTTCCTCGGTGAACACCGTGCCGTCCGCGGCGAGCTTGCGGAAGATCGACTTGCAGATGTCGATCGACATCCGCGACAGACCCGTCGTGGAATCCTCTTGCGAGACGGGCTGGTGCTTGTGGTCGTAGGCGTCGGCGATTTCCACCTGGCACACCGATTGCGGCGCGAGGTTGCGCCACGCCTCCGACAGCACGCCGATTTCCAGCCCCCAGTCCGAGGGGATGCGCAAATCGGGCAGGGGCGCGGTGCGCATGGCGAACTCGCCCGACAGCGGGTAGCGGAAAGAGCGCAGGTAATCGAGGTAGTCGCGGTCGCCGATCACCTTTTTCAGCGCCAGCAGCACCGGGCTGACCAGCAGGCGCGAGGCGCGCCCGTTCAGCTTGCCCTCACCGATGCGCGGGTAATAGCCCTTGGCCAGCTGGTAAGAGAAAGTGGGGTTGGCCACCGGATAGACCAGCCGCGACAGCATCTCGCGGCTATAGGTCAGGATATCGCAATCGTGCAGCGCCACCACGGCGCTGTCCTTGCAGGCCATCATGTAGCCGAGGCAAAACCACACGTTGCGCCCCTTGCCGGGCTCACCGGGGTCCAGCCCCAACGCTTCGAGCCTTGCGTGGATGGCCTTCATCCGCGGGCTGTCGTTCCAGATCACCACGTGGTCCTGCGGCAGCCGCGAAAAGAATTTCAGCGCGTGGGCGTATTGCTCGGCATCGGCGCGGTCCAGCCCGATGACGACGCGATGCAGGTAAGGCACCTCGGCCAGTTCGTCGAGGATCTTGGGCAGCGCCTCGCCCTCCAGCTCGGAAAACAGCGAGGGCAGGATCAGGCTGATCTTGCGGGTCTGGGAAAAGGTGGTCAGTTCGCGGCTGAGCGTCTCGGCATCGCTGGAGCGCAGGTTGTGCAGGGTCGCCACGTTGCCGTTTTGATGAAAATCAGCCATCCGTCCCGCCTCCTGCGCGTTACAGCCCGCGCTCTGTGATAACCCGTTCAATGGCGTCGTTCCAACCCTTCGGGCCGGGCGCGTCAATGCGCCGGACATGGCCCTCGGCCTCGCCTTTCAGCGGCGGCAGAGGCGCGCGGTGCGGGTTGGCCACGACGATCCCCAGGTCGGCGGCTTCCAGCATCTCGATATCGTTGGGCGCGTCCCCCAGTGCCACGCGATAGGGATGGTCGTAGCGCGCGGCGATTTCGTCCATCCGGCCCGCCTTGGTGCCGCCGAAACTGAGCGTCAGAAACCGCCCGCCTTCGCGCGCGGTCACGCCCTGTTCGGCAAGAAGTGCAAGAAACGCGATGCGGTCGGTGTCGCTGCCGGCCCAGAGGCCGGGTTCCGAAAACCGGCGCCGGGCGGCCAAGGTTGCGGCGGCGGGCGACAGGCCGGTTGCCTGCGCGATGCCCCCAGCGCCCATATCGCCGAATCCGGTGAAGAGCGCGCGCAGATCGTCGGGCAGGGCGTCCAGCGCGGCGCGCAGCAGGGCGTAATCGCCCCCCGCGGCGGGCGCATCGGCCCCGCCCTCCAGCACGCCCGCCCCGTTTTCCACGATGGCCGGCACATCGGCAAAGCCCAGCTCGGCACGCAGCGGCGCGATTTCGGCGGCGGTCTTCGACGACGCCAGCACGACCGGAACCCCGGCGGCCTTCAGCCGGGCCAGCGCGGGGTCGGCCTCGGCATGGCTGTAGGTGTCGTGATCCAGAAGCGTGCCGTCGAGATCGGTGAATACGATGAGGGGCGCGGGCGGCATGGGCGGTCTTTGTCCGGCGGTGGGTCGCGCGCACCTTAGGCCGGACCGCGCGCAGCCGGAAGGCCCCCCTTGAACCCGCCGGCCCTTGCATGCCTTATGAAGGTGGAGGAAGCCCGATGGCATGGCCAATCTTTCGAACCGAGGGCGTGACAAAGGTCTACGACACAGGCGAGGTGCAGGTTCACGCGCTGGCCGGTGTCGACCTGACGCTTTTCGCGGGCGAGTTGGCCGTCCTGCTCGGCCCGTCGGGGTCGGGCAAGTCGACGCTTCTGAACATCCTTGGCGGGCTCGACCGGGCAAGTTCGGGGCACGTGTGGTTCCGCGATACCGATCTGACCGCCCTGCGCGAACGGGGACTGACCCGTTTCCGGCGCGACCACGTGGGGTTCGTCTTTCAGTTCTACAACCTCGTGCCCAGTCTCAGCGCGCGGGAAAACGTGCAGCTCGTGACCGACGTGGCGCGCGAACCGATGCCGCCGGAAGAGGCGCTCGGCCTTGTGGGACTGTCCCACCGGATGGACCATTTCCCGGCCGAGATGTCTGGCGGCGAGCAACAGCGGGTGGCGATCGCGCGGGCGATCGCCAAGCGGCCCGAGGTGTTGCTGTGCGACGAGCCCACCGGCGCGCTCGACAGCAAGACAGGCATCCAGGTGCTGGAGGCGCTGAAGGACATCAACGACCGGTTCGGCACGACCACGGTCGTCATCACCCATAACGCGGCGATCCGGAAGATGGCGCATCGCGTGGTGCGGTTTCAGGACGGGCGGATCACCGAGGTGGAGGTCAACGAAACCCGCCTCGCGCCGCACGAGATCGTGTGGTGAGCCGGATGGAGGCGATCGACATCAAGCTCTTGCGCGATTTTCGCCGGCTCTGGGCGCAGGCGCTGGCGATCGCGCTGGTGCTGGGCTGCGGGGTGGCGATTTTCCTGACCTCCTTCGGCATGTTCCGCGCGCTGGAGGACACCCGCGCGGCCTATTACGAGCGCAACCGCTTTGCCGACGTGTTCGTCACGGCGCGGCGGGTGCCCGGCCACATGGTCGAGGCCATCGCGGCGATCCCGGGCGTGTCCACCGTCGAGACCCGGGTCACGGGCTCGGTCGTGCTCGACATCCCCGGGCGCGAGGAGACGGCAGTGGGCCTGGTTATCTCGCTGCCCAACGGGGGCCTGTCGCAGCTCAACCGACCGGTGATCCGCTCGGGCAGGCTGCCCGACCCCGATGCGGCCGACCGGGTGATGGTCAACGCGCCCTTCGCCCTCGCGCATGGCTTTGGTGCGGGCGATGTTTTCTCGGCCAATCTCAACGGGCGGAAACGGCCGCTGACGATCACCGGCACGGTGCTTTCGCCGGAATACATCTATACCCTGGGCCCCGGCGCGCTGATGCCCGACAACGAGGGCTTCGGCATCATCTGGATGCCCGAGCGCGCGGCGGCGGCGGCCTTCGACATGACCGGGGCGTTCAACTCGGTCAGCATGAGCCTGACCCGCGGCGCCGACGAGGCAGAGGTGATCGACCGGCTGGACGACCTGCTGGAACCCTATGGCGGCATGGGCGCCTACGGGCGCGAGCAGCAGGTGTCCAACAGCTTCATCGATGCCGAGATCGCCTCGCTGAGAAGCACCGCGCTGATCCTGCCCCCGGTCTTCTTCGGGATCACCGCCTTCCTGGTGAACATGGTGCTGGGCCGGATCATCGCGCTGGAGCGCAGCCAGATCGGGCTGCTCAAGGCGGTGGGGTATTCCAACTGGGAGGTTTGCCTGCACTACCTGCTGCTCGCCGGGCTGGTGGCGGTGGCGGGCATCGTTCTGGGCTGGGCGGTGGGCGGCTGGCTGGCCCATGCGCTGGCGGAACTCTACGCCGATTTCTTCGACTTTCCCTTCCTGATCTACCGCGTTTCCTACGACGTCTACGCCATTTCGGCGGCCATCGCGCTGGCCTCTGCCGGCCTGGGCGCGGCGCGGGCGGCGCTGTCGGCCGCGCGTCTTTCGCCGGCGGTGGCCATGGCGCCACCCGCGCCGCCGCGCTATTCGCGCAACCTCTTCGACAGGATGCTGGCCGCGCTGCGGCTGTCGCAACCGGCGATGATGATCCTGCGCGCGATATTGCGCTGGCCGGTCCGGTCGGGGCTGACGGTGCTGGGGCTGGCGCTGGCGGTGGCGGTGATGGTCGCCGCCACCTTCACCGAGGATTCGCTGGACAAGATCGTCGATGCCGCCTTCTTCCAGTCGAACCGGCAGGACGCGATCCTCTATTTCACCGAGGACAAGCCCATCAGCGTGCTGGAGGAAATCCGCCGGCTGCCCGGCGTAATGGCGGTGGAGGGCCAATATTACCTCAGCGCCGAGCTGCGCCACGGCCACCGCGAAAAGCAGATCGCGCTGGAGGCCCGGCCCGAAGGCAGCGACCTGGCGCGGGTGGTCGATGAGCGGGGCCATGTGGTGGTGGTGCCCGAAAACGCCTTGGTCCTGACCCGCCGGCTGGCCACACATCTCGACGCGCGGCCCGGCGACGTGATCGAGGTGGAGTTCCAGGGCGACAAGCGCCAGACCAACGAGCTGCCGGTCGCGGCGCTGGTCACCCAGTATTTCGGCCTCGGCGCCTTCATCGACTACGACACCGCCAACCGGCTGTTCCGGCAGGCGCCGCAGATCACCATGGCCAACATCCTGATAGACCCGAGGCACGAGGCAGACCTGCACGCGCGGCTGAAGGACATGCCGGGGCTGGCGGGCACCGTGATGCTGACCGACACCAGGCGGTCGTTCCAGGAGACCATCGCGGAAAACGTGCTGATCATGAACACGATCTACGTCACCATCGCGGTGTTGATCACCGTGGGGGTGGCCTATAACGGGGCGCGGGTGCAGCTTTCGGAACGGGCGCGGGAACTGGCCAGCCTGCGTATCCTGGGCTTCACCCGTGGCGAGGTCTCGGCCATCCTGATGGGCGAGACGGTCGTTTTGGCGCTGGCGGCGCAGCCGGTGGGCTGGCTTTTGGGCTGGGGCATCTCCTGGGCGATGACCGAGGGCTTCACCTCGGACCTCTACGCGGTGCCGCTGGTGCTGCGCCCGGCGACCTTCGCCCAGGCCAGCATCGTGGTGCTGGTGGCCTGCCTGGGTGCCGTTCTGCTGGTGCGGCGGCGGCTCGACCGGATGGATCTGGTCGCGGTGATGAAGACGCGGGAGTGATGCGATGAAGGTCTCGGCGCGAAACGTTATCTTGGCCGGTCTCGGCGCAGCGCTGGTGGGCGGACTGGTCTACACCGCCGTTCGCACCGATCCGGTGCCGGTGGACCTGCACGAGGTGGGCCTTGGGCCGATGCAGGTCACGGTGAATGCCGATGGCGAAACCCGCATCCGCGACATCTACGAGGTGGCCGCGCCGATTGCCGGCACCGCGCGGCGCTCGCCCGTCGAGGTGGGCGATGCGGTGGCAAAGGGCGAGACGGTCGTCGCCGTTGTGGAACCGGTTGCGCCCAGCCTGCTGGACACGCGCAGCCGCGTGCAGGCCGAGGCCGCGGTCCGCGAGGCCGAGGCGGCGCTGCACCTCGCCGAAAGCGAGCTTGCCCAGGCGGTCGAAGACCTCGTCTACGCCCAGAGCCAGCACAACCGCATCCAGACGCTCGCCCAGCGCGGCGTCGCCTCCTTTACCCAGCTCGAGGACGTGACCCAGCAACTGGCGATCAAGCGCGCCGCGCGGGATGCCGCCGAGGCCGGGGTGGCGCGCGCCGAAAGCGCGCTGGAACGCGCCCGCGCCGCGCTCATCCCGCCCGAAGAGCAGGCGGGCTCGGTCAATGGCGAATGCTGCATTGAACTGCACGCGCCGATCGACGGTACGGTGCTGGATATCGACGTGATTTCCGAACGCCCGGTCAGCGTGGGCACAAGGCTGCTCAGCATAGGGCGGCCCGACGATCTTGAGATCGTGGCCGACCTTCTGTCCACCGATGTGGTGCGGCTGGCCCCCGGTGCGCGCGCCATCGTCGATCGCTGGGGCGGGTCCGATCCGCTGGAGGCGCGGCTGAGGACGGTCGAGCCGGTCGCGCGCACCAAGGTTTCGGCCCTGGGCATCGAGGAACAGCGCGTGGACGCGCTGTTCGATCTCGTCAGCCCGCCGGCGGCAAGGCCCGGCCTGGGCGATGGCTTTTCGGTGTTCCTGCGCATCGTGGAATGGGAGACGGACGAGGCGCTGAGCGTGCCGCTGAGCGCGCTTTTCCGCCGCGACGGGGGATGGGCGGTGTTCACGGTCGCTGACGGGCAGGCCAGCCTGCGCCCGGTCGAGATCGGGCGGCGCAACGCGACCCATGCGCAGGTGCTCGACGGGCTCGCCCCCGGCGAGCGGGTCATCACCCACCCAAGCGACGCGGTGGCGGACGGGGCGACGGTGATCGACCGCGCCGCGCTCTGAGGGCGAAATCGCGCAACTTTCAGGTTGACACATGCCCTGCTATGCCGCCACTCCCCTAGACGTGCGTCGCCACCGGGGCGGCGGCCAGACCAGTGCATACCCAGCATTTGGCCATGCGGCCTTGCCCCGCCGACGGCAGTATTAGGCGCCGCTGAGCCAGAGTTAGCGAGGAACGACAGAACCCGTGTCCCGGCCCCAGCCTTCCAGAAGCGACCTGATCCGTATCGGCCAGAAAGAGATGCGCGAAGCGCGGTCCAAGGGCACGACGCTCTTGGGCTATTCGTTCCTGTTCAGCATCTTCGTCAACCTCTTGATGCTGACCGGCCCGCTCTTCATGCTGCAAATCTACGACCGCGTGCTCGGCTCGCGCTCGGAAGAGACGCTGACCGCGCTGTTTTTGCTGGTGGCGGGCCTCTACGCGCTGATGGCGATCCTGGACTTCGCCCGCGGGCGGGTGCTGGCGCGCTTCGGCGCGCGTTTTCAGTCGACCCTCGACCAGCGGGTGTTCGACGCCACGCTTCGCCGCGCGGTGGTGCCCTCGGAACGCGCCGCGCCGGCGACCGCCCAGCGCGATCTCGAATCGATCCAGACGCTGTTTTCCTCGACGGCGCTGCTGGCGCTGCTCGACATGCCCTGGACGCCCGTGTTCATCGGGGCGATCTTCATTTTCCACCCGCTGCTGGGCTGGCTCGCGGTGGCCGGCGGGCTTTTCCTGGTTTCGCTGACTGTGCTCAACCAGCTGCTCACGCGGCGCCGGCTGAACGAGGCGCAGACGGCCTCGCAAGGGGCCTATGGTTTTGCCGAGCAGGCGCGCATGGCCAGCGAGATCGTGCGCGCCCAGGGTATGCGGGGCGCGATCACCGAACGCTGGCTGAACCGCCGCGTCGATGCGCTGAAACAGACGCTGGGGGCCAGCGACTGGACCGGCAGCTTTACCTCGTTCACCAAGGCGGTGCGGCTGTTTTTGCAATCGGCGATGCTGGCGCTGGGCGCGTGGCTGGTGCTGCAGGGCGAGATGACCGCGGGCGCGATGATCGCGGCTTCGATCCTCCTGGGCCGGGCGCTGGCGCCGGTGGAACAGGCGCTGGGCCAGTGGCAGGTGATCCAGCGCGCGCGTGCGGGCTGGACGTCGCTCTCGGCGTTTCTCGGCGCCACCCCGAAAGAGCCCGTGCGCACCGCCCTGCCGCGCCCCAAGGCGGAGCTCGTCGTCAAGGGCCTGAGCGTGGTGCCGCCCGGCGGCAGCACGCCGACGCTGAAAAACGTGAGCTTCAAGCTGGAGCCGGGCCACGCCCTTGGCGTGATCGGCAAGAGCGGGGCGGGAAAGTCGACGCTGGCGCGCGCGCTGTTGGGGCTGTGGTCGCCTGTGGCCGGCGAGATGCGCCTCGACGGCGCTACGCTGGATCAGTACGACGTCGACAGCCTGGGCCGGCATATCGGCTATCTGCCGCAAAGCGTGACGCTTTTCACGGGCACCGTCACCGAGAACATCGCCCGCATGTCGCTGGACCCCGACGAGGCCGCGGTGATCGACGCCGCCAGGCGCGCCAATGCCCATGACCTGATCACCAGCCTGCCCAAGGGCTATGACACGGTGATCGAGGGCAACGACAGCCAGCTTTCGGGCGGCCAGCGTCAGCGCATCGCGCTGGCGCGCGCGCTTTACGGCGACCCGGTGCTGCTGATCCTCGACGAGCCCAACTCGGCGCTGGACGCCGACGGTTCCGAGGCGCTGAACAAGGCCGTGCGCTCCTTCAAGGCGGACGGCAAGTCGGTGATTATCATGACCCACCGCCCGGCGGCGATCTCGGAATGCGATATCCTTTTGGTGCTCGACAACGGCCAGGCCACCGCGCTGGGGCCACGCGACGAGGTGCTGAAATCGATGCTGCGTAACGCCGACGATGTGCAGAAAACGCTGAAACGGGGGGCTGGCGCATGAGTGACGCCGACCAAAAACCCCCGGCGCCTGCGCCGCAAACCCAGCCCGAGGCCAAGACCGAGGGCCTGCCGGCCGCAACCGCCGCCGCGACCGCGCTGGCACGCCCGGCCGCAAGCCAATCGGGGACCGGCGGCGCGCAGCCGCCGCGCTGGCGCGCCACCTTTCCCATCGTGGTCGGGCTGCTGGCGCTGGTCGTTCTGCTTGGCGGGATCGGGCTGTGGAGCGTGCAGGCCCGCATCGCCGGGGCCATCGTGTCGTCGGGCATGATCCAGGTGGAATCGAACCGCCAGGTGATCCAGCATCCCGACGGCGGCGTCGTGGGCGCGATCCTGGCCAAGGACGGCGACGTGGTCGAGGCCGGCGATGTGCTGATCCGTTTCGACGACACCTTGCTGCGCTCGGAACTGGCGATCGTCGAGGGCCAGCTCGACGAGATCCTCGCGCGTCGTGCCCGCTTCGAGGCCGAGCGCGACGGCCGTGACGAGGTGGACTTTCCCGAAGAGCTGATCTCGCGCGCCTCGGTGATGCCCGATATCACCTCGCAGATCGAGGGCCAGCAGCGGCTGTTCGAGGCCCGCATCGAGTCGATGGCGCGCGAGTCAGAGCAACTGGACGAGCAAGTTGAGCAGATCGAGAACCAGATCCGCGGGGCGCAATCGCAGATCGACGCGCTGTCGATCCAGCTCGGCCTGATTTCGACCGAACTGCGCGACCAGCAGCAACTGCTCGACAAGGGCCTGACCCAGGCCTCGCGCGTGTCGACGCTGCGCCGCGAAGAGGCGCAGCTGAAGGGCGAGATCGGCAAGCTTGAATCCGACATCGCGCGCGCGCGCGGTCAAATCGCGGCGATCCGCATCGAGCAGCTCAAGCTGGTGACCCGGCGGCGCGAAGACGCGATCACGACCCTGCGCGATCTGCAATTCCGCGAAATCGAGATGCGCGAAAAGCGCCTGTCGCTGCTGGAAACGCTGTCGCGGATGGAGGTGCGTGCGCCGGTCGGCGGCGTGATCTACGGCACCCAGGTCTTCGCGATCCAGTCGGTGGTGCAGCCGGCGCAGCCGATCATGTACATCATCCCGCAGGACCGGCCGCTGATCGTCTCGTCGCGGATCGAGTCGATCCATATCGATCAGGTTTTCGTCGGTCAGCCCGCCACCCTGCGTTTTACCGCCTTCGACCAGCGCCGCACGCCCGAGATCGAAGGCCATGTCACCAAGCTGTCGGCGGACGTGTTCACCGACGAGGCGACCGGGATCAGCTTTTACCAGGCCGAACTGGTGCCCGACGATGGCGAACTGTCAAAGCTTGAGGGGCAGGAGCTGTTGCCGGGGATGCCGGTGGAGGCCTTTATCAAGACCGGCGACCGCAGCCCGCTGACCTATCTCGTCAAGCCGTTGTCCGACTATTTCAACCGCGCCTTCCGCGAGTAGGCGAGCGTGGCGGAAAAGCGTCATTATCCGGGCGATCTTCTGGTTTTCTGCGCCGCAGCGTTGCGGCGGCGGGGATTTTCCCGGATAGTCGGGGCGCTGCGGGCAGCGCATGGCAGCGTAAGAAAACGGGGGACTGGATGACCGACGCATCCAACGACAATACAAAGCGTCAGGGTCAACAGGTCGAGCAGAACGGATCTTGGATCGGCCGGAAATTGTTGCGGCTGGTGGTGAGCCTGGGGCCACGGCGCAAGACGGCCGTGTTCCTGCTGGTCGACATGTTGACGGTGCCCGTTTGTTTCGTACTGGCGCTGGGCCTGCAAACCACCCATTTCTGGCCCTCCGAACTGGCCGACCGCGGGCATTACCTGGTGATCGTGCTCATGGGGGTGGCCGCGCTGGTGTCGATGGTGCTTGGCCTGCCGCGGATCAAGCTCAAGGCGTTCGAGACGCGCGGAATCTACGCGACGGCGATCTTCGCCTCGCTGGTGGCGCTTTCCGGGATCGCGCTCAACCGGCTGGCCGGCGGGCCGGTGCCGGTGACGACCTTCATCACCTTCGGTATGCTGACCTTCCTTTGCGGGGCAGGCTGGCGGCTGGTGGGGCTGCAGGCGCTGTTGTGGGTCTACCGCCAGGGCCAGCCGCGCTGCCGCGTGCTGATCTACGGGGCCGGGCGCACCGGCATCCAGCTCGCCACGGCGCTGCACAAGGACGAACAGATCGAGCCGGTGGCCTTCGCCGATGACAACCGCGCGCTACAGGGCATGAACGTCGCGGGCCTGCCGGTGCATCCGCCGGCGCGCATCCCCGAACTCGTTGCCGAAAAGGGCATCGGCCGCGTGTTGCTGGCGATGCCCAGCGTCTCGCGTCCGCGGCAACTGCGCATCGTGCGGCGGCTGGAGAAGATGGGGCTGGACGTGCACGCGCTGCCGTCTTTCGCGCAGTTGGCCGGTGAGGGCGGGCTGGTCGAAAAGCTGGCGCCGATCTCGCCCACCGACCTGCTGGGCCGCTTCATGCTGGACCAGGAACTGCCGCAGGTCTCGGAATATTACGAGGGCCGCAACATCATGGTCACCGGCGCCGGCGGGTCGATCGGGTCGGAACTGTGCCGCCAGATCCTCGCCTGCAAACCGGCCTGCCTGGTGCTCTACGACATCTCCGAGGTGTCGCTTTACACCATCGACATGGAACTGCGCGTGCTGGCCGACGATGCCGGCGTGCGCCTCGTCTCGGTGCTGGGCTCGGTCGGCGACCGGCCACGCGTATCGCGAGCACTCAAGCTCTACGACATCGACGTGGTGCTGCATGCCGCGGCCTACAAGCACGTCCCGATCGTGGAAGAAAACGAGACCGCGGGTCTGTCGAACAACGTGCTGGGCACCCGCGTGCTGGGCGAAGCCGCGGCCGAGGCCGGGGTGTCGAGCTTCGTTCTGATCTCGTCGGACAAGGCCGTCCGGCCGTCCAACATCATGGGCGCCTCCAAACGCCTCGCCGAGCTTGTCTTGCAGGACCTGATGGCGCGCAATGCGGGCACGCTGTTTTCAATCGTCCGTTTCGGCAACGTCCTGGGCTCTTCGGGCTCGGTGATCCCGCTGTTTCAGGACCAGATCTCGCGCGGCGGCCCGCTGACCGTTACCCACCAGGACGTCACGCGTTATTTCATGACCATCCCCGAGGCGACGCGCCTGGTGCTGCTGGCCGGCTCTTTCGCGCGGGGCGGAGATGTCTTCGTTCTGGACATGGGCGAGCCGGTGCCGATCCGCCGCCTTGCGCGGCAGATGATCGAGGCGGCGGGCTATACCGTGCGCGACGAGAGCAACCCGGACGGCGATATCGAGATCATCTTCACCGGTCTGCGCAAGGGCGAGAAGATGCACGAGGAAATCCTCACCGGGGCCGATCTCTTGACCACGCCGCATCCGCGTATCCTGCGCACCCAGGAAGAATCGCTCTCGCGTCTCGAGGTGGCCTCGATGCTGCGCGACCTCAGCGCCGCGGTCAGCCGCGCCGATCCCGACTCTGCGCGGGAGGTGGTGCAGCGCTGGGTGCGCGATTATTGCCCCGATCCGGACGCGCTGCCCGCGCCTCAGGCCTTGACGCTGCGCCCCGCGCCGCAGGAAAAGGCGCAATAGCGCAGGCGAGCCCGCCGCACCTGACGGGCGACACCGGAACGAAGGTCTGACACATGGGACGCATTAGGCGAGATCGCAACATACCGGCCCGGGGCCTCGGCGTATCTGCCCTCGCTCTGTGGCTGGCCGCAGGCCCGGCCCTGGCCCAAAGCCAGGACACGGCGTGGAATACGCCCTCGCTGAACTTCAACGGCGTGACCGGGTTGATCGACATGCCCTCGGGCGAGGCCCAGCCCGATGGGCAGGTTTCGTTGACCTTCGGGTATTTCGGCGGCATGAGCCGCACCACCCTGCATTTCCAGTTGGCGCCGCGCCTGTCGGGCGCCTTTCGCTATTCCGGCACGCGCGACTGGGGCGATGTCGTCGATAGCAATTTCGACACCTATTTCGACCGTAGCTTCGACATGCGGCTGCTGCTCTTGAAAGAGCGGCGCTACGTGCCCGCCGTGACGCTGGGCTTTCAGGATTTCGTCGGCACGGGCCTTTTTTCGGGCGAATACATCGCGGCCACCAAAGAACTGCTGCCGGGGCTGAAGGTGACCGGCGGTCTCGGCTGGGGGCGGCTGGGGAGCTATAACGATATCGGCACGCCGTTCGGCGACCGACCGGAGATCGACATCGGCGAGGGCGGCAACGTCAACAACACCCAGTGGTTCCGCGGCCCGGCGGCGCCCTTCGGCGGCATAGAGTGGCAAATCAACGAGCGTTTCACATTGAAGGCCGAGTATTCCTCGGACGCCTATGTTGAGGAGGCCGGTCGGCGCGAGGTCTTCGAGCGGGAAAGCCCGTTCAATTTCGGTGTCGACTACAAGGTGAACGAGTCGCTGCGCGTCGGCGCCTATTCGCTTTACGGCAGCGAGTTGGGGGTGATGGCGTCGATCACGCTGAACCCGAAGCGCCCGCCGAACCGGGGTATCTTCGGACCTGCGCCGACCCCGGTCGAGCGGCGTCCGGCCCTCAGCGCCGACCCCGAAGCCTGGTCGGAAGAATGGATCACCCAGGACGGCGTGACCGAGATCTTGCGGCGCAACATGCGCAAGCAGCTTGAGGCAGACAGCCTGGAGCTTGAATCGATTGCGCTATCGGGCGATGCGGTCGAGCTGCGTTTCCGCAACTTGCGCTACGATTCCTCGGCCCAGGCCATCGGTCGGGTGGCGCGGGCGCTGACCCGGGTGATGCCCGCCTCGGTCGAAACCTTCCGCATCGTGCCGGTGGTCGACGGTGTGCCCGCCGCCGCCGTCACCCTGCGCCGCACCGATGTCGAGCAACTGGAACACGCCCCGAACGGCGCGGCGGCCATTCGCAGCCTGGCCGGGCTTGGCGATGCCGGCCCGATGCGGCGCGGCAGCTATGCCGAGGGGCTTTACCCCAAATTCGACTGGGCGCTCGGGCCCTATCTTCGCACCAGCTATTTCGACCCGGACGAACCCGTGCGGGCCGATCTCGGGCTGCGTCTGCAGGGCAGCTACGAAATGTCGCCGGGGGTGGTCCTGTCGGGCTCGGTCAGCGGACGGCTGGTCGGCAATCTCGGCGACAGCGACCAGGAATCGAACTCGGAGCTGCCGAAGGTGCGCTCGAACGCGGCCGAGTACAACCGCCAGACCGATGTCGGCCTCGACCGTCTCACGGCCGCCTATTATTTCAAACCGGGCCGCGATCTCTACGGGCGCGTCACCGCTGGCTATCTCGAACGTATGTTCGGCGGGATTTCGGGCGAGGTGCTTTGGCGGCCGGTCGACAGCCGCCTGGGCCTGGGCGCCGAAGTCAACTATGCAAAGCAGCGCGATTTCGACGGCGGGTTCGGTTTTCAGGATTACGACGTCTTCACCGGGCATGTTTCGGCCTATTACGACCTCGGCAGCGACTATCAGGTGCAGATCGACATGGGCCGCTACCTGGCCGGCGACTACGGCGCGACATTCACGGTGGACCGCGAATTCGACAATGGCTGGCGCATCGGCGCATTCGCGACCTTCACCGATGTGTCGGCGGAAGAGTTCGGCGAGGGCTCGTTCGACAAGGGGATACGGTTGCAGATCCCGCTGGCCTGGTTCACCGGGACCCCGACGCGCGAGCGGTACTCGACGGTCGTGCGGCCGCTGTCGCGCGATGGCGGGGCGCGTCTGCGGGTGGATGGCCGCCTGAACGAAAAGATCCGGGATTACCACCGCGACCGGCTGGACGCGCAATGGGGGAGGTTCTGGCGGTGAAACGGATCAAAGGGTTGCTGTTGGCGCTTGCCGGCAGCGTCGCGCTGAGCTCTTGCGGCGCTTCGGACACCTCTTACGAGGTTTACGGCCAGTTTCGTGAGCGGCTCAAGACACTGGGGCGCGGCAACGAGGCGGCCGAGCCCGGCGCCGAACCCAGCCGCGCCAGCATCGCCGCGTTCACCGATCCGCTGATCCTGGCGCGGGTGGACCGGACTGGCGGCATGTCCTTTATCGTGCGCACCAGGAAATACGGGGCGACCGAGGTCTGGCAGTCGACCGATGACGTGTCGATCACGCTGATCGGCGGAATTTTGCGCGCCACCCGCGGCCTCGGCGACGACCTGATGTCCTCGGACGTGATGCCGCTGGGCATGCAGGCGGATTCCGGCCGTGAGCACTATTATTTCGGCGGAGATGCGCGCACCCGGCTCGTGACCTTCGCCTGTACCCGGCAGACGCTGGGCACTGAGCGGATAATCGTGCTGGAGCGGGCCTATTCCGCCCGCCATATTGCCGAGACCTGCCAGGCCGGCGAAACGAGATTCACCAATGAATACTGGGTGGATAGCCGCGGCGTGATGCGTCAGTCGCGGCAATGGGTCAGCAGGGGTGTCGGATACGTCACACTTAAGCGGGTTGTCGATTAAAATCGTGACATCTGCCTTTTGACAGACCCAGACGGATGATATACGCATGCTAGTGGCACTCGCACCTTTTGGAGTTTCGACATGAAAAAAATCACTACCCTCGCTCTGGGCACTGCCCTGACCCTGTCCATGGCTTCGACCGCTTTTGCTGGCGGCCCGGTTGTGGTTGAAGAAGAGCCCGAGCCGATCATGGCTCCGGCGACCGGCAGCAGCGCCGGCATCGGCGCGCTTCCCCTGCTCGGCGGCGTTGCCGCTGCGGTGGTCGTGGCTGCCGTGGCCTCGGGCGGCGACGACGACGATTCGTCGGCCACCACCGAGTAAGCCAAGCACCGGCTTTCGCTTCGAAAGTTGCGAAATGATTAGAGGGCCCGCACGGATGTGCGGGTCCTTTTCCGTTTCGGGCGCCCTGCATGGCGGGATTTCTCTTGTGCCGCGGGGCGGCCTGTCGCAGGACGGCAGCCACGAACGGATGTTAGGTACGCCACGGAATTACAGCTCTATCAACAGGCGCACGCTATGACCGAATGGCCCCCCGGCGGCTCGGACGACCTGATCGAGACGCTGCAAGACCGCTACCTTCCTGATCTCGGCCATGTCGACATGCCCGGCCTCCTGCTCGACCGGCGGCTGGGGCAGGTCGCACTGGTCTCTTCCTTCGGGACAGAGAGCGCCGCGCTTTTGCATTACGTGATGACGATCAGGCCCGGGCTGCCGGTTGTCTTCATCGACACGGGCCGGCATTTTCCCGAAACGCTGGCCTATCGTGACCTGCTGGCCGAGCGGCTGCGATTGAACCTGGTGACGGTCGGGCCGGACAGCGCGCTGCTGGCAGCAGAGGACAAGGACGGCGACCTCAACGAATCCGACCCCAACATGTGCTGCACCCTGCGCAAGACCTTTCCCTTGCAGGACGCGCTGGCCTCCTTCGACACCTGGATTTCCGGGCGCAAACGCTATCAGGCCGACACCCGCGCCGCGCTGCCCGCGATCGAGCGCGATGGCGCGCATCTCAAGATCAACCCGTTCGTGTTCTGGCAGAAAGACGACATCGCGGCCTATTTCGAGGCCCACGGCCTGCCGCGCCACCCGCTGGAGGGGCGCGGATACCTCTCGATCGGCTGCGAGCCCTGCACCCGGCCCGTGTGCCCGGGAGAGGACGCGCGCGCCGGACGGTGGGCGGAAAACCCCGACAAGACCGAATGCGGCATCCATCTGGGCCCAGACGGCCGCTTTGCGCGGGCCGGGCGCCGGAGCTGAGGCTCAGGCCTTCTGCGAAAACGGGTCGGCCGGGGTGTGCAGGCGCACATGCCGGATAAAGGCGCGCGCGATTCGGGGCAGGGGGCGCTGGTCGGAGACCGCGAAATAGCTGCGATAGGTCATCGGCGCGTCGAAGCGGCGGAATTCCATATCCTCGCTGCGGAAATGGATCACCGGGAACGGGTTGACCACCGCCAGCCCCAACCCCTCTTTCGCCAGGTCGATGGCCGCAAACGAGGTCGAGACCTCGGCCACCACGTGGGCCCGGGCGCCAGCCTGGGAGAGCAGCTTGTCGAGCTGGGCGCGGCGCGCATGGCGATGGGTCAGCGCGATCAGCGCCTCGCCGTCCAGATCGGTGGGCGCGACGGTGGCCTTTTCGGCCAGAGGATGGCCGCGGGCCATGGCGCAGACCGCCGAAGAGGTGCGGTAGGGGATCATCCTCAGCCCCGCCCGCGACAGCTCTACCCCGATCACGCCGAGGTCGAACCGGTCGTCCAGCAGCCCGCGCACCACCTCGTCGGAGGTGTTGACCTCGAGGCTGACGAAGAAATGCGGGTTGGCCTTGAGAAAGCCGGTGACGAAGGAAACGAGAAAGCGGTGCGCGTAGGTGGGCGGCGCGATCAGTCGCAGGGTCTCGCGCACGGGCTCGGCCGGGGCGTCGATCCGGTCGAGCGCGGCAAAGAGCGGGTCGAGCCGGCGGTTGAGGCGCACCGCCTCGGCCGTGGGGCGCAGCCGGCCCGAATCGCGTTCGAAGAGCGTGCGGCCTGTGCGGGTCTCCAAACTGCCGATCGCCCGGCTGATGGCCGATTGCGACAGGCCCAGCCGGCGCGCGGCGGCGGTGGCGGTGCCAGCCTCCATCATCGCGCGCAGCGCTTGGTATTCCGACAGGCTGTGGCCATCCCGACGCGCCATAGGGCCCCCGCGTTTTGCTCATGGGTTAATGAGGTTTTATCATGCTGTTTTCCTGCGTCCATGAGGAAAAATCAGATAAGCTTGGGCAGGTCAGAGGGGCTGACCCGTTTAAACTTGGGATTTCCGTGTCCGGACCGATCCAACCCGCCGTCCTGGACGGCCACAACGACGTTTTGTTGAAGCTGTACCGCGCCGGGGGGCTGGCCGCGGCCGAGACCTTCATCACCGGGCGCGACGGCCATATCGATCTGCCGCGCGCCACTGAAGGCGGGTTTGGCGGCGGGTTCTTCGCTGTTTTCATTCCCTCGGCCATCGATCTCGACGAAAAGACCGAGCAGATGCAGCGGCCCTCCTACGACCTGCCGCTGCCCGAGCCAATCGACTGGGAAGACGCGCTGCCCGTCGCGCTGACCGAGGCCGCGATCCTGTTCCGGCTGGAAGAGTTGGGTGCGCTCACCGTCTGCCGCAGCGCCGCCGACATGCGGGCCTGCCTCGCCGGGGGCCGCATGGCCGCGATCCTGCACATGGAGGGGGCCGAGGCGATCGACCCCGACCTGCACGCGCTGGATGTGCTCTACCGCGCCGGGCTGCGCTCGCTCGGCCCGGTCTGGAGCCGCCCGACGATCTTTGGCCACGGCGTACCGTTCCGCTATCCCAGCGACGGCGATATCGGGCCAGGGCTGACCGATCACGGGCTCAGGCTGGTGAAGCGCTGCAACGAACTGCGCATCATGATCGATCTGTCGCACATGAACATGGCCGGTTTCTGGGATGTCGCGCGCCAGTCGGACGCGCCGCTGGTGGCCACCCATTCCAACGCCCATGCGGTTTGCGCGCACGCCCGCAACCTGACCGACGATCAGCTTGCCGCGATTCGCGACAGCGATGGTATGGTAGGGCTCAATTTCGCGGTCGCCTTTCTGCGCGAAGATGGCCGGATGGTCGACACCGGGCTTGACCAGATGCTGCGGCATCTGGACCATCTGATAGATCGTCTCGGTGAGACGCGGGTCGGCCTCGGCTCGGATTTCGACGGTGCGGTCGTTCCGTCCGAGATCGGCTCGGCCGCGGGGCTGCCGGCCCTGCGCGAGGCGATGAGGGCGCATGGCTATGACGAGGGCCTGATGAAAAAGCTCTGCCAGGAAAACTGGCTGCGCGTTCTGGAAAAGACTTGGGGCGGCTGAACCGACCCCGGAGATACGCCCAAACCAACAGAGAGGACCGAAAAGATGAACGCATTTTCCAAGTTGATGTCCGGGGCCGCGCTTGGCGTGGCCATCGCGGTCACCGCGCTGCCCGCGGGTGCCGAGACGCCGGCCAACATGCTGGTGATCGCCAACCGCATCGACGACATCACCACCCTGGACCCCGCCGAATCCTTCGAATTCGCAGGCTCCGACGTCAGCCGGCAGGTCTATAACAAGCTGGTCAACTTCGACCCGATGAACCTCGATGCCGGCTACCAGCCCGACCTCGCCGAAAGCTGGGAGGTCTCCGAGGACGGCAAGACGCTGACCTTCACCATGCGCGAAGGGGTCATGTTCCATTCCGGCAACCCGGTCACCGCCGAGGACGCCGAGTTTTCGCTGCGCCGCGCGGTGATCCTGAACAAGACGCCTTCTTTCATCCTGACCCAGTTCGGCTTCACCCCCGACAACGTCGAGGAAACGATCCGCGCCGAGGGCAACAAGCTGATCATCACCACCGACAAGCCCTACGCGACGTCGTTCGTGCTGAACTGCCTGACCTCGACCATCGGCGGCATCGTCGACAAGCAGGTGGTGATGGAGCACGACCAGGACGGCGACCTTGGCAACCTGTGGCTCAAGACCAACTCGGCCGGCTCTGGCCCCTACAAGCTGGTTGGCTGGAAGCCCAATGAATCGGTCACGCTGGAGGCCAATGCCGACTATTACGGCGGCGCGCCCAACCTCGACCGCGTGATCGTGCGCCACATCCAGGAAAGCGCGACCCAGCGCCTGCTGCTGGAACGCGGCGACATCGACATCGCGCGCAACCTCAACCCCGAGGACATCGCGGGCGTGATGGAAGCCGACGGCGTCAAGGTGCAGGACGAGCTCAAGGGCCGGCTGATGTACGCCTCGTTGAACCAAACGCATCCGGAGCTGTCGAAGCCCGAAGTGCGTCAGGCGATCAAGTACCTGATCGACTACGAGGGCATGGTGAACAGCTTCCTCAAGGGGCAGTACACCATTCATCAGAACTTCCTGCCGCTGACCTATCTCGGCTCGGTTCGGGAAAACCCGTTCTCGCTCGACGTGGAAAAGGCCAAGGCGCTGCTCGAAGAGGCGGGCGTCGACGGGCTTGAGCTGAACGTGGGCGTGCGCGAGGCGCAGGAGCGTCTGGAAATCGCCCAGTCGCTGCAGAACACCCTAGCCCAGGCCGGCATCACGCTGAACCTGACGGTGGGCACCGGCAAGCAGATCCTCGGCATGTACCGGGCGCGTGAACTGGACGTCTATATCGGCGCCTGGGGCCCGGACTACCCGGACCCGCACACCAATGCCTCGACCTTCGCCTACAACCCCGACAATTCCGCAGACGCGGGGCTGACGGGCATTCTTGCCTGGCGCAACGGCTGGGACACCGGCGGGCTGAGCGAGAAGACCGACGCCGCCGTTGTCGAGAACGACCGCGACATGCGCGCCAAGATGTACCAGGACATCCAGGCCGAGTTCCGCGAGACCTCGCCCTTTGCCATCATGTTCCAGCAGATCGAACAATCGGCGATGCGCGAAAACATCACCGATTTCTCGACGGGGCAGGCGATCACCGCCGCGTCCTACTGGCAGGTCACCAAGTAAGTGGCCCTGACAGAGCAGAAAAACGGAGGGCGCCCACGGGCGCTCTTCCCCGGCTGGCTGACCGCGACCGGCGTCACGGTGGGCTCGGTCGCGGTCACCATGCTGGGCCTGTTGTTCGTGACCTTCATCATCGGCCGGGTGATGCCGATCGACCCGGTGCTGGCCGTGGTGGGCGAACGCGCGACGCCCGAGACCTATCAACAGGTCTATGAGGAGATGGGTCTCGACAGGCCGCTGATCGTGCAGTTCGGCTTTTACCTGTGGGACGTGGTGCAGGGCGATTTCGGAATGTCGCTGCTGAACGGGCGCCCGGTCTCCGAAGATATCGCCCGCGTCTTTCCGGCGACGCTGGAACTGGCCACGCTCGGCACGCTTTTCGGCGTCCTGATCGGCGTGCCGCTGGGCGTACTCGCCGCGGTCAAGCAAGGCAGCTGGATCGACCAGGTCGCCCGCGTGGTCGCGCTGGTCGGCTATTCGATGCCGATCTTCTGGCTGGGCCTGATGGGCCTTTTGATCTTTTACGGAATCCTCGGCTGGGTCGGCGGACCCGGACGGGTGGGCATCTTTTATGTCGACGTGGTGCCGTCGGTGACGGGCATGATCCTGATCGACAGCGTGCTCGACCGAAACTGGACGGTGCTGAAGGATGCCTTCAGCCACATCATCCTGCCAGCCTCGCTGCTGGGCTATTACAGCCTCGCCTATATCAGCCGGATGACGCGGTCGTTCATGCTCGAACAGCTATCGGCCGAATACGTCACCACCGCCCGCGTCAAGGGTCTGTCCGAGCGCGCGGTGATCTGGCGCCACGCCTTCCGCAACATCCGCGTCCAGCTGATCACCGTGATCGCACTGAGCTATGCGGGCCTCCTGGAGGGCTCGGTGCTGACCGAGATCATCTTTGCGTGGCCCGGCATCGGCTCTTACATCACCACGGCGCTGTTGTCGGCCGACATGAACGCTGTCCTTGGCGGCACGGTGGTGGTGGGCCTCGTCTTCGTTCTGCTGAACGTGGGCTCCGACCTTCTGTACCGCTTTCTCGACCCGAGGGCCAAATGAGCGAAACCCTGACCGGATGGCGCGACTGGCTGTTGACCGACACGCCGCATTCGCGCAGCCAGGCACGCCTGTCCGCCCTCTACCAGGGGTGGCTGGCGTTCCGGCGCAATTCGCTGGCGATGCTCGGTCTGGCGATCCTGCTGTTCCTGCTCTTCGTCGCCGCCTTCGCGCCCTGGCTGGCACCCAGCGACCCCTTTGCGCAAGACCTGGCCAACCGTCTGCAGCCCATCGGCGCCGAGGGTCACCCGCTGGGCACGGATTCGCTGGGCCGCGATATCCTCTCACGGCTGATCCACGGCTCGCGGATCACGCTTTACATCGTCACGCTGGTGGCGCTGATCGCGCCCATCGCGGGGCTGATCGTGGGCACGATCGCGGGCTATGCGGGCGGCATCATAGACATGGGCCTGATGCGCATCACCGACATCTTCCTCGCCTTTCCGCGGCTGGTCCTTGCGCTGGCCTTCGTCGCCGCGCTGGGCGCGGGCATCGAGAACGCGGTGCTGGCGATCTCGCTGACCGCCTGGCCGCCCTATGCCCGGATCGCCCGGGCCGAGACGCTGACGATCCGCAATTCGGACTATATCAGCGCGGTGCGCCTGCAAGGCGCCGGGCCGATCCGGATCATTACCAAGCATATCTGGCCGCTCTGCATCTCGTCGCTGATCGTGCGGGTGACGCTGGACATGGCCGGCATCATCCTGGCCGCCGCGGGGCTGGGCTTTCTCGGCCTCGGCGCGCAGCCGCCCAGCCCCGAATGGGGCGCCATGATTTCCGAGGGCCGGCGCTTCATCCTCGACCATTGGTGGGTGGCCACCATGCCGGGGCTGGCCATCTTTACCGTGTCGCTTGCCTTCAACCTGCTGGGTGACGGGCTGCGCGACGTGCTTGACCCAAAGAGCGAGAAATGACCGATCTTCTGGACGTAGAGGACCTCTGGGTCCGCTTTCCCACCCGCACCGGCATGTTCGACGCCGTGCGCGGCGTGTCGTTCCGACTGGGGCGCGAGCGGCTGGGCATCGTGGGCGAAAGCGGCTCGGGCAAGTCGATGACGGGCCGGGCGATCCTGCGCCTGATCCGCCCGCCGGGGCAGGTGGACGCCACCCATATCAAGCTCGATGGAGAGAACCTGCTGGACAAGTCCGAGGTCGAGATGCGCGCGGTACGCGGCAACCGTATCTCGATGGTCATGCAGGACCCGAAATTTTCGCTCAACCCGGTGATGACCGTCGGCGAGCAATTGATCGAGGCGTATCAGCTGCACGCCCGCGGCGGGCAGGCCGAGGCGCGCAAACGCGCCATCGAGATGCTCGAGGCCGTGTCGATCCGCGATGCCGAGCGGGTGATGCGTGCCCACCCGCACGAGATGTCGGGCGGCATGGGCCAGCGCATCATGATCGCCATGATGCTGATCCCCGACCCAGAGCTGCTGATCGCGGACGAGCCGACATCGGCGCTCGATGTCTCGGTGCAGGGGCAGGTGCTGCAGATCATGGACAAGCTGGTGCAGGACCGGGGCATGGGCCTGATCTTCATCAGCCACGACCTCAACCTCGTGGCGCAGTTCTGCGACCGGGTGCTGATCATGTATGCCGGCCGCGTCGTGGAAACCTGTGACGCGCACAAGCTGCACGAGGCGCAGCACCCCTATACGCGGGGGCTGTTGAACTCGCTGCCGCGCTTCGACGCGCCGCAAAAGCGGCTGGAGGTGCTCAAGCGCGACCCGGCCTGGGCCGAGGTCCCCAGCGTGGGGCCGCGGGCATGAGCGCGCTCAGCTTTCAGGGGCTGAACGTCTGGTTCGGCGAAGGGCGCGACAGGGTCGATGCGGTCAAGGACGCCAGCTTCGAGGTGGCGCCGGGCGAAAGCTTTGGCCTCGTCGGCGAGTCGGGCTCGGGCAAGTCCACCATCATGCGTGCGCTCACCGGGCTCGCGCCGCACTGGTCGGGGCATATGTCGGTCAACGACCGCCCGGTGGGGCGCCGGCGCGACCGGACCTTTTACAAGACCGTGCAGATGGTGTTTCAGGACCCCTATGCCTCGCTGCACCCGCGCTTGTCGGTCGACCAGGTGCTGTCCGAGGTTTTGTGGCTGCACGGGTTCGGGGATATCGAGCCGCGCATCGAGCGGCTGTTGGACGATGTCGGGCTGGGCCCGTCGTTCCGCTTCCGCTACCCGCACCAACTGTCGGGCGGGCAGCGCCAGCGGGTGGCGATCGCCCGCGCGCTGGCGCCCGAGCCGTCGATCCTGCTCTTGGACGAACCCACCTCGGCGCTGGACGTGTCGGTGCAGGCCGAGATCCTGAACCTGCTGGCCGACCTTCGGACCGAGCACAACCTGACCTTCCTGATGGTGTCGCATGACCTCGCCGTGGTGGCGCATATGTGCGAACGCATCGCGGTGATGCAGGCCGGCGAGATCGTCGAAGTTCTGGGGGTCGAAGAGATGCGCGCGATGAAACCCCAACACCCCTACACGCTGAGCCTGCTGGAAGCCTCGCTGGGCTACCGTCGGGAGAGCGCCTAGGGGTCGGCCCGCGTCCCGCCCGGCATATCGAATCGGATCTTTTCCCGATGGATGTGGTATAAGTGCTTGTGGGCCTTTGGTGCCTGACAACGCCGATTGGCCTGCTTCAATAAGGGAGGGGACCAATCATGAACTGGGCTTTGCCTGTGGTGGCAACGCTTGTCGCGGGTATTGCGACGGTATCTGCCGCATCTTCAGACCAGTACGATCTCGACGCGCTGAGGATGGCCGCCGAGAAATACAAGGACGTGAACGTGGCGCTTGCCGAGGGCTACATTCCCGACCCGTCCGGCCATTGCGTGACGGCCGCCGACGAGGGCAAGCCGGCCGACATGGGGGCGATGGGGATTCACTACCTGAATCCGGCAGTGCTGAAGATCACGGCGACCGAACCGCGGGTCGACGGCGGCAGCATCCACACCGATTTCAGGGCGCCGGCGATCCTGCTTTACGAGCCGCAGGCCGATGGATCGCTGGAACTCGTGGGGATCGAGAATCTCGTCTTCGAAGCCGCCTGGCGCGGGGCCGGCAATGATGGACCGCCGCATATGAACGGCCGGTCGTGGGACCACATGGTGGACAACGCGGAAACGGCGCTGGACGAGGCGCACGGCTTCATGCCCCATTTCGATCAGCATGTCTGGCTTTTCCGCGAAAACCCGATGGGCAATCTGGAGCCGTTCAACCCGAACGTTACCTGCAATCATCACGCAAGCTAGGCATTTGCGTGCTGCGCCGGGGCCGCCGGGCCCCGGCGCCCTTTAACGGGAACGGCGCGCCTAGACCCCCAGGTACCGGTCGGCCAACTCCTGTGTCAGCGCGCCCATGGCGTCGGCCCAGACCACGCGCCCCTTTTCCAGGATCACCGCCCGGTCGGCTGCGCGGGACATTTCCTTCAGCGACTTGTCGACCACGAGGATGGCCAGCCCCGTCTCGGCCTTGAGCCGACGGATCACGCCCCAGATCTCCTGCCGGATAAGCGGCGCCAGACCCTCGGTCGCCTCGTCGAGAATGAGCAGGCGCGGGTTGGTCATCAGCGCCCGGCCGATCACCAGCATCTGCTGCTCGCCCCCGGAAAGCGACCGCGCGTCCTGCCCGCGCCGCTCCTCCAGACGGGGGAAAAGCGCGTAGATCTCGCGCAGGCCCCAGGCGCCGGAGCGCGCGGCTGCGACGAGGTTTTCCTCGACCGACAGCCCGGCGAAGGCGCGGCGCCCCTCGGGCACCAGCCCCAGCCCCAGCCGCGCAGCGCGGTGCGGGGCGAGCCCGCCCAGCGGCTGGCCGGCAAAGCGGATGGCGCCCGCGCGGTGCGGCACGAGGCGCATCACGCTGTGGATCGTGGTCGTCTTG
The DNA here is from genome assembly GCF_003944755.1 of Rhodovulum robiginosum. Lineage (GTDB taxonomy): Bacteria > Pseudomonadota > Alphaproteobacteria > Rhodobacterales > Rhodobacteraceae > Rhodovulum > Rhodovulum iodosum. The sequence continues at coordinate 151,911 of NZ_RWGU01000050.1, forward strand.
CCCATCCCGTTACGGCCCATCAACGCCACCACCTCACCCTCGGCCACCTCCAGGTCGACGCCGAAAAGCGCTTGGGAATGGCCGTAGAACGCGGTCACGCCGCTGATTTCCAGCAACGCGCTCATGGCAGGGTCTCATCGCCCAGATAGGCGCGCTGCACTTCCGGGTTGGCGCGGATCTCGGCCACGCCGCCAGAGGCGACGACGCGGCCATAGACCAGCACGCTGATGCGGTCGGCCAGCCGGAACACCGCGTCCATGTCATGCTCGACCAGGAGGATCGGCGCCTCGTGCCGCAATTCGTCCAGAATCTGGGTGAACTCCCGCGCGCCGTCGGGGCCGAGCCCGGCCATCGGTTCGTCCAGCAGGAACGCCTTGGGGTGCTGGGCCAGCGCCATGGCGACCTCGAGCCGCCGCCGCTCGCCATGGGCGAGATCCCCCGCCGGCACCGCCACGCGGTTCAACAGCCCGACCCGCGCGATGTGCTGCGCGGCGCGGTCGGTCAGCGACCTGTCCGAGAGCGCGGGCATGAAGAACCCGTAGGCCCGGCCCTGGGCCCCCTCGACCGCCAGGGTAACGTTTTGAAGCACGGTGAAATCCGGCGCCACCGACGAGACCTGGAAACTGCGCGCCAGCCCCATCCGCGCGCGGGCCGCGGTGTCGCGGCGGGTGATGTCGCGGCCCAGAAAGGTGATGCGCCCCGAAGCCGGGCGCAGCCCCCCGGCGATCAGCCCGATCAGGGTCGATTTGCCCGCGCCGTTCGGTCCGATCAGCGCGTGGATCTCGCCGGGGCGCAGATCGAGCGACACCCTGTCGACCGCCTTGAGCGCGCCGAAGGCGACCGAGAGGTCGTGCACCGCCAGCACCGGGTCAGTCATGGGCCACCTGCCGCCCGGCCAGCGCGCCGATCATCCCGCCCCGGGCGAACAGCACGATGGCCAGCAGGATGAGCCCGAGAAAGAGCTTCCAGTAGTCGCTGACGCCGCCCAGCCAGTGTTCCAGCAGGATGAACAGCGCCGCCCCCGCCACCGGGCCGAAGAGCCGCCCGACGCCGCCGAGGATCACGAAGACCATGATCTCGCCCGAGGTCTGCCAGCTGAGCATGGCGGGCGAGACGAAGCGATTGAGATCGGCGAAAAGCGCGCCGGCCAGCGCCGTGATCGCGCCCGAGATGACGAACGCCGTCAGCCGCAGCGTGTAGGGCCTGATGCCCAGCGCGGCCACGCGGGCGGGGTTTTGCCGCGCGCCCTGCAGCGCGAGGCCGAAACGCGACCGGGCCAGCAGATGCGCGAACAACAGCGCCAGCGCCAGCAGGCCGAAGGCCAGCGCGAAGAACTGGATCGGGTCGAGCGTGTTCAGCCCCGGAAAGCCGTTCCTCACGTAGATCGACAGGCCGTCCTCGCCGCCATAGGCGGGCCAGGAGATTGCGAAATAGAATAGCATCTGGCCGAAGGCCAGCGTGATCATGATGAAATAGACCCCCGCCGTGCGCAGCGAAAGCGCGCCGATCGCCAACGCGGCCAGCGCGCCTGCGGCCATGGCCGCGGCCCAGATGACCGGCATCGACTTGGTGCCCGGCACCTCGATCGGCCATGTCATCAAGGGCTCGTAGGCCTGCACCGGGGCGGCAAGGATGCCCATCGCGTAGCCGCCGATGCCGAAAAAGGCCGCATGGCCCAGCGACACCATCCCGCCCAATCCCAGCGCGACGTTCAACCCCACGCCCGCCAGCGCCAGGATCGCCACCTTGGTTGCCAGCGTGATGACGAAAGGTTCGCCCATCGCCTGCGCGATCAGCGGCACGGCCAGGAGGCCCAGCATCAATAGCGTGTTTAACAGCCCCTCGCGGATCACGTCATGCCCGCCCGTATAGCCCGCCGGGGCGTACCACCAGCACGCCGGCCATCAGGATGTAGATCAGCATCGAGGCCAGCGCCGCGCCGACCGAGGTGGCGCTGGACGGGTCCATGATGTGCCCGAAGGCTGCCGGCAGCAGGAACCGGCCCAGCGTGTCGGTCATGCCGACCAGCAGCGCGCCGACGAACGCGCCCTTGATCGAGCCGATGCCGCCGATCACGATCACCACGAAGGCGAGGATCAGAACCGGCTCGCCCATGCCCACCTGCACCGATTGCAGCGCGCCCACCAGCGCGCCCGCCAGCCCCGCCAGCGCCGCGCCCAGGGCGAATACGGCGGTATAAAGGCGCGAGATATCGACCCCCAGCGCCGCGATCATCTCGCGGTCGGCCTCGCCCGCGCGGATGCGGATGCCCAGCCGCGTGTGCCCGATCAGCCAGAACAGGCCGCCGGCGATGGCCAGCCCGATGCCGATCAGCACCAGCCGGTAGAGCGGGTAGTCCAGCCCGCCTGGCAACGTGACCGGGCCGGACAGCCCCGCCGGGATGTCGAGATAGAGCGGGAAAGAGCCGAAGAGCCATCTTGTCCCTTCCGAGAAGACGAGGATCAGCGCGAAGGTGGCCAGCACCTGGTCGAGATGATCGCGCGCGTAGAGGCGGCGGATGACGGTGAGTTCCACCAATGCGCCCGCCGCTGCCGCGGCGGCCAGGCTCGCCGCCAGCCCCAGCCAGAAGCTGCCCGTGGCCGCGGCGACGGCGGCGCAGGCGAACGCGCCCACCATGTAAAGCGATCCGTGCGCGAGGTTGATCAGCCCCATCACGCCGAAGACCAGCGTCAGCCCCGCCGCCATCACGAACAGCATCACGCCGTATTGCAGGCCGTTGAGGGCCTGTTCGATCAGTAGCAATGCCGACAAGGCGGGCTCCTTCGGGGCCGCGGCGGGCGGGTCAGCCCGCCGCGGAGGTCGCGCTTACATCTCGCACTCGCCCTCGTAGGCGTTGCCGCGGTCCTCCATGGCGGTGCCGACGATGCGGTTGGTCAGGATGTCGCCCATCCGTACCACCTCGCGCACGTAAAGGTCCTGCACCGGGTGGTTGGTCGGGCCGAAGGCGAAATCGCCGCGCACCGATGCGAAATCGGCCTCTTTCAGCGCGGCGCGGAAGGCGTCGGCGTCCTTTACGTCGGCCTTGCCCATCGCCGACAGCAGCAGGTTTGCGGTGTCGTAGCCGTAGGATGCGTAGACCGAGGGCAGGCGGCCGTATTCCTCCTGGAAGGACGTGACGAAGGTCTGGTTGGCGTCGTTGCCCAGGTCGGGCGACCAGTTGGCGCCGTTCAGCACGCCCAGCGCCGCGTCGCCCATCGCCTGGATGATCGACTGTTCGAACGAAAAGGCCGGGCCGATCAGCGGCAGGCCCACGCCCGAGTCGGCGTATTGCTTGACGAAGGAAATCCCCATGCCGCCGGGCAGGAAGATGAACACGCCGTCGGCGCCCGAGGCGCGGATCTGCGCGATTTCGCCTGCATAATCGGTCTGGCCGAGCTGGGTATAGACCTCGCCCACGACTTCACCCTCGTAAAACCGCTTGAAGCCTGCCAGCGAATCCTGCCCCGCCGGATAGTTCGGCGCCATGATGAACGCCTTGCTGATGCCCGCCTTGGCGGCATAGGCGCCGGCGGCCTCGTGCAGGTTGTCGTTCTGGTAGGAGACCGAGAAGTAGTTGGGGTTGCAGCCCTTGCCGGCCAGCGCCGAGGGCGCGGCGTTGGTCGAGAGGTAGAACTTGCCCTGGGCGGTGGCGGCGGGCACCACGGCCATGGCGAGGTTCGACCAGACGATCCCGGTCAGCACGTCGACCTTTTCCGACTGGATCATCTTGTCGGCCAGCTGCACCGCGATGTCCGGTTTGCGCTGGTCGTCCTCGATGACGACCTCCAGATCGGGGTTGCCCGCCTGCTTGACCGCCAGCATGAACCCGTCGCGGGTATCGATGCCAAGGCTCGCGCCGCCGCCCGAAAGCGTGGTGATCATGCCCACCTTAAGCGGCTCGGCCTGGGCGGCCGTGGCCAGCGCCAGCGCGCAGAGGCCCGCCGCGAGTGTCTTGAATCCGGCCATTCGTCCCTCCTGTTGGTGCCGCCGCGGCACCCGCCGCAGCCCTTGTTTTCCGGGCGCCATGCTATGCAGAAGGGGGCAGGGGCCGCAAGCGGCGAATGGGCTCAGGAGGGGGCGGCCATTTCGGCGTCGACGGCGGCGATCTGGCCTTCCTCGTCGCGGCAGGCCCGCGCGGCAGTGACGAGCGCGCGAAAGAGCGCGCGCTGGCGGCGGGCATAAAACAGATGCTCGGGGTGCCATTGCACGCCCAGCGCGAACGGGTCGGTGAGCCGCTCGACCGACTGGATCATGCCGCCCTCGTCATGGGCGGCGACGCGCAACCCGGTGCCCAGATCCTTTACCGCCTGACTGTGCAGCGCGTTCACTCGCATCGGCCCGTCGCCCGCGATCTCGTCCAGCCGTGTGCCGTCGCAGACGGTGACGGTCTTCTTCGGCAGCACGGTCCAGACCTTTCTGGAGGCGGTGTAGGTGCCGTAGGCGTCTTGATCCAGCGTGCCGCCAAGGGCCACGTTGATCATCTGCGCGCCGCGGCAAATGCCCAGCACCGGCTTGCCGCGCGCCATCGCGCCCTCGACCAGCCGCCGTTCCATCGCGTCGCGCGCCGTGTCCAGCCTTGCCGAGGCGATCAACTGCCCGCCATAGAGGTCGGGCGAGATGTCGTCGCCGCCGCCGATGATCAGCCCGTCCACATCGTCGAGATCGGCCGGCCGCCCGGCAACCCAGCGCACGCCCTTGCCGCCGGCAATCCAAAGGTTGAAGGCCACCAGCGGGAAGATGCGCCAGCCCGACCGGGCCGAGGTGGTGACGCCGATCAGCGGGCGGGTCATGCGGCCTCCCAAAGGTTCAGCTCGTCCAGCCGCGCCTCGACATGGGCCAGCCAGTCGGGCCGTGTCGTCGTCCAGGCCTCGCGATACTCCAGCCAGTCCCGCGCCAGCCGTTCCAGCGCGTCGGGGCGGTTTGCCAGCCGTTCAACCATGACCCAGCGGTTCCACTCATAGGCGAGCGTCCACTCCGGGTCGTCCAGACGGCTGTCGGGCAGGCGGTAGTGATAGGCCGGCCGCGCGCTGACCGCGCTGGCATCGTCCAAGCCCGCCAGCACCCGCGCCTCGTCGAGATGGCGAAACACCGGCAACATGTCGAGCCCGCGGTTGCGCGTCGGCGTTTCCTCCAGGTAGGCGTCGATCAGCGCGCCCAGCGACCAGTCCGGCGCCCCGGCCAGCCGGTCGACAAAGCTCCGCGGATAAGGGTCGACAAAGGGCAGGAGGCGGCGCGACGGATCGATCGGGTCGGCCTTCCTCAGCCAGTCCTCCAACAGCGCGTAGGCGCGCACGACGGGCAGGATATGGCCCACCTCCGGCCCCTCGATCTCTGGGTTGAGATGCACGCCAAACCCCAAGAACAGCCCGCCGCCGCTGCCCTGGGCGCCGCCAGCGCGCAGCCGTTTGCGCAAGTCTTCCAGGTGCGGCAGGTCGTCGGGGGTCAAGGGCGCGGTGACGATCTCTACCGGCACCACGGCGCGGCCCAGCTCAAGCCCCAGATCGGCCAGCGCCGTGCCCGCCTTGTCGCGCAGCGCGGTGTCGAGGCAGACCTCGACATCGCCCAGCGTCGTGCCATCGACGACAAACTCGTGCGGCGTGTCCTCGACCACGCGCCCGCCCAGCACCGCCTGCACCAGCGCGGCCGTTTCCATTTCGGTGAGCCCGCCGAACTCGATCTCGACGCCCACCCGCCGCGGACGGCCTTCGGCCGTATCGGGGCGGGGCAGGGGCAGGAATGCCGCGCGTTCGATGCGGTCAGTGACAAATTCCATGGGCTCTCCTTATCGCGGCGCTGTCCGGCGGCTCGACACGCCGCCCTGGAGACCCAACTGGTATGTGGAAGAATTGTTTCAAGACGAGGCAGGCAAATGGCCGTCAATACGATGAAAGTCTCCGCAGGAGACGCTTACGAGGTGCTAAAGGCCGGATGGGAGGCGCAGAGATCGGGCGCGATGCAGGTCTCCTACATGCTGCATGGGCGTCCCGGCGTGGGCAAGACACAGGTGGTCGCGCAACTGGCCGACGCGATCGGCGCGCGGCTTTTCGATCTGCGGCTGACCACGATCGAGCCGCAGGACCTGCGCGGCCTGCCCTATTACGACCATGACGCGCAAAAGACCATCTGGTACCGCCCCGAGGATCTGCCCGACGACATCGACGCGCCGTCGATCCTTTTTCTCGACGAGCTGACCGCGGCATCGCCCTACCTGCAACCCACCGTCTACGGCCTGCTGCAAGAACGCCGGGTCGGCCGGCACCGGCTGCCCGACAGCGTCTTCGTCGTGGCCGCGGGCAACACTGTCGAGGACGGCGCCATCGCCTACGAGATGAACACCGCCCTCTCCGACCGTTTGATCCACCTGCACGTGCAGGCCGTGGCCTCCGACTGGCTGGACAATTACGCGGTGCCCAGGGGCCTGCATCCCGCCGTGATCGCCTTCATCAAGACCCGCGCGGACCTCTTGGAGACCACCGAGCGCGCGCTCGACCAGGGCCACATGATCGCCAGCACGCCGCGCAGCTGGGAACGGGTCAGCCAGATCATGCAGGCGGTGCCCGACCGGCGTGTGCGCAACGTGCTGATCGCCGGCACCGTGGGCGACGCGGCGGCCGCCGATTTCGCGCTGATCGCCGACGACATCGCCGCCACCGTTCAGGTCACCGAGATGCTCGAGGCCGACCGTAAGGACCGCATCGCCCTTTACCCCGCCACGATGCATGGGCTCAACGCGCTGATCTACGGGCTGATCGGGATCCTCGACCGCCGCAACGCCGAGGACGCCATCGACATCATGGCCGATATCCGCCAGCTCTCGCGCCTGCGCGAAGACCCCGAGTTCAAGCGCATGCCCTTGGGCGAGCTCTGCACCTACGGTTTCGAAGGGCTGATCCGCCGCGGCCTCGAGCTCGGCATCGGCGAGGCCTTCCTCGCCACGCCCGCCTACCGTGCCTATGCCGACGAGCGCAAGGCGGCGGGGCTCGACTAACCCATGGCCGAGCGGCACTCGACCCGCGCCACCCGCGCGCTGCAAAAGCTCTCCGAGGTCGATCCGGCCTTCGCCTCGCTGTCGCTGTGGTGCAACCACCGCGATGCCGAGGCGGGCGAGGGACCGGCCTGGACCGACGGGCGCACCATCTTCTACCGGCCCCCGTTCGAGGCGCTGTCGCTCGACGAACAGATCGGGCTGGCCGCCCACCACATCCTGCACGTTGCCTTTCGCCACGTGCCGCGCGCACGCGCCATGTTCGCCCGCTTCGGCGACCGCTACGACGAGAAGATGTTCAACCTCGCCACGGACGCCATCGTCAACCAGACGCTGCTGCTGTCGGGCTATATCCTGCCGCGCCCCTGCGTGGAATTGACGGGGGTGCTGAAAGGCGCGCTGGACGAGGACATGCCGGCCGAGCGCGCCATCGGCCGCTACGACGCCGAAACCCTCTATGTCGCGCTGATGCAGGGCCGGCAGGGCAAGCCCGGCGGCCGCGAGGGCGCCCGGGGCCAGGCCGGGGGCACGGGCAAGGGCAAGGGCCGCGGCGGCGGAAACGAGGGGCAAGAGAGCGAGGGCGCCGCCGCCCGCGCCGCCGATTACGCCGAGCGTCAGGGCTTTGCCCCCGACCTCGACGCCTCCGACGCCGAGGCCGGGCAGGGTGGGGCCGCCGAGGACGCCGAATGGCGCCAGCGCCTCGCCCGGGCCATGGCCGAAGGGCGGCTCGCCGGCACCGGCATCGGCATGCTCGGCCACCGGATCGCCGACATCCCCGAACCCCACACCCCCTGGGAGGTCGTCCTGCGCGGCCTGCTGGCCCGCGCCGTCCAGCACGACCCGCGCCGCACCTACCAGCGCCCCACGCGCCGCTGGATCGCGCTCGAAGGCGCGGCGCGCGCCGCCGGCGGGGCTGTGCCGGTCTACGAGCCAGGTACCGTGCACCGCCGCGACGCGCCAAAAATCGCCGTGGGCATCGACAGCTCCGCCTCGATCGACAAGGCCCGGCTGGCGCTTTTTGCAGCCCAGGTGGCGGGTATCGGCCGGCGCACCGGGGCCGAGGTGCATGTGCTGGTCTTCGACACCATCGTGCACGCGCACGAACTGATGACCGGCGCCGACTGGGAATCGCGCATCCTCGACATCGCGTTCTCCCGCGAAGGCGGCACCTCCTTTGTCGAGGTCATCGACCACGCCGCGCGCCTCGCCCCCTCCGCGATCGTCATCCTGACCGATCTCGAAGGCGTCTTCGGCCCCAAACCGGGCCGCGTTCCGGTGATCTGGGCCGTGCCCGGCGAGGTGCCGAGCGCGCCGCCGTTCGGCCGGGTGCTTGCGCTGGACCGGTAGGCGCGGCCCTGCTTCTTCTTGGTCAAAATACCCGAATCTGCGAACGCGACCGCCTGCGTTCCGGCCAGGTCAACGCGCCTCAGCCCGCCATCGCGGCCAGCCGCGCATGGGCCGAAACCGATTTCGGGTCCAGCTCCACGCTGCGCATATATTTGTTCTCGGAAATGTTCACCCGGTGCAGAAAGCGCTCGTCCAGCTCCTTGTCGAAGAGCGTGTCCTCGATCAGCTTTTCCTCCTCGGGGCTGAGTTGCAGCACCTCGACCCCGTCATTTTCGTATTGCACCGACACCATGGTCAGCGGCACGACGCGGGCCAGCCCCGATTGCTCCACGACCAGGTGCAGGGTGCCTGCCTGCAACTTGCGCCCTGCGGCGATCTGGGTCAGCACCTTGCGCGAACGGACCTGCACCAGATCCAGCGCACGCGCCCGTTCGGTCTCGTCGGCCAGCGCCTTGCGCTTTTCGGGGTTGCCGTAGCTCAGGTAATGGTACTCCACCATGTAGATCGCGAGAAACAGCAGCGCAGGCGCCTGGGCCAGGGGCAGTGCGAAGTCCGGGAAGGCCAACAGCAGGATCGGGAACGGCGCCAGCGCCAGCAGGTAGCGCGGGAACGAGAACTCCAGGAAAATACGCCAGAACATCCCCGACAGGGGCATCCCGCGCGGCAAGAGGCCCAGGCCCTTCTCGATCAGCTTGCGGGGCGCTTTCCTGATTTTCAGCACGCCGGGGTTGGCGATGCGGCCGGGTGTGAGGATATAAAGCATCTGCGCGTTGTCCTCCTTGTCACTTTTACACTAGGCTTTGACAGACCCAAGTCCAGCGCGCCGCGTCCCCCGACGGGATACCCGGTTGCGGCTCCTTGGGCCTCGCAGACCCGCCATTGGCCGCGCGGGGGCGCTGCGCCAAAGCGCGGCTTTCCCTTGTCCGGGCCAGGGCATAGGCTGCGCGCCGAGACCCCGACGAACGAGGTGCCCATGCCCGCTGCAACCCCGAAGCCCGCCGCCACCAAAGCCGAGACTGCCAGCGCGGCGGCGGCCCGGCCCGCCGCCGCGCCGGTGCCGGCCTCCGCGGCCGCCCGCGCCCCGACCCATAGCCACGAAACGCTCGACCGCGCCGTGCGTGCTATGAGCGCGCGGATGACGCGGGGCGTCTCGCCCCATGCCGCCGCGTCGGCCTGGGCCGACTGGGCAATGCATCTGGCCCGCGCCCCGGGACGGCAACTGGAGTTGGCCGAGCGCGCCCAGCTCAATTTCTGGAAGGCCGCGACCGATGCGATGGGCATGTCGCCCGGCGGCGCGCCGGCGTTTACGCCCGCCGCCGACGATCACAGGTTCGACCACCCGGCCTGGGACAAGCCGCCCTTCCGGATGTGGAAGACGGGGTTTCTGGCCATGCAGGACTGGTGGGATTGCGCCACGGCCGACATGCGCGGCGCGCGCCCCCACAGCACCGACCGGGTGCATTTCATGGCGCGCCAGATGCTGGATATGGCCGCGCCGTCGAACGTGCCGCCGCTGAATCCCGAGATCGTGGAACGCACGGTCCAGTCGGGCGGCCGCAACCTGGCCGAGGGCGCGCGCAATTTCGTCGACGACGCGGTGCGTCAGCTCGTCGATGGCGGACCCGAGCCTTCGGACAGCTACGAGGTGGGCCGCAATCTCGCCTGTACGCCGGGCGAGGTGGTTTATCGCAACGACCTGTTCGAGCTGATCCAGTACGCGCCGCAGACCGACAAGGTAGAGGCCGAGCCGGTGCTGATCGTCCCGGCCTGGATCATGAAATACTACATCCTCGACCTCAGCCCGCACAATTCGCTGATCAAATACCTTGTGGGGCAGGGCTTTACCGTCTTTGCGATCTCCTGGTGCAACCCCACCGCGGCGCAGCGCGACCTGTCGCTGGACGATTACCGCCGCCGCGGCGTGATGCAGGCAATCGACGCGGTCACCACCATCGTGCCCGACCAGAAGGTTCATGCCTGCGGCTATTGCCTCGGCGGTACGATCCTGTCGATCGCCGCGGCCACGATGGCGCGCGACGGCGACGATCGGCTGGCCTCGATCACGCTTCTTGCCGCGCAGACAGATTTCACCGAGGCCGGCGAGCTGATGCTTTTCGTCGACGAAAGCCAGATCGCCTATCTCGAAGACATGATGTGGGATCAGGGCTACCTGTCGCAGGACCAGATGTCGGGCGCCTTCCGGGCGCTGCGCGCCAACGATCTGGTCTGGTCGCGGGCGATCCGGCGGTATTTCCTGGGGGTCGAAGAGCAGGAGTTCGACATTTCGGTCTGGGTCGACGACGCCACGCGCATGCCCTACCGGATGCATTCGCAATACCTGCGCGGCCTCTTCCTGGAAAACCGGCTGAGCGCGGGGCGATTTGCCGTCGACGGGCGCGTGATCGCCCTGAAGGACATCACCGCTCCATTCTTCGTGCTGGGCACCGAGAAAGACCATATCGCGCCCTGGCGCTCGGTCTACAAGACGACGCTGTTCACCGATACCGACCTGACCTTCGTGCTGACCAAGGGCGGCCATAACGGCGGCATCCTCAGCGAGCCGGGGCATCGCGGCCGGCATTTCCGCATCGGCCACCGCACGCCCGAGGCGCACTATCTCGACCCCGACACCTGGGCCGAGCGGCACGCGCCGCAAGAGGGATCGTGGTGGGTTGAATGGCGCGACTGGCTGGCCCGCCAGAGCAGCGGCAAGACCGCCCCGCCGGCGATGGGCGCGCCCGCGCGCGGCTACCCGACGGTCTGCGCCGCGCCCGGCACCTACGTGCTGCAGACCTGAGCCTGCATCAGACCTCGACCCAGATCGTCACCGGCCCGTCATTGACGAGCGACACCTTCATGTCGGCGCCGAAACGCCCGGTGGCGACGGGCACGCCCTGGGCGGCCATCCGCCCCGCGAAATACTCGTAAAGCCGCTCGCCCTCGCCGGGTGGTGCGGCAGAGGAAAAGCCGGGGCGGTTGCCGCGCGAGGTATCGGCGGCCAGCGTGAACTGGCTGACCACCAGCGCCCCGCCGCCGATCTCGGCCAGCGCGCGGTTCATCTTGCCGTCCGCGTCGGTGAAAATGCGCAGCTTGGCGATCTTGGCGGCCAGCTTGTCGGCCTCGGCCTCGGTGTCGCCCTGCATCGCGCAGACGAGGATCAGAAGGCCCGGGCCGATCTCGCCCAATACGGCCCCCTCGACGCGCACCGCCGCCTCGCTGACCCGCTGGACCAGCGCCCTCATGCGATTTCCCTGGCCCAGGGCGGGTTGGCGCCGGGCCGCGATACGGTGATCGCGGCGGCCTTGATGCCCAGCGCCAGCGCCCGCGACAGGGCCTCGCCGCCAAGCCCGGCCAGCGCGGTGCGGTTGAGCTTGCCCTCGGACTGCAGCGCGGCCAGCACGCCGGCGTTGAACGTGTCGCCCGCGCCCACGGTATCGGCCACCTCGACCGGCGGGGCGGGCAGGGCGATTTCGTCGGTCCGGGTCAGCGCCAGCGCGCCTTCGCCGCCATGGGTCAGAAAGACGATCTGCGGGCCCTTGGCCAGTATCCCGCGGGCCAGCGCGCGCGGCTCGCCCGGACCCTCCAGCCAGGCGAGGTCCTCGTCCGACAGTTTCACGATATCGGCCAACGCCAGCATCCGCGCCAGCCGGTCGCGGTAGGCGGTCTCGTCAGCGATGAAACCGGGCCGGATATTGGGGTCGAGCATGGTCACGCGCGAGGCCGCCTCGCGGGCCATCAGCGTCTCGTAAGCGGTGCCGCAGGGTTCGACCATCAGGGAAATGCCGCCGAAAAACAGTGCCTCGACAGCGTCGGGCAGGGCCGGCAGCGCGTCGGGCGACAGCATCCGCCCCGCGCTGCCCTCGTCGTAAAAGCTGTAGCGCGCCTGACCGTCGCTCAGCATCACCACCGCCAGCGTGGTGGGCCGGTCGGCGCGCAGGGCGAGGCCGGACTCGACGCCGGCGGCCTCGAGCGCGGCGGCAAGCTGATCGCCGAAGACGTCGGTCGACAGCCCGGTGAACATTCCCGCCTGCGCGCCCAGACGGCCCAGAGCTATGGCGGTGTTGAACACCGCGCCGCCCGCATGGGGCACATAGGCGGCCTCACCCTCGGCGGTGCGCCGCGGCAGCATGTCGATCAGGGCCTCCCCGCAACACAGGATCATCGCGGCATCCTTTCCCTCTGGCTCGGTTCTCCAGCCATAGTCGCAGGGGCGGCGGGGTGCAAACCAAGCGCAGTGTTGATGCACGTCATGGCAGCCGGGCGCCGCAGGCGCGACACTTGGCGCGCAATGGTTCTCTTGACGAAGAGGAGATTTGAGATGGTCGAGAAAACCCACACCACAGGCTTCTGGCCCTCGCTTTACGAACCGCTCCGCGGGTTGGGCGAACGGGTGGCCGACTGGTTCGCCCCCGCGTCCGAGGCGTCGGTGGGCGATGACGGCTACCGCATCAAGATGGAGTTGCCCGGGGTCGAGGAGAAAGACATCGAGGTCAATCTCGACGACGGGGTCGTCACCGTGAAGGGCGAGAAGACCTCGGAGCGCAAGGAAGAGGGCGAGACCTGGTATTTCAGCGAACGCCAATACGGATCGTTCTCGCGCAGCTTCCGCCTGCCGCCGGACGCCGATCCGGCAAGGGTAAGCGCCGATCTGAAGGATGGCGTTCTGACCGTCAGCGTCGGCAAGAAGGCACAGGCAGAGATGCCGGGAGGCACGCAAATCCCGGTCACGAAGGGCTGAGAAACCCGGGGAGAGGACAGCAGCCGGGGCCGTTCAGGCGGCCCCGCCTCAGCCTTGGTTGAGCGCGGCGAAATAGCCGATCAGCCCGGCCAGCGCGAGACCGAGCAGGGTGGCGAGCGCGATCTTCCAGGCCGACCAGGGCCGTTCGCCGCGCACGCGCCCCGTCTGGCCGTTGACGACGAAGCGGTAGGTCTTGCCCCGGTATTTGTAGGCCGCCAGCCATACCGGCAGCAGAACATGCTTGAAGGTGACATCCGAGAGCCGCGTTTCGAGCGTCTCGATCCGCTGGCGGTCGCCGCCGATATCGAACGCCACGTCGCGCCGGATGATCCGTTCCATGATCGCCTGGGCTTCCTGAAACCCGTCGGTGGGGACCACGGTGTAGCCCTCGGCGCGAAAGCCGGCCAGGAAATCGGGCCGGTAGGGGAGCAGCCCTGACAGGTCCCACGGCTCCAGCGCGTCGGTGAAGCGTTTCGGCAGGCTGCGGCTGGCCAGCACCAGCACGTCGTCGAAAAACCGCGCGACCCGCCCCGAGACCGGTGTCCAGCGCACCTTTTGCACCTGCACCCTCCGGCGCTCGCCGTTGCGGATGACGGTGCGGGTTTCGTAATAGACGGTGCCGCGCGCGCCGGTATAGCGGCTGGCGGTATCGGCGTCGAAGGTCCAGTAGGGCACGTAGATGCCCTGCATCTTGCGGCCCTTGCGGGCGTATTGCTTCAGCCCGTTCGGCGCGAACCAGAGCCGCCCCAGCCAGTCGGCCATCGCCTTGTGTGCGTCGCGCTCGGTCAGGGCGAAGGGCAGCAGGCCGCGCGGCTTGATATGGCGGTGGGTGCCGGTGTCGGTGACCACGGGGGTGGCGCAGAACGGGCATTCGGCGGCATGGGTATCGGCGTCGAATTCGACCTGCGCGCCGCAATTGGGGCAGGACAGGACGCGGGTTTCCTCGATCTCCTGCGTCGGAAGGCTGGCCTCGACGGCGATTCGGAAATCGAGTTCGCGGATCGGGTGCGCCGGCGGCTGGGCCTGCTCGACCGGTTCGCTATACCCGCAATGGTCGCAGACCAGCCGCCCCTTGCCCGGCTCGAAGCGCAGATCGGCGCCGCATTGCGTGCAGGGAAAGCGGTGTGCCTCCTGCGGCGCGGGCGGATGGGGCGCGGCCATGATGTCGATGCCTCCGGCGGGGGTATTTGGGCCAAGAAGAAGCGGGGGCCTCAGGCCTCGGGCGGCGGCGGCGGCAGCACGGTGAAAAGCTGCGCCAGTTCGGCCACGTCCTCGGCATGCATCCAGCCGTCCTGGCCCGGGGTCCAGACATGGGTTGTGCGCTTGAGTGCGCCCTCGCCGGCCATCCGCCCCATGTCGGCCTTGGAGAACGGGCCGCGCGTTTCGCCTTTTTCAGCGATGTGCCAGACATGCTCGACCGGCGGCGGCGGGGGCGGTACGGGCTGGGCGGACTGGTCGCGCGCGCCCCAGGGCCTCATGGCGTGGCCCATGGCCATACCCATGCCGGCACCCAGCCCCGCAGCCATCGCGCCGCCCGCCGCGCCCTCGGGCGCGCCCAGCGCCTCGGCGGCGGAAAACTGGGTATAGCGGTCGAGATCTTGCACAAGCCCCATCGACGTGCGCTTGTCGAGCGCGGCCTCCACCGCGGGGGGCAACGAGATATTCTCGATGTAAAGCTCAGGCAGACTGAGCCCGTAGGCGGCGATGGTCTCGGAGATGGCGCCGGCCACCAGCTTGCCCAGCTCGGCGGTGTTGGCGGCCATGTCGAGCACCGGGATGCCTGCGCCCGCGACCGCCCGCGAGAATTCCTGCACGATGATGTTGCGGATCTGGAAGCCGATCTCGTCCATCGTGAACTCGCCGTCGGTGCCGACGATCTCGACCAGGAATTTCGCCGGGTCGGTCACACGGACCGTGTAGGTGCCGTAGGCGCGGATACGGGTGGGGCCGAATTCGGGGTCGCGCAGCATGATCGGGTTTTTCGTGCCCCATTTGAGGTCGGTGAAGCGCGTGGTGTTGACGAAATAGATTTCCGACTTGAAGGGCGATTTGAACCCGTGGTCCCAATGCTGGAGCGTGGTCAGCACCGGCATGTTGTTGGTTTCCAGCATGTAGAGGCCGGGGGTGAACACGTCGGCGATCTGGCCCTCGTGGACGAAGACGGCGGCCTGCCCCTCGCGCACGGTCAGCTTGGCGCCGTACTTGATCTCGTGGCCCTCGCGCTCGAACCGCCAGACCATGGTGTCGCGGGTGTCGTCGACCCAGTGGATGACGTCGATGAACTCGCCGGAAAGGAAGTCGAAAATACCCATGCTCTAGGTCCTCCAGTAGGGTGCCGGGCGCCACGGCGCTGCGGTCTCAGCTCTCTCCGCCCAACAGCTCGTCCACGATCTGCTCGACGATGGGGCGGGCGTCACGTTCGGTCATGCCAGGCCTCAGACGGCGGTCGTAGAGGATACGCAGCAGCAGCTCGTCATGGCCGGTCAGCAGCCCGAACTCTTCGTCGTCGTTGAAGATCGAGGGGCGCGCGGCGGGGCTGTCATTGGCCAGCCCCATGCCCTGGGCCAGCTCCTCGTGCAGGCACGACAGGCGCAGCAGGTCGGGGTGTTCGGCGCGGATCACCGCCACCGCGCGGGAATAGCTGCTGGAATTGCCCTTGGAAAAGGCGAAGACGAGGCAGAAGGTCGAGCGAGGCATGCCGGTGATGGTCAGCTCGGCGGTGCGGTCGATGCCCGGCACAAGCCGGCGCAGGTCGGGCCCGAAGGCGCGGCGCTCGTCCTCGTTGAGGATCAGAATGTGGAAATTCGCGTCTTCCGGCGCGGTCATGCGGATCGGCAATCCGGTCAGCCGGGACAGCCGGCGCGCATAGCCGACGATATTGGCCCGGTCCTCGCGGCGCTGGGCGGCGGGAACGGCGGCGCCGAACACCATCCCCATGCGGATCGGCTGTTCCCAGCGGCGCAGACGGCTTTCGGTCTGTTCGGCGACGAGCATTCCCGAATGGGCAACGTATTCGTCGTAAAGGGCGATACGGACAAAGTTTTCCACCAGGTTGCGCCGCGATACCGGGGTGTCGGCGCCGCCGCCGTCTGTGCGCAGCAGGCCGCGCTCGCGCAGCTCCGCCTCGACCCGGCCGAAATGCGCGGCCATGGCCCGGCTTTCCGCCGAGGGCATTGCCGGGACGGTCTCGGGGCGCGCGCGCGGCGGGGTGGAGTCGACCGGCGCCTCGGGCATGTCGCAAGAGGCCAGCCCCAACAGGGCCAGCCCCGCCAGGGCCGATGCGCGCCAGGGACGCCTCACGTCGCGCTCAGGACCCGGGAACCGATCCGCCGGCCTGGGCCCGCGACTTGGCCGCGGCCAGCGTGTTGCGCAGCTCGGCCTCCATCTTCTTGAGCTCTTCCTCGGCGGCGGCGCGACGGGCCTTGCCCTCGTCGGCGATCTGCAGGCTTTCCTGGATCGTCGCGATCAGTTCTGCATTGGCCTGCTTGACGGCTTCGATATCGAAAACGCCGCGCTCCATCTCCTCGCGGACCGTCTTGTTGGCAGCGCGCAGGTTCTTGGCGTTCGCGGTCAGCAACTCGTTGGTCAGGTCGGTGGCGCCGCGCACCG
Source organism: Rhodovulum robiginosum (assembly GCF_003944755.1). Lineage (GTDB taxonomy): Bacteria > Pseudomonadota > Alphaproteobacteria > Rhodobacterales > Rhodobacteraceae > Rhodovulum > Rhodovulum iodosum. The sequence continues at coordinate 168,590 of NZ_RWGU01000050.1, forward strand.
CCTCGGCCGCCTCTTTCGACCGCTGGATCGTCACCGCCTGGGCGAGCTGGGTTTCCCAAAGCGGCACGGTGTTGACCAGCGTCGAGTTGATCTTGGTGACCAGCGACTTGTCGTTTTCCTGCACCAGCCGGATCGAGGGCAGCGATTGCATCGTCACCTGGCGGGTCAGCTTGAGGTCGTGCACGCGCCGCTCCAGGTCGTCGCGGGCGGCGCGCAGGTCGCGCAGCTCCTGCGCCTTGATCACCTGGTCGCCTTCGGGCGCTTCGTTCACCTCGGTCTCTTTCGCAGGGATGGTCTGGGTGTCGAGTTCCTTCAGCTTTTCCTCGCCCGCGGCGATGTAAAGCGCCAGCTCGTTGTAAAAGGTCAGCGTCTTTTCATAAAGCATGTCGAGCGACTTGATGTCCTTGAGCAGCTTGTGCTCATGGCCCAGCAGGCTGTCGGTGATCTTGTCGATCTGGGCCTGCACGTTTTCGAAGCGTGCCAGGAACTGGGCGAAGGGCGCGGTGCGGCCCAAGAGCCTTTCCCACCAGCTGCGTTCGCGGCGCACGTCCAGCTCGGAGACCGAGAAGCCGCGGATCGTGGTGACGATCTCGCGCAAGCTGTCGCCGGCCGGGCCCACGTCCTTGTTGCGCACATCGGCCAGCATGGATTGCGAGATTTCCTGCAGCTCGGCCTGCGCGCCCGAGCCGAAGGCGATGATCGAGTTGGTGTTGCCCATGTCGATCTCGGCCATGCGCGAGCGGATCGCGTCGGCCGCCGGCGGCTCGGCCGCATCGAGCGGCACGATCTCGTCCATCGGTTCGGGCAGGATGGCGGCGGTCACCTTTTCGACCTCGGCCAGAGCCTCGGCGGCCTTTTCGCGAACGTTTTCCGACATGACTTTCACTCTCCGTTATGCGGCATCGCCTCTTCGGGGCGTACGCCCTCGCGCTGCAGCCTTTCGCGCAGCACTTCAATCTCGATATCTAGGTCGGCCCGGTCGTCCAGCAGCAGTTTGGCGGTGCGGGCGGCGAAGTTCTGTTCGAGGTCGTTCAGGAACGCCTCGTAATCGGTGCGCGCCCCGCTGTCGCGGGTGCGTGAATAGAGATCGGAAAACTTGATCGTCGCGTCCCGCGCGCCCAGCAGGTAGACGACAAGGTAGCGCCGCGCCGCTGTCAGGTCACGGGGGTCTTCCTCGACGGTGCGGAACATCTCGCGCGCGGTGGTCTGAAACTGCTCGACCCGCGCCTCCAGCCCGCGGTCGCCGGCACGGCGGATCGCGTCGGTCATCGCGGCCAGGTGCTTTTCGGCCTCGTCGATGACGCGCGCCACGCGGTCCTGCTGAAAGGTGTCTATGCCGTCCATCCCCTTGTCGCTCAGCGGGTCGGGCCCGAAGGCAAGAAAGTGCAGCCCCGCGCCGAGGATGGCGAAGACGACGGCCTCGGCCGGCCCGTGAGCGGTCATGCCCGCCAGCCCCAGCCCCGCCCCGGTCAACACCGAGCCGATGATCTTGCGCGGCAGCGCCGGGCGGCGCGCGACCTTGCGCGCCTCGTAGGCCATCTGCGCCTTCAGCCCCTCGCGCGTCAGCCAGGCGGCGAGGATCAAGAGGCCGAACGCGGCGAGAAACGCGGCCAGCCGCACGGGTTCGGCGAAAAACGCGCGGACAGCCAGCGGCAGCGGCGCAAGAAACAGCGCGTTGACCCGCCCGCCCATCTGCGTGGCGCGTTTTCCGTGGAACGGGTGGCGCGGTGGCACCGCGTCCTTGGGCGCCGATTTGGGGCTGAATTCTCCGCCAAAGCGCCGGGCCATCAGGCACCCCCCGTCAGCGAGACGTAGAGGATGAGCCCGAAGAGCAAGAAGTAAGCGAGTTTTTGCAGCCCCGTACCGGACATCCCTGGCCCCTTATCGGCGTCGCCTGACCTTTTTATGTATATGGGATGCAACGCCATCGTGAAAGACACGTCGCCGAAAGATACGGTTTTCCCGACCTGGCGTTCAGCGCCGCTTGCGGGGCGCCCGCCGTGGGCGGGGGGCGGTTTGCGGCTTGAACTCGGCGTCGAGGCCCAGCTGGTCGCGCAGAACGCGCGCGCGCACCTCCTCGACCGCGCCGGGCTTCAGATCGCCCAGGCGGAACGGCCCGTAGCCGACGCGGATCAGACGGTTGACGCTCAGGCCCACGGTCTCCATCGCGCGGCGGATCTCGCGGTTGCGGCCCTCGCGCAGGCCGACGGTCAGCCAGGCATTGGCGCCCTGCTGCCGATCAAGGCTCACCTCCATCGGCTGAAACCGCTCGCCCGCGACCGTCACGCCCGCGCGCAGGGGGGCCAGCGTCTTGTCGTCGGGCGCGCCCTTGACCCGCACCCTGTACTTGCGCAGCCAGCCGGTCGAGGGCAACTCCAGCCGCCGCTTGATCTCGCCATCGTTGGTCAGCAGCAACAGCCCCTCGGAATTGAGGTCGAGTCGGCCGACCGACACCACCCGCGGCATGTCTTCGGGCAGTGCGTCAAAGACGGTCGGGCGCCCCTTTTCGTCGCGCTCGGTGGTCACGAGGCCGGCGGGCTTGTGGTAGAGCCACAGCCGCGGCGGCTCAGGTGCGGCCAGCGGCTGGCCGTCGACGGCGATCTTGTCATCGGGCGTGACGTTCAGCGCCGGGCTGTCGATGCGCTTGCCGTTCACCGTGACCCGGCCCGCCGCGATGATCGCCTCGGCGGAACGGCGCGAGGCCACGCCGGCGCGCGCCAGCACCTTGGCGATGCGCTCGCCCTTTGGAAGCTCTGTGCTCATGGCGTTCCTTTACGCCCGAATGGCGGGTTGGGAAAGCGGCTTGCGTTCAACGGCGCAGGCGCGGCAAGACGGGGCGATGAGCCCGTTTCGCAGCCATATGGACGCCGCCCTGGCCGAGGCAAGCGCCGCCGCCGCCCGCGGCGAGGTGCCTGTGGGCGCCGTCGTGGTCTCGCCCCGGGGCGAGATCGTGGCGCGCGCCGGCAACCGCACGCGGGAGCTTTGCGACCCCACCGCCCATGCGGAGATCCTGGCGCTCAGGGCGGCCTGCGCTGCAGCGGGGTCCGAGCGGCTGCCGGGCCACGACCTCTACGTGACGCTGGAACCCTGCGCGATGTGCGCCTCGGCCATCGCCCAGGCCCGCATCGCGCGGCTTTACTACGGGGCGGCCGACCCGAAATCGGGCGGCGTGGCGCATGGGGCAAAGGTGTTCGAGCATCCGCAATCCCACCACGTGCCCCAGGTCTATGACGGCATCGCCTCGGCGGCGGCCGAGGCACTTCTCAAGGCGTTCTTCGCGGAGAAACGGTAACCCCGGCGGGCGACGCCGAGCGCCGGGGGCAAGAGTTTTGCCGGCTCAGATTTCGACCGTCTCCAGCACCTCCGGCGTTAGTACATCCACGCCCGGCAGCCCCGCCTTCAATGCCTCGGCCGACTGTTCCAGCAACGGGAAGGTCTTGTAGTGGCAGGGGATCACCGTCTTGAACTCGAAGAAGGTCTTCGCCGCGTAGGCCGCGCGCGCCATGTCCATGGTGAAATGCCCGCCGGCGCAGAGGATGCCGATATCGGGCGCGTGCAGGTCGTTGAAGACCTTCATGTCGGCCATCACGTCGGTATCGCCGGTGACGTAGATCGTGTGGCCCTCGCCGGAAATCATGAACCCCGATTCGGTGCCGGTATAGACGGGCCCGTCGCTGCCGCCCATCGAGGCGGAATGCACCGCGTTGACCATCGTCACCGCAACATCGCCCAACATCACGGTGCCGCCCTTGTTGAAGCCCACGACGGCGATTTTTTCCTTCTCTTCCCACCAGCTCATCAAATCGAAAATGCCCACGCAGGGGAGCGACAGCTCGCGGCAGATATCGACCGCGTCGGCGATATGGTCGAAATGGCCGTGAGTCACCAATACATGCGTCGCCCCCGCGATCGCCTCTGCGCGGCGGTCCTCGGGAAAGACCGGGTTGCCGGTGACCCAGGGGTCCACCAGCAGAACCTGGTCCGCGATCTCGATGCGAAAACCGGAATGGCCGAGCCACGTGATCTTCATTGCGCTCTCCCAATATGGTTGAATGAATACCCAAGACAGGCTTTACGACAACAGCCTATCAGCAAAACGGCTTGGCGTTCCATGGATTGGACAAGGCAGATCGACGCCTATTGCGAACGCACCGACCCGGGCCTCTGGGCCGAGCCGGTCAATGCGCTCACCAACGTGGCCTTCGTGCTCGCGGCCATCGTGATGTGGCGGCGCGGCGCCGACCTGCCCCTGGCGCGCGCGCTGGCGCTGGTGCTGGGTGCCATCGGGGTGGGCAGCTTTCTCTTTCACACCCGGGCGACGGTCTGGGCCTCGCTGGCCGACGTGCTGCCGATCGTCGCCTTCATCCTGCTCTACATCTACGCCGCGAACCGGGCCTTCTGGCGGTTGGGGCGGATTCCGGCGCTGTTGATTGCGGCGCTGTTTCTGCCCTTTGCCGCGGCCACCGCGCCGCTTTTCGGGCAGATCCCGGGGCTTGGCAGTTCGTCCGCCTATGCGCCGGTGCCTGTGCTCATCGGGGTCTACGCGCTGCTGTTGCGCCGCCGCGCGCCGGCCACCGCCGGGGGGCTGGCGCTCGGCGCGGCGCTCTTGATTCTCTCGTTGACCTTTCGCACGCTCGACGGCCCGCTCTGCGCTGTCACCCAATTCGGCACCCACTTCCTGTGGCACCTGTTGAACGGCGTAATGCTGGCCTGGATGATCGAGGTCTATTGCCGGCACGAACGCGCGGCGCGCTGAGCCGCCCTTGCCCGGCGGCGCGAGGGGGCCGACAGCTGGTGCCGTGGGTATTTGGACCAAGAAGAAGGCCATGCCGCTTCTTCTTGGCAGAAATACCCATTCTCCCGGGCCTCCGCCCCGCACGGCGGTCGGGCGCGGGCGCGCCGGGTTCAGCCCTGGCTGAACACGATGGTCTTGTGGCCGTTCGGCAGCACCCGACGCTGCAGGTGAAGCCGCACCGCGCGGGCCAGCACGCGGCTTTCGATATCGCGGCCGACGGCGACGTAGTCTTCGGCGGTCAGGGCGTGGTTCACCCGCTCGGTCTCCTGTTCGATGATCGGGCCCTCGTCGAGATCGGCGGTCACGTAATGGGCGGTCGCGCCAATGAGTTTCACCCCGCGCTCGAAGGCCTGGTGATAGGGCTTGGCGCCCTTGAACGACGGCAGGAAGGAATGGTGGATGTTGATCACCCGGCCGGCCAGGGCGCGCGAAAGATCGTCGGACAGCACTTGCATGTAGCGCGCCAGCACCACCAGGTCGGCCCCGGTCTCTTCGACCAGCGCCAGCACCCGGGCCTCCTGCTCTGGCTTGGTGTCTTTCGTGACGGGCAGGTGGTGATAGGCGATGCCTTCAGCCTCGGCGGTGGGGCGGCTGGTCTCGTGGTTCGACACGATCGCCGCGACTTCGGCCTCGAGCCAGCCCACGCGGATCTGGTAGAGCAGGTGCAAAAGCGCATGGTCGAATTTCGACACCATCAGGATGATCTTGGGCCGGCGTTCGGCGTCGACCAGATGGGCGTCCATGCCGAAGGCGGTGAAGATCGGCGCGAGCCGCGCCTCGAGCGCCTCGACGGTCGCGGGCTCTTCGGTATGGAACGCGATGCGCATGAAAAACCGGTTCCGCTGAGTGTCGCGGAACTGGTTGCTTTCCTGGATGTTGCCGCCCAGCGCCGAGAGGGCGTTGGAGACCGCGGCGACGATGCCGCGCTGGTCGGCGCAGGTGAGGGTTAGGATGAAGCTGGTCGAGGGCATGGTTGATCCGGGCTGTGGCGTGGCGGGGCGTGTCTGACCCTCACCGGCGCGCGATGCAAGCGCCAAACCGTCGCCGCCGCTTTCCCGCGCGTTCGCGACATCGGCCCAACTCTTGCGGCCCGACGCCTGCGGCGATAAACGCAAGGCCCGAACGAGACAGAAAAAGGCGCCCGCCCCATGTCCATCGACACCGATACCGCGCGCCGCGTCGCGCATCTGGCCCGGATCGCCGTGAAGGAAGACGACCTGCCCGAGCTGGCGCAGGAGCTTTCGGGCATCCTGACCTTCATGGAGCAGCTTGGCGAGGTCGATGTCGAGGGGGTAGAGCCGATGACCGGCGTCACGCCGATGCGGCTCAAGCGCCGCCAGGACGTGGTGACCGATGGCGGGATGCAGGACAAGATCCTGTCGAACGCGCCCGACGCGCGCGAGGGATTCTTCGCCGTGCCCAAGGTGGTGGAGTAAAGCGCGATGAGCGAGCTGACCAAGCTGACCCTGGCAGAGGCGCGCGATGCGCTGCGCGGGGGCGAAACAACCTCGGTCGCGCTGACCGAGGCCTGCCTCGCGGCGATAGAGGGGGCGGGGGCGCTGAACGCCTTTGTCCACCATACCCCCGAGATCGCGCTGGAGCAGGCCAAGGCCGCCGATGCCCGCATCGCCGCGGGGGAGGCGCCGGCGATGTGCGGCATGCCGCTGGGCATCAAGGATCTGTTCTGCACCAAGGGCGTGCCCAGCCAGGCGGCCTCGCGGATTCTCGAGGATTTCCGCCCCGAGTACGAATCGACCGTCACCCAGAACCTGTGGGATGCGGGCGCAGTGATGCTGGGCAAGCTGAACATGGACGAGTTCGCCATGGGCAGCAGCAACGAGACCAGCACCTACGGCAACGCGGTGAACCCTTGGCGGCGCGGCAAAGACGAGGCGCAGCTGACGCCCGGCGGCAGCTCGGGCGGCTCGGCGGCGGCGGTGGCGGCGGACCTGTGCCTGGCCGCGACGGGGACAGATACCGGCGGCTCGATCCGCCAGCCGGCGGCCTTTACCGGCATCGTCGGTCTGAAACCCACCTACGGGCGCTGCTCGCGCTGGGGGGTCGTGGCCTTTGCCTCGTCGCTCGACCAGGCCGGGCCGATGACCAAGACGGTGCGGGACGCGGCGATCATGCTGGGTGCGATGGCCGGCCACGACATGAAGGACTCGACCTCGGCCGACCTGCCCGTGCCCGATTTCGAGGCGATGCTCACCGGCGATATCCGCGGCAAAAAGATCGGCATTCCGTCGGAATACCGAATGGATGGCATGCCCGACGAGATCGAGACGCTGTGGCACAAGGGCGCCGAGATGCTGAAGGACGCCGGGGCCCAGATCGTCGACATCTCGCTGCCTCACACGAAATACGCGCTGCCCGCCTATTACGTGATCGCCCCGGCCGAGGCCTCGTCGAACCTGGCGCGCTACGATGGCGTGCGCTACGGCCACCGGGCCAAGCTGGCCGAGGGCGACGGCATCGTGGAAATGTACGAAAAGACCCGCGCCGAGGGATTCGGGGCGGAGGTCCAGCGCCGGGTGATGATCGGCACCTATGTGCTGTCGGCGGGCTTTTACGACGCCTATTACAACCGGGCCCGCAAGGTGCGCGCGCTGATCAAGCGCGATTTCGACGCGGTCTTTGCCCAAGGGGTCGATGCGATCCTGACGCCGGCAACGCCGTCCGCCGCCTTCGGGCTGGGCGAGATGGCCGATGCCGACCCGGTGCAGATGTATCTCAACGACGTCTTCACCGTGACGGTGAACCTTGCCGGTCTGCCGGGGGTATCGGTGCCCGCGGGGCTGGACAAGCAGGGGCTGCCGCTGGGGCTGCAGTTGATCGGCCGGCCCTGGGAAGAGGGCGAGTTGCTGAATGCCGCCGAGGCGCTGGAGCGCGCCGCCGGTTTTGTTTCCAAGCCGTCGAAATGGTGGTAAAACAGGTCAAAATGGCAACGGGCAGGGCAAAGATGAGACAGCTAGTGGTGCCGCTGGCCGCGCTTGTGGCGTTGGCCGGGTGCGAGCCCGAGGTTCCCGATTCCGCCGCCGGCGTGGGCTTTGCCGACTACGCCAGCTACCAGACCGCGCGCGAAAGCAGGCTGCAGGGGCAGGCGTCGGTACTGCCGCCGGTCACGACCGCCGCGATCAGCGAAGAGATGCCGAACCCACGGTTCTCGGCCGCGCCGGCCCCCGCCGCAACCGTTTCGCCGCAGGCGACCGCGCTGGCGCCGGTGAACGCGCCCGTCGGTGCGCCACTCAGCGCGCTCTCGGCGGATCGTGTGGCCGCCGCACCGGTCGCGGCATCGCCGCTGCCCGCCGCGCCGGCCCCGGCGATGCCTGCAGGCCAGAATAACGGCCCCGCCCCCATTCTCCAGGACGAGACCTACCAGCCGCCCACCGGCGCCCCGGTCGTGCGCGAGCCGGCGCCGGGCACCGCGGCGGGCCAGACGGCCGTGGCGATCGAGCCCGCGCCGGTGCCCCAGCGCAGCGGCACCTCGGCCCCGAACATCGTCGCCTACGCGATCAACACCACCAACCGCGTGGGCCAGCCGCGCTATCGCCGGTCGAACCCGCTGCGGTTTTCTTCGTTCGAGCGCAATTGCGGCCGCTACCCTTCCGACGACCTGGCGCAAGAGGCGTTCCTCGGCGCCGGCGGGCCCGAGCGCGACCGGCTGAACCTCGATCCGGACGGCGACGGATTTGCCTGCCGCTGGGACCCGGCGCCGTTCCGCCAGGCGGTCAACTGAGGCGGGCTTGGGCGCGCTCGATGTGCCGTCGCCCAATTTCGGGCCCCGCCGCCAGGGCGCCCGGCCCGACCTGATCGTCCTCCACTACACGGCCATGGCCAGCGCCGAGGCCGCGCTGGCCCGGCTGACCGACCCCGAGGCCGAGGTGTCGTGCCATTACCTGATCGACAGGCGCGGCCGGCTGTTCCGGCTGGTCGAAGAGAAGATGCGCGCCTGGCATGCCGGCGCCGGCCAGTGGGGTGCGGCGACCGATATCAATTCGCGCTCGATCGGGATCGAGCTCGACAATGGCGGCCGCGCCCCTTTCCCGGCGCCGCAGATGGCCGCGCTCGAGGCGCTGCTGGGCGATCTCATGGCGCGCCGGGTGATCCCGCCGCAGCGCGTCGTCGGCCATTCCGACGTGGCGCCCTTGCGCAAATCCGACCCCGGGCCGCGCTTCGACTGGCGGCGGCTGGCGCTGGGCGGGATGGCGGTCTGGCCCGGGCCCGGCCGGGCGCGCTTTGACGAGGCCGGCTTTCGCGCGGCGACGACGCTCTTCGGCTACGCGCCCGGCTGGCCCACCGAGGCGGTGCTGGCGGCCCTGCGCCTGCGCTTTCGGCCCTGGGCCGCGGGCCCGGCCGATGACCGCGACATGGGCATCGCCCTCGACCTCGCCGCGCGCTTCCCCATTGACCGGCGGCGCGCCGATCCCTAGATGCAGTCCGGCGCGGATGGCCGGATGGCCGCGGTGCCGGATCCCATCCGGTATCGAGGAAAGTCCGGACTCCACGAGGCAACGGTGCCGGGTAACGCCCGGCCGGGGAAACCCGAGGGAAAGCGCCACAGAGAACAAACCGCCCCTGTCCGCAGGGGTAAGGGTGAAACGGTGGGGTAAGAGCCCACCGCGGGCCTGGCAACAGGGCCGGCACGGCAAGCCCCACCGGGAGCAATGCCGAATAGGGACCCCGCGCTCCGGAGCTGATCCGGGGCAGGGCGGCTTCGGCCCAGGGGTCCGGGTTGGCAGCTGGAGCGCACCGGTAACGGTGCGCGCAGAGGAATGGTCATCCAGCCCCGGATCTTCGGTCCGGGGTGGACAGAATCCGGCTTACAGGCCGTCCGCGCGTTTTGCCCCGGGGCAGGCTTCGCCCCGAAATCCGCTCTGAACCGTCGTTGCGCGGGCGAAAACGCTGTAGGCTTGGCCCATGGCGGTAGTCCGCTTGGGTTCGGATCAGGGAGGACCAGCATGAGTTTCGTCAAGACCATGGCAACCCTCGCCGCGGGCTTTGCCGCGGCCAAGGGCGTCGAGCACTACCGGAAGATCGGCGGCATGGCCGGTCTGCAGGAAAAGCTGAAATCGAACGAGCAGGTGTCGGAGATGACCGCCCAGCTGGCCGGCATGATGGAGAAGATGGGCCTGCCGGGCGGCGCGAAAGGGGTGCAGGACATGTTTTCGCGCATGGGCGAGCCCACGGCGCGTGCGGGCGAAAGCGCGACGGCGGGGCTGGCCGGGCTGATGGCCGCGCTGGGCGGCGCGGCGGCGGCCGGCACCAGCCAGGCCGGCGAGATGGCCAACGCGCTGACGGGCCACAAGATGACAACCGAAACGATGGAGGAAAATGCCAAGCTCATGATTCGCGCCATGATCCAGGCCGCCAAGGCCGATGGCGAGATCGACGCCGAGGAACGCGCGCGCATCTTCGAGCATCTGGGCGACGTGTCCGAGCAAGAGCGCGCCTTCGTGGAAGACCAGATCGCCGCGCCCGTCGACCCCGCCGCGCTGGCCGCCGACACCTCGGATGCGATGCGCGCGCAGGTCTACGCGACAGCGGCCATGGCCGTGCGTGTCGACAACGCCGCCGAGGCGGCCTATCTCGACAACCTTGCCGCCGCGCTGGGGCTGAGCGACGAGACGGTGTCCCATATTCACGCTGCGATGGGGGCCTCCGTCTAGCGCCCGCCCCCGAGCGCGGGATTTGGGTATTTGGACCAAGAAGAAGCGGCAGGGCGCGCCTCGGTGGTTTCTTCTTGGCGAAAATACCCCTAACGGGTCATGTTCGCGGCTGCGCCGGGCGCAGGGCGAGAACGCGCTTGACTCGGGCCCACGGATCGGTAGAACCGCGACTTCAAGGATTTTCTGGGGCGGCCCGGCCGCCTGCGCGACGGAGAGAGACCATGGCGAAACCGACGACCATCAAGATCCGCCTGAACTCGACCGCGGGCACCGGCCATTTCTACGTGACCAAGAAGAACGCCCGCACCATGACCGAGAAGATGGTGATCAAGAAATACGATCCCGTGGTACGCAAGCACGTGGATTACAAGGAAGGCAAGATCAAGTAAGATCGCTGCCTTGCCGTTTCTGAAGGCCGCCCCCGCGGGAGCGGCCTTTTTCTTTTGCCCGGCCGTTGTCGTGCAAGGGTGCCGTCACGCGGAGCGCGCCGCGCAACCGAAGCCGCATCGCCGCGACACGGGGCCTTTGCCCTGTGCCGCGCCGCCCGCCGTGGCCCAGGCCCGCGCACCGGGGGCCGCCAAAGGAAAGGGGCCGGCGTTTCCGCCGGCCCCCGCATGGGCAGTCATGGTCTGGTCAGCTTACTCGCGGTTGCCGAGGAACTGCAGCAGGAACATGAACAGGTTGATGAAGTCGAGATAGAGGTTCAGCGCCCCCATGATCGCCGACTTGCCCAGCCATTCGCTGTCCATCGCGTGGGCGTGCTGGAGGTAATCGTTCTTGATCTTTTGGGTGTCGTAGGCGGTGAGGCCTGCGAAGATCAGAACGCCCAGCGCGGAGATCGCGAACATGACCGCGGGCGATCCGAGGAAGATGTTGACGATCGACGCGATCACGAGGCCGATCACGCCCATGATCAGGAACGAGCCCCAGCCCGAGATGTCTTTCTTGGTGGTGTAGCCCCACAGAGACAGCCCGGCAAAGGCCGCCGCGGTCACGAGGAAGGTCTGGGCGATCGAGTAGCCGGTGAAGACCAGGAAGATGGAGCTGATCGACAGGCCCATCAGCATGGCGAAGCCGTAGAAGTAAAGCTGCGCCGCGGCCGCCGTCAGGCGGTTGATCACCGCGCCGAAGGCGAAGACCATGATCAGCGGGGCGAACATGATCAGCCATTTCAGAGGCGAAGCGTAGATCGCCGCGCCGAAGCTGGTGAGGTACTCGTTCGCCCCGATCTGATATTCGGTCGGCACGCTCGATACCGCCAGGCCCGAAATCGACCAGGCGGCCAGAGCCGTGATCAGCATGCCCACGGACATGGTGCCGTAGACCTTGTTCATGTGGGCGCGAAGGCCCGCGTCAATCTGCGCGGTGCGAACGCCGGCCTGACCGGCCTGACCCGCGCGGATCGTGTTGTAGTCAGCCATGGACTGTCTCCTGTTGCTCCCTGACACGTAGAGGCAGGCCAAAAGCCCGCCTTTGCTGTCAAATATCGGCAAGGACGGGGCTCATTTCAAGGATACAAAGTGCGAAAAGCGCGCTATCGCAGCCAGCTTTGCGGAACGTCCCAGACCGGGCGGCGCGCTTCGCTCAGCGCATCCTGCCGGGTGAGCCCGATATCGCGCAGCAGCGCATCGTCGAGTTCGGCCAGCCTGCGGCGCTGACGGGCGGCGCCGAGGCCGAGAAACAGCCGAGACAGAAAGCCCGGGCCGCGGCGGTTGAGCGGGGCGGCGGAGCGGGAAAGTGCGGTCATGGACATCGCGGTAAACCTTTCGGTTTGGTGAACCCAGAAGCGAGTTGCATAAGGTGTCTTGATGTATATCGCGCGATGTGGTGTATTTTTCAAACGAATGCTTTTGATGGAATGAATCAGGGTTTGTGATATGACGCGCAATCTCGACCTGACCGCGCTGCGCTCGTTCGTGGCGGTGTCAGAGGCGGGCGGGGTGACCCGCGCCGCGGGCTTTCTCAACCTCACGCAATCGGCGGTGTCGATGCAGGTCAAGCGGCTGGAAGAGGCGCTGGACCAGACGCTTCTGGACCGCTCGGCGCGCACGGTCTCGCTGACCGCGGCGGGCGAGCAGCTGTTGGGCTATGCCAAGCGGATGCTGGCGCTCAACGACGAGGTCTATGCCCGGATGACCGCCAAGGAATACGAGGGAGAGATCGTGCTCGGCGTGCCGCACGATATCGTCTACCCGGCGATTCCGCAGGTGCTGAACCGGTTCAACACGGAATATCCGCGGGTCAAGGTGCAGCTTATGTCGTCTTACACCACGCGGCTGCGCACCCTGTTTGCCCGCGGAAAGGTCGATATCATCCTGACCACCGAGGACCGCTGCGGCCCCGGCGGCGAGACATTGACCGAGCTGCCGCTGGTCTGGGTCGGCGCCATTGGCGGCAGCTCGTGGAAGCAGCGCCCGCTGAAGCTGGCCTACGAACATGCCTGCATCTTTCGCAAGGGCGTGCAGGCGGCGCTCGATGCAGAGGGGATTGCCTGGGAAATGGCGGTTGAAAGCGAATCGATCCGCACGGTCGAGGCCAGCGTCAGCGCCGATCTGGCGGTGCATACGGTGATCGAGGGCGCGCTGCCGCCCTATGTCGAGCGTATCCAGCACGGCGGCGCCCTGCCGGAGCTGACCAGCACGCAGATCAACCTCTATGTCTCGGACGTGGCGCAGGCGCCCGCGCTCGACGAGTTGGCCGCGTTGATCCGGCGGGCCTATGCCCTGGGCTGATCGCCCATCGTCACCACCACCTTGCCCGTGGATTTCCGCGTCTTGAGCAGATCCAGCGCATCGGCCGCCCGGTCGAGCGGCAGGCAGTGGCTGATATGCGGCCGCAGCTTGCCCGCTTCATACCATGAGAAAAGCCGCGCCAGGCTTTCGGTCAGCACCTCGGGGCGCAAGCTCAGGTAGCCGCCCCAATAGAGCCCCAGAACCGAAAGGTTCTTGACCAGCAGGTGGTTGGCCGGAATCTGCGGCACCTCGCCGGAGGCAAAGCCGATGACCACGATCCGCCCGCCGGGCCGGCAGGCGCGCATGGCAGCGGTGAACTGGTCGCCGCCCACCGGGTCGTAGACCACGTCGGCGCCGCCCAGCGCCTTGACCGCCGCGCGCAGGTCGTCGTCATCGCTGTCGATCAGGTGGTCCGCGCCGGCCGCGGCGGCGACCTTGAGCTTTTCGGGGCCGCGGGCGCAGGCGATCACCCGCGCGCCCATCAGCTTGCCGATCTCGACGGCGGTCATCCCGACGCCGCCAGCCGCGCCCAGAACCAGCAGGGTCTCTCCGGGGCCAAGCCGCGCCTTGTGGTTGAGCGCCACGTCAGAGGTGCCGTAGGCCACCTGGAAGGCGGCGGCGTCGGCAAAGGGCATCGTGTCAGGCAGGGTCACGCAGCGCGCCGCGGGAAACACGCCGTATTCGGCCAGCCCCCCGGACCCGGCGAAAACCGCCACCCGCCTTCCGATCAATGCAGGGTCGGCGCCGGGTCCCGCGGCCTCGACGGTGCCGGCCAGTTCCATGCCCGGGGTAAGCGGTAGCGGCGGGCGTTCCTGGTAGCGCCCCGCGATCATCAGCAGATCGGCAAAATTCAGACCGCAGGCCGCGATACGCACCAGCACCTCGTCGCGGCCGGGGTCCGGGCGATCCGTTTCTTCGAGCTTGGGTATTTCGCCTATTGCGTGTATCCTGTAGTTTAGCACGCGTGTATCCCTCGTTTACCGGTTTGCGTGACCGTAGCGGGGTGGTGGGAGGTTGGCCAGACTGCCGCTTTTTGCAAAATGCAAAAATCCCGGCAGCGAGGTGCATTTTGCAAACCAAAATGAAAAGTATTCGCAATAATCAACCTTAGGATAATGCGAAGATGAAAGATATTCTGCCTATAAGGGAAATTCGGCCCCAGAGTTCTAAAAATTCTTACGTGATTTCAGGTATATGCAAAGTAATCGGAATTTCGTTGCGAGACCGGGCCATGTTGGCACGATTCTTGCATCATTTGGGGTAAAGAGGAGTACATCCATGAAACACCCCGTCGACGTGCATGTGGGAAAACGGATCCGGCACCGCCGTTGGATGGTGGGCATGACCCAGCAGCAACTGGCCGAGCATGTCGGAATCAAGTTCCAGCAGATTCAGAAATACGAAACCGGGATGAACCGCGTCAGTGCGTCGCGCCTGTGGGACATCGCTGACGCTCTGGAAGTGCCGGTGAGTTTCTTCTTCGAGGGGATCGACCAGCGCAAGCAGGAACACACCACCGGAATGCCCGAGGACATCCTCACCGACAAGGAGGCGCTGGAACTGGTGCGCTCGTACTACGCCATCCCCGAGAACCAGCGCCGGCGCCTGTTCGAACTGGCCCGCGTGCTGAGCGACGCCGCCTGAGCTTGACCCCGCGTCCCGGCGGCGCTAGCGCCATGGCGCGGCCCGTTGAGGGGGCCGCGTGCCGCAACCGGGGACGGGGATGCCACCTGAAGACCGCGACAGCCTGATTGCCACCGCCCATGCGCTGGCAGACGCCGCGCGCGCGGCAACGCTTCCCCATTTCCGCGACTCCGCGCTGTCGGTCGACAGCAAGGGGCAGGGAGATTTCGACCCGGTGACCGAGGCCGACCGCGGCGCCGAGGCGGCGATGCGGGCGGTGCTGGCCGAGCGTCGGCCCGAGGACGGTATCCTCGGTGAAGAGCTGGGGCAGTGCGACGGGCAAAGCGGCCTGACCTGGGTGCTGGACCCGATCGACGGCACCCGCGGCTTTCTGGCCGGCACGCCGACCTGGGGCGTGCTGGTGGCCGTCTCCGATGCAAACGGGCCGGTCTACGGCATCATCGACCAGCCCTATATCGGCGAACGTTTCTGCGGCGGGCTGGGCGAGGCGCATCTCGACGGTCCGCACGGGCGACGGGCGCTGCGGTCCCGCGCGGCACGGCCGCTGGACGAGGCGATCCTCTTCACAACCTTCCCCGAGGTCGGCACTGCCGATGAGGAACGGGCCTTCCGGCGCTTGTCGGGCAAGGCGCGCCTGACCCGGTACGGGATGGATTGCTACGCCTACGCGCTGGTGGCGCTGGGGCAGGTGGACCTGGTGGTCGAGGCCGGGCTGCACCCCTACGACATTCACGCGCCCATCGCGGTGATCGAGGCCGCGGGCGGCCTCGTCACCGACTGGCAGGGCCGGCCGGTCCATGGCGGCGGACAGGTGATCGCGGCGGCGAATGCGCAGGTACACGCCGCCGCGCTGGCGCTGCTGGCGGGCTGAGCCATGGCGCACTGGCTGATCCGCGGGGCCGATCTGATCGTCACCATGGATGACGACCGGCGGGAGCTCGCGGGCGCGGATATCCGGCTCAGGGGCGGGGTGGTCGCCGAGATCGGCGACGGGCTGTCCCCCGGCGGCGCCGAAATCGTCGAGGCCCGTGGCTGCCTGGTGACGCCGGGGCTGGTGAACACCCACCACCACCTCTACCAGTCGCTCACCCGCGCGGTGCCCGGCGCGCAGGATGCGCTGCTCTTTGGCTGGCTGAAAACGCTTTACCCGATCTGGGCGCGGTTCGGCCCCGAAGAGATGCACCTCTCGGCGCTGACGGGGCTGGCGGAGCTGGCGCTTTCGGGCTGCACGCTGACCTCGGACCACCTTTATATCTACCCGAACGGCGCGCGGCTGGACGACACCATCGCCGCCGCGGCCGAGATCGGGCTGCGCTTTCACCCCACCCGCGGCGCGATGAGCATCGGCGAAAGCGCGGGCGGGCTGCCGCCGGATACGCTGGTCGAGCGCGAGGCCGATATCCTGAAGGACGCCATCCGCCTCGTCGACGCGTTCCACGACCCCGCCGAAGGGGCGATGGTGCGGGTCGGCGTCGCGCCCTGTTCGCCGTTTTCGGTCAGCCGCGATCTGATGCGCGACGCCGCGCTGCTGGCCTGTGACAAGGGGGTGATGCTGCACACCCACCTGGCCGAGAACGACGAGGACATCGCCTATTCCGAGGCGCATTTCGGCTGCCGTCCCGGGCAATACGCCGAGGATCTCGGCTGGACCGGGCCGGACGTCTGGCACGCCCATTGCGTCAAGCTGGATGCCGCCGAGATCGGGCTTTTTTCGCGCACCGGCACGGGTGTCGCGCATTGCCCCTGCTCGAACTGCCGGCTGGGCTCTGGCATCGCGCCGGTGCGCGCGATGCGCGATGCCGGGGTGCGGGTGGGGCTGGGCGTGGACGGGTCGGCCAGCAACGACGCGGGCAACCTGATCGCCGAGGCCCGGCAGGCGCTGCTGCTTCAACGCGTTGCGCGGGGGGCCGACGCGATGAGCGCGCGCGAGGCGCTGGAGATCGCCACCCGTGGCGGGGCCGACGTGCTGGGCCGGCCCGATTGCGGGCGGCTGGCGGTCGGCAAGCGCGCGGATCTGGCGCTTTGGGACATGTCCGGCATCGAGGCCGCGGGCAGCTGGGACAGGGCCGCGATCCTGCTGGCCGGGCCCGGACGGGTGCGCGACCTGTTCGTAGACGGGCGGCAGGTGGTGCGCGGCGGGCATCTGGCGACACTGGATCTGCCCCGTGTGATCGAGGCGCAGACACGGCTGGCCCGGCGGTTGGCGGAGGGGCACTGAACAAAGAAGGGCTTGGCCACCCTAAAGCGCGCCGTTCCCGCGTCGGTGCACCATCCCACGGGGCGGTCGCTGACCCGGCTTTCGTTCCGCTCTTGATCCTTGTTGATCGACTGCGCAGTTCATCAACAAGGGCCTGCGGAACGCCCCAGGGTGTTTCCCGGCAAGGCACCCGAACGCTTCCGGCTCCGGCGTTTTACGCTGCGCCCTGCCGCACCCCGTTCACCCAGACCCCCGCGATCGCCCGGTCGTCGCCCATCATGATCGTCGGGAACAGCGCCTCCCAGATGTCGCCGGCCCGCGCGGCGCGCTGGGCGATGGCCGGTGTCGAGGCGAGGTCGAGTGCGATCAGGTCGGCCTCCAGCCCCTTGGCCAGATTGCCGATCTGCCGCTCCATCCGCAGCGCGCGGGCCGCGCCCACGGTGGCCAGCCAGTAAAGCTGCGCCGGGTGGGGGGCGAAGCCGCGCAGCTGGGCGATCTCGTAGGCCGCCGCCATGGTGCGCAGCATGGAAAAGGACGAGCCACCGCCGGTATCGGTGGCCAGCCCAACCCGCTGGCCCTCGGCGATCAGCCCTTCCAGGTCGAACAGGCCCGACCCGATAAAGCTGTTCGAGGTCGGGCAATGGGCGATGGCCGCGCCGCTCTCTTTCAGCCTAAGCCGTTCGCGCCCGGCCAGGTGGATCGCGTGACCGAACACCGCGCCGGGGCCCAGGAGGCCCGCGCGCTCGTAGGTGTCGAGGTAGTCGCGCGCCTCGGGGTAGAGGTCGTGCACCCATTCGACCTCGTCCTCCTGCTCGCTCAGGTGGGTCTGCACCAGGCAGGTGGGGTGCTCGGCCCAGAGCGCGCCCAGCGCGTCGAGCTGTTCCGGCGTCGAGGTGGGCGCAAACCGCGGCGAGATGGCATAGACCGCGCGGCCCCGCCCGTGCCACCGCGCGATCAGCGCGGCGCTTTCGTCATGGGCGCGCTGCGCGGTGTCACAGAGTGCCTCGGGCGCGTTGCGGTCCATGCAGGTCTTGCCGCCTGCAACGCGCATGCCGCGCGCCACGGCGGCCTCGAAGAAGGCATCGACGCTTTCGGGGTGGCTGGTGCAAAAGCTGGCCACCGTGGTGGTGCCATGGCCGATCAGCAGATCCAGGTACCGCCCGGCCGCCCCGGCCGCATAAGCGGCGTCGCCGAAGCGGGCCTCTTCGGGGAAGGTATAGCCGTTCAGCCAGTCGATCAGCCGCTTGCCCCAGCTCGCGATGATGCCGGTCTGGGGGTAATGCGCGTGGGCGTCGATGAAGCCTGCCGTCAACAGCGCTTCGCCCATCTCGGTGACCCGCGCCGCCGGGTGCGCGGCGCGCAACGCGTCGGCCGGGCCGGTCGCGGCGATGCGCCCGCCCTCGACCAGCACCGCGCCGCGGCGCTCGTACCTGGCCGCGGCGGGCCCCTTTGTGAAAGGGTCGCCGGCAAAGGCCAGTGTCTGCCCGAGGATCAGTTCTGCCGCGCCCATGTCCTGCCCCTGTAGCTGCCGCCGGTCGAGCCTAGGTGGCGCATTGCGCAAGGTAAATCGCGCATGGGCCTGTCGCTCTATTTTACCATTCGCTATGGTGCGCTCGATGCCGGCGCGAGGGGAGCGATGAGCGAAGAGGGCACCGAGACGCTCGAACGCGAGGACGAGGGATATGCCCTCGACGCCCGCACCGTTGCGGCCATCCGCCTGGCGGTCGCTGCGGGCGACAGCGCGCGGCTGGGCGAGCTGCTGGAGCCGCTGCACCCCGCCGACGTCGCCGACCTTCTGGAACAGGTCGATAGTGCCCATCGCCGCGAAATCCTGCTGTTGGGCGCCAGTTTTCTGACCGGCGACATTTTGTCGGAAATCGACGAGAGCATCCGAGAGGAGGTCATCGAGTTCCTGCCCCAGGACGTGCTGGCCGACGCCGTGCGCGACCTGGAATCGGACGACGTGGTCGACCTGCTGGAAGACCTCGATCCGCCGCAGCAGGAATTCATCCTCGACGCGCTGGAAGATGCCGACCGCGTCGCCGTCGAACGCGCGCTGAGCTATCCCGAGTTCTCGGCCGGCCGCCTGATGCAGCGCGAGGTCGTGATGGCGCCCGAGCACTGGACGGTGGGCGAGACCATCGACCACTTGCGCGCCAACAAGAAGACGCTGCCCGACCAGTTCTACCACGTGATCGTGGTCGATCCGCGGCTCCGGCCTGTGGCCTATGTCACCCTTGGCAAGATCCTGTCGACCAAGCGGTCGGTCAAGCTGGCCAGGATCCAGGAGGACAGCTTCCGCACCATTCCCGTGGACCAGGCCGAATCCGAGGTCGCCTACGCGTTCAACCAGTACCACCTGATCTCTGCCCCGGTGGTTGACGACGACGGCCGGCTGGTGGGTGTGATCACGATCGACGACGCCATGACCGTGCTGGACGAAGAGCACGAAGAGGACATCCTGCGTCTGGCCGGCGTCGGCGAGGGCAGCCTCTCGGACCGCGTGGTCGAGACCACGCGCCAGCGGTTTCCGTGGCTTTTCGTCAATCTGATCACGGCGATCATCGCGTCTGTCGTCATCGCCCAGTTCGAAGCGGCGATCACGCAGGTCGTGGCGCTGGCGGTGCTGATGCCGATCATCGCCTCGATGGGGGGCAATGCGGGCACCCAGTCGCTGACAGTGGCGGTGCGGGCGCTGGCGACGAAAGACCTGACCGGGTCGAACGTCTGGCGCGTTGTCCGCCGCGAGGTGACCGTCGGGCTGATAAACGGCGCAATCTTTGCGCTGGTGATGGGCGCGGTGGGCCTGGTCTGGTTCGGATCGATCGATCTCGGCCTTGTCATCGCGGTGGCGATGGTCCTGAACCTCGCCGTGGCGGCGCTGGCGGGCATCCTGATCCCGGTGACGCTCGACAAGCTGGGGGTGGACCCCGCGCTGGCCTCGGGCACATTCGTGACAACGGTGACCGATGTGGTGGGCTTTTTCGCCTTCCTCGGTCTGGCCAGTGCGGTCCTGCTTTAGGAGACAGCCATGGACGAGCAAACCGCCCTTCGTGACCTGAGCGAACAGAAGGCCGCCATCCGCAAGGTGGTCTGCGCGCGCCGCCGTGAGGCCCATCAACAGAGGCTCGACGCGATGGCCGCGGCGCATCTGCTGGAGATGCTGCGCGCCCATGCCGGCAAGATCCTCGCCGGCTACATGCCGATCCGCAGCGAGACCGACCCGCGCGCGGCGCTGCGCGCGATGGCCGCGCGCGGGCCGGTCGTGGTGCCGGTGATCCAGGGCGACGGGCTGCCGCTGATCTTTCGGCAATGGTCGCCGGGCTGCGAAATGATCGACGGGCCCTTCGGTGCGCTGGTGCCCGCCGAGGGGGATTTCCTTGAGCCGCAGGTGCTGGTGGTGCCGCTGGTGGCCTTTGACCGGCGCGGCAACCGTCTGGGCTATGGCGGCGGCTTTTACGACCGGACGCTTGCCGCGTTGCGGTCACGCAAGCCGGTCAAGGCCATCGGCTTTGCCTATGCCGCGCAGGAGGAAGAGACCCTGCCCGAAGAGCCCACCGACCAGAAGCTCGACCTGATCGTCACCGAAGAGGGCGTGATCGACCCCGCCGCGGGCGCGTGAGGCCGCCCTTGCCCTCGGGCCCGGGCTTGCCTAAGGGCTGGGCCCCATGAAGCTGATGTTCCTCGGAGACGTGATGGGCCGCGCCGGGCGCGCCGCCATCGCCGACACCCTGCCGCGGCTGAAGGCCGAGTGGCGGCTCGATTTCGTCGTGGTCAACGGCGAGAACGCGACCTCGGGTGCGGGGCTGTCGCCCGAGCACGCCAAGGGGTTGCTCGACGCGGGGGCCGATTGCGTGACGCTGGGCGATCATGCCTTCGACCGGAAAGAGATGCTCTCGTTCATCGAGACCGAGCCGCGCATCCTGCGGCCGCTCAATTTCGCCAAGGGTGCGCCGGGGCACGGCGCGCGGCTGTTCAACGCGCCGGGCGGGCGCAAGGTGCTGGTGGCGCAGGTGCTGGGCCAGGTGTTCATGAAGCGGCCCTTCGACGACCCGTTTTCCGCCGTCGAACCGGTGCTGAAGGCCCACCCGCTGGGCGGGCTGGCGCAGGCCGCGGTGATCGACATGCATTGCGAGGCGACGTCGGAAAAGATGGCGATGGGCCACTATTGCGACGGCCGCGCGTCGGTGGTCGTGGGCACCCACACCCACGTGCCCACCGGCGACGCGCAGATCCTGCCCGGCGGCACCGGGTACCTGTCCGATGCGGGCATGTGCGGCGACTACAACTCGATCATCGGCATGGACAAGGCCGAGCCGATGCGCCGCTTCATCACCGGCATGGCCAAGGGCCGCTTTACCCCCGCAGAGGGCGAGGCCACGCTTTCGGGCCTTTATGTCGAAACCGACGACCGCACCGGGCGCGCCACCCGCGTGGCGATGGTGCGCCAGGGCGGCCGGCTGGAGCAGGCCGGGCCGTGACGCCGCCGCGTCTGATGCTCTTTGCGCTGCTGGCGGCCGCCCGGCTGACGGGGCTTGCGCCGGTGCATCCGCGACATCAATCGACGCTTGTGCCGGCGGACGTCGCCGCTAAAGTGGCCGGCGGACCGGGAAACAGGCCACATTCATGATCGCTCTGTCCTTGCCGCCGACCGCCGCCGCCCTTGTCGCGCTGACCGTGGTCATTGTGATGTTCGTGCTGTTCATAAAGGAAATTTACCCGACCGAGGTGATCGCCATCGCCGGTGCGGTGCTGATGCTCGTGCTGGGCATCCTGCCCTATGACGTGGCGCTGGGCGTTTTGTCGAACCCCGCGCCCTGGACCATCGCGGCGATGTTTCTGGTGATGGGCGCATTGGTGCGGACCGGCGCGCTCGACTGGTTTACCTCGGCGGCCGAGCGCAACGTGCGCCGCAAGCCGCGCCGGTCCATCGTGTCGATGTTCGCCTTCGTCGTAGGTGCCTCGGCGGTGGTGTCGAACACGCCGGTCGTGGTGGTGATGATCCCGGTCTTCGTGCAGCTTGCGCGGGTGATGGATATCTCGGCATCCAAGCTTTTGATCCCGCTGTCCTATGCGGCGATCATGGGGGGAACCCTGACGCTGATCGGCACCTCGACCAACCTTTTGGTCGATGGCGTGGCACGGGCCCACGGCATGACGCCGTTCTCCATCTTCGAGGTCACGCCGCTGGCCGCGATCCTGATCGCCTGGGGCATGGTCTATCTGCGTTTCGTCGCGCCGCGGCTGCTGCCCGACCGCGACAGCATGGCGAACCTCTTGTCCGACAAGTCGAAGATGAAGTTCTTCACCGAGGCGGTGATCCCCCCCGACAGCAACCTGATCGGGCGCGAGGTCACCGGCGTGCAACTCTTCAAGCGCGAGGGCGTGCGGCTGATCGACGTGATCCGCGGCGATGAATCGCTCAGGCGCAACCTAAAGGGGGTCGAACTGCAGGTGGGCGATCGGGTGATCCTGCGTACCGCGGTGACCGAGCTTTTGTCGCTGCAGCGCAACAAGAGCCTGCGCCGGGTCGACCAGCTGTCGGCGGTGGAAACCTCGACGGTGGAGGTGCTGATCTCGCCCGGATGCCGGATGATCGGCCGCTCGCTGGGCTCGATGCGGCTGAGGCGGCGCTACGGCGTTTATGTGCTGGCGGTGCACCGCCGCAACCAGAATATCGGCCGTCAGATCGACGAACTGGTGGTGCGCGTGGGCGACACGCTGCTTCTGGAGGGGGCGGCCCCGGACATCAAGCGGCTGGCCGACGACATGGGGCTGGTCGACATCTCGCACCCCTCGGGCCGGGCCTACCGGCGGACCAAGGCGCCGGTGGCCATCGGCGCGCTTTTCGGCATCGTGGGGCTGGCCGCGCTGGGCGTGGCGCCGATCCTGCTGCTGGCGCTAGCGGCGGTGGCCGTGGTGCTGCTGGCCCGCTGCATCGACGCGGAAGAGGCGTTTTCCTTCGTCGACGGGCGGCTTTTGGCGCTGATCTTCTCGATGCTGGCGGTGGGCGCCGCGCTGGAGGCCTCGGGCGCGGTCCGCCTGCTGGTCGACGCGGTGTCGCCCGCGCTGATGAACCTGCCGCCGTTCATGATCGTCTGGGCGATCTACCTCTTGACCTCGGTGCTGACCGAACTGGTGTCGAACAACGCGGTGGCCGTGGTCGTCACGCCCATCGCCATCGGGCTGGCGGGCGCGCTGGGGGTCGATGCGCGGCCGCTGGTGGTGGCGGTGATGATTGCCGCATCGGCAAGCTTTGCCACGCCCATCGGGTACCAGACCAACATGATGGTCTACGGCCCCGGCGGCTATCGCTTTACCGACTTTCTGCGCGTGGGCATTCCGCTGAACCTCAGCATGGGGCTGTTGTCCTCGGCGCTGATCCCGCTGCTCTGGCCCCTTTAGGCCGCGCGCCGGCCCGGGCGCGGCGCGGATTGTGCCGTCGTGCCATTGGGTATTTGGACCAAGAAGAAGGGCAGGCAGGCGCCCTTGCCCCGATTGCCGGGCGCAAGGAGGCGCGCTGCGCGGCGCGCGCCTGTCACAGCGGCCAGACCACCAGGATCGTCGGGATCGACACGGCAAGGACCAGCAACTCCAGCGGCAGGCCCATGCGCCAGTAATCGCCGAAGCGATAGCCGCCGGGACCGAGGATCAGCGTGTTGTTCTTGTGCCCGATGGGCGTGAGGAACGCGCAGGACGCGGCAACCGCGACGGCCATCAGGAACGGGTCGGGATTGACCCCGAGCCGGTTGGCCATCTCGATGCCCACCGGCGCGGCGACAACGGTGGTGGCGGTGTTGTTGAGCACGTCCGACAGGGTCATCGTCACCGCCATCAGCGCGGCGAGGATCGCCCAGGGCGGCAGGCCCTCGGTCACACCCACCAGCGCGCCGGCGATGAGCGCGGTGCCGCCGGCCTCATGCAGCGCGGTGCCGAGCGGGATCATCGCGCCCAGCAGCACCACGACGGGCCATTCGACGTGGTCGTAGATCTCGGCCAGCGGCAGGATGCGGGACAGGACGTAGCCGACGACCACCACGCCCAGCGCGATGGGCAGGTCGATCATCCCGATGCTGGCGGCCAGCACCGCGCCCGCGAAGACCGCGATGGCAAGCCATGTCTTGCGGTGGTTGGTGACGGCAAGCCCGCGGTCGGCCAGCGTCAGCCCGCCCAGCCAGTCGGCCACGTCCTGGGACGTGTCCTGCGGCGCGAGCAGCAGCAGGATGTCGCCCGGCCGCACGGTGGTCTTGCGGATCTGGCTGCGGATCGGCCGGCCCTGACGCGAGATGCCCAAGAGGACGGTTCCGCGCCGCCAGGCGAGCCCGACCGAGCGCGCGCTCTTGCCGGCGATGCGCGCACCCTCGGGCACGACGATTTCGACGAGGTTAAGCCCGGCGCCCGCGGCGCTCAGCGCCTCTTGCCGCGGGCTTTCGGCAAAATCGAGCCCCAGCGAGGTGCGCAGCGCGTCGAGCGCCGCAGGCGTGGCATCGAGCACCAGCGCGTCGCCGGCGGCGAGGGCGGTGGCGCGCTGGGTGCCGTAGCGGCGCCTGCCGTCGCGCACCAGCCCGAGGATGGCGACGTCGTTCTCCTCGGCCTGGGGCCACAGATCGCCCAGCCGCTGCCCGATGAGCGGCGATTCTTCGGGCACCGTCAGTTCGGCGATATAGGGCGAGAAGGCGGCGAGCGTGCCGTCCGTGGCAGACGCGTCGGGCCGCGGGATAAGCCGCCAGCCGATCAGCGCGACGAAAGCGAGCCCGGCAAGCGCGGTCACCGCGCCCACCGGGGCGAAATCGAACATTCTGAACGGCTCTCCCAGGCTGTCGGCGCGGATCGTGGCGATGATGATGTTGGGGGGCGTGCCGATCAGCGTGGCCATGCCGCCGAGGATCGTGGCAAACGACAGCGCCATGAGGCTGAGGCCCGGCGCCCGGCCCGCCTTGCGCGCGGTGGCGATGTCGACGGGCATCAGGAGCGCCAGCGCGGCAACGTTGTTCATGAAGGCCGAGAGCGCCGCGCCGACAGCGCCCATGATCGCGATATGGGCGCCGATGGGCCGCGCACTGTCGATCATCGTGCGGGTGATCAACTGCACCGCGCCCGACCGCACGAGGCCCGCCGAGACGATCAGCACCAGCGCCACGACCATCGTGGCCGGGTGGCCGAACCCGGCGAAGGCCTCGTCTGTCGGCACGACGCCGGCGAGCACCGCGACCAGCAGCGCGCAGAACGCCACCAGGTCGTAGCGCCAGCGCCCCCAGAGCAGACCCGCGAAGACCGCGGCGAAAATTGCAAACAGGATGATCTGGTCCTGGGTCATGGCCGGCCCTCCGCCCCGCCAGCCAAGCCTATCGGGGCCGGCTTTGCAACGGGGGCGCGGGCTTGCGAGGCGGGCCGGGGCTGACATATAGAGACGCAAACTTGCACTCAGACGCCGCAAAGAGGGTTCCATGGCAGGCCATTCCAAATGGGCGAACATCCAGCACCGCAAGAACCGCCAGGACTCGGCGCGCTCCAAACTGTTCTCGAAGCTTTCCAAGGAGATCACCGTCGCCGCCAAGATGGGCGACCCCGACCCCGAGAAAAACCCGCGCCTGCGGCTGGCCGTGAAGGAGGCCAAGTCGAGCTCGGTGCCCAAGGACGTGATCGAGCGCGCCATCAAGAAGGCCACCGGCGGCGAGAGCGAGGATTACGAGGAAATCCGCTATGAGGGCTACGGGCCGGGCGGCGTGGCCGTCATCGTCGAGGCGATGACCGACAATCGCAACCGCACCGCGTCGAACGTGCGGTCGACCTTTACCAAGAGCGGCGGAAACCTGGGCGAGACAGGATCGGTCGGGTTCATGTTCGAGCGCAAGGGCGAGGTGACCTATCCCGCCGAGGTGGGCGATGCCGACACGGTGATGATGGCCGCGATCGAGGCCGGGGCGGAAGATGCGGAAAGCACCGAGGACGGGCACGTCATCATCTGCGCCGATACCGACCTCAACGAGGTGGCCACGGCGCTGGAGGCGGAACTGGGCGAGAGCGAGTCGACCAAGCTGATCTGGAAGCCAACGACCACGACCGAGCTGGACCTCGAAGGGATGCAGAAGCTGATGAAGCTGGTGGACGCGCTCGAAGACGACGACGACGTGCAGCGCGTGACGACAAATTTCGAGGCCACCGACGAGGTCTTGGCCCAACTCTGAGCCGGGGCGAAAAATTCCTGAGGTGAGGTGATTTTGGCCGTGAATGTTCGAATTTTCCCGGACCTTGCCGGGGGCCGCGGCACGCAACCTGCGGCAGCCCTACTTCTTGGGGGGGCGCGCGCTAGGTTGATGCCGGCAGTCGCGGGGAGACGCCGCCATGGCCGAGAGTGACAGCCTGAGCATCGGGCGCTTCGACAAGTCGTTCCTGATCCACATGATCAAGGACTTCTTTCTCGTCTTGCTCGCCGTCACGGTGCTGGAATTCGCCCTCAAGGCCTCGCTCGTCTATTATAATTTCCGGGTCAATGGCGAGGATGACGCGCGTGTCGTGGCCGAGGACCTGGCCGAGAACGTGCGTGCGATCATGCGCAACGAGGGCGGGCCGGTGGCGGCGCGCACGATGTACCCGATCCTCAAGCAGAACTGGGACGAACTGGGGTACAAGGTCGAGATCGCCCCGGCCGACGTGACCGTGCGCTCGATCGAGGCGGGTTTTGGCTTTACCCCCCAGGGGCTGTCGGTCGAGGCCTGGCCCGAGGGGCGGTACAAGGCGGCCGAGGTGCAGGTGGCGGCCGAAAGCTTTTGTCTGAATTGCCACACCGAGGCGCAGGTGGGCGACGTTCTGGGCACGGTCAACGTGCGCAACTACCTGTCGCGCGATTTCGCGCTCTGGTTCGAGGACGTCAAGCTGACCGCGGGTCTGGCGGTGGGCAAGATCGTGCTGCATTCGGTGCTGTTGTTCCTGATCCTGCGGGCCCGGATGGAGCCGCTTTTGGGCCTGCGGTCCACCGTGGGGCGGCTGGCGCGGGCCTATGGCGATCTCAACCACAGGGCCGATGTGCGCACCGCCGACGAGTTCGGGGCGCTGGCCCACGATCTCAACCTCTTTCTCGACCGGATCAACCGGCTGGTCGGAGAGCTCGACCAGGTGCTCAAGAAGGTGGTCGCGGTAAACGACGACATCGTGTCGGTGCAGGGCGCGCTGCGCGGGCGGATCGACCGGGTGGTTTCGGGGGCGCGGCGGCTGGAACGCGACGCGATGCTGGGGGCAAAGCGCGAGCCGTTGCTGTCGCAGGCGTGGTTCGACGCGATCGAGGGCGCGGTGGCGGATCTCGACGCGCGGCTGGAAAAGGCGGGCGACGACCCGCGCGGGGCGGCGCTGGTCGAGGATCTGCGCGCGGTGATCGGCAATGCCGAGGCCCAGATCGCGGCCAGCCAGACGCTGTTCGAGGGGCTTGCGGCCTTTGGCGACGACACGGAAGGGCTGAAGGGCGCGATGGCCGAGATGACCCGGCTGGAAGAGCGGATGAAGACGATCATGGAGACCGGAGACGTGCTGGTGCAGCGTTTGCGGCCCGATCTGGGCCAGGGCGTCGCGCAGGCGGTATGAGGCGCGCCGGGGGCCCTGCCCCCGGACCCCCGGGGTATTTCGACCAAGAAGAAGAGGGGGCGGGGCGGCGTCTGGGCCGGGGCGGTCTAGCCGTCCTGGTCGTCGCCGTAGAATGCCTCGATCTGCGCCACGATAACGGCGTTCTCGGCCAGGGCGCGGGCCATCAGCGCGGACTCTTCGGTACCGATCTCGTGCCCGGCGGCACGGCGTTCGTCGGCGGTGCCGTGGCCGGTGACGTCGAGCGGCGCCAGCCCGGCCTGTTTCAGCACCGCCACGGTTTCGCGCACGGCCTCGGCCTCGTCGACGCCGGAGGCATAGCAGACCAGCCCCGCACCGGTGGCGCCCTCGGGCAGACCGTCATCGGGTTTGCGGCCGACCTGCACGACCAGGGTGTAGACGTGGTGGGGCTTTTTAGGCTTGTCAGTCACGCAAAAGCTCGTTGATGCCGGTTTTCGACCGGGTCTGTTCGTCCACCCGCTTCACGATCACCGCGCAGTAGAGGTTGACGCCGCCCTTCGACGGCATCGAGCCGGATACCACGACCGAATAGGGTGGCACCTCGCCATACATCACCTCGCCGGTCTCGCGGTCGACGATCTTGGTGGACTGGCCGATATAGACGCCCATGCCCAGCACCGAGCCCTCGCGCACGATGCAGCCCTCGACCACCTCGGAGCGCGCGCCGATGAAGCAGTTGTCCTCGATGATGGTGGGGCCGGCCTGCATCGGCTCCAGCACGCCGCCGATGCCCACGCCGCCCGACAGGTGCACGCCCTTGCCGATCTGCGCGCAGGAGCCGACGGTCGCCCAGGTGTCGACCATCGTGCCCTCGTCCACGTAGGCACCGAGGTTCACGAAAGAGGGCATCAAGACCACGCCGGGCGCGATGAAGGCCGATCTGCGCACGATGCAGTTGGGCACGGCGCGGAAGCCCGCCGCCTTCCACTCGTTGTCGCCCCAGCCCTTGAACTTGCTGTCGACCTTGTCCCACCAGTGGCCGCCCTGGGGGCCGCCGTCCTGCTGTTCCATGTCCTTCAGCCGGAACCCCAGCAGGACCGCCTTCTTGGCCCACTGGTTGACGTGCCAGTCGCCACCCTCCTGCCGTTCGGCGACGCGCAGGTCGCCCCGGTCGAGCGCGTTGAGCGTGTCCTCGATGGCCTCGCGGGTCTCGCCGCCGGTCGAGGGCGTGATCGTTTCGCGCGCCTCCCAGGCGGCTTCGATGGCGGCTTCGAGCTGGGCGTTGGACATGGGGGTCTCCCTGAAAACGTGGCTGGCGTCGCTGGGCGTCAGGCTATAGTGGCAGAAGAACCCGCGCGCAATCGCAGGCGAGGCAGAAGCGATGAAAGAAGACAGAAAACACCCTCTGCGCGATGCCCACCAGGACATCGAAACCGCGCGCGAGATCCCCGATACGCCGCAGACGCGCTCGGCCTCCTACCGGCTGGCCTATGCCGACCCGGAATTCCTGTGCCGCGACGAGCTGCGCCCGGTGCGGCTGCAGCTGGAGCTTCTGAAACCCGAACTGGTGATGAGCGAATACGGCGTGGAGTCGACCATCGTGCTGTTCGGCGGCGCGCGCATCCCCGAGCCCGCGAAAAAGCACGAGGCCGGGACCGCGGCGCTGGCCGAACTGACCCGGTACTACGACGAGGCGCGCCGCTTTGCCCGGCTCATGACCGAGAAGAGCCAGGGCCATGAGGGCAGACGGTTCGTCATCGTCACCGGCGGCGGGCCGGGCGTGATGGAGGCCGGCAACCGCGGCGCGGCCGATGCCGGCGGCGTGTCGATCGGGCTGAACATCGTGCTGCCGCACGAGCAGGCCCCGAACGAATACGTCACGCCCGAGCTTTGCTTCAACTTTCATTATTTCGGCATCCGCAAGATGCATTTCCTGCTGCGCGCCGCGGCCATCGCCATCTTTCCCGGCGGCTTCGGCACACTCGACGAGATGTTCGAGGCGCTGACGCTGATCCAGACCAGGCGGATGGAACCGGTGCCCTTCCTTCTGTTCGGCCGGGAGTTCTGGGAGAAGGTGATCAACCTCGAGGCGCTGGCCGAGGTCGGCACCATCGCGCGCGAGGATCTCGACCTCTTCAGCTACGTGGAGACTGCCGAAGAGGCGGTGCGGACCATCGAGGAATGGGTGCCGCGGCGGTAGGCGGTGAAGGGGCCGCCCTTGCTGCGCTGGTGCTTTGGGGCCGGGCCTGCCGGCCGCGTGCATCGGCGCAGCCCCAAGGCCGCGCGCCTCAGGGGTGTATGTCCCGTGGGCAGCGCGACATGAAATAGATCGCCAGCCAGTCGAACCCCGATGCGATGCCGCGTTCGGCGAGCCAGCGGTCCTGCAGCTTGTAGGCCTCCCACTCGGGCGCCTGCAGGCACTCCCAATCGCGGTTGAGCAGCTGCACGTGGTGCACCAGTTCGTGCAGCAGGACAGAGACGTCGCGCGGCGCGTCCGCGTGCCATGGCCGCACGATCAGCACCCGACGTCGGGGCCAGTCGTAGACCGCGCGCAGTTGGTCGTCGACCAGTACCCGGGCGTCTTCGTAATCGACCCACTCGCCTTTGCTGCAAAAGTCGATCTCGGGCGGTCGGGCCAGGCTCTCGGCCACGTCATAGCCGGTGGCCCGGCCGATCCAGACCAGCAACTCCTGGACCAGCGCGCCGGGCACCTCGGGCTCGGCCGCGGGCGCGGGGCAGTCGGCCGGCGGCACCTCGGCGCCCAGCACATGGGCCGCGGCCGGCGAAAGCGCCAGCGCGGCCAGCAGCGCGAGAGGTGTCAGGGCTGAGAGGTGGGGCACATGCGCTCCGTTCGTCGGGCGGGGCGCGCGGCGCCCCTTGCCGAGGGTTGCGCGATGCTATCAAGTCGGCGCCATGGCGGACAAGGGTGACACTCCGGATGCGCATCGACCTGTCGCCGGTATCCTGTGGATGCTGGCTACGGGGCTCAATTTCGTCGGCGTTACCGCGGTGGTCAAACATGTGGGCGGCGACATGCCCGCGGCCGAGGCGGCGTTTTTGCGTTACTTCCTGGGGCTGATATTTCTGATCCCGATGCTCGGGCCGCTGTTTCGTTCGGCGATGACCCGGTCGGACCTGAAGCTATACGCCTGGCGCGGCGCGGCGCACACGGCCGGCGTGATCTGCTGGTTCTACGCGATGACGAAGATCCCGATCGCCGAGGTCACGGCGATGAACTATCTCAACCCGGTCTATGTCACGATCGGCGCGGCGCTGATCTTTGGTGAGCAGCTGGCGACGCGGCGCATCGCGGCCATCGCGGTGGCGTTCGTCGGGGTTCTGATCATCCTGCGTCCGGGGTTTCGCGAGGTGTCGCCGGGCCATGTGGCGATGCTGTTCACCGCGCTCTTTTTCGCCGCCTCCTACCTTTTGGCCAGCCGCCTCAGCGGCAAGGGCGCGGCGGCGGTGGTGGCGATGCTGTCGATCACAGTCACGATCGGGCTGGCCCCTTTCGCCGCGGCGGTCTGGGTCACGCCGACGCTGAGCCAGCTGTTCTGGCTGTTATTGGTCGCGGCCTTCGCCACGGCGGGGCATTTTTCCATGACCATGGCGTTTCGCGCCGCGCCGCTGGCAGTGACCCAGCCGGTGTCCTTCCTGCAACTGGTCTGGGCCACGGCGCTGGGGTGGTTTGCCTTCGGCGAAGCGGTGGACGGCTGGGTGGTGCTGGGCGGTGCGTTGATCGTCGGGGCGGTCAGCTTCATCACCTGGCGCGAGGCCGTGCTGAAGCGGCAGGCGACCCCGCCGACCGACGCCGCCAAGCTGTGATCAGGGCCTGCTTGCCCGGCCACGGCGGGCCGCTATGTGCAGCAGCATGAAAGACACGATGACCCTCGACCGACGCTCCGGCCTGCCCGACGCCCTGAAGGTGCTGCTTGACGAGCATCCCCGCGATTTGTGGGAGAGTGACGCCAATTTCGACGGGCTGACCCGGTTCTGGCTGAGCCGGCACATGCTGTTTCGCGACCTGCTGGCGCGGATGACCGAGGATGCCGCGGCGCTGGCCGACCAACGCACCGAAGCGGCGCCGCGCAATCTGGGCTTTGTCGGGCGGCTGGGGCAGGCGCTGGTGACCGAGCTGCACGGCCATCACAGGATCGAGGATCTGCATTATTTCCCGCGCCTCGCGGGGCTTGAGCCGCGGCTGGAGCGGGGCTTTGACATCCTCGATGCCGACCATCAGGCGCTCGACGGGCAGCTGCATGAACTGGCGACGGCGACCAACCGGGTGCTCAGGGCCGAGCCCATCGCGCTGGCGGGCAAGGCCGCGGCGCTGCACGACAACCTGACCGGATTCGCGGGCTTTCTAGACCGGCACCTGATCGACGAAGAAGACCTCGTCGTGCCGGTGATCCTGACGCATGGGGCGGCGCTGGAGGGCGGGCCGGTTTGATCGGGGTCAAGGTGGCCCGCCGTCGAGCGGTCTAGGCTCGTCCGGCAATTCCGGGAGAAGGACACCGCAATGACGAACACGCCGCACGAACTGGCCGAGGATTTCCCCGACAAGGCAGAGGCGATCCACGATCTCAAGGCGCGCGACGCGCATTTCGCCAAGCTTGTCGAAGACTATCACGAGATCAATGGCCAGGTGCACCGGGCCGAGACCGATATCGAGCCCACCGACGATTTGCACCTCACCGAGATGCGCAAGCAGCGCATGGTGTTAAAGGACGAGATCGCCCGGATGCTGGCCGCCGCTGCGGTGAACTGAGCGCCTCAGCCCGCCCGGGTGCTGCCGGCCGCGTCGTCGGTGTCCTCGGGCGGGCCCTCGACCATTTCCTGAAAGCGGTCGAAGAACTGATCGGCCAGCCGTCGGGCCGTGCCATGGATCAGCCGCGAGCCGAGCTGCGCCAGCTTGCCGCCCACCTCGGCATGGACGTCGTAGCTCAGCTCGGTGCCCTCCTCGACATCCGCCAGCCGCACGTCGGCCCGCCCCTTGGCAAAGCCCGCGACGCCCCCCTTGCCCTCGCCGGCGATCCGGTAGCTTTCGGTTTCGACGATGTCGGAGATCGTGACCCCGCCTTTGAACGTGGCCCTGACCGGGCCGACCTTCTGCTTGACCACCGCCGTGAACCCGTCCTCCAGGCTGCCCTCCAGTTCCTGGCAGCCGGGGATCGCCTCGCGCAGCGTGTCCGGGTCGGTGAGGTGGGACCAGACCGTCGCCCGGTCCGCCGCGATCACGCGGGTTCCGTTCAGTTCCATTGCTGCGTTCCCTCCCTTTTCGGTGAAGGGTAGGGCGCAAGTCGGCTTTGCGTCAAAACTATTCCGCGATCTCGTAGGGCAGCACGCCGCGCCGGTCGGCATCGACGCTGAGCCGCCGTTCCAGCGGCGGCACCGACCGCTGGTGGCACTCGCGCCGTTCGCAGATGCGGCAGGAAATGCCGATCGGTTCGAAGGCGGCCGATTTGGTCAGGTCGAGGTCGTCGGCATAGACCAGGTTCGCGGCATGGCTTATCTCGCAGCCCAGCGCGATGGCGAAGCGGCGCACCGGCGCGCCCCATGCGCCGCCGGGCTTGGACACGTCACGGGCGATGTTGAGGTAGCGTACACCGTCAGGCGTCTCGGCCAGCTGCCGCAGGAAGCGGCCGGGCGTCTCGAACGCGCGGTGCACGTTCCAAAGCGGGCAGGCGCCGCCGAAACGCGCGAATTGCAGCCGCGTGGCCGAGTGGCGCTTGGTGATCGTGCCGGCCTGATCGACCCGGACGAAAAAGAACGGCACGCCCTTGGCGCCGGGGCGTTGCAGGGTCGACAGCCGGTGGGCGACCTGTTCGACCGAGGCGCCGAACCGGTCCGACAGCAATTCCAGGTCGTGACGGGTCTCGCGGGCGGCGTCCAGAATGGCGCCGTAGGGCAGCAGGGCGGCCCCCGCGAAATAGTTGGCCAGCCCGATCCGGGCGATGGCGCGCGCCTCGTCGGACTGGAACCGGGCAAGGTCGAGCGTGGCCTGCAAAAGCTTGTCGCGGGTCAGCAGCGCCACCTGGTGGAGCATCTGAAAGCGCTGGGTGGCCGGCGCGCTGCGGGCGTTGAGCGTCAGCAGGCGCGCCCTGGCATCATAGGCCCTGAGCCCCGGCCCGTCGCGGTATTCCACGCCGACGCCGACCTCGGCCAGGGCTGCGCGGGCGCGCTCTACCGGGTCGGCGCGCACCCCGCCGGGGCAGGCGAAGCGTTCGGCGGCGCGGTCGACCGCGTCGATGTAGTTGTCGCAATAGTGGAAGAAGTCGCGCACCTCCTCCCACGGCGAGGGGCTGAGCGCGGCATCCTCGCGCCCCAGCGCCTCGTCGAGCGAGGCGAGGCGTTCGTGGCTTTGCCGGTAGGCGCGGTGAAGATCGAGAAAGGCGCGCGCGAGTGCCGGCGCGTTCGATGCGGCGAGCCGCAGATCGGCCAGCGGCGGGGCGGAGTCGGCGAAGACCGGATCGGCCAGCGCCTCGCGCATATCCGAGACCAGCCGTTCGGCATCGCCGGTGGACAGTTCGGTGACATCGAAGCCGAATTCCTGCGCCAGCGCCAGCACCACGCCGGTCGAGACCGGGCGGTGGTTGTTTTCCATCTGGTTGAGGTAGGGCAGCGAGACGCCCAGCCGCGCGGCGAAATCCTTTTGCGTGAGCCCCAGCCGCGTGCGGGTCTCGCGCAGCTTGACGCCGGCATAGAGTTTCTGGGTCGCCATGTCGGGGCCTTTGCAGATTTGCTTTGTGAGGGGATAGCCTTTGCAAACCTCGCGCACAAGCCGGGGCGCAACGCCCGTGGCACCGGCGCGCCGTGGGTATTTTGGCCAAGAAGAAGCCCCTGGGTCAGGCGCGGGGCGGGCGGGCCCTGGGCGGCGGTGTGGTGTCGATGGGCCCGGCGATACGGTTGATGTGCAGCACGTAGAGCGTGGCCAGGATCGAGGCCAACGAGGTCGCCAGCATGATCAGGAGCAGCGGGTAAGGGCCGCGCCCGGGCACCAGCAGCGCGCCCGCCAGCGCCGAAAGCCCGGCGCCGCCGCCGATCATGATCGCGCCGCCCAGCCCGCTGGCGGTGCCGGCCAGCCGCGGGCGCACCGACAGCATGCCGGCGGTGGCGTTGGGCAGGACCATGCCGTTGCCCAGGCCCATCGCGGCCATGAACCCGAAGAAGGCCAGCGGGTGGGTGGCGCCCAGCAAGAACAGAAGGATCGACAGCAAAATCCCGGCGGTGACCGTCAGCGTGCCGGTCAGGATCATCCGGTTGACGCCGAGGCGCACCGAAAAGCGGCCCGAGACGAAATTGCCCGCCATGTAGCCGAGCGCGGTGAGCGCGAAATAAAGGCCCAGCGCCGAGGGCGAGAGGCCGAAGACCTCGCTGCCCACGAAGGGCGCGCCGCCGAGATAGGCGAAGAACGCGCCCGAGGCGAAGGCGGCGGCCAGCGCATAGCCCCAGAACCGGCGCGACCCGAAAAGCTCGGGGTATTCGCGGAACTGGGCGACAAGGCTCGTGCTGCCGCCGCGCGCGGTTTCGCCCATGTCGGCCCAGGCCAGCGCGAGGATCGCTGCGCCCGCCGCGAACAGCATCGTGAAATTGGCCTTCCAGCCGAACGCCTCGTCAAGAAAACCGCCCAGCGCCGGGCCCAGCATCGGCACCAGCGCCATGCCCATCGTGACATAGCCGATCATCGAGGCGGCCTGGGCGTCGGGCACCATGTCGCGCACCACCGCGCGGCTGAGCACCATGCCCGTGACGACGATCGCCTGGGCCATGCGGAACAGCAGGAAGATCTCGACGCTGGGCGCCAGCAGGCAGCCCAGCGTGGCCAGGAGAAAGAGCGCGATCGAGCCCAGCATGACCGGGCGGCGGCCGTAGCGGTCGGAGATCGGGCCGATCAGGATCTGCAGCACCGCGTTCACCGCGAGGTAGAGCGCCACCGAGAGCTGCATCAGCCGGTAATCGGTGCCGAAATATTCGGTCATGTTGGGCAGTGACGGCAGGAAGATGTTCATCGACAGTGCCGAGATGCCGGCCAGCAGCACCAGTGTGACGATATGCGGAGGGGTCGTGCGGTCGAAAAGCCGCACGTCTGGCCGGGCGCTCATAAGCGTCAGTTAGAACCAAGCGGGCGGCTTGTCCATTGGACAGTGCCCGGGCCGCAATTTTGCTGATTTGCAATTCGCCAAGGGCGGCCTGTCAAAAATTTGCAAATTTACCGAATTCTCCTTTGAGCCCGCGCTCTGCACCGATAGGGTGCCGCAAACTTGAACGGGGCGAACCACATGAAAGATATCCTGCAAGAGCTGGAACGGCGCCGCGAGAACGCGCGCATGGGCGGCGGCGAGCGGCGGATCGAAAGCCAGCACGCCAAGGGCAAGCTGACCGCGCGCGAACGCATCGACCTGTTGCTGGACGAAGGGTCGTTCGAGGAATTCGACATGTTCGTCGCCCATCGCTGCACCGATTTCGGGATGGAAGAGAGCCGCCCCTATGGCGACGGGGTGGTCACCGGATGGGGCACGATCAACGGCCGCATGGTTTACGTGTTCAGCCAGGATTTCACCGTTTTCGGCGGGTCGCTCAGCGAGACCCACGCCCAGAAGATCTGCAAGATCATGGACATGGCGGTGCAGAACGGGGCACCGGTGATCGGGCTGAACGACTCGGGCGGCGCGCGGATCCAGGAAGGCGTGGCCTCGCTGGCCGGCTACGCCGAGGTGTTCCAGCGCAATATCGAGGCGTCGGGCGTGATCCCGCAGATTTCCGTGATCATGGGGCCCTGCGCGGGCGGCGCGGTCTATTCGCCGGCGATGACCGACTTCATCTTCATGGTGCGCGACAGCTCTTACATGTTCGTGACCGGCCCCGACGTGGTCAAGACCGTGACCAACGAGGTCGTGACCGCCGAGCAATTGGGCGGCGCGTCGACCCACACCAGGAAAAGCTCGGTCGCCGATGGCGCCTTCGACAACGATGTCGAGGCCTTGTACGAGGTGCGCCGGCTGGTCGACCTGCTGCCGCTCAACAACCGCGAAAAGCCGCCCGTCCGGCCGTTCTTCGATGACCCCGAGCGGGTCGAGATCAGCCTCGATACCCTGATCCCGGACAACCCGAACATGCCCTACGACATGAAGGAGCTGATCCTGAAGGTCGCGGACGAAGGCGATTTCTACGAGATCCAGGAGGATTTCGCCAAGAACATCATCACCGGCTTCATCCGTCTGGAAGGCCGCACGGTGGGCGTGGTGGCGAACCAGCCGATGGTGCTGGCCGGGTGTCTCGACATCGACAGCTCGCGCAAGGCGGCGCGTTTCGTGCGGTTCTGCGACTGTTTCGAGATCCCGATCCTGACCTTCGTGGACGTGCCCGGTTTCCTGCCGGGGACGGGCCAGGAATACGGCGGCGTCATCAAGCACGGTGCCAAGCTGCTTTATGCCTTTGGCGAGGCGACGGTACCGAAGGTGACCGTGATCACACGCAAGGCCTATGGCGGGGCCTATGACGTGATGTCGTCCAAGCATTTGCGCGGCGATTTCAACTATGCCTGGCCGACCGCGCAGATCGCGGTCATGGGGGCCAAGGGGGCGGCCGAGATCCTCTACCGATCGGAGCTGGGCGACCCCGCAAGGATCGCCATGCGCACAAAGGAATACGAGGACCGCTTTGCCAACCCGTTCGTGGCGGCCGAGCGCGGCTTTATCGACGAGGTGATCCAGCCGCGGTCGACCCGGCGGCGGGTCAGCCGGGCCTTTGCGGCGTTGCGCAACAAGAAGCTGCAGAAGCCGTGGAAAAAGCACGACAACATCCCGCTCTGACCATGGCGCAGGGGGGCTGGCATATCCTGCGCGAGGAGGGTGCGCTGACGCTGGCGCGGCACCTGCCGGCGCGGTTCGACCTGTCGGTTCGGGCCGGGTTTCCGGCCGCGCGCAAGCGGCGGCTGGCGCAGCAGATACGCCAGGACCTGTGGCGAGAGTTGCAGCAGATCCGGGGGTTTTCCCCCGTCATACGGGTGGAGGCGGAGGGCGCCGGGCTTGTCGTGACCGCAGGCGGTCGCGCGGCCCGGCCGTTTCCCAAGGCCCGGGCCGAGACGCGCATCGCGGCGTTGTTGGCCAGCCCCGCCCATCGCGCGCGCTGGCTGGCCCACGCGCAGGAAAGGCAGCCCGCATGAGCCCGGTTTTCCACATGATCGCCGGCGGCCCGCGGCCCGTCGCACCGTTTTCCCACGCGGTCGAGGCCGATGGCTGGGTGATGCTGACAGGCCAGATGCCGACCGACCCGGACGCCCCCGACGCGCCGCTGCCCGAGGGCATCGCGGCGCAGACGCGCCGGGTGATGGAAAACCTCGACATCGTGCTCAGGGGCGTGGGCCTCGATCTGTCCCATGTCGTGCAGTGCCGCTGTTACCTGACGGATTTCGAGCGTGACTACGCGGCGTTCAACGACACCTACCAGTCGTTCTTCCCGCCCGCCCGGCGCCCGGCGCGCACGACCATCGGCGTGACCGCGCTGGCGGTCGGCGCTTTGGTCGAGATCGACTGTCTCGCGCGGCGTCCGGAGGGCTAGGACGGTGGTGCGCGCGGTCCTTCTCGGTGTGGCGGTTGCCGCCGGCCCGGTCCTCGGGCAGGCGACGATCGACGTGCCGTCGGGCCAGCCCGTCAGCCTGATCGAAACCGTTTGGGGGGAACCCGGGCCCACAGGGCTGACCCTGCGCTTTCGCTTTCTGGCACCCGAGATCGCACGCGACGGCGGCGCGGTGGATTTCGAGACAGCCGCCGAAGACATGGCTTATCTGTGCGAGGCTTACGCGCTGCCGCGGCTCAGCGAGTTGGGTGCCCGCCCGTCCCAGATCGTGATCTCGCTGTCGGACCGGCCGTTGCCCTTCGGCACCGCAGATCCAGAGGCCACCCAGTTTTTCGAGGCCTACAGCCCCGAGGGCGACCGCTGCATCTGGGAGGGCTTCTGAGCATGCCGACCTTGGCGATCGTTTCCTTGACGGCGGCGCATTGCGTGCCTGCGTCTTTGCCATGTGCAAGCGCGCGTCGATGGTCTATGCTCGACACGGGCCGCCTGCGGGCGGGCTCGAGTGGAAAAGAGGCAGGCTTCGCAGGGCATTGCGAGTTGCCGGCCTTGTCAAACAACAGGAGACCCGGATGTCCAAGAGCATTAAGACCCTTCTCGCCATTTCGCTGGTGGCCTTCGTCGCGGCCTGCGCACAGCAGGAAGAAGAGGTCGTCTATGTCGAGCCTGTCGCTACCGTCGAGCCGGAGCCGACCTACAACAAATACTGATCGCAAGCCGGCACGGGCGATCGCGCCCGCGCCGGCACCTCGCGCCCACGGCCGGGGGAGGGCGCGATGCTGAAACACCGGGGCTTTCCCAGCCGCCTGCCCGGCACAGATTTCCAGTTCACCATCCGCCGCGGAAACAAGAAGGGCGCCACGCCTCTTGTTGCGCGTGAACGCTATGCTGATCGGCGCCCGGCGGATCGTCGCGCCGATGCCGGCTTTCTCCTGGCGCTGTGGGACCATTTCGGCGAGGCGCCGTTCGAACGCGGCAATCTCGATGCCGGGCGCTTGTCATGGTTCTTCGGCCGCGAGGTGGTGCCCGCGGAAGAGCCCTTTGACCCGGAAAGCTACGAAGCGCTCCTCAGGATCGACCTCGACTGCGCCAGGTCGAGTTTTCCCGATCTGTTCGACGGGGAGGTTTCGGCATGATCTCGCTTGCAGGGGCGCGGATCTGGCGGGAAACGGCCCATGTCGGGCCGCGCCGCACGGCGGGCTTTGACCGGCGGGCGGAATCGGTCACGGTTTTCATGGCTTCGGCGGGTCTTCCCCCAAGTCCCGATCCGGATCCAAGGCGTTACCCTTCCCCATTTCTTCGGCCTCGCCCACGCGTGGGCAGGCCGAATTTTTTGCGTTCGCCGGGCCGGCGATCTGCCGCCGGTGCCGGGGCCGGCCCCTGTTGCGTGCCGCGTGCTGCGCGTAGGTTTGCGCCATGTGCAATACGGAGGGGTCCGACATGGACAAGGCGATTTTCGCGGCACTTGCCGCCGCTCTTCTCACGGGCTGCGGCCTGTCGAATGACCGCGACCGGGCGATTGCCGGCGCGGCGACCGGGGCCATCGTGGCCGACCTGCTGGACGAAAACGTGGCCGCCGGTGCGGCCGGCGGCGCGGCCGCCGGTGCGCTGTGCGACGACGCAGGCCTCTGCTACTGACATCACGCTTGTCCGGGGCGTCTCGTCGCCCCACCGACATCACGCGACACCCACCGCCGCGCGGCCCGCGGCCGGTGGGTGTTTTTCTATGGCGGCCGGCGCCAAGGCGACCCGGCCCAAGGCTGGAAGGGACAGAAATGTTTAACAAGATCCTGATCGCGAACCGGGGCGAGATCGCCTGCCGAGTCATCAAGACCGCCCGCAAGATGGGGATTGCCACGGTCGCCGTCTATTCGGACGCGGACCGCAACGCGCTGCATGTGGAAATGGCCGACGAGGCGATCCATATCGGCCCGCCGCCGGCCAATCAGTCCTATATCGTGATCGACAAGGTCATGGAGGCGATCAAGGCAAGCGGTGCCGAGGCGGTGCATCCGGGCTATGGTTTCCTGTCCGAAAACAAGCGTTTTGCCGAGGCGCTGGAAAAAGCCGGCGTCGCGTTCATCGGCCCGCCCGCGAATGCCATCGAGGCGATGGGCGACAAGATCACCTCTAAAAAGATCGCCCAGGAGGCCGGAGTGTCGACCGTGCCCGGCTACATGGGCCTGATCGAGGACGCCGACGAGGCGGTCAAGATTTCCAAGGAAATCGGCTATCCGGTGATGATCAAGGCGTCCGCGGGCGGCGGCGGCA
This sequence comes from Rhodovulum robiginosum, assembly GCF_003944755.1. Lineage (GTDB taxonomy): Bacteria > Pseudomonadota > Alphaproteobacteria > Rhodobacterales > Rhodobacteraceae > Rhodovulum > Rhodovulum iodosum. Next base: position 209,009 of record NZ_RWGU01000050.1, read on the forward strand.
AGGGGATGCGCATCGCCTGGACCGACGAAGAGGCGCGCGAGGGCTTTCAGTCGTCCAAGAACGAGGCGGCCAGTTCCTTCGGCGACGACCGCATCTTCATCGAGAAATTCGTCACCCAGCCGCGCCATATCGAGATCCAGGTGCTGGCCGACACGCACGGCAACTGCATCTACCTGGGCGAACGGGAATGTTCGATCCAGCGCCGCAACCAGAAGGTCATCGAAGAGGCGCCCTCGCCCTTCCTCGACCCCGCGACGCGCAAGGCGATGGGCGAACAGGCGGTCGCGCTGGCCCAGGCGGTGGGCTATGCCAGCGCCGGCACGGTGGAATTCATCGTCGACGGCGACAAGAACTTCTACTTCCTGGAAATGAACACCCGCCTCCAGGTGGAGCACCCGGTCACAGAGCTGATCACCGGCATCGACCTGGTCGAGCAGATGATCCGCGTTGCGGCCGGTGAAAAGCTGAAGATCGCGCAGAAGGACGTCAAGCTGCACGGCTGGGCCATGGAAAGCCGGCTTTACGCCGAAGATCCGTATCGCGGTTTCCTGCCCTCTATCGGGCGGCTGACGCGCTACCGCCCGCCCGCCGAATCCTCCCACGACTCGGCCGTCGTGCGCAACGACACCGGCGTCTACGAGGGTGGCGAGATCTCGATGTATTATGACCCGATGATCGCCAAGCTTTGCACCTGGGGGCCGACCCGCGACCAGGCCATCGAGGAGATGCGCACCGCGCTCGATGCGTTCGAGGTCGAGGGCATCGGCCACAACCTGCCGTTTCTTGCGGCGGTGATGGAGCATCCGCGATTCTGCTCGGGCGATATCACAACCGCCTTCATCGCCGAGGAGTATCCCGAGGGGTTCGAGGGCGTAGACCTGCCCGCGCCGGAACTGCGCAAGGTTGCGGCGGCCGCGGCGGCGATGTTCCGCGTCGCCGAGATCCGACGCGCCCGTATCTCCGGGACGATGGACAATCACGAACGCCATGTGGGTGACAACTGGGTGGTCTGCGCCCAGGGCGTCTGGTTCGCGGTCAGGATCGAGGCCGATCACGAGGGCTCGACCGTGCATTTCGACGAGGGCGATCACCATCGCGTCACCTCCGCCTGGACGCCGGGCCAGCCGCTGGCGCGGCTCACTATCGACGGCGAACCGTTGGTGCTGAAGGTCGGCAAGGCACCGAACGGGTTCCGCGTCCGCCATCGCGGCGCGGATATGCGGGTGTCGGTCTACACGCCGCGCCAGGCGGAACTCGCCGCGCTGATGCCCGAAAAGCTTCCGCCCGACACCTCCAAGATGCTGCTCTGCCCGATGCCGGGGCTGATCGTGAAGGTCGACGTGGAAGAGGGCCAAGAAGTGCAGGAAGGCCAGGCGCTCTGCACCGTCGAGGCGATGAAGATGGAAAACATCCTGCGCGCCGAGCGCAAGGCCATCGTGACCAAGATCAATGCCGGTGCGGGCGACAGCCTGGCGGTGGATGACGTGATCATGGAGTTCGAATGAGCGATACGGCACAACCTGCAACGCCAGACCGCGCCACGTGGCGCCCGGCGCTGCCGCTTTGGGCGGCGCTGGCGGGGCTGGTGCATTACATCGTCCTTCAGGTGCTGGCCCTGATCCAGACCGGCGGGGTGTTCGAATACCCGCTGGACGACGTCTATATCCACCTCGAAATGGCCCGCTCGATCGCCGGCGGCGGCTATGGGGTGAATCCGGGCGAGTTCGCCTCGGCCGATTCATCGGTTCTCTACCCGCTGTTGCTGACACCGATGGCGGGGACGGAGGTGCAGCGCTACCTGCCCGCGCTCGTCAACATGCTTGCGCTACTGGGCTGCGGCTGGGCCTGGGGCAAGCTGATCGCATGGTCGGAATTCGGCCGCTTTCCCGGCATGGCCCTGGCGCTGGCCGCGATCGGGCCGGTCGCGCTGAACATGGCCGGCGTGGCCTTTCTGGGGATGGAGCACAGCCTGCATGCGCTGGTCAGCCTTATGGTCCTGCTGGGCCTCATCGTGCTGGCACGTGACAATCGGGTGGGCTGGCTCTTGTCGCTGGGGATCGTGCTGGGCCCGCTGCTGCGGCCCGAGGGGCTGGCGATCTCGCTGACGGTCTGTGCCTACCTGCTGCTGTCGGGGGCGCGCCGGGCGGGGCTGTTGCTGACGGCGGGCGCGGTGCTGCCCTTTGCCGGGTTCGTGGCGTTTCTCACCGCGCTTGGCATCGGGCCCTTGCCCAGTTCGGTGATGGCCAAGCTTTCGTCGATGGAGTTTCCGGGCGTCTCTGGCATGCAGGCCATGGTGTACAGGGTTCTGATCAACCTGTTCGGCCCCATGGGGGTGGCGACGGTTCTGATCGTGCTGGCCGTGGGGCTGGGCCTGTTATTCGCGCGCCCGCTGACGCGCAAGCGCACCGCCCCCATCGTGCTGATCGCCATGGTGGTGGCGCCGGCGCATCTGATCCTCGGCAAGATGGGCTGGAGCTATCGCTACGAGCATTACATGCTGGTCTTCCTGATCGGCGCGGCGGTCTACGCCTTCGGCTATTGGGCGCTGGCCGGGCGCGACCGGATGCCGGCCCTCGCGCCGGTGATGCCGGCCATCGTCCTGGCGCTGCCGCTGTCGACCTACCTGCCGCTTGTGCTGGCCGAGGGGCCGGCCTCGGCGCGCGCGGTCTACCTCCAGCAGCGCCAGTTGGGCCGGATCGCGAAAGAGGTGATCGCGGCGCCGGTGGCGGTCAACGACATCGGCTGGGTGGCCTACCGCAACCCCGATTACGTGGTCGACCTGTGGGGCTTGGCCTCGTCCGAGGCGCTGGCGGCGCGGCAGGCCGGCATGGGGCCCGGCTGGGCCGACGGGCTGCCCCAGCGGCACGGCGCCGACCTGGCGATGGTCTACGAGCGGTGGCTGGGCCCGGGCGCCGGGCCGGACTGGGTGCGCCTGGGCGAACTCGAACTGACCGGTCCGCAGGGCTTTGTCGCGGCGCCGGTCGTGATCTTCTACGCCACCCGGCCCGAGGCGGCGGCGGGGCTGCGCGACAAGCTGGCGGGGTTCGTGCCCAGCCTGCCCGAGGGCGCGCGCTTCAGCTTTGCGGAGGGTCTGGAGTGACCCTTTACCCGCCCCCCCCGGCCCGGTCGCGGATCTCCTGCTGGCGCAGGGGCGTCTTGTCGATCGAGCGGGTGATCTCGCGTACGTCCCAGGGGAAGGGCTTGCGCAGCTTGACGCCGCCATCCTTGCCGATCAGCACCAGCATGAAGCCGCGCGGGCGCAACTTCTGGCGCAGCGGTGAACGCGCCTGGGGGTCGGTATCGGTGATTATGACCACGTCGCGGTCCGCCAGTTCGTCCAGCCGCGCGGTCAGCAATTGCATCTGCTCGCGGTATCGCGGGTCGGCCGGGCTGTCGGCGAACACGACCACCGGCCGGGCGAGCCAATGGAACGCCTCGATCTCCAGGTCATCGGCCTCCAGCACCAAGGACGGGTCAGCCTGCCAGCGCGCAAGCGCGCCGGGGTCTTCGGCGGCGATGGCTGCCGCGGGCAACATGGCAACAAGGCCGAGGACGAGACGGATTTTCATACAACCTCCTGTCCCGCCTCATATAGGCGCGCTGGACAGGAAAGCGAAGAACGAACCCGCGACTGAGCGGGGCTGAGGAAAGGACTCTGCCGATGACCGACAAGAAAGAGACCTGGGCCAGGCTGGCCGAGAAGGAAATGAAGGGCCGCAACCCCGACGAGCTGACCTGGCAAACGCCCGAGGGCATCGCGGTCAAGCCGCTTTATACAGAGGACGATACCGAAGGGCTGGCCCATATGGGCGCGGTTCCCGGCGAGGCGCCGTTCACCCGCGGCCCGAAGGCCACCATGTATGCCGGCCGGCCCTGGACGATCCGGCAATATGCGGGTTTTTCCACCGCCGAGGAATCGAACGCCTTCTACCGCAAGGCGCTGGCCGCGGGGCAGCAGGGCGTGTCGGTCGCCTTCGACCTGGCCACCCATCGCGGCTATGACAGCGACCACCCGCGCGTCGTGGGCGACGTGGGCAAGGCGGGCGTGGCCATCGACAGCGTCGAGGACATGAAGGTGTTGTTCGACGGCATCCCGCTGGGCGATATCTCGGTCTCGATGACGATGAACGGCGCGGTGATCCCGATCCTCGCCAATTTCATCGTCGCGGGCGAGGAACAGGGGGTCGACCGGGCGCAGCTGTCGGGCACCATCCAGAACGACATCCTCAAAGAGTTCATGGTGCGCAACACCTATATCTACCCGCCCGAGCCCTCGATGCGCATCATCTCGGACATCATCGAGTTCACCTCGACCGACATGCCGCGGTTCAACTCGATCTCGATCTCCGGCTACCACATGCAGGAGGCCGGCGCGAACCTGGTGCAGGAGCTGGCCTTTACGCTGGCCGACGGCAAGGAATACGTCAAAGCGGCGCTCGACCGCGGGCTGGACGTCGACGCCTTTGCCGGGCGGCTGTCGTTCTTCTTTGCCATCGGCACCAACTTCTTCATGGAAATCGCCAAGCTGCGCGCCGCGCGGTTCCTGTGGCACCGTATCATGAGCGAGTTCGAGCCGAAGAACCCGAAATCGCTGATGCTGCGCACCCACTGCCAGACCTCGGGCGTTTCGCTGGCCGAACAAGACCCCTACAACAACATCGTCCGCACCGCCTACGAGGCGATGAGCGCGGTCCTCGGCGGCACGCAATCGCTGCACACCAACGCTTTTGACGAGGCCATCGCGCTGCCCACCGAATTCTCGGCCCGGATCGCGCGCAACACCCAGCTGATCCTGCAGAACGAGACCAAGGTGACCAAGGTCGTCGATCCGCTGGCGGGATCGTACTACGTCGAGAAGCTGACCGCCGATCTGGCCGACGCGGCCTGGAAGATCATCGAGGAAATCGACGAGATGGGCGGCATGACCAAGGCGGTGGCCTCCGGCATGCCCAAGCTCAGGATCGAAGAGGCCGCCGCGCGCTGGCAGGCGCGCGTCGACCGCGGCGACGAGGTGATCGTCGGCGTCAACAAGTGGCGGCTCGACGAGGAACAGGAGATCGACATCCTCGATGTGGACAACGTCAGGGTCCGCGATAGCCAGGTCGCGCATCTTAAGAAACTGCGCGCGGGCCGCGACCAGGCCGCCTGCGACGCGGCCCTGGCCGATCTGGAGCAGGCCGCGCAGAGCGGTGAGGGCAATCTCTTGCGCCTGGCGGTCGAGGCCGCCCGCGCGCGCGCCACGGTGGGAGAGATCAGCATGGCGATGGAAAAGGCATTCGGGCGGCACCGGGCGGAGGTCAAGACACTGGCCGGCGTCTACGGCGCGGCCTACGAGGGCGACGAGGGGTTCGCCGCGATCCAGAAATCGGTCGAGGCGTTTGCCGAGGACGAGGGGCGGCGGCCGCGGATGCTGGTGGTCAAGATGGGCCAGGACGGGCATGACCGCGGCGCCAAGGTGATCGCCACGGCCTTTGCCGATATCGGTTTCGACGTCGATGTCGGTCCGCTGTTCCAGACCCCCGAAGAGGCGGCGCAGGATGCCGTCGACAACGACGTGCACGTGGTCGGCATCTCGTCGCAGGCGGCCGGGCACAAGACGCTTGCGCCCAAGCTGATCGAGGCGCTCAAGGCGCAGGGCGCCGAGGATATCATCGTGATTTGCGGCGGTGTGATCCCGCACCAGGATTACGATTTTCTGAAAAAGGCGGGGGTCAAGGCGATCTTCGGGCCGGGCACCAACATTCCCGCGGCGGCGCAGGATATCCTGAGCCTGATCCGCGCGGCGCGCACGGCCTGAGAGGGCGTCACGGGGGGCTGTCTGCCCCCCGCCGCGCCCGGGCCGGGGCCCGGGCACGCCCCCCGAGGATATTTCCCGCCAGAAGAACCGGAAAGGGCATCCGGGACCGTTCGGCCGGGCGGCGGCGGCGCGACCATGCGCAGCAGAGCCTTTCATTCAGGGAGGTTGAAAAACCGTCCTGGGCGCGCGAGAGCATGGAGGGGCCTGGCGGCCGGTCCTGCCGGGAGGACGGCGACAGGCAATGCATGGGCGTCGACGCATGCGCCCGGCGGGCAGGTGCGGGAGCGAGGGAAAGGACAAGGCGATGGTGCGTCTCGATCATCTGGCGGTTGCCGCAGAGAACCTGGAGGCGGGCGTGGCGGCCGTCGAGGCCGCTCTGGGCGTCGGCCTGGCGCCCGGCGGGGCGCATGCGGCGATGGGCACCCATAACCGGCTGCTGCACCTTGGCCCGGGGCTGTATCTGGAGGTGATCGCCATCGACCCGGCGGCGCCCGCGCCGGGGCGCGCGCGCTGGTTCGACCTCGATCGGTTCGCGGGCCCGCCGCGGCTGAGCAACTGGATCGCGCGCTGCGAGGAGAATGGCCTGGAGGCCGCGCTGGCGGCGGCACCGGCGGGGACGGGCCGGCCGATGGCGCTGAGCCGGGGAGAGCTGAACTGGCGCATGGCCGTGCCCGAAGATGGGCGGCTGCCCTTTGACGGCGCGTTTCCGGCGTTTATCGAATGGCAGGGCGTGGCGCATCCGGCGGCGCGCCTGCCCGATGCGGGCTGTCGGCTGGTGGCGCTCGACATCCACCACCCCGAGGCCGTGGCGCTGGGCGAGGCGCTGAGGGGCGTGATCGACGAGCCGATGGTGGCGTTGCACGAAGGGCCGGAAAAGGCGCTGAGGGCGGTGATCGACACGCCCTCGGGCCGGCGCGTGCTGGAATGAGGGTGCGGGCAGCCGGCCCCGGCGATGCTGCCGCCGTGGCGGCGATCTGGAACCAGGTCATCCGCGACACGCTGATCACCTTCAATTCTGTGGAAAAGCACGTGGCCGAGGTGGCCGGGCTGATCGCGGCGCGCCAGGCGGCGGGGCAGGGATTTTTCGTGGGAGAGCGTGAGGGCGCCGTGGCGGGGTTTGCCACCTACGGACAGTTTCGCGCCGGCGCGGGCTATGTCCATGCGATGGAGCACACGGTGCTGCTGGCGCCGGCGGCGCGGGGGCGGGGGCTGGGCCGGGCGCTGATGGCCGCGCTCGAGGCCCATGCCGCGGCGGCCGGCGCGCATGTGATGGTTGCCGGCATCAGCGCCGCCAATCCCGGCGCCGTCGCCTTTCACGCCGCGCTGGGCTATGCCGAGGCAGGGCGGATGGCCGAGGTCGGGCGCAAGGCCGGGCGGTGGCTGGACCTGGTGCTGATGCAGAAGGTGCTGCAAACCCCACCTGACACAGCGCGCGTGCAGGTCTAGGCTCGCGCCCATGTCGATCTGGACACGCATCGCCACGGCCCTGGCCGCCCTGTCACAGGGCGAGGCGTTGTCGCGCGTCTTCGACCGGTTGCGCACCCCGCCAGAGCGCAGCGTGGCCTTCACCATCGCGGTGATCGCGCTGGGGGCGAAGATGGCCAAGGCCGACGGGCGGGTGACCCGCGACGAGGTGACGGCGTTCCGCGAGGTGTTCACCATCCCGCCGGGCGAAGAGGCCAACGCGGCGCGCGTCTTCGACCTTGCCCGGCAGGACGTGGCCGGGTTCGAGGATTACGCGACGCGAATACGGCGGATGTTCGACGAGGGGGCCGACACGCTGTGCGACCTGATGGAGGGGCTGTTCTTCATCGCCGTGGCGGATGGGGCCTATCACCCCCACGAAGACGCGTTTCTGACGCGGGTGGCCGAGATATTTGGCATGAGCGACCGTCAGTTCCGCACCCTGCGCGCGCGGTTCGTGCCCGATGCCGTGCCGGACCCCTACGCGGTGCTGGGCGTCGAGCCCGACGACGACCTGCAAACGATCCGCCGGGTCTGGCGCAACGAGGTGCGCGAGGCCCATCCCGACCGGATGCTCGCGCGCGGTGTGCCGCAAGAGGCGGTCAAGCTTGCCGAGCGGCGGCTGGTCGCCATCAACAGGGCATGGGAGACGATCCGGCAGGAGCGCGGCGCATGAGGATCGCCACCTACAACGTGGAGTGGTTCGATCAGCTTTTCGACGATGACGGGCGCTTGCTGGACGATCAGGCCTGGTCGGGGCGGCACGACGTGCGCCGCGCCGACCAGATCGCGGCGCTGGGCATCGTGTTCACCGCGATGGATGCCGACGCGGTGATGATCATCGAGGCGCCCGACCATAACGGGCGCCGCGCCACGGTGCCCGCGCTGGAAGGGTTCGCCGCGGCGATGGATCTGCGGGCGTGCCGCGCGATCACCGGGTTCGAAAACGACACCCAGCAGGAAATCGCGCTGCTTTACGACCCCGACACCCTGTCGGTACGCCACGATCCGCAAGGCGCGCCCACCGGCAAGAAGGGGTCGGCCGATGCGCCGCGGTTCGACGGGGTGTTTCGCCGGGATGTGGATGTCGACGCCGAGCCCGAGCTGATCCGGTTTTCAAAGCCGCCGCTGGAACTGGCGGTAGAGACCGCCAGCGGCACCGCGTTCCGCATGATCGGGGTTCATGCCAAATCGAAGGCTCCGCATGGCGCGCGCACACCCGAAGAGGTGACGCGCCTCTCGATAGAGAACCGGCGCAAGCAACTGGCCCAATGCATCTGGCTGCGCCAGCGGGTGGTGGGACATCTGAGCGCCGGCGACCCGCTGGTGGTGCTCGGCGATTTCAACGACGGTCCGGGCCTCGACGAATACGAAAAGCTTTTCGGCCGCTCCGGGGTCGAGATCGTGCTCGGCAACGAAGAGCGGCCCGGTCTGCGCCTCTTCGACCCCCATGCCAGGCAGGCATTGCAGGGACGTCTGGCCGCACAGCCCATCACCGCGCGGTTCTTTATTGCCAGCGAGGGGCGCTATCTCTCGGCGCTGCTGGACTACATCATGGTCTCGCCCGACCTGCGCGCCCGCGCGCGGCGCTGGCGCATCTGGCACCCGTTCGACGACCCGGCGCTTTACCGCGTGCCCGAACTGCGCGACGCGCTGCTGACGGCGTCGGACCATTTCCCGGTGACGCTCGATCTTGATCTCTGAGGCTTCTCCTGCTGGGTGTACTCGCCTATATTCCATGACATGAGACTGCCTGCCGCCCTCACGCTTGCCGCTTTCGTATCGCTCGGCCCGGCCGCCGCGCAGGAGACACCGGCGCCGAGGGACGACATGCGCGAAGGGCTTGAGCTGTTGGAGCGCGGCATGCGCCAGTTCTTCGAGGGGTTGGGCGACGAGATGGAGCCCGCCCTGCGCGAACTCGCCGAGAACATGGAGCCGGCACTGCGCGAGTTGCTGGGGCTTATCGAGGATTTCGACGCCTACCACATGCCCGAGATGCTGCCCAACGGCGACATCATCATCCGCCGCAAGACCCCGCTGGTGCCCGAAGAGGCCCCCCAGGGCGAGATCGAGATTTGAACGCGGCTCAACCGTCCGCCGTTTTTACCTCGGTCTCCACCCCCAGCGATTTCGCCAGCGACGCAAAGCGTGATTCTGCGACCTCGCCAAAAAGCGGCGCTGCCCCGTGGGCGAGGATGAGGTCCAGCTTGTTCTTCTTGGCCGAATAGCGCAGCTCGGCCGCGCGGTCGGGGGCTTGCGACTCGAACATCGAGCCAAAGCGCATGGCCTTGCCCAGCACCTCGGCCGCGGTGATCTCTTCTTCGCTCAACAGCTCGAACAGCGGTTCGAACCGGCTGCCCGAGCGGTTGTTCTTGTAGCGGTGCAAGAGGGCGAGACCCAAGAACACGCGGCCCGGATGGTCGAGCCCGCCCAGGTTGGCACGGGTGGCGTTGTCGAAGCAGACCTCGTGCCGGTAATCGGGATGGGCGCGCCAGGCGGTGTCGTGCAGGAGGCAGGCGGCCTTGACGAGGCGCCGCCGCTCGGGGTCGGCGCCCTCGAAGAGCGGCTTGACGAAGCTGTAGAGCCGCCGGCCAAAGCCCGGGATGCGGGCGCTGCTGACCTCGGCGAAGCGGCACGCCTCGATCATCGGGTCGGTCTCGCGCAGCGATTGGGGCATATGCTCGTAAAGCAGCCCCTCGCGGATGCCGTAGCTGGAAATCGCGATCTCGCTGGGTTTGAACGTGGAAACCAGCTGTCGCAGCACCTCCGAGGCGAGCGGCACCAGCGACATCCGGTCCGACGAGGTGCCGGTCATCGAGCGCAGCTCGTCCGGGTCGTTCTCGGCGATCCATTTCAGCGTCGCGGTCAGCGATTTGCGCGTCATCCGGTACTCGTGCAGCACCTTCATGGGATAGTCGCGCCGGGCCATGTCGAGCTTGGCGATCGCCCGCCACGAGCCGCCGACCAGGTAAAGCCGTTCATGATCGGTGCCCATGTCGGTGGCCAGCCGGTCGATGTGATCGGAGATATAACCGGCGAGCGCCTTTTTATCCTTGGCGATGTCGCGCAGCTTCAGGGGGCCCAGCGGAGAGGTCGCGCATTTTCCCACGCTACCGGCCTTGAGCTCGGCCAGTTCCATCGACGAGCCGCCGATATCCGACACGATCCCCTCGGCCTCGGGCCAGCCCAGCAGCACGCCCTGCGCCGACAGGCGCGCCTCTTCGGTGCCGTCGACGACCCAGAGCTTGAGCCCGGTCTCGCGCTCGATGATCTCCTGAAACTCGGGGCCGTCCTCGGCTTCGCGCATCGCTGCGGTGGCCACCGCGGTCAGCGGCGTGGCGTCCATCCCCTCGGCCAGAAGGGCAAATCGTTTCAGCGCGGACAGCGCCCGGCGGCGCCCGTCGGGCGACAGGCGCCCGGTTTCGCTCATCCCGGCGCCGAGGCCGCACATGACCTTTTCGTTGAAGAAATAGGCGGGGCTGCGGGCGGCGCCGTCGAACACGACAAGGCGCACCGAGTTCGAGCCTATATCGACGACGCCGACGCGGCTGAGCGCCCGCGCCTCGGGGTCGTTGAACAAAGGCCGTCCGAATGGCCCCCAGTCGTCCGAGGGCTGATCCGAGATGCCATCCATGCCTAAGCTCCCCAAAGCCTTGTACGACAGTGCCAAACCCGACCGGGCGGCGTCAATCTTTCGGCGTCGCCAGTTTCGGCACATCCGCCGCGCCGGCGGTGCCGCGGCCCGAGAGCGAGGGATATTTCATGAAGAAGTCGTGGCAGTTGAACGCATCCTCGGCAAAAGGGAAACGGTCGAATCTGCCATCGGGCTGCATCACCCAGCTTCGCGTCTCGTCGGCCATGTTCGCGGCCATGATCTGGTCGACGATCTGCGCCTTGACGGTGTCGTTGGTAATCTCCACCAGCGTCTCGACCCGCCGGTTGAGGTTGCGCCCCATCCAGTCGGCCGACGAGATATAGACCCGCGCGGACCTCGACGGCAGGCCCTGGCCGTTGCCGAAACAGGCGATGCGCGAATGTTCGAGAAACCGGCCGACGATGGATTTCACCCGGATGTTCTCGCTCAGGTCCTTGATGCCGGGGCGCAGCCCGCAGATGCCGCGCACCACCAGGCTGATCTTTACCCCGGCCTGGCTGGCGGCGTAGAGCGCATCGATCACGTCGGGCTCGATCAGCGAGTTCATCTTGGCCCAAATCTCGGCCGGGCGGCCGGCCTTGGCGTGCTCGGCCTCTTCGGCGATGCGCTTCAAGAGCGTGGGCTTCAGCGTGATCGGCGAGATCGAGAGGTTTTCCATCTCTTCCGGCTCGGCATAGCCGCCGACGTAGTTGAACACCTTCGTCGCGTCGCGGCCCAGCGCCGGATTACAGGTAAAGAGGCTGAGGTCGGTGTATATCTTCGCCGTGATCGGGTGATAGTTGCCCGTGCCGTAATGGGTATAGGTCACCAGTTGGTCGCCCTCGCGCCGGACCACGGCGCTGATCTTGGCGTGTGTCTTGTAGTTGATGAAACCATAGATCACGTGCGCGCCGGAACGCTCCAGCCGGCGCGATTGCTGGATGTTGGCGGCCTCGTCGAAACGGGCCTTCAGCTCGACCAGCGCCGTGACCGACTTGCCGTCCTCGGCGGCCTCGCACAGCGCGCTGACGATGGGGCTGTCTTTCGAGGTGCGGTAGAGCGTCTGCTTGATCGCCAGAACGTTGGGGTCGCGCGCGGCCTGCTGCAGAAAGCGCACCACCATGTCGAACGTCTCGTAGGGGTGATGCAGCAGCATGTCTTTCTGGCGGATCGCCGAGAACATGTCGCCCTCGTGGTCCTGTACGCGCTCGGGGACGCGCGGCGTGAACGAGGGCCACAGCAGGTCGCGGCGGTCATCGACGACCAGTTCCTTGAGGTCGGCCACGCCGATCAGGCCGCGCACTTCGATGACCTCTTCCTCGCCGATTTGCAGCTCGCGCATGATCACGCTGCGCAGCTCTTCGGGCGCGCCGGCCGACAGTTTCATGCGCACCACCTCGCCGCGGCGGCGGCGCTTGAGCGCGGTCTCGAACTCGCGCACCAGGTCTTCGGCCTCTTCCTCGAGTTCCAGATCGCTGTCGCGCAGCACCCGGAAGGTGCAGCTTCCCACGGCGGTATAGCCCGGAAAGAGCGAGCCGAGATGGATCAGAAGCAATTCCTCCAGCGGCAGGAAGCGGTGCGCGCCCTCCTTCGAGGGCAGCGGAATGAACCGGTCGATCTGCGCGGGGATCGGCAAGAGCGCCTGCAGCGGCCGGCGGTCGGAATCGCGTTCAAGCTGAAGCGCGAGGCAGAAGCCCGTGTTGGGGATGAACGGGAACGGGTGCGCCGGGTCGATTGCCAGCGGCGAGAGCACCGGGAAGACCTTGTGCAGGAAATAGTGCTTCATTTCGGCCTTGTCCTCGGCGGCCAGCTTGGACCGCGTGAGGATATGGATACCCTCGTCCTCCATCTCGCGCTTGAGCTGGTTCCAGGCGGTCTGCTGCGATTGCAGCAGCTTGCGCGCGTCCTTGTCGATCAGCACCAGTTGCTCGGCCGGGGTCAGGCCGTCGGCGGCGGGCGTTGTGTTGCCCTCTTTCGCAAGTTCGCGCAGGCCCGCGACGCGTACCGTGTAGAATTCATCGAGATTGGTGGCCGAGATCGACACGAAGCGCAGCCGTTCCAGCAGGGGGACGCGTGGGTTTCTGGCCTCGTCGAGAACGCGCCAGTTGAAGCCCAGCCAACTGAGTTCGCGGTTGAAGAACCGCTTGGGGCCGGTGCGGTGGGTCTCGGGGATCTCCACCGGCTCGGGCAGCGTGGCGGTCAGGAAATTGGCTTCGGTCATGGGGGGCTTATGCGTATGCTCTGTGACAATTGGGTGACGTTATGGGGCCGGGCCCTGGGCCTTGTCCAGCACCTCGGCCGCCAGACGGATACCCGGCTTGCGGCCGGTGGCCAGCGCCTCGTGGTCAAGAGCCTCTACCAGCGCCTGCGCGGCGGCGAAAGAGCGGTCCATCCGGTCGACCAGATAGGCCACGAGCCCCGGATCGACGGCAAGCTGGCGGTCGGCGAAGAGCTTGACCAGCAGCGCCGCCAGCAACGCATCGTCGGGGCCCTGAAGATGGGCGGTGGCGGTGGCCTCCATCCGGCTTTTCAGATCGGGCAGCGTCAGCGGCCAGTCGCGCGGCGCGTGCCGCGCCGTCACCAAAAGCGCGCCGCCCTCGGCCAAAAGCAGGTTGTGCAGGTGGAAAAGCGCGCGCTCGGCCGCGGCATCGCCCGCCGCGCGGTCGGCATCCTCGACAGCGACCGCGCCCTCGGCGGCCAGTTCGGGCAGGCCGGTGCCGGCCAGCGCGCCGGCCGCGACGACACGCGCCCCGCTTTGCGCCGCCCAGACATGGGTCAGATGGGTCTTGCCGCTGCCCTCGGGGCCGACCAGCACGAGCTTTCCCTGCGGCCAGTCGCGCCAATCCTCGACCTGGGCCAGCGCGGTTTGGTTGGCGGGCGTGACAAAGAATGCCTCGCGCCCCCGCGCCGGGCGCACCGGCAGGTCGAAGGTCAGTTGGCGGGCCATGTTCACTCGCCGCCGGGCTCGCCATCGCGCCGTTCGGCGAGGCCGCGATAGAGCCGGCTGTCGAGATACTGCGCGATGCCGAAGCGCGCCAGCACCCCCAGCGCCGCGGCCACCGGCACCGCGACCAGAAGGCCGGCAAAACCGAACACCGCGCCGAAGGCCGACAGCGCGAAGATGACCCAGACAGGGTGCAATCCCACCGACGAGCCCACCAGCTTGGGCGTGAGGAAATTGCCCTCCAGCATCTGACCGCCGACATAAACGACGGCCACCAGCGCGATCATCAGCCACTCGCCCCAGAACTGGAAGACGGCCAGACCGATGGCAACCACACCGCCCAGGATCGAGCTGACAAAGGGGATAAAGGCCAACAGCCCCGACAGGATGCCGACGACCAGCCCGAATTGCAGGCCCACCGCCATTAGCGTGATGCCGTAAAACACCGCCATGATCAGGCAGACCGACCCCTGGCCGCGTACGAAAGAGGCCAGCGCGGTGTCGATCTCGCGCGCCAGACGGCGCACCACCGGGGCATGGTCGCGCGGCAACATCTTGTCGATCTCGGCGACGATCAAGTCCCAGTCGAGCAGCAGGTAAAAGGTGACCACCGGCACGATGAACAGCAACAGCAGCACGTTGATTACGCTCATCGCCGAGGTCAGGGCGCTGTTCAGCAACTCGCCGCCGCGCGCCTGCACCGCCTCGCTGATGCTTTGCAGCGATTTGCGCAGCACCGACTCGGAGTTCATCAGGTCGGGGTAACGCTCGGTCAGCCAGGTCGTGAGCTGGGTGAACATCGCCGGCGCGGTGCGCACCAGCTGGGTGCCCTGTTCCGCCACCAGTGGCACGATCAGCAGGACCAGCGCCGTACCGAACAGCACCAGCGAGAACATGATGATTACGGTCGCCAGCGTGCGGCTGGTGCCCAAGCGCTCCAGCCGGTCGGCCACGGGATCGAGGAAATAGGCGATAGCCGCGCCGATCAGGAAGGGCACGATCACGTCGCCCAGAAACCACAGAAGCGCAAAGAAGATCGCGGCCGCGATGCCCCAGTATTTCAGTTGTTTCCGAACCGGCAGCGCCATGGCGGCCCCCTTTTTGTCCTTGCTGTCATCGCCCAAGCCCGGCGCCGTTGCAAGGCCCAGCCGCGGCGCTTGTCTGGCCGCGCCTTATGGCCTAGATGGGGCCAGACGCGAAACCGAGAGGCCGAGGACCCATGCGCCTGTCCCGCTATTTTCTGCCCGTTCTCAAGGAAACCCCCGCCGAAGCGCAGATCGCCAGCCACCGGCTCATGCTGCGCGCGGGCATGATAAAGCAGGCCTCGGCCGGCATCTATTCCTGGCTGCCGCTGGGCTTTCGGGTGCTCAAGAAGATCGAGCAGATCGTCCACGAGGAACAGATCCGCGCGGGCCATATTCCGATGCTGATGCCGACGATCCAGCCCGCCGACCTCTGGCAGGAATCGGGCCGCTACAACGCCTACGGGCCGGAAATGCTGCGCATCCGCGACCGGCACGACCGCGACATGCTGTATGGGCCCACCAACGAGGAGATGATCACCGACATCTTCCGCACCCATGTGTCCAGCTACAAGGACCTGCCGCTGACGCTCTACCACATCCAGTGGAAGTTCCGCGACGAGATCCGCCCGCGCTTCGGGGTGATGCGGGGCCGCGAGTTCTACATGAAGGACGGCTACAACTTCGATCTCGATTACGACAGTGCGATCCACGCCTATAACCGGCACATGGTCAGCTACCTGCGCACCTACGAACGCATGGGGCTGCAGGCGATCCCGATGCGCGCCGACTCGGGGCCGATCGGCGGCGAGGACACGCACGAGTTTCTCGTGCTGGCGGAAACGGGCGAGTCCGAGGTGTTTTACGACAGCGCGATCACCGATCTGAAACTGGGCAGCCGCGACGTCGATTTCGACGACCGCGACGCCTGCGCCGAGATCGTGCGGGAATGGACCACGCCCTATGCCCGCACCGACGAGACCCACGACCCGCACCGCTTTGCCGAGGTGCCCGAAGAACGCCGGCGCACGAGCCGGGGCATCGAGGTCGGCCAGATCTTCTATTTCGGCACCAAGTATTCCGAGCCGATGGGTGCGATGGTCAACACCGCCGACGGCCAGCGGGTGCCGGTCCACATGGGCAGCCACGGCATCGGCGTGTCGCGCCTGCTGGGCGCGATCATCGAGGCCAGCCATGACGAGGCCGGCATCATCTGGCCCGAGGGAGTCACGCCCTTCCATTGCGGCATCGTCAACCTCAAGCAGGGCGACGGAGAGGCCGACGGGGCCTGCGCAAAGCTGTACCAGGCGCTCTGCGATCGCGGCCTCGATCCGCTTTACGATGACCGCGCGGAGCGGGCGGGGGCGAAATTCGCCACGATGGACCTGATCGGCCTGCCCTGGCGCCTCACCGTGGGCCCGCGGGGCCTGAAGAACGGGGTGGTCGAGCTGACCTCGCGCCGCACCGGCGAAAGCGAGGAACTGAGCCCCGAGGCCGCCATCGACCGGGTGGCCCAGATCTACGACCCCCACCTCAAGGCGGCCAACGTGCAGCATTGGGAACCCATGGCCCACCGGAGCTCTCACACCTGGCTGTGAGGGGGCAGGCGCCCGCCGCGGATAACCTGCGCGGCGCGTCCGGCTCTGCCTTTTGGATGCGCAGCGAATTCGCTGGACCGGGAAATCCGGTGCCTCGCCGCACGGCGCAAGTTTGCGCCCTGCACGATGCGCGCTAGGTTGACGCCAGGCTGCAGCAGCGAAAGGGCCTCTTGGACATGCGCATCTCGCTTCGTGTTCTTTGCTTCGCCTTGTCGTTCTGTGCGGCCGTGCCGGCCATTGCCGAACCCCCAGCCTTTTCGGCGACGTCGTTGCCCAAAGGGGTGGCGCCGACCGCCAGCGAGCGAAACGCCTGTTTCGCAAAGGGGGAAAAGGCGCTGATCGCCCGGACGATCGACCGCGACCGGATTGCGGTAACGGGCTGTGACACGGGCGTGGTCGCGCCTCGGAAAACGCTTTCGACCTACCCTGTCTACCTCAGTGGCAGCGGGCAGCGCGGCGACGTGTTCGACTGCCGAAAGGTCCGCCTGAACGAGCTTTCCAGCGGGTATCTCGACAGGTATCTGGAAGAGGTCGTCGCGGCCACCGATGCCGCTGGCGGCGATCCCGATGCGCGCGCGGCGCTTTGTGCTGCGAACATGCTCTACACCTGGGCCAAGCACGATGGCATGGAGGTGATCGGCGAGAATGGCTCGCGCAACCAGGCGCGGTCCGAGCGCAGTTGGACCTTGGGCTCCCTGTCGGCCGCCTACCTGAAAAGCCGCGGCACCCGCGCGCGCGCCGCCCGCATGCCGGTTGGCGCCACCAGCGACAAGAACGAGGTCATCCTCGACTGGTTCTCGACGCTCTCTTACGGGACGCTCGACTATATCGGCGACCGGCGCCGGCAGGGGCTCGACCACACCAACATCCAGTACTGGAACGGCTATGCCATGCTTCCGACCGCGATCCTGACCGGGGACGGAACGCTGTTTCGGGCCAGCGAGGCGATCTTCGAAAGCGCAATCGATCAGATCACCGAAGACCCGCGCCCAGAGCGGGACGGGTTCCTGCCGAGAGAGTTGATGCGCGGAAGCAAGGCGCAGGGCTATCACGTCTTCGCGCTCAAGCCCATTCTCGGCATGGCGATCCTGTCCACGGCGCATGATTGCGATTTCGTCGATACGGGCTGGGAAGCCGGGCAGATCGAGAGCCTCGCCCGAACGGTGTTCGAGGGGTATTTCTTCGAGGACAAGTTCGCCAGGGCGATCCCGCGATTCACAGACAACCCGCCGGTCAAGCAGAACGTGTGGAACCCTGCGGGTCTGGGCTATCTGGTCGCTCAACTCGATCCGCAGATGTATCTCGACCTGGAAAGGCACCTGCAAGAAATCCTGTCGCTCAGCGGTCCCGATGCAGCCGATCGCAAGGCGCGTTGGCTATTCAAGGACGGCGAGCATGGGGCCGACGAGGTCGACCTCAAGCTTGGGGGCAAGCGGCGCCAGATCGTGGAGGGCGTCAGCCAGTTGCGGGGCGAGTGCCCGTTCCCGCGTGAGGTGCGGTGATCCCGGGTGGACCGTGTCCACAGCGTTTGCGATTTGGGTCACCACCGAAGCTTTCGCCGCGCCTGAAAGGCACGATACCCAGGTCAACGTGGTACCTCGCGCCGGTGGCGTCCCTCGATTTCAGACCGGCCACGGACATCGCAAACCGCAGCTTTCAGATATGGCTTTGACCGGGCAACGCCCGCGTCGCCTTTACGACGCGGCGCGGGGACGGCGCTCGGTGCGGGCAAGGCGGGCCTCGCCCGTCTCCTCGCCGAAGCACATCTCGACATCGGTGCAGGCCGCGCAACTGGGCGCGGTGCACAGCACGAACCCCTCGGCCTCGCAGAGCTTGCGGTAGAAGAACCGCTTCCACTTCATGCCTTCGGTATTCTGCCGGGCGAGCGGCGCGAAATGCCGGTCGAGCAGGGACGAAAGCTCGTCGCGGTTGCGCAGCCCGAGGTCCTGCCACAGATGGTCGGGCTCCATCGCGCGCCGCGCGACCATCGCGGCGAAAAGCGGGGCGAGACGGCTGTCGGGGCTGGCGTTCAGGCTGAGAAGCTCGCGCAGCGCGGTTTGCTCGTCTGCGTATTCGTCGGCTGCGGGGCCCAAGGGCTGCGCTGCGAGATCGGCCCGCCGCGCCGGAAAAATCGCAGCGGCCAGCGCGTCGAGACCAGCGCGGCCCAGTCCGCAACGCGCGCCGGCCGATCCTCCGTCCGCCCATGCCTCGGCCATCGCCAGCGCCAGAATAGATGCGGCCGCGTGGCGGTCGGCGGGCGCGGTGCCCGCAGGGGCAGGGCCGCTTAGCAGCCAGTCATAGGTCTCTTCGGCGGTCATGGTCCGTTGTCGTCCTGCGGGTTACATCGGCACCGCGGGCAGTGGCGCCGCCCGTCTGCGTCGCGCCCGAAGTGTCAGCCCGACCAGCCGGCCTGGTCAATCCGGGTAACGGCGGCGTCGGTCCCCGGCCTGCGATTGCCCGGTTTTCGGGCAGGCACGGCGCGACATGCCTGCCGCTGCGGCGGCCGGGCACGCAGCCGGGGGCCGGGCGGGGTGCCGCCGTCCACGCCGTCTGCACATCCCCGGCATTGACGTGCCGCCCGGCCCGGGAACCGCTTGACGCCGCCCGCCGGCGCCCCCAAGGTCCGCCGCGCCCATGACTGACAGGACACGCCCCTTGGCCAACCGCACCGTTCCTTTCGCCGGTTTCGAATGGATGATCGCCTGGCGCTACCTGCGCGCGCGCCGCGCCGAGGGGGGCGTGAGCGTGATGACCTGGATCAGCCTGATCGGTATCACGCTGGCGGTCTTCGCGCTGATCGCCACGCTTTCGGTGCGGGCGGGGTTCCGCGCCGAGTTCGTCGATACGATCCTAGGGGCCAATGCCCATGTCACGGCCTATTCCTCGGTCTACGTGACCGATGCCGGCGTCACGACGCGGGCGATTGCCGATTACGCCGAGATGGCCGACCGCATCCGCACCGTGCCCGGCGTCACGCGGGTGGCGCCGCTGGTGCGCGGACAGGTGATGGCCTCGGCGAACGGGCGCAACGCAGGGGTCGAGATCTACGGCATCGCCAAGGACGATCTTTTGACCATCCCGCGCGTGGCCGACCCCGAAGAGGCGCGCGGCGACATCGACGGGTTCGGCCCCGGCCTCGCCATCGGCTCGGGCGTGGCGCGCGAATTGGGGGTGCGCGTGGGCGACAAGGTCAGGCTTATCTCGCCCGACGGTGTGAAAACCGCCTTCGGCACCTCCGTGCGGGTGAACGCCTACGAGGTGGCCTATATCTTCACCGCCGGACGCTACGACATCGACCGCACCCGCATCTACATGCCGTTTTCAGAGGCGCAGAGCTTTTTCGACCGCGAGGGCGCGGCGGACGAACTGGAAGTGATGGTAAGAGACCCCGAACGGGTGGACGCCCTCAAGCCCGCGCTGTTCGACGCCGGGGGCGAGCTGACGCTCTTGTGGACCTGGCGCGACGCCTCGGGGTCGTTCCTGCGCGCGCTCGACATCGAGGACAACGTGATGTTCGTCATCCTGTCGATCCTTGTGCTGATCGCCACGATGAACATCGTTTCCGGGCTGATCATGCTGGTCAAGAACAAGGGCCGCGACATCGGCATCCTGCGCACGATGGGGCTGAGCGAGGGCTCGGTGATGCGCGTCTTTTTCATCTGCGGCGCCTCTGTGGGCACGCTGGGCACGGTGCTGGGCGTGGCTCTGGGCTGTCTCTTCGCGGTCTATATCGACCCGATCTTTTCGTTCGTGAACTACGTCTCGGGCGGGGGCGTGTGGGACCCCTCGATCAGGGGCATCTACGCGCTGCCGGCCAAGCTGCAAACGGTCGACGTGGCCGCCGCGGTCGCGCTGTCTCTGGGGCTGAGCTTTGTCATCACGCTTTTCCCCGCGCGGCGCGCGGCGCGGATGAACCCGGTCGAGGCGCTGCGCTATGAGTGAGCCGGTGCTGGTGCTCGACGCGATCGAGAAGACCTACAACCGCGGCAAGCCGGGCGCGGTGGAGGTGCTGAAAGGTGCCGCACTCAGCCTTGCGCCGGGCGAGGTCGTGGCGCTGGTCGCGCCCTCGGGCGCGGGCAAGTCCACGCTCTTGCACATCGCGGGGCTGCTCGACACACCCGATGCGGGCACGGTGCGCATCGCCGGGCACGAGATGACGCGCCAGTCCGACCGGCGGCGCACCGCCGCGCGGCGCGCCGAGATTGGTTTCGTCTACCAGTTTCACCACCTGCTGCCCGAGTTCTCCGCCGTTGAAAACGTCGCGCTGCCGCAACTGGCCGCCGGCACGCCGAAAGTCGATGCACTGGCCCGGGCGCAGGATTTGCTTGCCCATGTGGGCATTGGCGACCGCGCCGATCACCGCCCCGCCGCGCTGTCCGGCGGCGAGCAGCAGCGCGTGGCCTTTTGCCGGGCGCTGGCCAACCGGCCGCGCCTGTTGCTCGCGGACGAGCCGACGGGCAATCTCGACCCCGCGACTGCCGGGACGGTATTCGACATGCTGATGGCGCTGGTGCGCGACACCGGGCTTTCGGCGCTGATCGCCACCCACAACCCCGAACTGGCCGCGCGGATGGACCGCGTGGTGCATCTCGACGGCGGGCGGTTGGTCTAGCGGGCGGCGAGGTAGCGCCCGGCCGCGGCCTGGATCTGGGGGCGTGACTCGGGATGGGCGCGTTCGTTCACCAGCCGGTCGATCAACTCGACGCCGATGAAAAAGGGCAATAGCGCCTCGGGCGTCATCGCCGCGGCCAACTCTGGCGTGCCCAGCAGCGCGGCGCGATCGGCCGTGGCCAGCCCGTCCTGCCAGGGGCCGTCCGGCGCGGGCGCTGTCATTTCTGCGCAGACCAGAAAACGCGCCACGTCCTTGGCCAGCGACAACCGGTGGCTGTTCTGGATGTCGAGCCCGTACAGCACCGCACCGTCGACATGCAGGTTGAGGGCGCAGAAATCGCCATGGCTGCGCGCCTTGACGACCGGACGGTGGTCGAGCGCGGGGGCCAGCGCCCGGAGCCGCGCCTCCAGCTGGCTGGCGGTGCGCCGCACGGCGCTGCCTGTCGAAAGCTGGTCGATCAGGCGCTGGCTGCGCGTCAGCCAGAAACCGGGGCGGAGCGGCGACGCGCCCCGGCGCGGGGCGGCGTAATGGGCCAGCCATCCACCGGCCTGGGCGATCAGCGCGGCCCGGCCCGCCGCGGGGGCCCCGGCCAGCGCCTTGTCCAGCCGCGTGCCAGGAACGACCGCCATGATCGCCACCCCCTCGCCGGGGTAAAAGGCCAGAGGCTCGGGCACGCGGAACTGCCCCTCGCGCATGCGCGGATACTGGTAGGTCAACTCGTCCCGCGCGGCGCGGGTGCGCGCCTTGGCCCCCCTGCCGAGGGCAAGTTTCAGCACCGCCGGGCGCCCCTCCAGGTGGCCGCGGAACAGCGCGTTCTGGGACCCGGCCTTGAGCGCCTCTTCGGGTTCGAAACGGGCAATGGCCGGGCGGCGGGCCTGGATCTCGGCCAGCCGTTCGGTGGCGTCCAGGAGTTGGCTGAGACCGGGGGCGCGACGGGGCATGGGCAAAGTGTCCGGCTGCCCCGACGACGGGTCAAGCGCGATCTCGCGCCTTGATCAACGTCAAGGTGGGCCGCGCCGCGCCGGCCTAGCCTTGGGCAATGAAGGGAGGGACGGCCATGAAACGTCTTCTTGCAGCCATTGCGGCCTTTGGCGCGGCACTTCCCGTGGCGGCCGAGCCGGTCTCGGGCGTCACGCTTTTCCGGCAGAATTGCGCCACCTGTCACGGGCTCGATGCGCGCGGCAACGGGCCGATGGCCGGGGTGTTGAGCGTGGCGGTGCCCGATCTCACCGGGCTGGCGGCGGCCGCCGGCGGCGCCTTTCCGATGGCCGAGGTCGTGGCGGTGATCGACGGGCGCCGGGCCTTTCCCGCCCATGGCGGCCCGATGCCGATTTTCGGGTTCACGCTGAGCGGCGAAATGGTGGTGCTGACGCCGCCCGCGGGTGGCGAGATCGCCACCTCGCAAGAAATTGCGGCGCTGGCGCAATGGCTGGAAAGCGTGCAGGAGTGACGCCCGCCGCGGCCCTGTTGCGCGGCCTCAATCCGCCACGGCCACCTTTTCGCCGGGCATCTGGCCGGAAATTTCGAGGATCAGCTTGCGCCGGACCGCGTCGGCAAAGCTTTCCTCGCTGTCGGCGGTCACCACGAAGGCGCCCATGCCGCCGATGATCCGCTCGCTGTAGAGCCGCTCCAGATCGGCGCCCGAGGGCCGGCCGTTGCAGAACCTGCAAAGGATCGGTAGCCCGTTGATGGTGATCCCCGCGGCCAGCACTTCGGCGCGGGCCTCTTCGATGGACGGCCCGTTCCAGTTGTTCGCGCTGTCGCCGGAAAAGTCGATCACCTTGCGCCAGCCCTCGATCTCGTTGCCCTCGATCAGCGCCTTGCCGGTCAGCAGGGCCGAACCGATGGCGTTGCGCCCGAAGGCCATGCGCGGCGGCGGGATCAGCGCCGCGGCAAAGGCCGCCGCGTCGGCCTCGCCCGCGATCACCGTCCAGGGCACCACGACGTCCTCTTCGCCGGCGCTGGCCCATTCGACATAGGTCACCGCGATCTTGCCGTAGGCGGTGTTTGCGATGGCCGCCAGCACCGCGGGGTCGGTGATCGCCTCGGCATAGCCCTCGCGCTGAAACCGGATCTCGTCCATGTCGATCGAGCCCGACGCATCGGCCAAGAGGACCAGCTCCAGTTCCACGTCCTGGGCGCAAAGCGGCGTTGCGGCCAGCAAAAGGGCCGCGAGAAGGCGCATCATCGGCGGGCTCCCATCCTTGTCGCTGCCATGGTAGATAGCGGGAACGGGCATCAGGGCCAGAGGGGGAGTGGAATGCAGCGTGTGACGATTCTGGCGGGGATGTTGGCATTGGCGGGCTGCGCCCCGCCCGAGCCCTCGGGGCGCGAGCTTTACATGCAGCTTTGCGCGGGCTGCCACGGCGCGACGGGCAAGGGCGACGGCCCGGCGGTGGCGACCATGGAATACGAGCCCGCCGACCTGACGACCATCCGCCAGCGCAACGGCGGGCGGTTCCCCTTCGTCGAGGTGATGGCCACCATCGACGGCTACGGCCGCGGCACGCGGGTCTATGGCCCGATGCCGGAATTCTGGCCGCTGCTGGAGGGCAAGATGGTGCTGGCCGAAACCGACCTCGGCGTCTACACGCCCACGCCCGCCCGGCTGGTGGCGCTGGCGGACTACGTGGAGAGCATTCAGGAGTAGGGTGGGGGAGAGCCCACCATTGGGCGTCGCGGGGGGTTGGCACTCACCCTACGGATGCCGGGCCGCCGGCGCCTCGGTCAGACCTAAACTCCTGCAACCAAACGAAAGAGGTCCATCCCGCCCGGGCCACTTGTGGCCAGGGCCGCGCCCTCTTGATCGAACGGGTCAGGCGCCTTAGTTTCAGGGCACGGCAGGGCCGCGGGAGACGAGCCCTCGGGGCGATTGGCGTACATCCCGGTAGTATGTGCGCCACCCTACCGCTTCGCGTAAGCCGACAATAGCCAAGTTTTCTCCGCGCCGTGGCTCTGTTGCACAAATCGTTTGATGGCCGGGCTTCCCCTTTCCCCGGACAGACCTACACCTACGGCCCCTGTGATAGGGATCCCGAGAGCGGTGTAGGAGGGTAGGGTGGGTGGCAACCCACCGTTGGCCGGGTGGTGGGTTGCCACCCACTCTACGCTTGCTTCCAAAGCAAAAATGCCTGCAGGGCAGTGGCTATGGCTATGACCAATGTCAGCAAGGAAACTCTTGAGTTTTGTTTTGTCTGGTCTCTGTGGCGTCGCCTGCTATCCTCATATCTCGAAAGCGTTTCCAAAGCTTTGGCTTCAAGGTGGTACCTACCGTCACGATAGCTCAATTCTCCAGAGGCAACCAGCGAGTCCAGAACAAATTTCAATTCTTCGAGATAAATGTGTCTATCATCAAGCCCCCAGGCCCTTATTGAATAGAGGAGTGAAAAGAAATCAAAGTGCGAAAAACGTCCTCTACTAAGCGATCCTTCCGCACCTTCCTTAAGCAGCTGCCTTCGCCAGTCAACTAGCTTCTCCAATATATCCATTCTTTCAGCGGAAAAGCGGAAGGATCGGTTAAAAACTCGCTGTGCGAGGCGCTCTTTCCAATACTCACGCTTATGCTTTAGGGTGGTTTCACCGAAAATATAAGATGCTAGTGTGTTGTATTTAATCTCGATGGGCCCATAAATTCGACGAATGTCATACTCTGGGTCGACTATGATTTTGAATGGGATTGATACGTTCACCCCTTTTGAAGCATCAGCGGGCCAGCCCAAGCCTGTGAGGCCCTCCTTTCTTGGCTTCTCAAGCAATAAGAAGCGGGAGTAATTCACGCCTTTTTCTTCAAAGCCGAGATAGGTAAAGTTATATTTTACTTCATATCCGGCGCTTAGCGAGTAGCGCTCCGGAATTGGTTTATTTGTTGCAAGCCAAGCAGAAAGTCTAAGTAAAGAAAGGTGAAATGAATTCATCACTCAAACATCCACCTCTTCAACAAACCTCGCATTCTCCTGGATATACTGGAACCGCAATTCCGGCTTCTTGCCCATCAGCCGTTCCACCAGGTCGCCGGTCTCGCCCGGTTCGTCCTCGTCGATGGTCACACGGATGAGTTTCCGCGACGCGGGGTCCATTGTCGTTTCCTTCAAATCCTTAGCGTCCATCTCGCCCAGGCCCTTGAAGCGCGAGACGTCGATCTTGCCCTTGCCGCCCAGCCCCTTGTCCAGCCACATCGCCTTTTCCGCCTCGTCCAGCGCGTAGACCCGTTTCGCCCCTTGGGTCAGGCGGAAGAGCGGCGGGCAGGCCAGGTAGAGGTGCCCCTGGTCGATCAGGGGCCGCATCTGGGTGAAGAAGAAGGTCATCAGGAGCGAGGCGATATGCGCGCCGTCCACGTCGGCGTCGGTCATGATGATGACCTTGTCATAGCGCAGATCGTCGATGTTGAACCGCGTGCCGAGGCCGCAACCCAGCGCCTGGGTCAGGTCGCTGATCTCGGCATTGCTGCCCAGTTTCGACGAGGCCGCCCCCAGCACGTTGAGGATCTTGCCCCTCAGCGGCAGCAAAGCCTGGGTTTTCCGCTCGCGCGCCATCTTGGCCGACCCGCCCGCCGAGTCGCCCTCGACGATGAAAAGCTCGGTGCCCTCGCGCGACGTGGCCGTGCAATCGACCAGCTTGCCCGGCAGGCGCAGCCGCTTGGTGGCCGATTTGCGCTGGGTTTCCTTTTCGGCGCGGCGGCGCAGCCGTTCCTCGGCCCGGAGCACGAGAAAATCGAGGATCGCACCGGCCGATTTGGTGTCTGACGCAAGCCAGTGGTCGAAATGGTCCCTGACCGCGCCCTCGACCATGCGGGCGGCCTCGGTCGTGGCGAGGCGATCCTTGGTCTGGCCGACGAATTCGGGCTCTCGGATGAAGGTCGACACCATGGCGCAACCTCCGGTGATCAGGTCGTCGCGGCTGATCTGCGCGGCCTTGCGGTTGTTCGACAGCTCGCCATAGGCGCGGATGCCCTTGAGGATCGCGGCCCAGAACCCGGCCTCGTGCGTGCCGCCCTCGGGCGTGGGCACGGTGTTGCAGTACGAGTTGATGAAGCCATCGCGCGCGGGCGTCCAGTTGATCGCCCATTCCACGCTGCCCGGCTGGCCGAACTTTTCCTGGAAACGCACCTTGCCGGCGAAGGGACGCTGGGCATAGGTGGCGGCATTGCCCAGGGTCTCGTTCAGGTAATCGGCAAGACCTCCGGGGAAGTGGAACACGGCCTCTTGCGGGGTATCGTCGTCCGCAATCGCCGATTTCCAGCGGATCTCGACGCCGGAAAAGAGATAGGCCTTCGACCGCGCCATTTTCAAAAGGCGCGCGGGCTTGAACCGGAGATGGCCGAAGATCTCGGCATCGGGGTGAAAGGTGACGGTGGTGCCGCGGCGGTTGGGGGCGGCGCCGACGGCCTGAATGGGGCCCTGCGGTATGCCGCGGGAAAATTCCTGCGCGAACAGTTCCCGGTTGCGGGCGACCTCGACGCGCAGATGGTCGGACAGCGCGTTGACCACCGAGACACCCACGCCGTGCAGGCCGCCCGATGTCTCGTAAGCCTTGCCCGAGAACTTGCCGCCCGCGTGCAACGTGCACAGGATCACCTCCAGCGCCGACTTGTCGGGAAATTTCGGGTGCGGGTCGATCGGGATGCCGCGGCCGTTGTCACGCACGGTGACGGAGTGATCCTCGTGCAACTCTACCTCGATGCGGGTGGCGTGCCCCGCGACGGCCTCGTCCATCGCGTTGTCCAGCACCTCGGCGACCAGGTGGTGCAGCGCGCGTTCGTCGGTGCCGCCGATATACATGCCGGGGCGCTTGCGCACGGGTTCCAGCCCCTCGAGCACCTCGATGGACGAGGCGTCATAGGCGTCGGGGCTGGCGGCCCCGGAAAGCAGATCGTCGGCTGGCATGTGCTGCTCGTTTCTTGGTGGTTGGTTTGCACGCATTAGAGCAGATATCGGTGGTCGGGGGCAATGGCCCACAAGGGTTGGGTTCTTGTCGGGGCCGCGCGACATGCGCCCGAGGTGCGTAAAACCGCCGGCCCGGTGGGCGGCCGGGCCGGGCAGCGGGCAGGGCCGGACCGCCGTCGGCCAGCATTTATGACGCTTTCTTGACATTCCTCAAGGCCGGTTCCCCGGAAATCATCTAGAATCCTTCCAATCTGAGCAAGGAGACCCGGATGGCCGAACCCACCCAAAGCGCCGAGTCCGTCACGCCCGCCACTGCCTCGCATGCACGCCCCAACGGCAAGGACACCGGGCCCGTCGCCTCGCCCGCGAATATCGCCCATGCCTTCGAAAGCGGCGAATACCCCTACGACACCAGGATTTCGCGGCGGTCCTACGAAAGCCAGAAGGCCAAGCTGCAGGCGGAGCTTCTCAAGGTGCAGATCTGGGCGCAGGAGACCGAGCAGAAATTCGTGATCCTGTTCGAAGGGCGCGACGCGGCTGGCAAGGGCGGCACGATCAAGCGATTCATGGAGCATCTCAACCCCCGCTCGGCCCGCGTCGTGGCGCTGAACAAGCCCACCTGGGAAGAGAAGGGCCAGTGGTTCTTCCAGCGGTACATCAAGGAATTGCCGACCGTCGGCGAGATGGTTTTCTACGACCGCTCCTGGTACAACCGCGCCGGCGTCGAGCGGGTGATGGGGTTTTGCACGCCCAACGACTATCTCGAATTCATGCGCCAGACGCCCGAGCTGGAGCGGATGCTGGTGAACTCGGGCATTCGGCTTTACAAATATTGGTTTTCGGTCACCCAGGACGAGCAGCGGAACCGTTTCAACGCGCGCGAGACCGACCCGCTGAAGCGCTGGAAGCTGTCGCCGATCGACAAGGCCAGCCTCGACAAGTGGGACGACTACACCGAGGCGAAGGAGGCGATGTTCTTTTACACCGACACCGCCGACGCACCCTGGACGATCATCAAGTCCAACGACAAGAAGCGCGCGCGGCTCAACTGCATGCGCCATTTCCTGCACTCGCTCGACTACCCGGGCAAGAACGAAAAAGTGGTGCGCGAGCCCGACCCGCTGATCGTGGGCCGCGCCGAGCACGTGATCCACAAGGCCGACCATATCCTCGGCACGTCGCTGCACCCCGACCTGCGGCGCGGGCGCGAGGCATAGGCGCTCCGCGCGGGCGCGGTTGTTGCGGGTGCCTGCCTACCTGCGCGTATGGGCCGTTCGGGGCGGTGCCACGCGATGTCCGCAGCTCTGCGGCCGACATGCGCCTTGTGCCCGTGATGCCGCGCGCCTAGCTCTCACGCCAGGAGGGCGCGCAGATGTGGAACGACCGTTTTGCCGGCGAAGACTATGTCTACGGCACCGAGCCGGCCGATTTCCTGAGGCGCGAGGCCGGGCGACTGGCCCCGGGCGCGCGGGTCTTGTCGGTGGCCGAGGGTGAGGGGCGCAACGCCGTGTGGCTGGCCGGGCAGGGGATGGACGTGACCGCGATCGACGCCGCGCCGAACGCGGTGGCAAAGGCGCGAAGGCTGGCCCGGGCGCGGGGGGTCGAGGTGACGTTCCACTTGGCGGACGTGACGGCCTGGGACTGGGAGGCCGGGGTTTTTGACGCCGTGCTAGGTATCTTCATCCAGTTCGCGCCGCCCGAGGTGCAGGCAGAGGTGATCGAGGGGATGAAGCGGTCAACCCGGCCGGGCGGGCTGGTGCTGCTGCATGGGTTCGCCGAGCGTCAGGCAGGCTATGGCAGCGGTGGGCCGCCTAACCCGGCACAGCTTTATACGCCCGATCTGTTGCGCGCCCGCTTTGACGGGTTCGACCTTCTGGTGCTGCGCGACTACGACGCCGAGATCGACGAGGGCCGTGGCCATTCGGGCCGGGCCGGCCTGGTCGATCTTGTGGCGCGCCGCCCCGCCTAGAGGGAGCCGCCGCCGGTTTTCCCCTCGATCACCTCGCGGTGCCTGAAAAGGCCGGTCGAGTCGATCAAGCGCAGATAGTCGTTCACCGCGCGCCAGCTTTGGCCGAAACAGGCATCGGCGTCCCTGTTCGACATGGCCGAGGGGACCAGGTAGTCGTTGCCCGGCTTCCAGTCGGAGGGCGTCGCAACATCGAGCACGTCGTGGTGCTGCAACGCGTCGAGGCTGCGGAGAAGTTCCGCCGTGTTGCGCCCGATCCGCGACGGGTATTCAAAGATCATGCGGATGCGCAGCCCGGGGTCGATGATGAATGTCTTGCGGATCGCCGTCAGGGTGCTTTCCTTCGGGTGCTGCATCCCGCAGAGATTGGTCAGGATGCCCGTCAGGTCCTCGATCAGCGGAAAGGCGATCGGCGTGTCGTAAAGGATCTCGACCTCGGCGCACCAAGCACTCTGGTCTTCGGTGCTGTCGCGTGTCAGCCCGATCAGCTTGGTGTTGCGCGCGGTGAATTCGGGCTCTGCCCGCGCCAGGCTTGCCAGTTCGGTAGTGCAGACCGGGGTGAAGGCCCCAGGCTGGCTGAACAGGACGGTCCAGCTGCCTTCGGCCCAGTCGTAGAAGCGGATCGGACCTTGCGTCGTGGTCGCGTCGAAATCGGGGAAGATGTCGCCGATATGCGGGATCCATCTGACGTTTTGCCTGTACGCCCTTGGGAGGCGAACGAATTCGCCATGCCGGCCAAGCCCGGGAAGAAAACGCCGCTGCTCCATCGTTGATATGCCTCTACCTTTTTGTTTTTCCCACTTGAAAAACGGTGACCTCGGCACATGCAGCGATCTTGGGGCAGTCTCCCATTAAGGTAAAGAACAATTTACAACACAACTATGACGACATTGCGGCCATGCGCTGGCCGCGTGGCTGGATGTTGGCCCGGCGCACATCGCCGGGCCCGGCGCGGCGACTGCGGTCTTGCCGCGTGACGGGCGGGGGTCTAAGCCCGCGCCATGACCGCCCCAGCCGCCCCCGCCGCCCCCTTGGGCTTTGCCACCCATCTGCGGGCCACGCTGGGGCTGGGCCTTCCGCTGATCGGCAGCCACCTGGCGCAATTCGCAATCAGCCTGACCGACGCGGCGATGCTGGGCTGGTACGACGTCGCGGCGCTGGCCGCCGAGGTGCTGGGCGGCTCGCTTTTTTTCGTGCTGTTCATCATGGGCTCGGGCTTTGCCTGGGCGGTGATGCCGATGGTGGCCACGGCCGCCGCCGCGGGCGAGGAAACCCAGGTGCGACGCGTCACCCGCATGGGGCTGTGGATCTCGGCGGGCTTCGCCTGCCTGTCGCTGCCGGTCTTCTTCATGGCGGAGCGGCTGTTTCTGGGCATCGGGCAGGCGCCAGAGGTCGCGCGCCTTGCCCAGCATTACCTGACGATCAATGGCCTGGCGATGCTGCCCGCCCTGATGGTCATGGTGCTAAAGAGCTATCTCGCCGCGCTCGAACGCACGCGTGTCGTGCTGTGGGTCACGCTGATCGCCGTCGCGCTCAACGCCTTGGGCAATTACCTGTTGATCTTCGGCGCCTGGGGCTTTCCCGAACTGGGCATTCGGGGCGCGGCGCTGTCGTCGATCCTGGTGCACCTGGCCTCGATGGCCGCGCTTGTCGTCTATGCCGCGCGGGCAACCCCGGAACACGCGCTCTTTCAAAGGCTCTGGCGCCCCGACTGGGAGGCGTTTTGGCGGGTCTTTCGCCTGGGCTGGCCGATCGGGCTGACCAACCTCGCCGAGGTGGGCCTGTTCGCCGCCTCCTCGGTGATGATGGGCTGGTTGGGCACGCTGCCGCTGGCCGCTCACGGGATCGCGCTGCAGATTGCCTCGGCCGTTTTCATGGTGCATCTGGGCCTGTCGAACGCCGCCACCATACGCGCCGGGCGGGCGATGGGCCGGCGCGACGCCGACGCGCTGCGCCAGGGTGCGTTGGCCGCGCTGGTGCTGTCGGGCGCGGCTGTGGCGGCCAGCGTCGTGCTGTTCCTGGCGCTGCCCGAGATGCTGATCGGCCTGTTCGTCGACCCCGCCTCGCCGGACCGCGATGCCCTGATCGCCATCGGCGTGCCGCTGCTGGCCGCGGCGGCGCTGTTCCAACTGGTCGACGCGGCACAGGTCATGGCGCTGGGGCTGCTCAGGGGCGTGCAGGATACGCGGGTGCCGATGGTGATGGCCGGGGTCAGCTATTGGGGCGTCGGGTTGCCAGTGGCCTACGGGCTGGGCTTTTCCCTGGGCTGGGGCGGCATCGGCATCTGGCTGGGGCTGGCCAGCGGGCTGGCGGTGGCTGCCGTTTTGATGATGGCGCGGTTCTGGCGCCGCGGCGTCACGATCTGACCGGCAAAGGAGAGCGAGAGCCATGACCGAACAGAGGCTGAACGACCGGGGCGAGACGGCGGCCACCCATATGGTCGCCTCGATCCCCGTCGCGCGCTACGACACGCCCGCCGCCGAGGTGATCGAGGCGTTGCGCGGGCAGGTCTTTGCCTGCGCCGACACCGTTTTCGTCACCGATGCCGAGCGCCGGCTGGAAGGCATCGTGCGGATCAACGACCTGTTCGCCAACGGTGCGGGCCGGATCGGCGAGATCATGGAGCCCGAGCACGAGGCGGTGCGCCCCGAGGCCGATCAGGAGGAAATCGCCACGCTGGCAATCCGGCTGAGCATGATCGCCGTGCCGGTGGTCGATGCCGATGGAAGGCTTGTCGGCGCGGTGCCGCCCGAGGCGCTGTTCCGTATCCTGCGCGACGAACATATGGAGGACTTGCAGCGCCTTGCCGGCATCGCGGCCCACGACCGGGGCCCCGGCGCGGCGCTCGACGCGCCGCTGCGCGACCGGTTTTCCCGGCGGCTGCCTTGGCTTGTCTTCGGACTCGCCGCGTCGTCGCTGGTAACGCTGGTGATGGTTGGCTTCGAAGACGCGCTGGCCGCCAACGTCACGGTGGCCTTCTTCGTGCCGGCGCTGGTCTATATCGCGGGCGCGATCGGCACGCAGGCGGTGTCGGTTTCGGTGCGGGCGCTGTCGATGCAGGATGTCTCGATCCTGCGGCTTTTGAAGGACGAGTTGGCGATCGGGCTGGCCATCGGCACCGCGTTGGGCGTGCTTTCGGCGCTGGGCGTGCTTGCGGTTTTCGGCGACGCGATGCTTGCGCTGGCCGTGGGGCTGGCGGTGCTCGCGGGCGGGGCGATCTCGGCCGTGGTAGGGTTCGCGCTGCCCTGGGTTTTCCACCGGATGGGCTCGGACCCGGCGATGGGCAGCGGGCCGGTCTGCACCGTGATCCAGGACGCGGCAAGCCTGGCGATCTATTTCGGCGTGGTCAGTGCATTGATCCTTTAGCGGGCCGAACGCCTCAGCCCTTGTCGTCCTTCATCAGGCGGTCGGCCTTCTTGCGCACCAGGACGCTGCGCAGATCGTGCATCGCCAACAGCAGCGCGTCGGTGACGGTTTCGAGGTCGTCGTCGCTGGCACGGCTTTGCGCCCATTGGCTGGTCAGGTTGAGGTGATCCACCGTGCGCAGGATGTCGTCGACCTCGCGCGCGGCCAACACCGCGCGGCGGTCCGCGATCCACTCCGCGATGACCTGGCGCTCATCCTCGGACAGGACGTGGCTGCCATGCGGCTTGATTTCGCCGTTCTTCACGTTGGCGACGGCGATCTGGTCCATCTCGATGCGGCGCTGGCGGTTTTCCGTGTCGAGGCGGAAGACCAGTGCGCCGTTCTCGCGGACGCGGAAATAGTATTCGGGCAGATCGCTGGCCATGGCCCGCGCCCTCAGCTCAGGCTCGCGCAGAAATCCTGGATGCGGGTGCAGGCCTGTTTCAGGTTGTCGTCCGAGGTGGCGTAGCTGACGCGGAAATTGGGCGACAGGCCAAAGGCCGCGCCGAACACGACAGCGACACCCTTTTCTTCCAGAAGGGCCGTGGCGAACGCCTCGTCGCTGTCGATCTTGACGCCACCGGGCGAGGTCTTGCCGATGCACCCCGCGATCGAGGGGTAGACGTAGAACGCCCCCTCGGGGACCGGGCACTCGATGCCCTCGGCCGCATTCAGCATCTCCACCACGATGTCGCGGCGGCGCTGGAAGGTGGCGTTGTTCTCGGGGATGAAATCCTGCGTGCCCGTAAGCGCCTCCAGCGCGGCCCATTGCGCGATGGAACAGGGGTTCGAGGTCGATTGCGACTGGATCTTGCCCATCGCCTTGATCAGCTCCGCCGGCCCCGCGGCATAGCCGATGCGCCAGCCGGTCATCGCGTAGGCCTTGGACACGCCGTTGCAGGTCAGCGTCCGGTCATAGAGGCCGGGCTCGACCTCGGCCGGCGTGCAGAACTGGAAATCGCCATAGGTCAGCTTTTCATACATGTCGTCGGACATGACGTGCACATGCGGATGCCGCATCAGCACGTCGGTGAGCGCCTTGAGCTGCTCGCGCGTATAGCCCGCGCCGGTCGGGTTCGAGGGCGAGTTGAAGATGAACCACTTGGTCTTGGGCGTGATCGCGGCCTCCAGCGCCTCGGGCGTCAGGCGGAACCCGGTTTCCATCCCGGCCTCGACGATCACCGGCTCGCCACCGGCCAGCAGCACCATGTCCGGGTAGCTGACCCAGTAGGGCGCGGGGATGATGACCTCGTCGCCGGGGTTCAGCGTCGCCATCAGCGCGTTGTAGAGGATCTGCTTGCCGCCCGTGCCCACGCTGACCTGCGCGGGCGTGTAGTCCAGCCCGTTGTCGGCCTTGAACTTCTCGCAGATGGCTTTCTTGAGTTCTGGCAACCCGTCCACGGCGGTGTATTTCGTCTCGCCCCGGTCGATGGCGGCCTTGGCGGCGGCCTTTACGTTATCGGGGGTGTCGAAATCGGGCTCGCCGGCGCCAAGGCCGATCACGTCCTTGCCCGCGGCCTTGAGTTCGCGCGCCTTGGTGGTCACCGCGATGGTCGGTGAGGGCTTTACGCGCGCGAGTGTCGCAGACAGAAAGGACATGGTCGCCTCCGGTTTGAAAGTGATCGCCCCATCTTCTAGGGTGCACGCGATAGCCGTTCAAGCGGCTTTGCCCGAAAGGTTCGACATGAGCACCGACAGCTCCGACGCGGCACAGTGGTATTCCGAAGATGCCGCCACCTTTGGCGACCGGGTGGCCGGTGCGCGCGAGGCACTGGGCATGACCCAGACCGAACTGGCCAAGCGCCTGGGGGTGAAGCTGAAGACCGTGCGCGGCTGGGAGGAAGACCTGTCCGAGCCCCGCGCCAACAAGCTGCAGACGCTGGCGGGCGTGCTGAACGTTTCGATCATGTGGCTGCTCAACGGACATGGCGACGGGCTGGAGGCGCCGCCCGAAGAGATCGTGCTGTCGGCCGATGTGCGCGCGTCGCTGACCGAGATCCGCCAGGTCAAGACCGAGATGGGGCTCTTGACCGAGCGCCTGGGCGTGCTGGAAAAGCGCCTGCGCCACGTGCTGAAGGAGCATGGCTGATGGACGAGACCACGCAGACCCGCCTGAAGCGTCTGCGCATGCGGGCCTGGCATCGCGGCACCAAGGAGATGGACATCATCCTCGGTCATTTCGCCGACGACCGGCTGGACGCGCTCTCGCCGGACGATGTGGAATTGTTCGACGCATTGCTGGCTGAAAACGATCACGACCTCTACCAGTGGGTCACGCGCCAGATGACGCCGCCCGCGCGCTACGCGGCGATGATCGACACCGTGGCCACCCATGCGCATGCACGGCTGGTCGCCGGGCCGAATCCCGCGATTTAACGGAAAATTCGCGACTCACCGCCTATCACCGCTGCAAGGCACATGCTTGCGGAGGACGCGATGAGCGTGGAACGTCCCATCCCCGACGGCCGGACCACCGGCTTTCTGATCGGCTATCTCGAGATGCTGGCCCTGGTGGAACGGCTGCACCGGTTGATGCTCGACGTCATCAAGGACGAGTTCGAGCGGATCGGCCTGCCCGAGCTCAACCCGGTGCAGGCGCTGCTGCTCTACAATATCGGCGACAACGAGGTGACGGCGGGCGAGCTGAAAACGCGGGGCTACTACCAGGGCTCGAACGTGTCCTACAACCTCAAGAAGCTCGTCGAATACGGCTACATGCACCATCAGCGCTGCGCCATCGACCGCCGCGCGGTGCGGGTGCGCCTGACGCCCCGCGGCCGGGCGGTGCGCGATACTCTCGCCGCGCTCTTTGCGCGCCACGCAGAGGGCCTCCAGTCCGGCGGGCTGCTGGAGCGCCTGGCGATGGAAGAAATCACCGGCGGCCTGCGCCGGGTGGAACGCTACTGGGGCGACCAGATCCGGTATATCTACTGACCGGCGGGCGCCCCGCCCCGAGCGGTGCAGAGCCTCGCACCGATGCCATCGCTCATACGGATGAACGTCCTGCCCGAACCGGCGTGCGGGCATCGTGCGCGGGCGGATGGGACGACATTGCGGCGTGCCGGACCAGATGGCATCATGAAATCTGCCTAGAGAGACCAGCGAAATCCCGCCATGCTCCGCCGCGACCTTTTGAAAGCCGCCACGGCCGCCATGCTTGCCGGTCCAGCATCCGCCCAAGTGCAGGACCGGCAGATCGCGGGGCCGGTCGCCGCCGTCTACCATGGCTTTGCCGAATTGAAAGCCGGCGTCGAGAAAGGGGAACTCGCCGCGCTTGCCGATGGTACCGCGGTGCGGGCGGGGATGTGCCTTTACCTTACGGACGCAGCGCGCACCGGCGCGGCGGCGATCGTCCCCGAGCTTCCGGGGCTGGTGCCGTGGCCAGGTGGCGAGATGGTCGAGCATTGGGGCGCCGTCGGTGACGCAGCAGCCGACGACAGCGCGCCGATCATCCGGGCGCTGGCCTGGTTCGCCGAGGCGGGCCGGCCCGTGGAATGGGGTGGCGGCACCTACCGGTGCGAAAAGAACCTCGACGGGTTCGCAAGGCTGGTCCATGCGGGCCGCGGGGTGATCCACCGCGGCGAAGACAGCTATACGATAAGCGATGTCCACGGTGCGAGAAACGTTATCCACTGTGCGCCGCCCGAGAGCGCGGGTGAGAATGACGGGCTGACGCGCGCGACGCCCACCGATTACGTCACCGCGTTCAATTTCGTCGAGGCCCACGCGGGTATCCGGCCAGCGCAAAGGTGGCGGGTCCAGTACATTTCGGGAGTCTACGCCTTCAAGGGCGCGCGCCGATTGGAAAATTTCCCGACGACCTTGTATCCGATCGAATTCATGGGACAGGCGGACGAATTCGGTACCCCGACCGTGATTTTCGATGGTGGGCCTCACGGCGTGCCGGCCTTCAA
This sequence comes from Rhodovulum robiginosum, assembly GCF_003944755.1. GTDB lineage: Bacteria > Pseudomonadota > Alphaproteobacteria > Rhodobacterales > Rhodobacteraceae > Rhodovulum > Rhodovulum iodosum. The sequence continues at coordinate 245,247 of NZ_RWGU01000050.1, forward strand.
ACGGTTGCGGGGCGGTGCGCCGGTCAACCTGCATTTCGAAAACCTGAAATGCGTGAATTTCGACCAGTCCCAGGGCGCATTTCAGATCTGGTACGATATCAACGTCACCGCGGTAAACCTGCATGCCGCGGATTGCAGGGGCATGGTCTACGCCTGGCGCAACGGGGTCGTGGAACAGCACAAGGGGGTTTTCGACAACTGCGAGGGTTGTATCAACTTTCAGGACGTCTACGGCGCTGCCGGCGATCTCAACGGCACGCCGGGCACGGATGAGATCGTGTTCAACGACTGCACGGGAATTGGCTGTGTGCACTATACCCGTGGTACCAAAGCGTACCTGCGCGGCTGCGAGTTCAACAATGTCGATGTCGGCATCTTGATATCGCGTCATGCGCGATGCCGCACACAGGGCAATCGTTTCAATTCATGGAAAGCCGCCGCGATCAAGGCCGAGATGTTCGCGATCTGGAACTACGACCGCTCCGACCTGGATCGGATGACCGGAGCGACGAACAAGAAGGCCACAGTGCTTTGCGAGCCATTTTGCGTCATCGACCGCGTGCACAAGGATACGTCGCGGCCCAACGGGCACATGTATTACTATGACACCCCGATAACGTGGAGCGGCACGTCGCGCACAGCGCTTTCCGAAAATCAATATGGCTCGGAAAACCTGACACCATTCAGAATGCCGGCATGGTGGCTCTATCACACCAAGGCGAAAGGCGAGGGCCGTGTCGAGATCACCGTGCCGAAGGGCGATACGTGCCTGATGGAGATCACCGGCGCCGGGAGCGGGGCGAAGAACGTGCTTTGCGATGTCACGCTGCCCGAGGGACATTGGTTGTGCGAGTTCGAGTTCACCGGAGAGCGGCCCGACAAGCCGACCAACCGCTTCTTCGTCCGGGCGTTTCGAAGCAACTCGTCGGATGTCGTGACCAATGCGGGCAGCATGGCCGCGATGAACAACCGGGCAAACGCCGACGCCTCCAATTCGGATATCGAGTTCAGGCTTTACGGCACGTTGCGTGTCGGCACCTCGGAGGCGTCGATCATTCGGATGGAGACCGATGTCATTCTGTGATCGCCTTGGGTCTTTGGATGCTTTGCATATCGGCCGTTCGGCCCGTTGCGTGATGCATTTCGGGACGCGTGTCCGGGAATATCGGGGCGGACGATAGCGGTGTTCCAATCCGCCCCCGGTTACACGCATCCTATGGTCTGCGCGCCGCGCGGGTTATCGTGCCAGGCCCAGCACCGGCACCTCGAGTTCTCGCAACAGCTTGCGCACCATCGCGGCCTCGAAATCGGCAAAGCCCATCGCCGTTTCCACAAAGGCGTCCGCCCCGCGGATCACCTCGGCGCGGAAATAGGCGGTGAGTTCGCCCAGCCCGACCTCGGCATGGTCGATGCGGTTGGCCGCATCCGTGCCGATCACCAGCGCGTTGACCGTGATCCCGGCGAGGGCGGGCGCAGCGCGTACGTCGCGGGGGCGGGGGCCCTCGTTCGACTTGCCGTCGCCGGTGACATCCAGCGTACGCTTCCAGCAGGCCGCCTGATCGCCCAGCATTCGCCCCCCGGCAATCAGCGCCGCGCCCAGCCCGGTGGTGTGCGTGGTCGCCCGGCGCCGGCTGTCGCGCAGGTGGCCGGCGGCGGCGGCCAGCGCCGCCGCGCTTTCGATCTCGGCCCAGGGCAGCAGGAGCCGCTGGTCGGTCTGGCCGGCCCATTCGAACACGGCCAGCCGCACCGGGGCGTTCGGCATCGCCAGCAGCGCCGCTGCGACCTCGGGGTGTTCCAGCGCCGCGGCCAGCCCATCGACCTGAAGCCGGTATTCCAGCGCGTCGACCGAGCCCGATACGTCGAGCCCAATGGCCAGCGCCTGCCGGCAGGCGGCTTCGGCGCCGGGGGCCAGCGCCGCCGCGACAAGCGCGGCGTTCATCAGGCGGCGCGCCTTCATCCGCCCGCGGCCGGGCGGGGCAGGGCGCCGATCACCCGGGCCTGCACCTCGCGGAACAGCTTGCGCCGCATCGCGCGGGCGAAATCGTCGAAATCCTTCGCTTCCTCGACAAAAGCACCGGGGCCGCGGATCACCTCGTCGCGGTAATAGGCAAACACCACGGCGTCGTTCTCTGTTGCTCCGCCGATGGCCAGCCCGTTCACGGTGATGCCGTCCAGCGGAAAGCTGGAATAGGCGCGGGCCGGGCCGAACCCGTCGTTGTTGATGCCGTCGCCGGAGATGTCGAGCGTGCGGAACAGGCACTCCGGCGCGCCGCGGAATACTCGGGCGGCGTAGCCGATGCCATAGCCCATGGCGGTGGGAAACTCGGCATAGCTGCGCTTGGAGCCGGCGATCTGCGCCGCCGCCCCGGCGATGGCCGCCGGGCTGTCGAGCATGCGCCAGTCGAGCAGCATGTCCTGCTGGTAGCGCCCGCTCCATTCGTAGACGGCCAGCGCGACGGGGGCCTCGGGCTGGGCCAGCAAGGCCTCGCGCACCTCGGGCGCGGTCAGCGCGGCGGCCAGGCCCGCGCGCTGCAGGCGGTCTTCTTCGGCATCGACCGACGAGGAGATGTCCAGCGCCAGCACCAGCGCCAGACGGCAGGCTGCCCCGGCCGGGGCGGCGGCCCCGACCGAGGCCGCCAAAGCCGCCAGAAACCTTACCAATGGCCCGTGTTTTCCATGCTCGCCCAGGGCTCGGCCTTGGGCAGCGGGTCGCCCATCTGCAAAAGCTCGACCGAGATGTTGTCCGGGCTGCGCACGAAAGCCATGCGGCCGTCGCGGGGCGGGCGGTTGATGGTCACGCCATTGTCCATAAGGTGCTGGCACATGTCGTAGATATTCTCGACCGCGTAGGCGAGGTGCCCGAAATGCCGGCTGTCCGAGGGCAGCCCCTCGTCGCCGTCCCAGTTATAGGTCAGCTCGACCGGGCATTCTGCCTGTCCCGGTGGCGCCATGAAGATCAGGGTGAAGCGCCCGCCTTCGTTTTCGCTGCGGCGCGTCTCTTCCAGCCCCAGCAACTCATAAAAAGCGATGGATTTTTCCAGATCCTTCACGCGGACCATGGTGTGCAGATAGCGAATTTGCATGTTTCCCTCCGTTTTGCGCCAGACATAGCACATGCACCCGTTGGTGCGAGGGGAGGATGTCAGAACGTCGAGCGGAATCCCACGGTCAGGCCGATCTCTTCGGATTCGTAAAGCGAGATGTTCGATCTGTTCGAGACCGCGTTCAGCCCGATCTCGGGGGCAAAGCCGTATTGCGCAAACTCGGGCAAGACAACGCTGACCGCGAGGCGGAACCGGTCGTCCTCTCGCGGGGCGCCGCCATAAAGCGGCTTGTCGTAGTCGCGCCGCTCATAGGCCAGCGACGCGCTGAAATAGGCCCCCGCGACGGGTTTGGCGCGGTCGTAGCTCAGCGTCAGGATCTGCGCGTCATGGGCCACGGCGGCGGCCTCCGACACAGTGTCGCGCAGGCCAAAGCCGAGGGTCACGCGGTCGCCGCCGTCCAGCCGCCGGCCGAATTCGGCAAGGCCCGTCACGACTGTGGAGTCAAAGATTGAATTGTCGTCGCGCCACTGGCCTTCGCTGGAAAGCGTCAGCTTGACTCCCATCCGCGGGGTCAGCGCAAAGGATTGCCCCAACTCCGCACGGACGATGTCGGCCAGCGGGTCGCCACCGTAAAACACCTTGCCGACGCCGAAATCGAAGCTCGTCACCCCGCGCCTACCTTCGCCTGGCCAGCGCACGCCGAAATTCAATTCTCCGCTCTGGTAGGCAAGGTCGCCCGCGTCGAGATCGGGCGCCTTCTCTTTGGCATCGGAGGACAGCCGGTAGGCGCGCCCATAGAGGTTGGCGCCCACATGCATCAGCGCGCCGTCGCCGGCGCGAAAGCGATAGCGGGTGGCCGCGCCATAGGAGAATTCCAGGCCCGACAGCGCCTGCGCCGATCCGCTGAGAAGGAAGGGCACGCCGCCGATAATGATCGTATCGGATTCCGCGCCATCGTTGATGTTGGACGACGGCGTTACCGCGAAATGCAGTTGGCTGGACCAAGGGTTGCGGCTGCGCACATAGCGGTAGTCGCGGGCGGCCATGGCCTCGCGCCGGTCGTCTGGCGCGGTCTGTGCGGCGCGGCGCAGCCAGATCTGGGCCCAGGTCCGCTGACCCGCCGACGACATCGCCTGCGCCGTGACCATGGCGGCGGCATAGCGGTCGGCATCGGTTTCGGCCACGCGCCAGGCGGCGCGGCCGGCGTCGATTGCGGTGTCGTAAAGCCCCAGGTTGCGCGCCGCGCGTGCCTTGACTGTCAACGCGTAACCGTCATCGGGGTCGCGCGCGAGGAGCGCCTCTGCCAGCCGTAATGCGATCTCGTCCTCGCCGCGGGCCACCGCCGCGGCGGCCGTGGCGCGCATTTCTTCGGGCGACAGGCGGGCCGGTTCGGCAAGACCGGCGCCCGCCGTGAGGGCGAGCGCCAGGCTGAGTGCGACCTGCCGCAGGACGGAGGGCAGGCGCATGGCGTTTACGGCCGGTAGAGGATGAAGCCGCCGGTTTCGCGCACGGTCACGCCCTCGGCGCGCGGGTCTTCGGCGGTGACGGCGATGATGCCCACCACCTCTTCGGCGTTGTCGCCGGAGAGCACCGCGTAGTAGTTGCCGTCTTCGTAGACTTCAGCCGAGCCGCTGTTGGTCTGCACGAAGCTGCGCACGCTGCCGGTCAGCTCGCCATTGGTGTCCAGCGCGTCGGGCGAGATCACGAAGCGGATGACCGGCAGGCCGGTGTAATCTAGGCCGTACTTGTCCTCCAGCGCGGTCACCACGTCGATGGTGATGTCGTTGCCTTCGTCGTCGAACACCCGACGATTGTAGACCTCGCCGCGCACGGCGTCGCCGGCGTCGAAATCTTCGAAATCGATCGCCATCGTCATGTCGCCGGTGGCGTATTCCAGGCCGCCCAGGTTGTTGAAGTCGCGCAGCGCCGCGTAGGCCCCGGTATACTGGGCCTGGCCGGTATCGGGCAGCGTCACGCCGCCGTTGCGCTGGTAGACATAGCCGCCAAAGCCGTATTCGATGTAAGAGCCGGTGCGCACGATGGCGAATTGCGTGGTCGGGTTGCCGTCCGCGTCGGTATTGGTGCTGACGCCGTAAAGCGCCTTGTGCGCGAACTGCGCGATCGGGGCGCCCGTGACCGGGTCGTCGAAGCTTTCGGAGTTTTCGTATACGGCGTAGGGGCCGAGGCTGCCCACGAGGTTGTCGCGCGTATAGACGTTGTCGCCGTCGAACCCGAGGTTGTCGACGAAAAACTCGTCGTTCTCCGCGTCATAGCTGATGGCGCGGGCATAGCCGCTGCCGGCGGTCTCGCCGTCGCCGAGCGGCTCGTAGCGGAACAGGCTGTTATCGGCGGCGGGGCTTTCGGTGCCCGGCGGCAGGCCGCGGTCGCCGCTGATCGGCTCGCCGTCTTCGGTGGTGCCGCCCGTATCCGTCGTGGTGTCGGTGTCGGTGCAGTTGTCGGTGCCGAGTGTCCCGCAGTTGATCGGGTTGCTGCCGTCGCCGCTGCCGCCACAAGCGACGAGCGGAACCAGCAATGCCAGCGCGAGGTATTTCTGTGCCATGAACCTGCTCGTGTGTTTCTGGTTTTGATTGGACTATGACGAAGCGCCGATCGAAAAGTCAACTTTTCCAAATCACGGCTTTTCAGGGGCATGGCGGGGCGTTGCGGATAGGCCGCACCCGTTTTTTGGAGCCCGCCACATCATGTCGCTGTTTTGCAGGGGCCAATCCCTAGATATAGTGTCGCGCGACTCACATGCGCCGCAACCCGGGGACAGCCATGCCATTGACCGAAGAGCACAAAGCCGAAATCGACGCCCAGCGGGGCCAGACGCAGCAAACCGCCCGCGCCACCGCGCCGGGGATGGAGGCGCGGCTTTACACCGCCCACGAGGTGCTCGACCACGGCTTCGTGCGCGTGATCGACTACATGGGCGACGACGCCGCCATCTGCCAGGCCGCGCGCGTGAGCTACGGCAAGGGCACCAAGTCGGTCAGCAATGACGAGGGGCTGATCCGCTACCTGATGCGCCACTGGCACTCGACGCCCTTCGAGATGTGCGAGGTCAAGTTCCACGTCAAGCTGCCGGTCTTTGTCGCGCGGCAGTGGATCCGCCACCGCACCGCCAACGTCAACGAATACTCCGCCCGCTACTCGATCCTCGACCGCGAATTCTACATCCCCGCGCCTGACGCGCTGGCCGCCCAGTCGACCGTCAACAACCAGGGCCGGGGCGAGTTGCTGGAAGGGGACGAGGCCGCCCGCGTGCTGGACATCCTGAAGACCGACGCCGCGCGGTGCTATGACAATTACGAGGCGATGCTCAGCCAGGAGGGGCAAAAGGGGCTGGCCCGGGAACTCGCGCGGATGAACCTGCCGGCCAACATCTATACCCAGTGGTACTGGAAGACCGACCTGCACAACCTCTTCCACTTCCTGCGCCTGCGCGCCGACGTGCACGCCCAATACGAAATCCGCGTCTATGCGCAGACGATCTGCGAGATCGTGGCCGACTGGGTGCCGCAGGCCTATGGGGCGTTCGAGGATTACCGGATGGGCGGCGTCACGCTCTCCACCAAGGCGATTGACTGCGTGCGACGTATGCTCAAGGGTGAGGCGGTGACGCAGGAAACCTCCGGCATGTCCAAGGGGGAATGGCGGGAGTTTGAGGGGGTGATAAGATAGCGATGGCGTATGATCCAATTGAAGCGTTAAGGGCGATGGAGCTTGGAAAGTCGGTCGCTGAACAAGATGACGAACTGGATCGGTACTTTATTGAAACAGAGGCGTTTAGGGCTCTTATCGAAGGGCGTGCCGATGTCATAGCTGGCGACAAGGGAACAGGGAAATCGGCAATCTATCGTATGCTTCAACAGAACTACCGGGAATATCCAGAGATCGCAGACCTCGAGGTAATCTCGGCCTTCAATCCAACGGGTAGCCCCGTATTTCAAAGGCTAGCGGCCGGTGAGGTTTATTCCGAGGCGGTTTATCGAACAATTTGGAAATCATATTTTTTATCTCTTGTTGGAAACTGGCTGATAGATATTTTTGGTTCAAGCTACTCCAGTGAGGTCCGACGGCTTGCAAGTATCCTTGAGGCGTTGGGGCTTGAAGACCAGAAAGTCGATCCGCGGGGGATGTTTTCTTTTATTTCTGATTTTTTCCGGAAAATTTCAAATCCAAAAATGGCTGAGGTTGAGTTTTCAATAACTGAGACGGGCATGCCCATTGTTAAGCCTTCAGTTTCCTTTGATGGAAAAATTGAAGGACAAGACGCGGTTTATTGTGATGACTTTTTGCAGGCGCTTGAGGACGCGTTGGCGTCTTGTGAGATCCGTATTTGGCTCTTGATCGACCGTCTTGATGAAGCTTTTGTAGGTTTCCCGGATGTTGAAACACCTGCTCTGCGCGCACTATTACGTGCATATCTCGACTTCGGCGGATTCAAAGCGCTAAAGTTGAAGCTATTTCTGCGACGTGATTTGTTTCGCAGGGTGACAGCGGGAGGATTTGTGAATCTATCTCATGTCAATGCGATGCGTGTTGATATTGAATGGAATGATGATGATCTAGTTGCAATGCTCGAGAAAAGGCTTGCGAATTCGGGAGCGTTTCTCGGGGTGATTGGTTGGGACTCATCTGCGGGCCAAAGCTTATTTTCAAGAATTTTCCCAGATCAAATTGATGTAGGTGATCGTAAGCCTAGTGCGCGAAACTGGATTATGACCAGAATTCAAGACGGGAAAGGTATTCGGCCACCACGGAACCTGCTTGATTTGGCGATAAAGGCGCGAGAAAATCAAATTCGACGGGAGCAACGAAAAACACGCGGCCCTATCGACTGCCGGACTCCTTTAATCGAGGCTGATTCGGTGAGGGATGGGCAGAAACAACTGTCTCAAATCCGTGTAGATGATACTCTGCTCGCAGAGGCTGGTCCACTCGCTGCGCATATTTCAAAGTTCAAGGATGGAAAGTCGGAGCATTCTCTGGAAACGGCTTTGGACGTCCTCGGTGTAGCAGAAGAAGACGGGAAAATTATCGTTGCGGCGCTAGTGGAGATGGGCTTTCTGGAAGAATTAAAAGAGACCTACAAGATACCAATGCTTTTTCGAGAGGGCTTGAATATTACGCAAGGTAAGGCATTCTCGTAGATTGCTCCGGTTGTTAGCAAGCGTAGGGTGGGTGCCAACCCACCACTCCCGCCCGACCGCCCCCGTCCAACCCGAATGACGCCCCACGGTTGATCCGCTATCCTCCCCCCATGCCCAACCTCACCCGCTTCCTCACCGCCCAGTCCACCACCTTCCCAACGGCGTTGGCCGAGCTTCAGGCGGGCCACAAGCAAACCCACTGGATGTGGTTCATCTTCCCGCAACTGGCCAGCCTCGGCCGCTCGCCCACGGCCAAACGCTATGGCATCGACACCCTCGCCGAGGCGCGCGATTACCTGGCCCACCCGGTGCTGGGCCCCCGCCTGACCCGTGCCGCGCAGGCCGTGCTGGCCCACGAGGGCATGACGGCGGAAGAGATCATGGGCCCCATCGACGCGCTCAAGCTGCGGTCCTCGGCCACGCTCTTTCGCGCCGCCGGGGGCGGCCCCGAATTCCAGGCGATCCTCGATGCGTTTTACGGCGGCCAGCCCTGCCCCCTGACCGAAGACGCCCTGCGGGTTTGACTTCGCGCCCGCGCCCGCCACCTTTCCCTTGAAAAGGGAGGGCCCATGCAGATCGTCACCGCCTATGTCATCACCGCCATCGTGTTCTTCGGGCTCGACCTGATCGGGCTGCGGCTGATCATCCGCCCCGTCTTTGCCCGGCACATCAACGAACTGCTGCTCGACGGCTACCGCGCCGTTCCGGCCATCATCTTCTACCTCTTCTACATCGCGGGGCTCATGGTCTTCGTCTCGGGCCCCGCGCTGAAGGCCGGCGCGCCGATGCAGGCGGCGCTGATGGGCGCGTTCTTCGGCGCGCTCGCCTATGGCACCTACGAGTTCACCAATTACGCCACGCTCAAGGCCTGGACGCCCAGCATGGTGGCGGTCGACGTGGTCTGGGGCACCTTCCTGACCGGGTTTTCCGCCTGGGCCGGCGTGGCGGCGACCCGCGCGATCTGGAGCGGCTGAGGCCACATTTTCGCCGCAATTGGTTTGACAGCGGCAGGGCAACGTGCAACCCTTTGAAATAAATATAATTTCGAGCAGCAAGACATTTGGTGGGGAAAGACATGATTGTTTCCAGACACGCGCTTGCGGGCGCCCTGTCGCTGCTCTGTGCCGGCCCGGCGCTGGCAGTCGACACGATACCGCATGATCCCAACAGCATCCCGGCGCCGTCCTATTCCGGCGCCGTCGCCTGCCCGGCGGGGCTGCACCCGGTGCAAACCTGCTGCGGCGTGGCCTGCGACGGGCCCGCGCCGGGGCGGTACTACGTGGTCGACGGCCTCGACCAGGTGCCGGCCGACTATTCGGGGCGGGTCTACGTGCTGACCCCCTATGACAGCGGCTACCAGGACCTCGGCTGGTAACGAGAATGCGCGGTGCGGGGTTATCCCCAAACCGTCATAAACCTGTTACATTGCGGTCATGTGCCGATTTGCCATGACCGTCTGTTTGCCCTGCGCCGCCGCCCTCTGGACCCCGGCCCAGGCGGCCTCGCCCATCGCCGAGATCGTCTGCGCCCCCCGCGCCGAGATGGAAACCCGGCTGAAACACCGCTTTGGCGCGGTGTTGCAGGGGGTGGGTCTGCGCGGACCCGACGAGGTGATGGAGCTATGGTCGAGCCCGCGCTCAGGCGACTGGACGCTGGTGATGCGCTACGCTGGCGGGCAAAGCTGCATCGTGGCGATGGGCGCCGACTGGGTGCCGCTGCTGCCCGACGGCCCGGCCTGACCGCCCCTCGTGATCGCGCCAGTTACCCGCCCGCGGTGCCCGGCTGGTCGTCATCTGCCGGCTGTTCGCCCGCCACGTCTTCGCGCCAGGCGTTCTCGAAGATCCAGCGCTCGCGCTCGATCATCTCGGGCCAGCGACGTATTTCTTCAATCGAGGCCTCGTGAAAGTCGCAGGCAGCCTCGTGCAGCGCCGCAAGCCTTTCGTCCGCCATCAGCCGCGCATATTCGGCCTTTGCCCGCGCCACCTGTGCGGGGTTGAAGCTGGACGTGGCGAACGCATGCTGGTTGCGCGTCCGCCAATATCGGTTCGACACGGACTTGTTGGCAACCACGACATCGCCGCGGCGGGCCTTCATCAGGTAGCTGCCCAGGGACCGCAGGGGATAGTGTTCGAGCACGACCCGATCATAGGCGTCGCGCGCATCCGCGCCGTTGGCCTCGTCATCGCGCTGCAACTCGGAAAGGTAACGCCCGGAACCGTCCAGCCAAAGCACCGGCCCGATCTGCGGCATGAAGTCGGGGCGGTGGTTGCGCAGCCGCGCCACGCGCGGAGAAAGCCGCACGATCGTCTTGACGCCGCGTTTCGCTTTGCGCTTGCCCGGCTTCGGGGTCTGGTGCGCCGGAAATTGCTCGGTGACCCAACCCCTCTCGAAATCGCGCCGCGCGTTCGAGCCGTGGTTCAACTCGCTCATCGAAATTGCGTCGAACGGCCCCACCTCGGCAAAAAGATCGGTCAACCGGCCCTCGCCGTCACGAATGTTGATGAACTCGTCCACATCCATCGAGATGAAGAAATCCGCATCACGCAGCGTCCGCAGGTAATGCGTGTAGCGCAGCGCCCGCGGCTGGAAATGGGCGTCGCCCTCGACGGCAAGGGCCGGGTTGGGCAGATGAGTCACCTCGCCCAGATCGTCCAACCGGTCCAGCAGTTCTGCCGACCCATCGCTACAGTCATTGGTAAAGACGACCAGGTCGGTCACGCCGACCGCCCGATGCCAAGCCAGCCATTCGAGAATGAACGGCCCTTCGTCCTTCATGCAGGTTGCGACCATGACGCGGGGCTCTTGCAGCGGCCAGGTGCGGTAGCGGCGCGTCGGCATCAGCGACCCTTCCAGCGGCTGTCGCACACCGTCCTGCGGGGCGAAGACCTGCACGGTTGAGCTGTTCCAGGTATCGGTCTGACGATAGAACCCGCGCGCCGCAAGCGTGCCGGTCAGCCGCGCCACGCCCTCTTCGCCATACACTTTGGGATGCAATTCGAGGATGAGCAGTCTGATGCCGGAAAGATCGACATCGGGGTCGGACAAAAGCGAAAGCTCCGCCCCCTCGATATCGCATTGCAAGACCGTCGGCCGCACCTCGTCTAGCAGGTCGTTCAACCCCAGCCGCGGCACCTCTACCACCTCGTGATAGGGGCGCGAGTCCGGCTCCATCGTGGAGGCCCAGAAATTGTGGCGCAGATAAAAGCGGCAGGACGGGCCCGAAGCGTGGTCCACCGCGCCAAAGCGCAGGTCCGCGCGTTCGGCCCCGTTAAGCCGCAGCGTCTCGCGTATTACCGGCATCAGCGCGGGGTTGGCCTCGACCGCGACGACCGCTTCCACCCCCTCGGACAATGCCGCGATCGACGCGCACAGCCCCATGCCGGCGCCAAGCTCCAGAACGCGGTCGCCGGGGCGAACAAGGGCGCGCAGGGTCTTTGCCTCGCCACCCTCGTAGCGATTGTTGCGCATTGCCTTTTCGATCTTCGGCGTGACGATATGAGGGATAAAGGGCATGGTGACGCCCTGACACTCGATCACCTCGTCATAGTCCGGGCAATCCTTTTTGGGCTCAGCAATCCGGTTCACGATGCGCCCCATATTTCTTTGGTCAAAAGACACCCCATCGCAAGAATTGCACCGCCCGAAGCCCGCCTGTTCGGCGGTGTGGCGCCTCGCCCCGGTCCAAACGGAAGTGCCGCGGCCAACGGAGCCGTCTCCGGCCGCGCGGCGGCATCTGTCGCCAATCGCGTCGCGGCGGCGGTCATGTGGTCTTCTCGACCAGTACGCGGCGCTTCTTGCGCGTCTCGTCCAGCACGCTGAGCGTCCCCAGCTCGGCCAGCCGCGCGGCCTGCGGCTCGTAGCTTTTCATCCTTACGTCCAGCAGGATGCGCCCGCCCTTGGCGACGTTTTCGCGGAAATAGGGCATGTAGACGTCGACCGGGAAGTGGAACCCGCAGGAAAGAAAGCTGACCGCGAGATCGACCGGCCTGGAGGTCAGAACGTCGGCTTCGCGCGGGTTCAGCGTTTCTATGGCCCCGTCGGCCACGCCGTTCGCGGTGAGGAACCTGCGGGCGCGGGCGAGGTCCGCATAGGCCGCGCCCTCGGATTTAAAGCCGAAATGACGGTGGTCGTTTTCCTCGATGTCGATCAGCAACAGATCGGAGCCATAGGCCCGCGCCGCGAAGAGGTCGAACAGCGCGTAGCCGCAGCCGATATCGGCGATCCGTCCGGGCGGGGCGCGGTCCAGCACCGGCCGCAGCTCCGAGAACTCGTCGCCGATCACCCTTGCCGCGTCGCGGGCGATGCGCGCGCCGCGCTCGGCCACGATGTGGTCGATGGCGGCGGTGTCGCCGGAGCTCCAGTCCTTGATGATCCGCCCCGAGTTCGGCACGTCGCTGACGATTTCGGATCGTTGGAGGACGAAGTTGACCATATCTGCGGGGCCGAACATCGAAAGGTCCAGCGTCGCGGGGTCGGTGGCCATCTGCATTCTGCCCTCCGTCGGTTTTGTCTCTGGCGCTGGCATCATGCCTCGTCTCGAAAGATCTTGGGCGCCGCGGCGATCAGCCGTTCTGCACAGTCCTTCACGAAGCGCGGCTCGACCAGGTATTTGCGCGACAGGCTCTCGGCCGAGGCATCGGCCCTGAGCGCCTCGAGCGCCAGCTTCGCCTGAAATTCCGGATCGTCGACCGGGGCCTTGTGCTGCACGATCTTGGCGGGGATCGGTGCGGCTGCGGGGTCGATACCGTGCTTTTTCAGCAGCCCGTGCATGAAGCTGCCGCGGCGGGGCGTGTTGTTTTCCTGCTCTTCCAGCCGCGGCTTCATCCGCCGCGCCCAGAAATGAACGCCCCGCGTCTCATCGGTGAAATCGTCGCGCTCGGGGTCGAAGCGGCTGATGATCAGGTGGTTCCGCTTTTTGAATCTGACCGGGTAAAAGGCGGCCTCGGGCAGGGCATGGGCGATCTCGCCGGTCTCGATCAGGAAATGGGTTACCGAGGCGGGTCCGGTAAAGCCCCAGTTTTGCTCCGTCATATGAACCGGGCGGCCGGCCTCGGCCTCGGCGCGCAACTCGTCCTGTTGCCAGTCCTTCAGCCACGGGGCGATGGCGTATTCGTCCTTGAAGAACTCCAAGAGCCCGTTCAGCGTCTCCGAATCCGGCGGCAGGCCCAGCACCGCGTTACACACCAGCCCGGGCTTTTCCCAGCCAAAGATATAGGGGCCGTCATAGGCGAACGGCCGGTAACAGTACATATCGGCATCGACCCAGACCTGGTCGGTTGTCTTGAGCAACTTCAGCCGGAAGAGGTCGGCATGCAGCGCCGGGCTGCCGGTGCGGGCGTGGCGATACATCGGCTCGGCGGGAAAGATATCGGCGGCGTCGGCGGTCTTGACGCCCTCGGGCACGTTCTCGATCGGGCCATAGCTGTAAAGCGTGGTCTCGTGCCCCGCGTCGGCAAAGGATTTCAGGCAGAGCTGTTCCAGCCACGACAGCCGCCCGCCGATCCACAGACTCGCAATTCTCGGAAGGTCTACCATCGCTCCCGCCCGTTTTGCCTCATCGGTTTTTAAACCGATCATCGCGTCAGGTCTCGGGCGCCGCAATGGTTTTCGGGGGGCGGGTGCAGTTTCGGCCCGCCCGTTGCATGTGGATGCGGTCGATCGCGGGCGCCGCCGGCAGCGGCGGTGCCCGATCGGTCAGATAGCCTTGAGGTCGCCCGCCGATTGGCGGCCGTCGCGGCCTTCGATCATTTCGTAGGAAACCTTCTGGTTATCGGCCAGCCCGGTCATCCCCGCGCGTTCGACCGCCGAGATGTGCACAAACACGTCCTTGCCGCCGTCGTCGGGTGCGATGAAGCCATAGCCCTTGGTGGTATTGAACCATTTCACGGTGCCCGTCGGCATGCCCGTTTCTCCTTCGCTCTGTCCCGCCCGCGGGATTGCGGCGGGCACGGTCACAGCCAGGTCTTCCACGTCTTCCGGCTGCCCCGAGCGAGGAGCGGTCGTCATAGTCGTCTTGCCGTCACGGTCAAAGATTGGGGTGCGAATCAGCTTGAAATCAAGTTTTGAGTTGGGTTAGCGGCGCTCAGAAGTTATCTGACCAAGGGGACGGGATGCGCATCTACGGCCTGAAAAGCTGCGATACTTGCCGCAAGGCGCTCAAGGCGCTGGAGGCGGCCGGCCATGCGCCCGCCTTTCACGACATCCGCGCCGCGCCGCTGCCGCCGGGCGAGATCACGCGCTTTCGCGATACCTTCGGCGACGCGCTGGTCAACCGCCGCTCGACCACCTGGCGCGGGCTGGATGAGGCCGACCGCGCCGCCGATCCGGCGGCGCTTCTGGCTGCGCATCCGGCGCTGATGAAACGCCCGGTGATCGAGGCGGACGGGGTCCTCTACCTTGGATGGGGGCCGGAGGTGCAAGTGGCCCTGCTTGGATAAACCCGGACCGCCCCTTATATCGCGAGGCGGAAAACACAGGAGGCGCAGATGCGCAACGCGGCCCTGACCTTGGGTGTAATCGCCGGCGTGATCGGGTTGATCGTGGGCTTTTTCGGCTACGGCTACACGGTCTTCATCGACAATTTCGGCGAATTCGGCGACCTGGCCCATCAGGTCGAAAACCCCGACCTTGTTCGCGCGGTCTCGCTTGTCTCGCCGATTCTCGCCATTGCCGGCGGGGCAATGGCACGCGCGCGCAACATCGCCGCGGGCCTCTTGATGCTGGTCTCCTGTGCCGGCATGTTCTGGGGCTTCGGTTTCAACGTCTTCACCATGTTCCCGATCGCGATGTGCGGTCTGGGCGGGCTTTTGGCGCTGGCCGCCCGTCAGCCCGACGAGGCCTGAGCCCGCCGCGCGATCACCCGGTCGAGCGAGAGCGGCCCGCCGCCCAGCAACAGCGGCACCGACAAAAGGGTGATCCAGATCAGGCGCTGGTCCAGGATCGGTGCCGTCGGCATCCGGTCGAACCACGCGCCCAGCGTTTCGGGCTGGGTCAGTGCCCCGTGGCCGATGAGGTCGGTCAGGGTCTGCACCACGACGAAGCCGATCATGCCCAGCGCCGCCAGCCGCGTGGCCAGCCCCAGCACCAGCAAGAGCGGCAGCACGAATTCCGCGGCGGTGCCCGCCACCACGACCGCCCGGTGCCAGGCGCCCAACTGGCTGACATCGTAGTTCGCCGCCTCCATGGCGCGCGGGAAGATCTGGGCGTAGGCGCCGAGCGAGGGCATGATCAGGCCGCCCAGGCCGTCGCCGAGCTTGGTATGGGCCGAGGCCCAGAAATAGACCAGCAGCGTAGCCGCAAAAGTGAAACGCGCAAGCGTCGGCAACACCGCCGGAGCCAGCCATGAGCTGAGCCAGGTTGAAATACGATTATTGTACGATATCAGCATATTCATGGCGCATCCTCGCCTGTCACATCAACCAGCGCGGCATGGTCCAGCAGGATTTGCAGGACCGCGGAAAGGTTGAAATCCTGACACTCCTCTTCCGCCGCCGCGACGGCCTCTCCCAGCGGGCGGCCGTGCATGAGGGCCGCGACAAATCCTCCGCCGCCGGGCGGCAGCGGCAGCGGCACCGGGTCATAGCCCGGCCGGACCACCAGCACGTCCTCGGGGCCGGCGGCGGGTTTGGGCGCCGCTGCCGCGGTGTTGGCTCGCCAGATGCCGAACACCGGCCAGCGTGACCGGATGAGGCGCAGCGCGGGCGCCAGGTGCAGCCGCGCGCCCATCAGCGCCTCGGGCGGCAGCGCGGCCAGCGCATCGGGGGCGATGGGGTCGCTGTCGGCGGCGTGATAGCTTTCGCGCAGCGCCATTTCCAGCCGCGCCACGTCCGGCAGGTATACCAGCCGCTGCGCCGGGCCGAACCCTTCGAGAAAGGCCGGAAACGTCTCGCCGTAAAGCGTCAGCCGGGGCGAACGCGGCGGGTGGGAGCGCAGGAAAACGCCCGCCATCGCCGTGAAAAAGTCGTCGCCCACCAGTTTGCGCACCACCGGAAAGCCGGTTTCCAGCGCCTTGGTCAGGCTGACCGCCACGTTGTTGCGGTAGACGGCAAAGCGCTTGCCTGCCGGGCGCCCGTCGGGGCCGGTCAGCCCCGGGGGCACCGCCGCGGACGGGTCGAGCAGCGCCTGGGTGAACTCGCCTTGCCGGACCATCAAGCATCCACCGGGGTCGAAAGCGCCGCGGCCCGACCCGCCTCGGCGGCCAGCACCGGCCAGTCGGGCACGTCGGTATCCCATTCGATCAGCGTCGGGCGGGGCCCGGCGCGATGCAGGGTGTGGGCGTAAAGCGCCCAGACCGGATCGACCACCTCGGCGCCGTGGCTGTCGATCAACAGGGGCGCGCCGTGATCGTCTTGCTGTTCGTCATGGCCGCCGAGGTGGATCTCGCCGACCTCGGCCATCGGGAACGCGTCGATATAGGCCACGGGGTCGGTCTGCTGGTTGGTGGCTGACACGAAGACGTTGTTGAGGTCGAGCAGCAGGCCGCAGCCCGTGCGCCGGGCGATCTCGGCCAGGAAATCGGTTTCGGGCATGTCGCTCTCGGCGAAGGCCAGGTAGGTCGAGGGGTTTTCCAGCAGCATCCGCCGGCCGATCGTCTCTTGCAGCTGGTCGATATGCGCGGCCACGCGGGTCAGCGTCGCTTCGGTGTAAGGCAGGGGCAGCAGGTCGTTGAGGAAATGGGTGTCGTGGGTCGACCAGGCCAGGTGCTCGGAAAAGCTGGTCGGATTCAGCCACCCGACGAGATGCTTGAGCCGGGCCAGATGATCTGCATCGAGCGGCCCCTCGCCGCCGATCGACAGGCCCACGCCGTGGACGGAGATCGGAAATCGTTCGGCCAGCGCGCGAAGCTGCGCCAGCGGTCGGCCACCGTCGCCCATGTAGTTTTCGGCATGCACCTCAAGCCAGGCGACGGGGCCGGGATCGGCCATGATCGCGTCGAAATGCTGGGGCTTGAAGCCGACGCCGGGGCGGGCGGGCAGGGTATCTGGGCGCGTGTCGAGCATGGGGTGTCTCCTGTGGTCGAAACGCCCCCGGCCGAACCGGCCGGGGACAGGGCGCGTCGCTTAGGAGGGGACGTCGCGGTCGAGCGGTTCGAGCGAGCCCATGCGGTCGTCGGGCAGTTCCATCGTCTCGCAGGTGCCGGCGGGCACCAGTTTCCAGGCGTTGCCCTGATAGTCGACGGACGAGGTGCCCGCGCAGGTGGTGCCGGGGCCGGCGGCGCAATCGTTCTCGCCGGCGAGCGAAACGCCGTAGCACTTCACCTGCTCCTGATCCTGTGCCTGAGCGGCGGTGCCATGGGCGCTGAGCGCGGCGGCAACGGCGCCGGCAACGGCGAGGGTTTTGACAGTCGTGGACATCGAATTTTCTCCCTAGGTTTTCCCAATAGTCGCGTTGGGCGACGTGGAGAAGGAAGCAGGCAGAGCCGTTCAACGTCCAGTCACAGGGCGGTGTTGCACGCCCGTGTGACGGTCTGAAATATACGCAAGGCCGACCTGCGCGCCGTGCAACGATAGCGCACAGGCGTGAAAAATCATTATATGTCGGTAGGTTGAGGCGGCCCAATGCGGCGTTTCCGGGGCGCTAGACCGGATGGGCCGTGTCGAACTCGCGCGACTGTTCTGCAATATCTCGACGGATCTGGGCCTTGGTCGGCACCCGCCACTTCCGCCCCGTGATCAGGCCGTGCGATTCCAGATCGGCCCCGAGGGCCGCGAAATCGACGAGGCTGAGTGCCCGCGCGGGCATGTTGGGGGCGTCGCGGCGCATGAACATGTGTGTCACATGGCTCTCGCCCAACAGCGGCAGACCGGCGAAACTGTCCAGCTGCCGGGCAAAGACCGGGTGCCGGCGCTTGCGCCGCCAGAGGTTGAACACCCGCTGCCCCGACCGCGCGGCCAGAACGTAGAGGTGAAAGGCCGAGCCTTCGGCGAAGATCAGGTCGTCGGCGTCGCGGTAAAGGCGCAACTGGTCGCGGATTGGCATGGTCTGGGGGTGGACGACCGTCCAGCCTTCGGCGGCGAGGTTGTCGTCGAACGCCTTTTCCAGCACGAAACGCGCCTGCTGATCCTCGCGCGGCAGGGCCGAGCGCGACAGGAACACGCGCTTGGGCTGCGGCGCCTCGGGCGGGCCCAGCGCATCGACGCGGTCGCGGAAAAACGCGCGATTGGGGCCCTCGCCCGAAAGATAGCCCTGGGGAAAGCGCATCGCGCGCGGTACGATCAAGCGTTCGACCCGGGTGCGGGCGTTGACGCGGTGCTGCGGCAGGCCGGGCGCCAGCCAGTCGGCGATCTGGGCGATATAGGGGCGCAGCGGCTGGTTGGGGTAGCGACCGATATAGATGACGCCGTCGATCCCCTCGGCCTTGTCCACCGCCCAGAAGCGCGACAGCGACTCGGAGACGAAATGGCCGAAATGGTGGGTCTGCAGCAGCCCCAGGTAAAGCCATGTACCCGGCAACTCGGTCTCGGCGCTGGCGGGCTCGATCTCTTCGGGGCCGACATTCTCGTGGCTCAGAAAGCAGTTGTCGCCGATCTCCTGGCGCCGGCCGGCGGCATCGTAGACGCCGCCATCGAAGCTGCCGGGGACGACCGATTTTTGCTTCAGGTCGACTTTGGGCGGGAAATACCGGAAGAGCGGCACGACGATGCCGTTCTCGACCATGTCGAGCCGGGGCATGTCGGGCGTGCCGCCCATGGCTCAGGCGGCCATGTCGGGCGGGGTGGCTTCGGCGGTCAACGCCGCCACCACCTCGTCCAGCGGCACGACGCGGGTCTGCTTTTCGCCCAGCCGGCGCAGGGTGACGGTGCGGTCCGCGACCTCTTTCTGGCCAATGGCCAGGATCACCGGCACCTTGCCCACCGAATGCTCGCGCACCTTGTAGTTGATCTTTTCGTTGCGCGTATCGGCCTCGGCGCGCAGGCCCGCCGCGATCAGCCGCTCGGTGACTTCCTCCACGAACGGGTCGGCGTCGGACACGATCGAGGCCACCACCACCTGCCGCGGCGCCAGCCAGAACGGCAGCTTGCCGGCATAGTTCTCGATCAGGATGCCGATGAACCGTTCGAAAGACCCCAGGATCGCGCGGTGCAGCATCACCGGACGGTGCTTTTCGCCGTCCATCCCGATGTAGGAGGCATCAAGCCGCTCGGGCAGCATGAAATCGGCCTGGAAGGTGCCGCATTGCCATTCGCGCCCGATGGCGTCGGTCAGCTTGAAATCCAGCTTTGGCCCGTAAAACGCGCCTTCGCCCGGATCGACCTCATAGTCGTTGCGCACGCTCAGGATGGCCTTTTCAAGGGCCTTTTCCGCCTTGTCCCACACCTCGTCGCTGCCGATACGCACCTCGGGCCGGGTCGAGAGCTTTATGTCGAAGCTGGAAAAGCCGGCATCGCGGTAGACATCCGACAAAAGCTGGATGAATCGCCCGCATTCCTCTTCGATCTGGTCCTCGGTGCAGAAGATATGCGCGTCGTCCTGGGTAAAGCCCCTGACCCGCATCAGCCCGTGCAGGGCGCCATGCGCCTCATACCGGTGGCACGAGCCGAACTCGGCCAGCCTTAGCGGCAGGTCGCGGTACGACTTGATCCCCTGGTTGAAGATCTGGACGTGGCACGGGCAGTTCATCGGTTTCAGCGCGTTGATGCGCTTTTCGTTGGCGTGCTCCTCGTCGATCTCGGTGATGTACATGTTCTCGCGGTACTTGTCCCAGTGACCGGAGGCTTCCCAAAGCTTGCGGTCGACGACCTGGGGCGTGTTGATCTCGCGATAGCCGGCGCGGGTCAGCTTGCGCCGCATGTAGTCCTGCATCTCGCGGTAGATGGTCCAGCCGTTGGGGTGCCAGAACACCATGCCCGGCGCTTCCTCCTGAAAGTGAAACAGCTCCATCTCGCGGCCCAGCCGCCGGTGGTCGCGCTTTTCCGCCTCTTCGAGGAAGGTCAGGTAATCCTTCAACTCCTGCCGGGTCTTGAAGGCCACGCCATAGATGCGCTGCAGCATCGGCCGGTCGCTGTCGCCGCGCCAATAGGCGCCGGCCACCTTCATCAGCTTGAAGGCATCCGCCGGCACCTGGCCGGTATGTTGCAGGTGCGGGCCGCGGCAGAGATCCTGCCAGTGGCCGTGCCAGTACATCCTGATCGGCTGATCCTCGGGGATCATGCCGACCAGTTCCACCTTGTAGGGCTCGTTGTTGGCCTCGTAGTACTTTACCGCGCGCTCGCGCTCCCAGACATCGGTCGTGACGGGATCGCGGCGGTTGATGATCTCTTTCATCTTCTTCTCGATCTCGCCCAGGTCTTCTGGGGTAAAGGGCTCGTCCCGGTCGAAATCGTAGTACCAGCCCTTTTCGATGACGGGGCCGATGGTGACCTTCACGTCCGGCCAGATCTCCTGCACCGCGCGGGCCATGATATGGGCCAGGTCGTGGCGGATCAGTTCCAGCGCCTGGTCGTCGTCCTTCATGGTGTGGATGGCGATCGCGGCATCCTCGGCGATGGGCCATTGCAGGTCCCAGTGCCTGTCGTTCACCGTGGCCGAGATGGCCTTCTTGGCGAGCGAGGTCGAGATATCGGCGGCCACCTCGGCGGCGGTGATGCCGGCCTCGTAGCTGCGCGCATTGCCATCGGGGAAGGTGAGGGAAATCTGGGCCATGTCGGCCTCCTCGTCGGTTCGGCGCCCACGGAACGCCCGGTTGCGGGTTGTGATGCGCCTTCTGTCGCCCGACGGGGGCGGGCTGTCAAGCAGGCCCTGCCTGCGACAAGGCGGCCCCGGCCGGGTGGCGGCCGGGGCGCGCCGGTCGCATCGCGCGCGGCCTTGCGGTGCCGATCACCGCGCCTCGTAGCTGGAAAACACCTCGGTGCTGCCGTCGTGGCGGATCAGATGCACGTCGTAGGCCTCGCGGCGGCTTTCGGGGCCCATGCCGGGCGAACCGAAGGGCATATCCGGCACCGACAGCCCGACGGCCTCGGGCCGCTCCGACAAGAGGCGCCGGATATCGGCCGCGGGGACGTGGCCCTCGATGACGTAGCCCTCGACGGTCGCCGTGTGGCACGACACCATTTCCGGCGGCACCCCCGCCGCCATCTTGCGCCGCACCAGAACGCCGCCGGGCATGTCCTCGCCGGTGGCGCGAAATCCGTTGGCGTCCAGATGCTTCATCCAGGACACGCAGCAGCCGCAGCCGCGGGTCTTCATCACGTGGATGGCGGTCTCTCCGGCAAGCGCCGGGGCCGCGACGGCGGTCAGCAGAAGCGCGGCGAGTGTCTGGCGTGATCTTTTCATGGGGTCCGTTCTCTATATTCCGGATTGGGGCTGGCTGCCCCGACGAGCCTTATCCTTGTAGAGCCTCCACCGACTGGAAGCTCAACGCCGGGCTGCGGCCGGGGCCGCGGTCTCTCGGCATCGTGAATTAGACCGCGCGGACCCGGCTCAATAGCCTTGGGCCCAGCGCGGATGATCGTCGTCGATGACGAACGTGTGGCTGTGGCGGCGCTCGCCGTCCAGATGCGGGTGGTCGAGCGGCAATTCGGGGTGCGTGTGTTCGACCTCGCGCGGGTCGTGTGGAGGCCAGAGATGCCGAGCGGCGGCGACCCCCAGCGCGGCCAGACCGGCGAGGGTGACCAGTGCCGCGCCCGCCCCCGCATGGGTCATCAGCAGGCCGGACAGGGGATAGGCGACCAGCCAGCACGCATGGCTGAGCGCGAACTGCGCGGCGAAAAGCGCCGGCCGGTCCTCGGGGCGGGCCGAGCGGCGCAAGAGCCGCCCCGACGGCGTCAGCACCGCCGAATAGCCCATGCCCACCGCCAGCCATGCCCCCAGCAGCGCCGGCCAGGACAGACCTGCAAGCGCCACGATCAGCGCCAGCGCCAGAAGGCTGGCCACCATCCCCGCCGCGCCGGTCAGCATTACCGGCCGGTCGGGCACCCGGTCCAGCAGGCGCGGCAGCGCCAGCGCGGACAGCATCGACCCGGCCCCGAAGGCGAGCATGGTCCACGCGACCGCGCTTTCGCCCAGCCCCAGCCCGCCGCGCACCAGCACCACGGTGTTGACCAGCACCATCGCCCCCGCCGCGGCGGCCGCGAGGTTCAGCGACAGCAACCCGCGCAGACGCGGGGTGGCCAGGTAGATGCGGATGCCGCGGGTGGTGCGGTCGTAGATGCCCCGCGGCGCCGACGGCTGCGGGCTGGGCAACAGCACCGAGACGACCAGCGCGGCCGACGCGACGAACCCGGCGACGGTGCCCAGAAACAGCGCATCGTAGGACAGCAGCGCCAGCAGCAGCGCGGCTAGCGTGGGGCTGGCGATGTTTTCCAGATCATAGGCCAGCCGTGACAGCGACAGCGCACGGGTATAGCGCGCCTCTTCGGGCAGAACGTCCGGGATCGTCGCCTGGAAGGTCGGCGTGAACGCCGCCGAGGCCGATTGCAGCACGAAGATCAGCGCGTAGACCTGCCAGATTTCGGTGACGAACGGCAGGCAAAGCGCGGCCATGGCACGTATGGCATCGAGCGCGACCAGCAGCGCGCGGCGCGGCACCCGGTCGGCGAAGGCGCCCGCGATGGGCGCGATGCAGACATAGGCCACCATCTTGATCGTAAAGACGGTGCCCAGCACCATGCCCGCCCCGTCGCCCGCCAGATCATACGCCAAGAGCCCCAGCGCGACCGTGGCCAGCCCCGTGCCCAAAAGCGCCACGACCTGCGCGGCGAAGAGGTGGCGGTAGGTGCGGTCGGCCAGGATCTCCAGCATGGGCGGCCTCACAGATAGCGGGCGATGGCCCTCAGTTCGTCGCGGTCCGCGGGCGAATGCTCTGCGTCGAGGCAATGGTCCATGTGATCGTGGATCAGCGCCCGCTTGGCGTTGCGGACCGCACTTTCCACCGCCTGCAATTGTTGCGCGACATCGGGGCAGGGCTTGCCGTCTTCGATCATGGAGATCACCGCACGCAAATGCCCCTCGGCCCGCAGGAGCCGGGCGATGACGGCAGGGTGGGTGGCGTGGGGTCGGGGTGGTGTCATGCGGCATTGATATCCCCCCCAGGGGGATGGATCAATACCGGATCCGCCTTGCTGACCGGGGCGCGATGGCAGGCCCGGAACGGCCGTGTCCGCGACCGGCGCCCGCTGTTTGACAGCAATGCCCGCCGGCGCGCGCGCATTTCGCCGCGCCCGGTTTTGTCCCCGCATCGCTGGCGTTTGCGACGCGTGGGCTTAAGTTGTACGCGCCACAGCAAGGAGCCCGTTTCGCCGATGCGCCTCTCCCAAAGCGGCCTGACCGATGCCGCCTTCGACCTGCTGGTGCAGGATAGCGACGCGCCTGCCCGGGACATTTCCGAAGGCGCGCGGGTTTCCGAGCCGCGCAATTTCCTGCGCCACGCCACCGCGCTCTCGATGACCAAGGTGGCCGACGGGCTGATCGACCCCAAGCTGGTGCTCAGCTGGCTGATGGGCGTGCTGGGCGCACCGGCGGCGCTGGTGGGCCTTCTCGTGCCGGTACGCGAGGCGGGGGCACTTCTGCCGCAGCTGTTCACCGCGCCGCGCATCCGCGCCATGGGCCGCCGCAAATGGGCCTGGGTGGCCGGCTCGGCGGGGCAGGGGGTGGCGGCGCTGGCGATCCTCGCGGCGGCGCTGACGTTGTCGGGCGCGGCGGCGGGCGCGCTGATCGTCGCGGCGCTGGCCGTGCTGGCGGTGGCCCGCTCGGTCGCATCGGTGTCTTACAAGGACGTGTTGGGCAAGACCGTGGACAAGGCGCGCCGGGGCACCGCGACCGGGCTGGCCGGCAGCGTGGCGGCGGCAGGCGTGCTGGTTTTCGCGGTCCTGCTGATGAGCGGCGCGGTAGACCGTCTGCTGCTGGTCTTCTTGGCCATCGGGCTGGCCGGGGCCCTGTGGCTGCTGGCCGCCGCGGTGTTCTCGACCATCGAGGAAGAGCACGACCCGGCAGAGCCCGGCGGCGGCGTGGGCCTGTCGCAGATCGCGTTGCTCTGGCGCGACCGGGGCCTGGGCCACTTCGTGATGGCGCGCATCCTGCTGCTGCCCACGGCGCTGGCGCCGCCCTACCTGGTGCTGCTGGCCGGGCAGGCGGGCGACGACCGGTTCGGCGCGCTGGGCGCGATGGTGCTGGCCTCGTCGCTGGCGGGGTTTGCGTCGTCCTTCGTCTGGGGGCGGCTGGCCGACCGGTCCAGCCGCTTGGTGCTGGCCTGTGCCGGCGCGGTGGCCGCGCTCTTTCTCGCGGGCGCCGTGGTGCTGGACGCGATGGGGACGATGGGCACGGTCTGGGCCGCGCCGGCAATGCTGTTCGGCCTTATGGTGGCCTACCAGGGCGTGCGGCTGGGCCGGTCGACCTACCTTGTGGACATGGCGCCGTCGGAAAACCGCGCGGTCTACACGGCGGTGGCCAATACCACGGTGGGCGTGGCGCTGTTGGCGGCCGGCGCCTTCGGCGCGCTTGCCTCCGTCGCCGGGCCGGCGGCCACGCTGGCGGTCTTTGCCGCGGTGGCGCTGGCGGGGGCCGCGCTGGCGCTGGCGCTGCGCGAGGTTTGAGGCGCGCGCGGACCAACCGGGCCGGCGGCGTGCCCGGTAGGGCTGCCCGGCCCGCGGGACGCTCGGCCAAGGCGCGGCGGGATGGCCCCGCCGGCGGGGCGTTCTGGCTGGCCCTCAGGCCAGCTCCGCCAGCCTTTCCAGCGCGGTGCGCAGCTTGGCGGCCT
Organism: Rhodovulum robiginosum; assembly: GCF_003944755.1. Classification (GTDB taxonomy): domain Bacteria; phylum Pseudomonadota; class Alphaproteobacteria; order Rhodobacterales; family Rhodobacteraceae; genus Rhodovulum; species Rhodovulum iodosum. The sequence continues at coordinate 270,140 of NZ_RWGU01000050.1, forward strand.
CGTCGGTCTTCGCGGCCGCGAGGTCGCGGGTTTCCTCGACCACCTCTTCGGGGGCGCTTTCCACGAATTTCGGGTTTTTCAGCCGCCCGGTGAGTCCGCCAAGCTCTTTCTCCAGCTTGGCCAGGGTCTTCTCCAGCCGGGCCTTTTCCTCGCCCACGTCGATGATGTCGGCCAAGGGCAGGGCAAAGGTGCCGCCCTCCACCGCGATGGTCACGCAGCCCTTGGGCAGCGTGTCGACCTCTGTCAGGCTCTCGACCCGCGCCAGCCGCTTGACCAGCGCCTCGTTGCGGGCCCAGGCATCGCGGCCGGCCGCGTCCAGCCCGGTCTGCAAAACCGGCACGTGCAGCCCCGCAGGCACGTGCATCTGCGCGCGGGCCGAGCGGATTTCCTCGATCAGGCCGATCACCCAGTTCATCTCGCGGTCGGCGGCCGGGTCCACCAACTCGGGCCCGTAGGTGGGCCAGTCGGCATGGACGAGCATCTTGGGCCGCGTGCCCAGCGTGCCCCAGAGTTCCTCGGTGATGAACGGCATCATCGGGTGCAGCAGGATCAGGCACTGGTCGATGACCCAGGCCATGGTGGCCCGCGTCTCGGCCCTTTCTGCCTCGGACCCGTCCAAGAGCAGCGGCTTGGAGAATTCCACGTACCAGTCGCAGACCTTGCCCCAGACGAAGGCGTAAAGCGCGTTCGCCGCGTCGTTGAAGCGATAGGCCGCCAGCGCCTCGTCGACGGTTTGCCGGACGCGGGCGGTTTCGCCGACGATCCATTTATTCACCGTCTCGGTCGGCTGCGGGACCGTGCCATCGCGGGCGTAGCCCTCGAACACGCCGTTCATCTCGGCAAAGCGCGCGGCGTTCCAAAGCTTGGTGCCGAAATTGCGGTAGCCGGCGATGCGCTGGGTCGACAGCTTCAGGTCGCGGCCCATCGCGGCCATGGACGTCAGCGTAAAGCGCACCGCGTCCGCCCCGTACTCCTCGATCAGTTCCAGCGGGTCAAGCACGTTGCCCAGCGACTTCGACATCTTCTTGCCCTTCTCGTCGCGGACGAGGGCGTGGACATAGACGGTGTGGAACGGGATCCGGTCGACCACGGCCAGCTGCATCATCATCATCCGGGCGACCCAGAAGAAGATGATGTCGAAGCCGGTGATCAGGACATCGGTGGGGAAGTATTTGTTGAGTTCGTCCGTCTGCTCGGGCCAGCCAAGCGTGCCGATGGGCCAGAGACCGGAGGAGAACCAGGTGTCGAGGACGTCGGGGTCGCGTTCCAAGTTGACGACATCGACCGACTGCGAGTTACCAGACTTATACCAACCACCGGACTGGCGATTTCCAAGACGGTAGCGTTGCTGCGTCGAAAGATCAGCAATATCGCTTCCACCCCAGTCAATTGTGACCGGACAGCCGTAGAATTTTTCCGCTTGCTTTTGGACTTCGTTCTCGCTGGACGCGCAGAATAAGATCGTTTCTTGTGTTTCCAACTGGCGTAGGACTTGGTCCAGTTCAGACCAGATTTCATCCTGTTTCGCCTTATCTTTCTCGATTTCCGCCGCATCCATTTGGGCAATAAGATCATACGACCTTTGGCTCAGCTCCTTGCTTGCGAGCGGCGGCCCGTACCAAACCGGAATCTGGTGCCCCCACCAGAGCTGGCGGCTGATGCACCAGGGCTCGATGTTTTCCAGCCAGTGGAAATAGACCTTTTCGTGCTGCTCGGGCAGGATTTTCGTCTCGCCCTTGCGGACGGCGTCCAGCGCGGGGCCGACGATCTTGGCGGTGTCCACGAACCACTGGTCGGTGAGGTAGGGTTCGATGGCGGTCTTGGACCGGTCGCCATGGGGGACCATGTGGCGGTCGCTGTCGATACCGTCGAGCCAGCCGTCATCGGTCGCCTCGTTGATGATCGCCTCGCGCGCCTCGTAGCGGTCGATGCCGTCGAGCCGCTCGATGGCCTTGGCCACCAGGTCGGGGTCGCAGCCCTCGGCGAACTCGGGGTTGTCCTTGAGGAACATCGCGGCGCGGGTGGTCATCACGTTGATGGCGCGCAGGTTGGTGCGTTGGCCAACTTCCCAGTCGTTGAAGTCATGGGCGGGGGTGATCTTGACCGCGCCGGTGCCCTTTTCCGGGTCGGCGTATTCGTCGGCCACGATGGGGATGGAGCGCCCGCAAAGCGGCAGGCGGACGGTCTTGCCGATCAGGTGCCTGTAGCGGGGGTCGTCGGGGTGCACGGCGACGCCGGTGTCGCCCAGCATGGTTTCGGGGCGCGTGGTGGCGACGACGAGGTAATCGCGCGTCTCATGGGCCGTTGGATTGCCGTCCTCATCCCACTCGACGGGGTGTTCGTAGGTCTCGCCGTTCTCCAGCGCATAGCGCAGGCGCCACATGTGGCCGTCGACCTCGACCTGTTCGACCTCGAGGTCCGAAATCGCGGTCTCGAAATGCGGGTCCCAGTTCACCAGCCGCTTGCCGCGGTAGATGTAGCCCTTGTCGTACATGTCCACGAAGACCTTGATGACGGCATCGTGGAAATTGCCCTCCTCGCCCGCGGGCGCGTTCGGGGCGCCGGACATGGTGAAGGCGTTGCGCGACCAGTCGCAGGAGGCGCCAAGGCGTTTGAGCTGGTTGATGATGGTGCCGCCGGACTGGCCCTTCCACTCCCAGACCTTGGCCAGGAACTCTTCGCGGGTGAAATCTCGGCGGGACTTGCCCTCTTTCGCCAGTTCACGCTCCACGACCATTTGCGTGGCGATCCCGGCGTGGTCCTGCCCCGGCTGCCACAGCGTGTCGAAACCCCGCATCCGGTGCCAGCGGACAAGGATGTCCTGCAGCGTGTTGTTGAACGCGTGGCCCATATGCAGGCTGCCCGTCACGTTGGGCGGCGGGATCATGATGCAAAAGGTTTCGGGGCGCGAGGCGTTGGCCCCGGCCTTGAAGCAGCCGGCCTTTTCCCAGGCGTCGTAGAGCCGCGCCTCGGCCTCGGCAGCGTTAAAGGTCTTTTCCATCGGCATCGGGGGCATCCTGCATCGTAAGGGCGTTGCCGGGTGATCTAGCGAAAGGGGGGGCCGAGGCCAACCCCCGGCGAGATTGAGCCACGGCGGCGATGGCCCCTTCTCTCGGGTTCCGGCGTCACTGTCCCGAGCGCCGGCAATTTGCGGGACGGACCGGCCTTATCGGCAGAGCGCACCGGTAGCCGCGTGGCGCCTGCCTGCGGCGAGGCGCTGCGCGGCGGCTTTGCATTGGTTGCGCGCGGGGTCAGTGCGCGGCCGCCGATGTCTACAAGGGGCTATCGCCAACCGTTGACCCTCTGCCACCGGCCCGGCGTCCCGTCCGCCGGTAGGGCAGGGCGCCCATGGGCGGCTGCCCGCACGCACCGAACGCCCCGGGGCTGGACAGCACGGCGCGGGCCGCTACCCTGCGCCGCAGGGAACCAAAGCGCGAGGGCGGCATGGACACGAAATTCGGGCAGAGCCAGACGGTGAAACGGTTCGAGGACGTGCGGCTGCTGACCGGGCACGGGCAGTTCGTGGACGACACCGCGCCCGAGGGCGCGCTTTTCGCCCACGTGCTGCGCTCGCCCGTGGCCCATGCCGAGATCACCGGGCTCGATGTGTCCGAGGCGCGGCAGATGCCCGGCGTGCATCTGGTGTTGATCGCGGCCGACCTGGAAGAGGCCGGCGTCGATCTGAACATGAAGGCCACCGTGGTCAAGAACCGCGACGGCAGCCGCGGTGCGGCGCCCGAACGCCCGCTTCTGGCGCGCGGCAGGGTGCGCTTCGTTGGTGAGCCGGTGGCGATGGTGGTGGCCGAAACGCTGGACCAGGCGCGCGACGCGGCCGAGGCGATCGGCTTTGATTTCGAGGAACTTGAGCCGCATCTGGACCTCGCCGAAGGAGGGTTCGAAATCCACCCCGAGGCGCCCGGCAACCTGGCCTACGACTGGGCGCTGGGCGACGAGGAGGCGGTGAACGCGGTCTTTGCCGCGGCCGCCCGCACCGTGCGGCTGGAGGTGCCCGACAACCGGATCATCGTCAATTCGATGGAACCCCGCGGCGCCTGGGCGGAATGGGATGGCGACCGGCTGCATCTTTGCGTCAACGGGCAGGGCGTTTGGGGGCAGAAGACCAAGCTTGCCGCGATGCTGCACCTGCCAGAAGAGGCGGTGCGCGTGACCACGCCGGATGTGGGCGGCGGTTTTGGCATGAAGGGGATGACCTACCCGGAATATTACGTCATCTCCCACGCCGCGCGGGTGCTGGACCGCCCGGTGCGCTGGATGTCGGAACGGACCGAGGCGATGCTGACCGACAATGCCGGGCGCGATCTGGTGTCGGTGGCCGAGCTTGCCTTTGACGCCGATCACAGGATCACCGGCTACCGCGTCACGACGCTGTCCAACCTCGGCGCCTACAATTCCGAGTTTGCCCAGCCGATCCAGTCGCAACTGTTCTCGCGGGTGCTGACCGGGCCCTACGACATCCGGGCGGCGTTCGTCGCCGCCAAGGGTATTTTCACCAACACCACCCAGGTCGATGCGTATCGCGGCGCGGGACGCCCCGAGGCGATCTACGTGCTGGAACGCGCCATGGACATGGCCGCGCGCGAGCTGGGGGTCGATGCCTGGGAGTTGCGCCGCAAGAACTTCATCGCGGCGGACGCCTTTCCCTACAAGACCCAGTCGGGCGAGCTCTACGACGTGGGCGATTTTCCCCGCGTCCTCGACCGGGTGCGCGAGGCGGCCGATATCGCGGGCTTTGCCGCGCGCCGCGACCAGAGCGAGGCGCAAGGCAGGCTGCGGGGCCTCGGCCTTTGCTATTACATCGAGTCGATCCTGGGCGATCCGACCGAGGGCGCCGAGGTCGAGTTCTGCGAGGACGGCACCGTCAACCTTTATGTCGGGACCCAGTCGAACGGGCAGGGGCACGAGACGGTCTATGCCCAGTTCCTGTCCGACCAGTCGGGCATTTCCGTCGACAAGATCCGCGTGATCCAGGGCGACAGCGACCTGATCGCCAAGGGCGGCGGTACCGGCGGGTCGCGTTCGGTCACGACCCAATCGAACGCGACTCTGGCCACGGTGGAAAAGATGGTGGCCGCCTTCACCCCCTTCGTGGCCGGCGAGATGGGCGTCGACGAGGGCGCCGTGGGCTTTGAGGACGGCACTTTCCGCGCGTCGGGCTCCAACCTGACGCCAACGCTGGCCGAGGCCGCCCAGATGGCCCGCGCCAAGGGCCGCGAGGAATTGCTCAGGCACAAGGGCGAATACACCCTGCCGGGCCGGTCCTTTCCCAACGGGGCCCACGTGGCCGAGGTGGAAATCGACCCCGAGACCGGCGTGACGCGGGTCGTCAGATACACCGTCACCGACGATTTCGGGAACCTGATGAACCCGATGCTGGCCGAGGGGCAGGTGCATGGCGGCGTCGCCCAGGGCATCGGCCAGGCGATCTGCGAACGCGTGGGCTATGACGAGTATGGCCAATTGCTCACGGCAACGTTCATGGACTACGCGATGCCTCGGGCGGACGATATTCCTATGGTAACGTTCACCACAGAGCCCGTGCCCTCGACCGCCAACCCGCTTGGCATGAAGGGCTGCGGCGAGGCCGGCACCGTGGGGGCGCTGGCCGCCGTGGGCAACGCGGTGCTCGACGCGCTGTGGGACCGGGGCATACGCCAGGCCGACATGCCGTTCACGCCCAACCGGGTGTGGGCGATGCTGAACGGGAGGGATATTGCGGCTGAATGAGCGGATCACTCACTGGCTGCGCCGCCCCAGCTCAGGGGCGGCACGGGCCAGGCGTGCCGGCCGCAAGGCGCTCAACCATGTGATCCTGCTCGACGGTACGCTCTCGTCGCTCGAACCCGGGAACGAAACCCATGTGGGCCGCACCTACAAGCTGTTATGCGACTTGCCCGCCGCCGCGCCGGTGTCGATCTATTACGAGCCGGGCATCCAGTGGCCCGATTGGCAACGCACCCATTACGTGGCCGCGGGCCGCGGGATCAACCGTCAGATCCGCCGCGCCTACGGCTATCTGGCCTCGCGCTACCGCCCCGGCGACCGCATCTTCCTGATCGGGTATTCGCGCGGCGGCTACGCGGTGCGCTCGCTCGCCGGCGTGATCGACCGGGTGGGCCTCTTGCGCGCCGAAGAGGCGACCGAGCGCAACGTGCTGACCGCCTATCGTCATTACGAATCCCAGGCGCAATCCCCTGCCGCAAAGGTCTTTTCCGAGCGTTACTGCCACCCGCTGGCCGAGGTCGAGATGCTGGGCGCCTGGGACACGGTCAAGGCGCTGGGCCTGCGGCTGCCGCTGTTGTGGATGCTCACCGAGGAACGCCACGCCTTTCACAACCATGAACTGTCGCCGGTCGTGCGCCATGGCTATCACGCGCTGGCGCTCAACGAGACGCGGGAGGTGTTCGAGCCGGTGCTCTGGCACTGCCCGCCGGGCTGGCAGGGCCATGTCCAACAGGTCTGGTTCCGCGGCTGCCACGGCGATGTGGGCGGGCATCTCGGCGGGCTGACCGAGGCACTGCCGCTGGCGCATATCCCGCTGGTCTGGATGCTGGAGCGGATGGAAGAGTGCGGTCTGCCGCTGCCCGAGGGCTGGCGCGACCGGTTCCCCTGCGATCCGAACGCGCCCTCGGTGGGCACCACCCGGGGCTGGGGCAAGCTTTTCCTGCTGCGCCGTCCCCGGGTGGTGGGGCAGGACCCGTCCGAGGCGCTGCACGAAACCGCGCTCGGGGCGCCGGGGGCCGATGGGTTGCCGCTTGCGGGGCAGGCGGCCGGGCCGCAGCCGCTCAGCCTGTCATGATCAGGCAGGTGGTCGAGCCGCCGGCGTAGAGCTTTCCGTCATTCGCCCCGCGCACCTCTGCCACGGCCACGCCGGTGCGCCGCCCGCCATGCTGCACGCGGCCCACCGCCTCGACCTCCAGCCCGGGGCGCGCCACGCGGGCGATGTTGATCTTGTATTCCAGCGTGGCGTGGTAGGCGCCGGCGGGCACCTCGGTCATCACCGCGCAGCCCATCGCCGCATCCAGCAGCGTGCCGTACCAGCCGCCATGGGTCGTCCCGGTGACGTTGCCGTGTTCGGGGCGCGGGCAGGCGCGAAAGGTCGCCTCGCCCGGTGCGACGCCGATCAGCGCGATGCCCATCAATCCCCAGATCGGCGGCGGCGCGATCTCGCCCCCCAGCATGGCGGTGAGGTATTCAAGCCCGCTGAGACGGATCAGCCGGTCGCGGTCGAAGCTTTCGGGTGTCTCGGTCATGCCTGCCGCCTATCGCGTGCGGCGGGGACAGTGCAAGCTCAGGCGACCTTTTCCAGATGCGCCTCGGGCTGCACGCCCAGCGCGTGGCAGATGTCGCGGGTCAGCCCCGGCTTGTTCAGCGTGTAGAAGTGGAAATCCTGCACGCCGCCGGCCATCAGCTCGGAGCATAGCTCTGTGGCGATCGCCGTGCCCAAGAGCGTCTCGCGTCCGTCGCGCTTGGCCTTTTCAAAGGCATCGTCCAGCCAGTCCGGGATATGCGCGCCGCAGCCCTCGGCAAAGCGGCGCACGCCGCCCCATTTCTCGATCGGCAGGACGCCGGGGATAATCCTGGAGCCGTCGATCCCCTCTTTCTCGCAGGCGTCCCGAAAGCGGAAGAACGTCTCGGCCTCGAAGAAGAACTGCGTAATGGCCGAATCGGCCCCGGCCTCGAACTTGCGCTTCAGCCAGCGGACATCGTCGCCCTTGGCCCGCGCCTCGGGGTGGGGGTCGGGATAGGCGCCCACGCGGATTTTGAACTTGCCGGTCTCGGCAAGGGCCTCGACCAGCTCGCAGGAATTGGAAAAGCCATCGGGATGGGGGGTGAAGCTGCCCTGCCCCTTGGGCGGGTCGCCGCGGAGCGCCACGATCTCGGTCACGCCGGCCTCGGCGTAGGACTTGACGATCTCCATCGTCTCGGCGCGGCTGGCATCGACGCAGGTCAGGTGCGCGGCGACGTTCAGCTTGTAATGCTTGTGGATCGTCTCGACCGCGTCATGGGTCAGCTTGCGGGTGGTGCCGCCCGCGCCGTAGGTGACCGACACGAACTCCGGTTTCAGCGCAGAAAGCGCCTGCACGGTCTCCCACAGGCGAAAGCTCGCCTCAAGCGATTGCGGCGGGAAGAATTCGAAGGACACGCGGGGGGCGGACATGGGGAATGCTCCGGGTTCTCGGGTTTCGCAGCTTGTCGCACAGGAGAACATGTGAAACAAACTCATAGTTCTCAACAAGAATATGAAGATCGCGACAATATGCATCTGGAACTGCGCCACTTGCGAACGATCAAGGCGATCCATGACACCGGCGGGCTGGCCCGCGCGGCCGAGCGGCTGCACATCACCCAGTCGGCGCTGTCACACCAGGTCAAGGGTCTGGAAGAACAGGTCGGGCTGGAGCTGTTCCTGCGCCGCACCAAGCCGCTGAAGCTGTCTCCGGCGGGCCAGAAACTGCTGCGCCTGGCCGAGCGGGTGCTGCCCGAAGTCGAGGCGATGCAGCAGGAATTCGAGGCGATGAAGGCCGGCAAGTCCGGGCGGCTGCATATCGCGCTGGAATGCCACGCCTGCTACGACTGGTTGTTGCCGGTGCTCGACGTCTTCCGCAAGGCCTGGCCAGAGATCGATGTCGACATCCGCGCGGGCCTGTCCTTCGACGCGCTGCCGGCACTGATGCGCGAAGAGGTCGACCTGGTAATCTCGTCCGACCCCGAAGAGATCGACGGCGTCAGCTTCGCGCCGCTTTTCGATTACGAGCCGGTCTTCGTCTGCGCGGCAACCCACCCGCTGGCGAAAAAACGCGTGATCGAGGCCGAGGACCTGGCCGACCAGACGCTCATCGCCTACCCGGTGGACCGCGCGCGGCTGGATGTCTTCAAGATGCTTCTCGACCCCGCCCGGGTCGAGCCGCGCGCGGTGCGGCCGGTCGAGCTGACCGCGGTGATCCTGATGCTGGTAGCCTCGGGCCGCGGCGTGACGGTGCTGCCCGACTGGGTGGTGCGCGAGGCCCGCGGCGATACCGACCTCGCGGTGCGGCCGCTGACCGAGGGCGGGCTGACCCGCCGGATGTACGCCGCCACCCGCGCCGAGGATGCCGGCAAGGCGTTCATGGCGCATTTCATCCGCCTGGCCCGCAGCGAACCGGTGAAGCTGCAAAGGGCTTGAGGGGAAAGGGCTTCTTCACGGATCGGCTATGTCCAGGATAGCTCCTTCAACATATTTCAGCGCTCCTTTCAGAAATTGATCGGGGCCGCTGGCCCGGGAAAAAGCCGAAGGCGCCGGGCCGGTGCCGGCCCGTCCCGCTGGGCTGGCGTTTTTGTTGGCGTTGGCGCAAAGCTGGGGTCGAAGAGGGTCTTGGCTGGTATCAGCTGTTCGGCGCCGGTGCTGCGGCGCCATTTCATGGGCCGGCGCTGACCCGCCCACCCCTTGCCCCTTGGCACCGCCCCCCGGCGCGTGTAAGGCCCGCCTCAAGCAAGGAGTCCCCCATGCAAGGCAGTGCCAATCTCAACATCATGATCAAGGCCGCGCGCAAGGCGGGCCGCAGCCTGGTCAAGGATTTCCGCGAGGTCGAGAACCTGCAGGTCTCGATGAAGGGGGCGGGCGATTTCGTCAGCCGTGCCGACACGGCCGCCGAGACGATCCTCAAGGACGAGTTGCGCGGCGCGCGGCCCAATTACGGCTGGCTGGGCGAAGAGACCGGCGGCGCGGACGGCGAAGACCCGACACGGCGCTGGATCGTCGATCCGCTGGACGGCACCACCAACTTCCTGCACGGCCTGCCCCATTGGGCGGTCTCCATCGGGCTGGAACACAAGGGCGAGATCGTTGCGGGCGTCGTCTTCGACGCGGCCAAGGACGAGATGTTCGTCGCCGAAAAGGGCGCGGGCGCCTGGATGAACGACACCCGCCTGCGCGTCTCGGGCCGGTCGAAGATGATCGAGGCGATCTTTGCCACTGGCGTGCCCTTCGGCGCCAAGAAGACCCTTCCGGCCACGTTGCACGATCTCGGGCGGCTGATGCCCCAATGCGCGGGCGTCCGGCGCTGGGGATCGGCCGCGCTCGATCTGGCCTATGTGGCCGCCGGGCGCTACGACGGCTACTGGGAACGCGAGCTCAACGCCTGGGACATCGCCGGCGGCCTGATCCTGGTGCGCGAGGCCGGCGGCCTTGTCGGCCCGGTCCGCGAAGGCCACGACCCGCTGGAACATGGCGACGTTCTGGTCGCCAACCCGGCCATCTACGACAATTTCGCGGCCGTGATCCGCGGCACGTAATCACCGCTTGCGCGTCGGGCAATCGCCACAATCTTCTGCAACTTTAACGATATGACACTGTTTGGTCATATCCGGGCGCCGTTTCGCGCCTTTCAGCACGACGAGAGCGGTGCGGCCGTCCTCGACTGGATCGTGCTGACCGCGGCCAGCGTCACGCTCGGCCTTGCGGCGATAACGTTCGTCCAGGGCGGCACGGCAGACCTGGCGCAGGATACCGCAGACACCATTGCGGCCATCGAGCCGGGTGCGCCCGCACCCGGTCGGGATGGGGACGGCAGCGGCGGCGGAAGCGGCGGTGGCGGTGGAAGCGGTGGCGGTGGAAGCGGCGGCGGTGGAAGCGGAAGCGGAAGCGGCAGCGGCAGTGGAAGCGGAAGCGGAAGCGGAAGCGGAAGCGGCGGCGGCAGCGGAAGCGGTGGCGGCGGCAGTGGCAGCGGTAGCGGCGGCGGTGGCGGCAGCGGCAGCGGCAGCGGAAGCGGCAGTGGCAGCGGAAGCGGCAGTGGCAGCGGAAGCGGTGGTGGCGATAGCCGGGGCCGCAGTGACGACGTCCGCGACAACAATGGCGACCGCGGTCGCCGCACCCGAGACCGTGACCCCTACGGCGCTCGGCGCCGCTAGGGCGGCCAAGCGCCAGGCCGCGTGCTGCCTTCGGATTTCATGACGGGTTCAGGGCCAGGGTGCCCCTAGCGCCGGCGCACCCGCGGAATCGGCGTGCGGCGATAGACGACCTCTGGATGCGGCGGGTGGCCGTGGTTGCGCGCCCAATAGGCCGGGCCGCCAAGCCTCAGCCAGACCGGCAGGATGAACAGCATCCCCGCGGCAAAGCCGCCCGCGTGGGCCCAATAGGCCACGCCCCCTTCCTGCGGGCCCGCGGCTGCGCCCAGCACGACCTGCAGCACGAACCAGACCCCCAGCATCAGCCAGGCGGGCACCGGGATCACCCGGAAGATGATCACGATGATCAACAGGATGTCGACCCGCGCCTTGGGAAAGAGCAGCAGGTAGCCGCCCATCACCCCTGCAATGGCCCCCGAGGCGCCGACCGTGGGCACCGCCGACATCGGCTCGGCCGCGAATTGCGCCAGCCCCGCCGCCAGGCCGCCGGCCAGGTAGAACAGCAAAAAGCCGGCATGGCCCAGCGCCTCTTCCAGGTTGTCGCCGAAGATCCATAAGAACAGCATGTTGCCGGCCAGGTGCATCAGCCCGCCATGCAGAAACATCGAGGTGAAGAGCCCGTGCACCATCTGGCCGTCCGAGACCGCCGCGGGGATCAGCGCCCAATCGTAGAAAAAGGCGTTCAGCCGCGCGGGGTCGGAGAACATCGGAAAATAGCTGGCGAAGATCAGCACGTTGGCAGCGATCAGCGCGAGCGTGACATAGGGCGTTTTGGACGAGGGGTTGTGATCGCGGATTGGAAACATGGGGTTAGGCTAGCCCCTCTGCCCCCCCGGTCAAGCGGAACCGACCTCGGCCAGGAGCGCCGCGTTGCCGCCCGAGGCGGTGGTGTCGATGCACAGGTGCCGCTCCAGCCGCACGCGGCCCGCGTCGGGCGCCTCGGTGATGAGCGGCAGGATCGGCCCGTCGCGGCGGGCGAGGGCCCGTTCGCAGGCGCGACCCGTTTCGGCGTCGCCCCACCATAGCGCGCCGCCAAGGCCGGTGAGCGTGCTCAGCGCCTCGGGGGGCAGGGCGCCGTGCACCGCCACGCCGCGCCCGCCCAGCGCCTCGACCGCCGCGCGCTGCCGGTCTGCCGCGTCGCGGCCGGGACCAAGGCACAGAAGCGGCGGGCGGGTAAACCGGCTGAGCCGGTTCGACTCGCCCGTGGGCCCCGGCAGGGGCAGCGCATCGAGCCGGACCTCGCCCGCCGCCGCGTCGAGCGCGGCCTGCACGGCGCTGGGCCGGGCCTGGCCCTCGGACGCGGCGTTGACCGTCTCGGGCGCCCCGGCGGTAAAGCGCGCCAGGTAATCGGGCCCGCCCGCCTTGGGCCCGGTGCCCGACAGCCCCTCGCCGCCGAAAGGCTGGCTGCCCACGATGGCCCCGATCTGGTTGCGGTTGACGTAGAGGTTGCCGACCTTGAGCCGCTCGGCGACGTGCTGTACCCGGTCGTCGATGCGGCTGTGCAGGCCGAAGGTCAGCCCATAGCCCTTGGCGTTGATCGCGTCGATCACGGTGTCCAGCGCCTCGGCGCGGTAGGTGGCGATGTGCAGGACGGGGCCGAACACCTCGCGGTCGAGATCCTCGATCCCGCCGACACGGACCGCGACGGGGGCCAGGAAATGCCCCGCGGCGGGCACCTCGCCCTGCCACAGCACGCGGCCTTCGCCGCGGGCCGCCTCGACATAAGCGGCGATCTGGGCCTTGGCGTCGGCGTCGATCAGCGGGCCGGTATCGGTTGAAAGCGACCACGGATCGCCCGGCGTCAGCTCGGCCATCGCGCCGAAAAGCATTTTTTGAAACCCCTCGGCGATGTCTTCCTGCACATAGAGACAGCGCAACGCCGAGCAACGTTGACCGGCGGACTGAAAGGCCGAGGCCAGGATGTCGCGCACTGCTTGCTCGGGCAGGGCGGTGCTGTCCACGATCATCGCGTTCAGGCCCCCGGTCTCGGCGATCAGCGGCGTCCCCGGCGCCATCGTATCGGCCATCGCCCGTCGGATCGCCTGGGCGGTGTCGGTCGAGCCGGTGAAGGCGACCCCGTCAATGCGGGCGTCCGAGGTCAGCGCGGCGCCCACCGTGGGCCCGTCGCCGGGCAGCAGTTGCAGCGCGCTGCGCGGCACCCCGGCGCGATGCAGCAGCCCGACCGCGAAATGCGCGATCAGCGGCGTCTGTTCGGCGGGTTTGGCCAGCACCCCGTTGCCCGCCGCCAGCGCCGCCGCGATCTGGCCGGTAAAGATCGCCAGCGGAAAGTTCCACGGCGAGATGCAGGCAAAGAGCCCGCGCGCGGGGCGGTCGGCGGCTTCGCCCTCGTCCGCGTAAAAGCGCAGGAAATCCACCGCCTCGCGCAGCTCGCCCACGGCGTCGGGCAGGGACTTGCCGGCCTCGCGGGCCACGATCGCGAAGATCGGGCCGAACGCGTCCTCGTAAAGATCGGCGGCGCGGCGCAGGGTTTCCGCCCGCTCGGCGGCCGGGGCCTCCCACCGGCGCGCGGCGGCCAGCGCGGCCTCGACATCGGCGGGCGAGGCGTGGGCGACATGGCCCACGATGTCGGACGGGTCGGCGGGGTTTTCCACCTCTTTCGCGGTCTCGGGCTGCGCCGTGCCGGCGATCAGCGGCGCGGCGTCGAACCGCGCCGCGCGATGCGGCGCGCGGGCGGCCTCGATCTCGTCCAGGTGGGGGCCGTGGGCCAGATCCCAGCCCCTGGAATTGCGCCGGCCGGGACCGAACAGTGCCGGCGCGCGGCGGATGGCGGGGTGTTCGGGCGCGCCAAGATGCGCCTCGATCTCGGCAAAGGGGTCGGCTGCGACCTCTTCGGGCGGCACCGCCTCGTCGACGATCTGGTTGACGAAAGAGCTGTTGGCGCCGTTTTCCAGCAGGCGCCGCACGAGGTAGGCCAAGAGGTCGCGATGGGCGCCGACCGGCGCGTAGATGCGGCAGCGGCTGCCGGTCTCGCGCCGCATCACCAGGTCGTGCAGCGTCTCGCCCATGCCGTGCAGGCGCTGGAACTCGAAGGCGTCGCGGTCCGCGCCCATCTGGAGGATCGCCGTGACGCTATGGGCGTTATGGGTGGCGAATTGCGGGTAGAGCCGGTCGGTCATGCCCAACAGCTTGCGCGCGTTGGCAAGATAGCTGACATCGGTCGCCGCCTTGCGGGTGAAAACCGGGAAGCCGTCGACGCCCTCGACCTGCGCGCGCTTGATCTCGGTGTCCCAGTAGGCGCCCTTCACGAGGCGCACCATGAAGCGGCGGTCTTCCTCTTCGGCGAGGCGGTAGAGCCAGTCGATCACCTGGCCCGCGCGCTGCCCATAGGCCTGCACCACCACGCCGAACCCGTCCCAGCCGGCGAGGCGGGGGTCGCGCACCACCCGGGCGATCACCTCCAGCGACAGGCTCAGCCGGTCGGCCTCTTCCGCGTCCACGTTCAGGCCCATGCCGGCCTCCTTGGCCTGAAGCGCAAGCACCAAAAGGCGTGGGGCCAACGCGTCCATCACCCGCCCGCGCTGGGCCACCTCGTAGCGCGGATGCAGCGCCGAGAGCTTGACCGAGATGCCCGGGTTCGACCGGACGTCGCCCGAGGTGGCGGCGGTGCCGATTTCCGCGATGGCGGCGCTGTAGGCGGCCATGTAACGGTCTGCGTCGGCCATGGTGCGCGCGGCCTCGCCCAGCATGTCGTAGGAATAGGTGTATCCCTTGGCCTCCATGCCGCTGGCGCGGTCCATCGCCGCCTGGATCGTCTCGCCAAGCACGAATTGCCGGCCCATCTCGCGCATCGCCCGGCCCACGGCGGTGCGGATCACCGGCTCGCCCAGCCGCTTGACCGCGCCGCGGAGCGTGGAGGCCAGCCCCGGCTCGGGCTTTTCCAGCACGCGCCCGGTCAGCATCAGCGCCCAGGTCGAGGCATTGACCAGCGGCGAGGCGGATTTGCCCAGGTGCCGCCCCCAGTCGCTGGGCGCGATCTTGTCCTCGATCAGCGCGTCCATCGTTTCGGCATCGGGCACGCGCAGCAGCGCCTCGGCCAGGCACATCAGCGCGATGCCCTCTTCGGTCGAGAGGCCGTATTCGGCCAGAAACACCTCCATCAGGCCGGGCTGGTCGGTCTCGCGGATGGCGCGCACCAGATCGGCGGCACCGACGGCGATGCGCGCGCGGGCCTCGGGGGCGAGCGCGGCGTCGTCGATCAGCCGGGCCAGCACCTGGCCCTCGTCGGCATAGGTTTCGTTCTCGATCGCGGCGAGCATCGTGTCGGGGGACATGGCGGGCCTCCTTGCGTTTGAGGCAGTATACAGATGTATTCGAAGTTGGTTTGATCCGATATGATCGATTTCGAAGCCGAAAAGCCCAAATCGGAAAGGTTTTATATGCCGAACGAACTTCCGGCCCTCGATCGCTTCGACCGCGCGATTCTGCATGTCCTCTCGACCGAGGGCCGGATCAGCATTGCCGAGCTCGCCCGGCGGATCGGGCTGTCGAAGACCCCAACCCAGGCGCGGCTGAGGCGGCTGGAGGCCGAGGGCGTCGTCGCCGGCTACCGCGCGCTGATCGACCCGGTGCGGCTGGGGCTCGACCACGTCGCCTTCGTCGAACTCAGGCTGAACGATACCCGCGAGGCGGCGCTTTCGGCATTCAACGCCGCGGTGCGCGCGATCCCTGAGGTCGAGGAATGCCACATGATCGCCGGCGGGTTCGATTACCTGCTGAAGGTGCGCACCGCAGACATGGCCCGCTACCGCGAGGTGATGGCCGAACGCATCTCGGCGCTGCCCCACGTCGCCAACAGCTCGACCTACGTGGCGATGGAGGCGGTCAAGGACAGCGCCGTCGCAAACGTGAATTGACCGGAGCCGCGGCTGTGGCAGGCTGGTGTCATGCGTCTGATCCTCGCCCTTTGCTGCCTCGCCGCGCCGGCCCTGGCCGAGACCTGCCCGCCAGCGCCCGACCATTCCGCGGAAGTCCAGGACCTCTTGGCGCAGGCACGCGCGGCGCCCGACGAGACCGCCGCCCGCCCGCTGACGGCGCGGATGTGGGAGCTGTGGACCGACGCGCCCGACACCTATGCGCAGGAATTGCTCGACGAGGGGATGGACCGCCGCGCGTCCTATGACTTTGCCGGCGCGATGAAGGCGCTCGACGCGCTGGTGGACTATTGCCCGGACTATGCCGAGGGCTACAACCAGCGCGCCTTCGTTCATTTCCTGCGCCAGGACCACGCACCCGCGCTCGACAACATCGAGCAGGCGCTCGACCGCAACCCGGACCATCTGGGCGCGCTGATCGGCCAGGCGCTGGTGTTGATGCATATGGGGCGGGTGGACGAGGGCCAGGCCGCCCTGCGCGAGGCGGTGCGCCGCCACCCCTGGATCCCCGAACGCGCGATGCTGCTGCCCGAGCCCGGGCAAAAGCTTTAGGCCCGCCGCGCCGCTTTCCTTCCCCGCCGCCCCCGGCTATCGTCCGCGCCGCGCCCGCGTGGTGGAAGTGGTAGACACAGGGGACTTAAAATCCCTAGGCATCGCGCCGTGCCGGTTCGAGTCCGGCCGCGGGCACGTTAATTTCCATTCGGAAAGAATGGATTTCCGGCGGCGACAGCGTCCCCCGTGATGCCCCGGACCTCTCGTCAGGATAGGTCAGACACCGCCTGAGCGAGACCTCATTGCGGTGCGTTCGGGAAGAATAGCTGCTGTTCGGCAACCCTGTAATCCGCGATCGCAGCTTGGCCTTCGGCGGACAACAGCCAGTCGATGAAGGCTTGTCCGCCTTCGGCATTCACGCTTGGGCATTTCTCGGGGTTCACGAGGATCACGCCGTATTGGTTGAAGAGATCCTCGTCGCCCTGCACCTGGATTTCGTAGTCCTGCTTGTTTGCGAAGCTGATCCAGGTCGCGCGGTCGGTCATCACGTAGGCGCCCATCCCGATCCCGGTATTCAGCGTTGCGCCCATGCCCGACCCGGTTTCGCGATACCAGCCGCCCGAGGCGGTTGTCGGGTCGATGCCGGCCTCGGCCCAGAGCGCGCGTTCCTTCTTGTGAGTGCCGGAATCGTCGCCGCGGGAGGCGAAGAGGGCGCCCGACCCGGCGATCTTGTCCAACGCGGCCTCTACATCCGTCATGCCGCCCACGCCGGCCGGATCGTCGGCGGGGCCAACGATCACGAAATCGTTGTACATCAGGTCGGTCCGGGCGACCCCGCCGCCCTCGGCCACGAATGCCTCCTCGGCGGGTTTCGCATGCACCAAGAGGACGTCGCCGTCGCAGTTCGTGGCATTCTTGATTGCCTGGCCGGTGCCCACGGCGACCACGTTGACCCGTATCCCGGTCTTGTCCTGAAACATCGGCAGAAGATAGTCGTAAAGGCCCGAATTCGCGGTCGAGGTCGTCGACTGCACCAGGATCGCGCCATCCTTCGCATGGGCCGGCAGGGCGAGGGCCACGAGGGCGATGGCTGTCGCAAGCACTGTCTGGCGGGTTCTCAAGGTGTCTTCTCCCTTCTTGCGGTCACATCACGAGGCGGCCGGCGAGATGCGCGCGCGCCAGTTCCGTATCGGGTTGGTCGAAAAAGCCCTTGGCGGGCTTGTGTTCGACCACCCGGCCGCGATGCAGGAATACGACATCGTCGGCCATGCGCCGTGCCTGTCCGACATCGTGGCTCACGAAGATCACCCGCACGCCCTGCCGGGCGGTGTCGCGGATGATGGACTCGAACAGATGAACCGAGGTCGGGTCGAGGCTTGCGGTCGGCTCGTCGAGGAGCAAAACCTCCGGTCCGGTCGCCAGGGCCCGGGCGAGGGCGACGCGCTGCTGCTCGCCGCCCGACAAGAGCCGTGCGGCCTGTCCCGCCTTGTCCGACAGCCCGACACGGTCCAGTAGCGCATCGCGCTGGCGGGCGTCGCCCTTGCGCGCCCGCAGCACGAAATCGACATTGGCCGCCACCGACCGGCGCAACAGGACGGGTTTTTGAAAGACCAGCGCCTGGCGGCGCGTCACCGATGCCGACATCGGGTGTCCGCCCCAGCAAATCCTGCCCGCGCTCGGGGCGATCAGCCCGTGCAAGAGGCGCAGGAGCAGGCTCTTGCCGGCCCCGTTCGGCCCCATGACCATGGTGATGCCCTGGCCTCCGATCGTCAGGTCCAGGCCCGAGATCAGCTGCTTTCCGCCGAGCGCGAGGCCGAGGCCGCGCACCTTTAGCGGCACCAGGGACGGGCCGGATGCGGCGGCCGGTGCGGCCATCGGTGCCGAGCGGAGGGCGGCCTCATGCATAGGCATGCCGCACGGCCGTCAGCCGCACCCCCTGCACCACGACATTCACCGCAAGCGCGATGGCCATCAGGACGAGGCCCAGCGCCAGCGCAAGCGCAAGGTCGCCCTTCGAGGTCTCGAGCGCGATGGCCGTGGTCATGACGCGCGTCAGGTGGTCGATATTGCCGCCGACGATGATGACCGCGCCCACCTCGGCAATGGCGCGGCCAAAGCCCGCAAGGGCGACGGTGAGCAACGAGTAGCGCGCATCCCACAAAAGCGCCCGAACGATCTGTCCCCGCGACAGGCAAAACGATCGGAACTGTTCGGCATATTCGCTGTGCAGGTCTTCCAGCACCTGGCGCGACAGGGCGGTCACGATGGGCGTGATCAGGAGGGTCTGCGCGATGATCATCGCGGTCGGGGTATAAAGAAGCCCGAGAAAGCCCAGCGGCCCCGCGCGCGAGAGGTGCAGGTAGACCAACAGCCCCACCACCACCGGCGGCAGACCCATCAGCGCGTTGACCGCAACGATCACCGCCTGCCGGCCACGAAACCGCGTCACGGCCAGCACCGCGCCCAGCAGCAGGCCGACGACGCAGGACAGGGCCGTCGCGGTCAGGCTGACCCTGAGCGACAGCAGGACGATCTCGATAAGATCACCATCACCCGATGCAACAAGTGAAACGGCCATCCCAACGGCCTCGCCGAAATCCTGCATAATTTCCTCCCAGATGCAGATTTTCCGGACATCGGAAGGGTAGGGCGTAAAATGCAACATCGCAAGAGGGGCCCGGCCCGGTTTGGCAGGCCGCCCGGACCGACCCGGCACCGCTCGACAGCACGGGTCCGGTGCCGATACCATCCAGGGCAGGGAGGGACGGGATTGGACCGAAGCTTCGCCTTCGACCTGCACGAGACCAGCGGCGCGTTCGGCGACCTGGGCACGCTGCTGCCGCTGGTGATCGGGGCGGTCGCCGTCGGAGGGCTGGCCGCCACGCCGGTCCTGCTGGGCTTCGGCGTCTTCTACATCGCAACCGCGCTGGTTTACCGGGTGCCGGTGCCGGTACAACCGATGAAAGCCGTGGCAGCGGTGCTGCTGGCGCATGAGGTCTCGGCGGGGTCGGTGGCGGTGGCCGGGGTCGCCGTCGGCGCCGTGTTGCTGGTTTTGGGCGCTACCGGATGGATCGACCGTCTGGGCCGGCTGGTGCCGCACTCGGTGCTCGCCGGCCTGCAACTCGGGCTGGGCATCGCGCTTGCGCTGGTGGCGCTGCGCCTGATGGGGGATACCCCGCTCGTTTCCGTCCTGGCGCTGTCGCTTCTGGCGCTGCTGATCGCTGCGCGGCGGCTGCCTGCGACGCTTGTTTTTCTGGGGCTTGCCGTTGCCGTTGGGTGGGCGGCCGGCCTGCCCGGCGTGGACATGCCGGAGGGGACCGGCGCGCCGTGGACCGCGCCCTCCTGGCCGGGGCTCGACGCGGTGCGGCTGGGCGTCGGCGCCCTTGCCCTGCCGCAGCTTTCGCTGACCCTGACCAACGCGATTTTGCTTACCGCCCTCGTCGCGCAGGATCTGCACGGCGAGCGGGCGGCCCGGGTCACGCCCCGGCGCCTGTGCCTGACATCGGGACTTGCGAACCTTGCGCTCGCCCCCCTCGGCGCGCTTCCGATGTGCCATGGCGCGGGCGGGGTGGCGGCGCATTACCGCTTCGGCGCCCGCACCGGCGGGGCGCCGCTGCTCCTTGGGGCGACGCTTCTGGGCCTGGCGCTGCTGCCCGGGGGCTGGGGCATGGCTCTGATCGCAAGCGTTCCGGCCGCGGCCCTTGGGGCCTTGCTGATGGTGACGGCCGTACAACTGGCGGCAAGCCGGCGCCTGATCGACTGCCGGCCCTCTTGCCGCCCGGTCATCGCTGCGACCGCCGCTGCGACCGTCCTGCTCAACCCCTTCGCCGGTCTGGTCGTCGGCGCTGTGGCCGAGGCCGCGCGCGCCGCGCTCGTTGGACGCCGCCGCCCGCGGGATCGGGCGCTGTGACGGGCCGCGCGGGGGGCCGCGTTGCCGGCCATGGACCGGCCCGCCGGCCTGGACTAAGACTCGGGCACCCCGGCACAGAGCCGGACGAGGGAGCATGTGCAGGACCATGACAGAGGTCGACGAGAACAGGGCGGCACCGGAATTCCTGACCGTCCGGGAACTGGCAGAGCTGTTGCGGATCAAGGAGCGCAAGGTCTACGAACTGGCGGCCTCGGGCGAGGTTCCGGTGTCCCGCGTCACCGGCAAGCTGCTGTTTCCCGAGCGCGATATCCGCGCCTGGATCGCCGGCGGCAGCAGCGGCGGCCCCGCCGGCCCGGCCGTCCGGCGGCCCGACATCTTTCTGGGCAGCCATGACCCCCTGCTCGATTGGGCCATCCGCCAGTCCCGCTGCGGCCTGGCCACGCGATTCGACGGCAGCCTCGACGGGTTGTCGCGCTTTGCCGCCGCTGAGGGCGTGGCCAGCGGGCTGCACATCCGCGATGCCGCGTCGGGGGAATGGAACCTGCCCCGCGTCGCCGCGGCCTGCGCCGACCAGAACGCGGTGCTCGTCGCCTGGGCCCGGCGCCGCAAGGGGCTGGTGGTGCGGCCGGAGGACAAGGGCAGGATCGGCTCGATCGCCGATCTGGTCGGGCGCACCGTCGTTCCGCGACCGCCCGAGACCGGAACCCAGGCGATGCTGGAGGACCTGCTCGCCGCCGAGTGCCTGGACCCCGCCGACCTGTCCTTCTGCGAAAGCGCCCCGACCGAGGATGACGCTGTGCGCGCGGTCGCCCAGGGCGGGGCCGAAATCGCCTTCGGGCTTGAATCGGGCGCCCGGCTTTTCGGCCTGCATTTCGTGCCCGTCGTCGAAGAGCGGTTCGATCTGCTGGTCGACCGCGCCGCCTGGTTCGAGCCGCCGCTGCAGCGGCTTCTGGCCTTCTGCGGGACCGACAGCTTCCGTGCCCATGCCGCTGCGACGCCTGGCTACGATATCTCCGAGCTTGGCACCGTGCGCTGGAACGCCTAGACGGATCCGTCGGGCGTGTCGGGGCCGCCGTGTATGGCGACGAGTTCTATCTCGGCCTCGGCGGGGGTGATCGCGCGAAAGCTCTCCTTCACACCGGTCCCGGTCAGCTCGCGCTGAACCAGCAGCAGGACGTTCGGGTCGTGATCGGCGCATAGCTCTTGCATGAAGGCCAGTTCCTCTCGCGCCACCGGCAAGGCCGTATCCACATCCGGCGCGCCATAGATCGTCACGAAATGCTCGGCCAGGCGGCGGGTCACGGCCTCCAGCTCGGCCGCTTCGATGGCGGTCACGGCCACCAGCGTGGCCCGGCCGAAGCTGTCCAGCGAGAGCCACCCATTGGCGAAGGACTGCCTTGCCTTGCCGGCCAGGTCTGCCTCGCTCCAGTTGGAAAACTCGAACCCGCCGGGGATCGCCCATTCGCCGCTCTCGGCGGGCCGGGCGAAGATGTTCGCGTCGCTGTCGTCGAGGCGGATGGTGCGGGCAAGTTTCTGCATCAGACCTGTTCCAGCATCCCCGTCAGCGGCAAGGCCCGCGTCTGCCCCCCGACTTTGAGCACCAGCCCCCCGCCTTCGTCAAGGCCGAGCGCCCGGCCGGTCAGCGCCGCGCCGTCATGGGCCACCGTCACCTCCTGCCCCAGCGCGTAGAACCGCCCGCGCCAGCTTTCGTGCAGCCGGCCCATCCCCGTTTCCAGCCATTCGTGTATCCAGACCAGCGTGTGCCGGGCCCAGCTTTCCAGCAGGCGCAGGGGCACGATGTCGGCGCAGCCTTCTTCCCAAAGGGTGGTCCGGTCGGGGTCTTCCCCCGGTTCGGTGTCGCGGGGGGCGAAGATGGGGATGTCGAGCCCGATGACCAGCCAGCCGGGCACGGCGTCCGGCCGGCCGGTCGAGGCCGCGGCCCGGATCGCGCCGCACCGGGCGCCGTTGATGCGGATGCCCCCGGGCCAGTCGAAATGCACGGCGACCTCGGACGGCGCGAGCGCGCCGAAGGCATCGGCGAAGCCGTTGGCGACGGCGAACACCATCGCCATCGCTTCGCCGAGCGGCGCCTCGGGCGCCAGCACCAGCGCCGCCGACAGGCGGTCGGGCCGCACGCGGTGGACGACCAGCCCGGCATCGGTGCCGGCGCGGGCCCGGGCCACGGCCACCGTCAGCGGATCGCCATCCGTCGCCTCGCCCGTCATCAGGGGCGGCAGGCTGGGCGGGCCGGTATCAGACCAGTCCATCGGCGATCAGCTTGCGCGCGATGGCGCGGAAGGCCTGGGCCTCGGGGCTTTCGGGTTTCGACACGACGATCGGCGCGCCGCCGTCGCCGGCGCGCCGGATCTCGAGATCGAGGGGGATTTCCCCGAGAAAGGGCACCCCAAGGCGCTCGGCGTTCTCGCGCGCGCCGCCATGGCCGAAAATCTGCGTCTCGCCCCCGCAATGGGGGCAGATGAAGGTCGACATGTTCTCGATCATGCCCAAGACCGGCGTGTTCATCTTTTCAAACATGTTCAGCGCCTTGCGCACGTCCAAAAGCGCGATGTCCTGCGGGGTGGAGACGACGATGGCGCCCGCCAACTCGGTCTTCTGCGCCAGGGTGAGTTGCACGTCGCCGGTGCCCGGCGGCAGATCGACCAGCAAAACGTCCAACTGTCCCCATTTCACCTGGCCCAGCATCTGCTGCAGCGCGCCCATCAGCATCGGCCCGCGCCAGATCACGGCCTCGTCCTCCTGCGTCATCAGCCCCACCGACATCAGCGTCACGCCGTGGTTGCGCAGCGGCAGGATCGTCTTGCCGTCGGGCGA
Organism: Rhodovulum robiginosum; assembly: GCF_003944755.1. Taxonomy (GTDB): domain Bacteria; phylum Pseudomonadota; class Alphaproteobacteria; order Rhodobacterales; family Rhodobacteraceae; genus Rhodovulum; species Rhodovulum iodosum. The sequence continues at coordinate 293,132 of NZ_RWGU01000050.1, forward strand.
GGCGGGCCGGCCCGACACCCCCAGCATCCGCGGCTGCGACGGGCCGTAGACATCGGCGTCGAGCAGCCCCACCTTCTTGCCCTCGGCCACGAGCGCGACGGCCAGGTTGGCGGCCACGGTCGACTTACCCACACCGCCCTTGCCCGAGGCGATGGCGATCACCGCATTGACGCCCTCGGGTTTCCGCGGGCCCGCCGCGGGCCGGGCGCCGCCCTTCAGGTCGGGCGGGGCCGGCGCGGAATGGGCGGTCAGCACCACCGTGACATTGCCCGCGCCGGCAATCTCTTCCAGCGCGGCGAGCGCCTGTTTGCGCACCGGTTCCATGGCCGCGCCCTGATCGGGTGCGATCTCGAGAACGAAGCGCACGCGGCCCTCCTCGACGGTCAGGGCCCGCACCATGTCGGAGGCGACGAGATCGGTTCCCGTCGCCGGGTTCGCGATACCCTTAAGAACCTCCAGAACGGCCTCGCGGGTCAGGCTCAAGCGGGGTCTCCGATGGCGATGTCGCCTTCGACCACATGGGTCATGTCCAGCGCCTCGATGGTCAGCACCATACGGGCGGTGACCTTTCCGGCCGGAAGGGTGCCGGCCTCCTGCGCCTTGCGCACGGCCGCCTCGATTTCCTGCTGCGAGGTCACGCCGACCTGTTTCAGGAACTTCCGCATCGACATGTTGAAGTCTTCATCGCTCATGACCGATCCTCCCGGGTTTGCCACGCCTCGATTGAAATGGAGGCGCTTTTGGCCTTTTCTGGAGTATGGGCGGCAACGAGGCAAGGGCCGTCCGGAACGGGAAGGGAGGAGCAGATGCGCAGAACACTGTTCTGCGGTCTTGTTTGTGCATGCCTCGGCGGCGCGGGTACCGCTGCCGCCCAGGAACGCAGCATGACACTGGCCGCGGATGTCCGCCTGGAGCAGACCGGCCTCTTGGCCCATCTCGTGCCGCGCTTCGCGCTGAAGACCGGGATCAAGGTGACCGTCGTGGCCGGACAGGCCGACGATCTCGCAGCCGCCGCCGCGGCGGCGGACGCGCTGGTTGCGCCCGCGGCCGTGGTTGGCGGCATCCACAAGGGCGCCGGCGGCCCCGCCCCGCGGCCCGCCTTCCTTTCCGAAGACCCATCCCGCGGCGGCGCCTTCGCGGTTCTCGTCGTCGACGGCGCCGCGCAGGCCACCCATGCCGCACGGTTCGCCGACTGGCTGACCTCCGAAATCGGCCAGCGCACCGTGGCGCAATACACCTCGCCCGCCGGCATCCGCTACCGGCCCGGCGCACTGGCGCTGGCCGAACCGGAACCGGCACCGCCCTCGGGCGATGCCGACACGGGCCAGAAGCTGGCGATCCTGCATTGCGGGCGCTGCCACGTGGTGTCGGAGCGCAACCGTTTCGCCGGGATCGGCTCCACCCCCTCTTTCGCCGCGCTGCGCGCGATTCCGGACTGGCTGCGCAAGTTCCAGGGATTCTATGCGGAAAACCCGCACCCCTCCTTTACCCAGGTGGAGGGCGTGACCGACCCGTTCGATCCGGCCCGCCCGCCGCATATCGCGCCGGTCGAGATCACGCCCGAGGATCTGCAGGCCATCGTGGCCTACGCCGCCTCGATCCCGCCCAAGGACCTGGGCCCCGGGGTCGAGGCGCGCTGAGCGGGCTCAGCTTTCGTTGCGGGTCTTGCGCTCTTCGAGGTAGTCGTCGGTTGTCCGCGTCCGGGGCTTTTCGCCGAAGCTGAACGGCGCGGCGTCGCCATGATACTGCGCCCGCACCCGGCAATCGTCGCACATGCGGATCAGCCGGGCATTGTCGGAATTGGTGAACATCGCGTGTTTCCCTTCCAGCTTGGCCGCGATCCTCTCGATGGTCGACTTGACGCCGAACGGCTTGCCGCACTCGATGCAGTGGAACGGCTCTTCTTCCTTCAGCACGCGGTGGGAAAGCGCCGCGTCGGAGATGTCGAGCCGCGGCTCCAGCCGGATCGCGTCTTCCGGGCAGACCGTGACGCAGAGCCCGCATTGCACGCAGGCATCCTCGCGGAACCGCAGTTCGGGCCGGTCGGGATTGTCGCCCAGCGCGCCGGGCGGGCAGAGCCCGGCGCAGGACAGGCAGAGCGTGCAGGCGTCCTGATCCAGAACGACCGTGCCGTAGGGCGCCCCCTGCGGCAGCGGCACCGGCGGCACGTCGCGGCCCTGGGCGAGCGCCCGCGCCGCCAGCCGGGTCACGTCGCGCCGCTGTCCCAACGGCAGGATCGGCTCTGGCTGCAACGGCGCCGGTTGGGCGTCGTAAAGCGCGGACGACAGGGCGTCGGGGTCGGCGACATCGATCAATGCCACGCGGCCCGCCCCGGCGCCCAGCCCCTCGGTCAGCGCATTGGCCAGCGCCGTCTCGGCGGCCAGCGTGTCGCGATCCGAGCCCGGCGAGAGCAGCAGATCGACGCCGGCGAAGCCGGTGGCGAGCGCGGCCATCATCTCGGCATGGCCGAAGGCGGCAAGCGAAGGCAGCCCGAGCGGGATCGCGTCGGAAGGCAGGCCGCGCCCGAACCGGGCCGCGAGCGCGATCATCTCGCGCCCGTGGCTGTCGTCATGCACCAGCAGGCGTGGCGATGCGCCCCCCGCGGTGCGATAGGCGGCGGCAAGCGTCTGGATCCGGTCGAAGGTTTCGCCGACGGGCGGCGCGGCATAGCTGATCGCGCCCGACGGGCACAGCGACGAACACGCCCCGCAGCCCGCGCAGATGGCCGGATCGACGGCGACGGAGTCGCCATCCGGCAGGATCGCCCCGGTCGGGCAGGCATCGAGGCAGCGGGTGCAGCCGATCTGCCCCGCGCGGGAATGCGCGCAGAGGCTGGGCTGCAGATCGACATGCAGCGTCTTTTCGAAGGTGCCGACCAGTTGCGCGGCCGCGAAAAGCGCGCGCTGTACCGCAAGCGGGTCGCCGGGATCGGCGCGCAAGTAGCCGTCGCGCTTGTGATGGGAGGGAAAGAGCGGCGGGTTGCCCGTGAGATCGAGGATGATGTCGCAGCCCGATTCGCCGCCGTCTTTCGGATCGGCGAAAGCCAGCGCGCCGCGGCCCGAGGGCAGCGCGGGGCGCATCGCGTCGACGACCACGGTGAAGGCGCCGAACGCGCCCTGCGCCTTGCGCAGCCGCCCCGCGGCCACGTCGAACCGCCGGACCGGCGCCGGGATCACCTCGGCGGTGTCGGTCAGCAGGCAGGTAACCGACAAAACGTCGGCCAGCTGCTCGGCCGCGGGCAGCGCCACGCCCGGCGCCCCGAGGATCAGGCAGAGCCCTTCGGACCCGACATCGACCGTCTTTTCCGGGGCGCGGGGCCGCTGCGCCTCGGCCACAAGCGCCGCGATCTTCGGCGTGGCGCCGCGTGCGGCCTCGGACCACCCGGCGCGGTCGCGGATATCGACCGCCAGTGGCGCCCCGACGCCCAACTCCTCGGCAAGGGCCGCGAAGGTCTCGGCCTCCTGCCCGCAGGCGACGATCACCTCTGCCTCGGGATCCGACAGCGCCGCGGCCAGGCGGTCGGCCTGGGCGCCGCAAAGCTCGGACTGGACGGCGGAACACTCCAGCCCGGTGGCCCGCGCAATCGCCTCGCGGTCCAAGCGCTGCGTGCCCGCGCAGTCGCAGAGCATGAGCCTGGTGGTCATGGCTTCCCCCCTGTCGCCGCTGGACAGGACGCCCCCGCGGCGTTTTATACTGTTGACGGCGGAGCCTACTGCGGCTCGCGAGGGAGGACAAGATGAACGACGCAGCAGCCCGGGCGCGCATGGCGTCGATGCCGATCGGGGTGGTTCTGCGCCGTACCCCGGGAACGACCCGTTGGGCGAAATGGGCTTGGGGCGCAGTGGCCGTCACGCCCGGCGGCGGCCCTGGGCACTGGACAGAGCTGCGGCGCGAGGGCGACGCGGTCGAGTTTCACGCGGCGACCGTGCCGCTGGAATTGCACCGTTCCGAAACCGAGGGCTACCTGGTGGCGCTCAACGGCGCGCCGCCGTCGGTCTACGTCATCATGCGCCGCGCCGGGGGCCCGGACGACCGGCCCGAGATCGTCGCGGTCACCGCCTCGGCCTACGAGGCGCAGGACCATACCGACAACGGAGAAGACATCGTGGAGCGGGTGCGAATGCCCGAGGGGCTGGAGGCCTGGATCGGCGATTTCTGCACGCGGCACCATGTCGACGAGGCCTTCGTCAAGCGCAAGCGCCGCCCGCACCTGGACGCGCAGACGGAAGACGGAAAGGGCGATGCGCGCATCCGGCAGGCGGCCGACGTGTTCCGCTCGCCCGGCTCGATCCGGGGCGGCCGGTCATGAGCCCCGCGCCGGACGGTTTTCTGGCCCGGTGGTCCCGTGCCAAGCGGTCGGGCGGGGAGGAGCCAGAGACCGAAGGGGCCGGGCCGCCCGCCGAGGCGACCGTACCGGCGCCGGCCGAAGAGCGAAGCGATGCCGAGATCCTGCAGGAACTCGGCCTGTCCGACCCCGACTCGCTGCAGCCGGGCGACGATTTCTCCGCCTTCCTGCGCGAGGCCGTTCCCGAACACCTGCGCCGCCGCGCCCTGCGCCGGCTATGGCGGTCGAACCCCGTGCTGGCGAATCTGGATGGGCTGAACGACTACGATACCGATTTCACCGGTGATTCCGTGGGCCCCGGCCTGCTGCAGACAGCCTATAAGGTCGGGCGCGGCTTCGTGCTCGATGAGGATGTCCCCGCGGAAACCCCACCTGTCGAGAGGGCCGATACCGCCGAGGTGGAAACGCCGGAGTCCGATGTTCAGATTGACGAAGTTTTCGAGAACTCGGCCGAGCCATGGACAGAAGACAGCGTTATGCAGGATTCCGACAGGGTCCGGGCGCGCAAGCGCATGCGGTTCCGGTTCCAGACCTCGGCCGAGGCCGCCGCGGTCACGGAAGATTTCCTTGATAATGAATGAGTTTGAAACTTAGAATTGAAGTGTCTTCCGGCGCGTACGGAAGACAAGGGGAGGAACGAAATCGTGCCGGACAGTGCCGAAATTCCTTCGGTGCCTCAAGAAGATTTCTTGAGGGCGCAGCTTTACGGCCTTCTGGGGGCGCTTCTCGCGCGGCCACCGCAAAAGTCGCTCATCACGCAGGTGCGCGGTCTCCGCGGCGACGACACGGCCCTGGGACAGGGCGTCGGCGCTCTGGCTAAGGTGGCGGGCACGGTCGACGAACGGTCGGTCGAGCGCGAGTTCAACCGCTTGTTCATCGGTCTGGGCCGGGGCGAGCTTCTGCCCTACGCAAGCTATTACATGACGGGGTTCCTGCACGAGAAGCCGCTGGCGCTGCTGCGCCAGGACATGGCGCGGCTGCAGATCGAGCGGGCGCCGAACGTCTACGAACCCGAGGACAACATAGCGAGCCTGTGCGAGATGATGGCGGGGCTCATCGAGGGGCGCTTTGGCAACCCGGCGCCGGTTTCGACCCAGCGCGAGTTTTTCAACCGCCATATTGCGGCATGGGCGCCGCCATTCTTCACCGATCTGGAGGGGGCCGAGGGCTCGTTTTTCTATGCGTCCGTGGGGGCCATCGGGCGGGCCTTCATGGAAATCGAAAAGGAGGCGTTTCGCCTTGCGGGGGCCGATCCCGCGTAACGTGACCGTGCCGGGAGGCCGCGGTGCTTTAAGGGAGGATACGGACATGAACGATACCGACCAGCCGAAAGACGCCGGACGGCGCAACTTCCTGGCCTTGGCCACGACCGCCGCACCGGCAGTCGCAGTGACCGCATTGGCGGGACAACAGGCCGAAGCGGCCGAGACCGAAGATCAAGGCAGCGGACTGCGCAAGACGGCGCATGTCCGGGCCTATCTGGACAGCGCCCGGTTCTGAGCCGCCGCCAGCCGTGACAAGGTCGGGAGAGGGAGCCCGGCAAGGGAGGACACCATGCTGAGAAAGAAAACGAATGCAGCGCCGGCACGGGCGCGGACCAGCGGGCTGCTGGGACGAGCCGCCGAGACGCGGGTCGACCGCCGCGCTTTCCTGCGCAGCTCGGGCCTTGCCATCGGCGGGCTCGCCGCACTGGGCGCAACCGGCGGCACCGTCACCAGGGCCAACGCCCAGATGGCCGCGGCCCAGTCGATCACCAACGTCAAGTCGGTCTGCACGCACTGCTCGGTCGGCTGCACGGTCATCGCCGAGGTGTCCAACGGCGTCTGGGTCGGGCAGGAGCCCGGCTGGGACAGCCCGTTCAACCTGGGCGCCCATTGCGCCAAGGGCGCGTCGGTGCGCGAGCACGCGCATGGAGAGCGGCGGCTGAAATACCCGATGAAGAAGGTCGACGGCGAGTGGCAGCGGATCAGCTGGGAAGAGGCGATCAACGAGATCGGCGACAAGATGCTGCAGATCCGCGAGGAATCTGGCCCCGACAGCGTCTACTGGCTGGGCTCGGCCAAGCACTCCAACGAGCAGGCATATCTGCTGCGCAAGTTCGCGGCCTACTGGGGCACCAACAACGTCGACCACCAGGCCCGCATCTGCCATTCGACGACCGTCGCCGGGGTTGCGAACACATGGGGCTACGGCGCCATGACCAACTCCTACAACGACATCCATAACTCCCAGGCGATCTTCATCATCGGCGGCAACCCGGCCGAGGCACACCCGGTCTCGCTCTTGCACGTGCTGAAGGCCAAGGAGGAGAACAACGCGCCGCTGATCGTCTGCGACCCGCGCTTCACCCGCACCGCGGCCCATGCCGACGAATACGTGCGGTTCCGCCCGGGCAGCGACGTGGCGCTGGTCTGGGGCATTCTCTGGCACATCTTCGAGAACGGCTGGGAGGACAAGGAGTTCATCCGCACCCGGGTCTGGGGAATGGACCAGATCAAGGAAGAGGTCGCCCGCTGGACGCCCGAAGAGGTCGAGCGCGTCACCGGCGTGCCCGGCTCGCAGATGGAACGCGTCGCCCGGACGCTGGCCAACAACCGCCCCGGCACGGTGATCTGGTGCATGGGCGGCACCCAGCACACCAACGGCAACAACAACACGCGCGCCTATTGCGTGCTGCAGCTGGCGCTCGGCAACATGGGCGCCGCAGGCGGCGGCACCAACATCTTCCGCGGCCATGACAACGTGCAGGGCGCGACCGATCTGGGCGTTCTGGCCGACACGCTTCCCGGCTATTACGGCCTCGCCGACGGATCGTGGAGCCACTGGGCCCGCGTCTGGGAAGAGGACGAGGACTGGCTGCGCGGCCGCTTCGCGGTGATGGAGGGCGCGGGCGCCGACGGCAAGGACCGCATGATGATCAACGAGAAGGGGATACCCGTTTCTCGCTGGTTTGACGGCGTGCTGGAGGCCAAGGAGAACCTCGACCAGCCCGACAATACCCGCGCAATGGTGTTTTGGGGCCATGCGCCCAACTCGCAGACCCGCCTGCCGGACATGAAGCGCGCGATGGAGATGCTCGACCTGCTGGTCGTCATCGACCCCTATCCCACCGTCTCGGCGGTGATGCAGGACCGCACCGACGGCGTTTATCTGCTGCCGGCGGCGACGCAGTTCGAGACCTACGGCTCGGTCACCGCGTCCAACCGCTCGCTGCAATGGCGCGAGAAGGTGGTCGAGCCGCTCTTCGAGTGCAAAGACGACCACACGATCATGAAGCTCTTCGCCGACAAGTTCGGCTTCACCGACCGCATCTTCCGCAACATCGCGATCAACGGTGACGAGCCCCTGGTCGAGGACATCACGCGGGAGTTCAACCGCGGCATGTGGACCATCGGCTATACCGGCCAGTCGCCGGAGCGGATGCGCCTGCACATGGCAAACCAGCACACCTTCGACAAGACCACGCTTAGGGCGCTGGGCGGGCCGGCCGACGGCGACTATTACGGCATGCCCTGGCCCTGCTGGGGAACCGCCGAGATGGGCCATCCAGGCTCGGCCAACCTCTATGACATCTCGCTTCCGGTGAAGGATGGCGGGATGGGCTTCCGCGCCCGGTTCGGGGTGGAACGCGACGGCGACAACCTGCTGGCCGAGGGCGTTGCGCCGGTCGGCTCGGAGATCCAGGACGGCTATCCCGAGTTCACGATGCAGATGCTGATGGATCTCGGCTGGGACGGTGACCTGACCGCGGACGAGCGCGCCGCGATCGACGCGGTGGCCGGCCCGGGTACCAACTGGAAGACCGACCTTTCGGGCGGCATCCAGCGGGTCGCGATCAAGCATGGCTGCGCGCCCTACGGCAATGCCAAGGCCCGCGCCGTGGTCTGGACCTTCCCCGACCCGGTGCCGCTGCACCGAGAGCCGCTCTACTCGAACCGGCGCGATCTCGTGGCCGACTACCCGACCTACGACGACAAGAAGTTCTGGCGGGTGCCGACCATGTACGCATCGATCCAGAAGAACGATTTCTCCAAGGAGTACCCGATCATCCTGACTTCGGGGCGCCTGGTGGAATACGAGGGCGGCGGCGACGAGACCCGGTCGAACCCCTGGCTGGCCGAGTTGCAGCAGGAGATGTTCGTCGAGGTGAACACGCGCGACGCCAACGATCTGGGCCTGCGCGACGGCGCCGATGTCTGGGTCGAGGGACCCGAGAAAGGCAAGGTGCGCGTCAAGGCGCTGGTGACCGAGCGCGTCGCGCCCGGCGTCGCCTTCATGCCGTTCCACTTCGGCGGTTACTGGCAGGGCGAGGACCGGAGGTCGAAATACCCCAAGGGCGCCGATCCGTACGTCTTGGGGGAATCGTCGAACACCGCGCAGACCTATGGCTACGATTCCGTCACGCAGATGCAGGAAACCAAGGCCACGCTGTGCAAGATCTGGGCCGCATAAGGGAGGAATGAGAGATGGCTAGAGCAAAATTCCTCTGCGACGCGGAACGCTGCATTGAATGCAATGCCTGCGTCACCGCCTGCAAGAACGAGAACGAGGTGCCCTGGGGCATCAATCGCCGCCGCGTGGTGACGATCCAGGACGGCAAGCCGGGCGAGCGGTCGATTTCGGTCGCCTGCATGCACTGTTCCGACGCGCCCTGCATGGCGGTCTGCCCGGTCGACTGTTTCTACCAGACCAGTGACGGGATCGTGCTGCATTCCAAGGACCTGTGCATAGGCTGCGGCTATTGCTTCTACGCGTGCCCGTTCGGCGCGCCGCAATATCCGCAGGCGGGCAATTTCGGCAGCCGCGGCAAGATGGACAAGTGCACCTTCTGCGCCGGCGGCCCCGAAGACGACATGTCCGAGGCGGAGTTCCAGAAATACGGCCGCAACCGGATCGCCGAGGGCAAGCTGCCGATCTGTGCCGAGATGTGCGCGACCAAGGCGCTCTTGGCGGGCGACGGTGACGATGTGTCGGCGATCTACCGCGAACGGGTCGTGGCCCGCGGCTTCGGCTCGGGCGCGTGGGGCTGGGGCACCGCCTACGAACAGAAGGGCAATTGACGCCCGCGCCCGGGGCTGCGGACGCCGCGGCCCCGGGGCGACTTCAGGGCCGGACGGTCGGGGCGTGCCGCGGGCGCGCCCGACTGGTGCGTGAAAGGAAGACCCCTATGAAACTGCTGGAACGCCTGAGCTTTGCGGTTCTGATGATGCTGGCCCTGACGCTGGCGGCCCCGGCGCAAGAGGTCGCGGCCCCGCCCCCCGCCCCCGTCACCGAGCGTCAGACGCTGGACGACATCCTCGCCCGCCAGAAAGGCGAGAGCGCCGCGCGCCATCATCGAGATACAGACAGCGCGGCGGGCCAGGCGGAAAGTATCGGCGGCCAGCTCGGCACGCTGGGCGGCGCCTCGGATTCCGACGTTTGGGAGGCGCTGCGATTCGGCACGGCCGACGTCAAGGTCTCGGCCGGGGGCGCGCCGGCCCGCGTGGTCATGCAGGACCGCGGCATGTGGTGGCTGACCTTCCGCGAGGGCCGTCTGTCGAACTGGGGTTTCTTTTTCTGGATCGGCCTCGTGACCTTCCTCGTGATCTTCTACCTGCTGCGCGGGCGGATCATGGTGTCGGGGGGGCTGTCGGGCATCAAGGTCGTGCGCTTCACCGCCATCGAACGCTTTGCGCACTGGATGCTCGCGGGCTCGCTGATGCTTCTGGGCGCCACGGGGCTGTTACTGCTCTTCGGGCGCACCTGGTTCATGCCCTATATCGGAAAGGACATCTACGCGACCATCGCGCATTACTCCAAGCTCGTGCACAACAATGTCAGCTGGGCCTTCATGCTGGGGCTGGTGCTGGTTTTCCTGTTCTGGGTCCACCACAACGTTCCCCGCCGCATCGACCTGACCTGGTTCGCGCAGGGCGGCGGCATTTTCGGCAACAAGCACCCTCCGGCGCGCAAGTTCAATGCCGGGCAAAAGATACTGTTCTGGACGGTGATCCTGCTGGGCGCTTCGGTCTCGGCATCGGGGCTGTCGCTGATCTTCCCGTTCGAGTTCAACCTGTTCGCGCCCACCTTCGCCACGCTGAACGATCTGGGCGTGCCGGCGCTGCTGGGGATGGACCCGTTCCCGACGCAGCTGTCGCCCCAGGAAGAGATGCAGTTTGCCCAGCTCTGGCATGTGATCGCCTCGTTCGGGCTGATGGCGCTGACCACGGCCCATATCTACATCGGCACGATCGGCATGCAGGGCGCTTTCCACGCGATGGGCAGCGGCGAGGTCGATCTCAACTGGGCCAACGACCACCACAAGCTTTGGGTCGAGGAGATGGACGAAAAGACCAGGCGACTCGCCGACAAGGTCAGCCCTGCCGAGTGACCCGATGGGAGCGCGCGCGCTGATCTTGTCGCTGGCCATGGCCCTTCCGGCCGGGGCCGAGGGATTCCGCACCTTCGACGGCCATGGCGGGCCCGTGATGGGCCTGGCCGTGTCCGCCGACGGCAGCCGCGCGCTGACGGCCAGCTTCGACTATTCGGTGGGATTGTGGGACGTGGCCCGCCAGACCCCGCCCCGGTGGCTGGAGGGGCACAACGCGGCGGTCAATTCCGTGGCCTTCATGGCAGGGGGGCGGGCGGTGTCGGCGGGCGACGATTTCGACGTGCTGATCTGGGACCTGGCGACGGCGCGCGTGCTGGCCCGGCTGACGGGGCACGCGGGCAAGGTGATGTCCGCCCGCCCCTCGCCGGATGGCACGTTGATCGCCTCGGCCAGCTGGGACGGGACGATCCGCCTTTGGGACGTCGCCTCGGGGACCGAACGCGCGGTATTGCGGGGCCACGACGGGCCGGTGAACGACGTGGCCTGGGCCGCGGGCGGCACGCGGCTTTACTCGGCGGGCTATGATGGCACGGTCGTCCTGTGGGACGTGGCCGAACGCGCCGCGCTCCGCCGCGTGGCCAGCCATGCCTTCGGCGTGAACGTGCTGGCCATCGACGAGAGCGCAGGCTGGCTGGCCTACGGCGCGCTCGACGGGGGAACCCGCGTCATCGACCTGGACACCGGCGCCGAGCTGGCCGACCTGACCGCCGAGCGCCGGCCGATCCTGGCGCTGGCCCGCGCGCCGGGCGGACGGCGCATCGCCGTGGGCGACGGGCAGGGCTATATCATGGTCGTCGACACCTCCGACTGGACGATCGAGCGCGATTTCCGGGCCGCGGCCAACGGCCCCGTCTGGGCGCTGGCCTTCACCGGCGACGGGGCGGCGGTCATCGCCGGCGGCATCGCCGATCAGGCCTATCTCTGGCCGCTCGACGGCGCCGACAACGCCCCGCGCATGGCCGAGATCCGGCGCCGGTTCCACACCGCCCCCGGCGAGGTGTCGAACGGCGAACGGCAGTTTCTGCGCAAATGCTCGGTATGCCACACGCTGGGCCCCGACGGCGGGCGCCGGGCCGGCCCCTCGCTCTACGGCCTGTTCGGCAGGCCGGCCGGGACGCTGCCCGGCTACAGCTATTCGCCTGCGCTCGAAAACAGCGATATCATCTGGTCCAGTTCGACCATCGACAAATTGTTCGAGATCGGGCCGGATCACGTGACACCCGGCAGCAAGATGCCGATGCAGAAGATCGTCTCGCCCGCGGATCGCGCCGACCTGATCGCGTTCCTGAAGCGCGAGACCGCAACGGAATGAACGGAGAATGCCATGCGCGCCATGTATCTGGCCTTTGCAGCGACCATCGTCATCGGCGTCGTGGCGCACTACGCGCTGGAACAGATCGGCTATTCCTCGCAGGACCGCTATTCAAGCGACAGTGTCCGGCTTGATTGACCGCTCAAACCGCCCGAGCCGGCCTGTCAGCGGCGTCCAGCGCGGATCGGCACCAGGCGAGAATCCGGTCCTCCTCGGGCGGAAGCGCCTCGGCAATGCCCGCGCTGAAGGCGTGGAATTCCTCCAGATTGCCGGTGTTCACCGCGATCAGAACCGGAAGTCCGGCTGCAAGGGCCTCTCCGATCAGGGGGCGAAAGCCACGTCCCTCGATCTCCTGCTTGCCGAACTTGTTGACGATCACGAGATCCACGCCGCCCCCCGCCAACGCGGCCTCGGCCAGCCCGACCGCACGTTCCAGCCCGCCAGGGTCCAGTCGGCAGCCGCTCGACCCGGCGCCGAGGTTCTGGCTGATGCGCACCACCTCGGTGCCATTGAGGACGTGCAGATCCATGTCGCAGCGCGCACGGTCGGGCCGTCCGAGATTGACCTGAACGGCACCGGCCAGCCGAACGCCCTCGGACCGCAGCCGCGCGGCCACGTCACAGAGCATAGCGTCGGCCGCGCCGCGCCCCTCGGTCGAAAAGAAAGCCAGCATTCTCCCCCCTTGGCCCGGCACGGCCTTTCTTGTGCGGGACAGCTCAGGCATACAATATGACGGTGGAGGTGGGAACCATGACGGACCGGGAGCCCGAGACAATCTTTCCTGACCCGGAGGGCGCGCGCCTGACCCGGGCGGTCACCGGCGTCAACCAGACCGGGGCGGAAACCGAACTTTCCGTCATCGAGGAACGCCCGCTGACCATCTTCCTCAATTCGCAGGAAATCGTTACCGCGATGACGATTGGCGACTACCCCGAATACCTGGCGCTCGGCTTTCTCAGAAACCAGGGGATGCTGCGCGACGATGACGAGGTCACCGGCATCGAGTTCGACGAAGAGGTCGAGGTCGTGGTGGTCCGCACCGCGCGCCAGACCCTCTACGAGGAAAAGATGAGGAAGAAGACCCGCACCTCGGGCTGCGCCGTGGGCACCGTTTTCGGCGACATGATGGAAGGGTTGGAGGGGCTGACCCTTCCCCCGGCCGAATTGCGGACAAGCTGGCTTTACGCGCTGGCGCGGCAGATCAACACCATGCCGTCGCTTTACCTCACGGCCGGGGCGATCCACGGCACGGTGTTGTGCCGCCGCGACGAGCCGCTGGTCTATATGGAGGATGTCGGACGCCACAACGCGGTCGACAAGATCGCGGGCTGGATGTTCCATCACGGCGTGCGGGCCGATGACAAGATCCTCTACACCACCGGGCGGCTCACCTCGGAAATGGTGATCAAGACCGCGTTGATGGGTATCCCGATCCTCGCCTCGCGCTCGGGCTTCACGGCCTGGGGCGTGGACATCGCCCGCCAGGTCGGGCTGACGCTGATCGGGCGGCTCAGGGGGCAGCGCTTCGTCTGCCTGTCGGGGGCGGAACGGGTGATCTACGATGCCGACCTCGCCGCCGTCCCGGCGGAAGAGGCGAAACACAGGCGCAAGGCGGCTGTCGGTGACTGAGCGGCTGCCGGCGGTGATCCTTGCGGGCGGGCGGGCCACCCGGATGGGCGGCGGGGACAAGCCGCTGCTGTCGCTCGGCGGCCAGTCGATCCTTTCGCACGTGATCGCGCGCCTCGCGCCGCAATGCGCGCCGATCGCGCTGAACGCCAATGGCGATGCCACGCGGTTCGCGCATCTCGGCCTGCCGGTGCTGGCCGACACGCTGCCGGACCATCCCGGTCCGCTGGCCGGGGTTCTCGCGGGCCTTGACTGGGCGGCGGCGCAAGGGGCGGCGCAGGTCGTGACCGTGGCGGGCGACACGCCGTTTTTCCCGCCCGACCTGGCCGTTCGGCTGCAGGCGGCGCAAAGCCGCGCAGGGCTGGCCCTTGCGGCGACCGAGGATGCAACCGGCACGCTTCGCCGCCATCCCACCTTCGGCCTCTGGCCCGTCGCGTTGCGTGATGACCTGCGCGCGGCGCTGAAGGGGGGGCTGCGCAAGGTCGTGCTTTGGACCGACGCGCATGGCGCGGGTACCGCCGCGTTCGACGCGCGAGAGGTCGACCCGTTTTTCAACATCAACCGGCCCGAGGATCTCGCCGCCGCCGAGCGCTTGCTGGAGATCGTCGGGTGAGGATCTTCGGCGTCACCGGCTGGAAGAATTCCGGTAAGACCGGGCTTGTGGAACGGTTGGTGACCGAGATCACCGGCCGGGGGCTGTCCGTCTCCACCGTCAAGCATGCCCATCACGCCACCGACATCGACCACCCCGGCCGCGACAGCTATCGCCACCGGCAAGCGGGCGCGGTGCAGGTGCTGGTGGCCTCGCCCGTCCGCTGGGCCCTGATGCACGAGCTGCGCGGCGCACCAGAGCCGCCGCTCGACGACCTTCTGGCCCGCCTCAGCCCGGTCGATCTGGTGCTGATCGAAGGCTACAAGACCGCAACCCACCCCAAGATCGAGGCGCACCGGGCCGAATCCGGCCAGCCGTTGCTGGCGCATGACAACCCCACGATCCGCGCCGTCGCATCGGACACCACCCCCGACGCCCCGGTGCCCGTCCTGCCGCTGGACGACACGGCGGCAATTGCGCAATTCATTCTGGCGGAGGTGGGGCTGTGACGTTCGATACCATCGTGGTGGTGGACTGGTCGGCCGCTGACGACCGAGGTCCGACACCGAAGAAGGACGCGATCTGGGCCGCAGTCCAGCGCAACGGTGCGGCCGCGCCACCGGTTTACCTCCGCAGCCGCACGGCGGCGGAGGACTGGCTGGCTGGGCTCTGCGAGGCCGAACTTGCTGCGGGCCGGCGCCTTCTCCTGGGGTTCGACTTCCCGTTCGGATACCCGGCGGGGTTTGCGGAAAGCGTCGTCAAGGCGACCGATCCCCTGGCCCTTTGGGACTGGTTTGCAGCGGCCCTGCCGCTGGAAGCCAAGGCCGCTGAGCGCTTTCATCTGGCGGCCCGCCTGAACGCCTTGTTTCCCGGCGTCGGGCCGTTCTGGTTCAATGGCCTGCAGGACGATATCCCCCACTTGCCGCGAACGGATATCAGGGAGGGGCATGGCATGGCGGAACGGCGGCTGTGCGAAGAGAGCGCTGCCGGGGCCTTTCCCCTCTGGCAGATGGGCGGCGCGGGGGCGGTCGGCGGGCAGGCGATGACCGGCATGGCGGCGCTGGCGCGGCTTCGGGCGCGATTTCAAGGTCAGGTCGCCGTCTGGCCATTCGAACCGCTCGACGCGCCGATCGCGCTGGTCGAGGTCTGGCCGTCGCTCTTCGCAAGCGACATCGCTGCGGCGCAAGGGCCCGACGAGATCAAGGATGCCGCGCAGGTCCGTGTCCTCGCCGCCCATATCGCGACCGCCCAACGCGACGGGCATCTGGATTGTGCCTTGTCCGACGTGCCCGTCGAGGCGAAGACCGAGGAGGGCTGGATTCTGGGCTTGGGCCAGCCCGACTTCGGTCTTTCCAGCCTCACGCCCCCCCGCCTGAAAGACGACTGCTTCGCCATGCCCCAAGGCGTGGACTGGGTGCCCGTCGATGCCGCGCTGAAGCGCTTGCGCGGCGCGCTGCATCCGATCACCGGGACCGAACGGATTGCCACCGCCAATGCCGCGGGCCGGGTTCTGGCCGCCGCCGCCGTCGCGCAGCGCGCAAACCCGCCCGCGGCGAATTCCGCTGTCGATGGCTATGGCTTTGCCCACGGGTCAACAGGGGCGGGACCGCAACGCATGCCATTGGTGCAGGGGCGCGCGGCGGCAGGGCAGCCCTTCATGGGCACTGTCCCCTCCGGCGCCGCCATCCGCATCCTGACCGGGGCAATCTTGCCAAAAGGGGTCGATGCCGTCGTTCTGGAGGAAGATACCGCGACCGATGGGATCGAGGTCGCCTTTGACGGCCCGATCCGCGCCGGGGCCAACACGCGCCGGGCGGGAGAGGACGTGGCGAAGGGCGATCCTGCCATTGCGTGCGGTCACGTCCTGCGCCCGCCCGACCTTGCATTGCTGACGGCGCTGGGGGTGGCAGAGGTCGAGGTGCATCGCCGCCTGCGTGTGGGTGTCCTTTCGACCGGGGATGAACTCGTCAGCGGCGGCGCATCCCCCACCGGGCCGCACCAGATCTACGACGCCAACCGTCCGATGCTTCTGTCGCTTGCCGAACGCTGGGGCTACCGGCCGGTCGATCTTGGCCACGCCCCGGACGACCCGGTGGAGATTGCGGCGCGGCTGGACAAGGGTGCGCACGAGGCCGATGTCGTCCTGACCTCGGGCGGCGCCTCGGCGGGTGACGAGGACCATGTGTCCCGCGTCCTGCGCGAACAGGGCAGCTTGTCGAGTTGGCGTATCGCGTTGAAACCCGGGCGGCCGCTGGCGCTGGCGCTGTGGCGGGGCATCCCCGTCCTTGGCCTGCCCGGCAACCCGGTCGCCGCGCTGGTCTGCGCGCTTGTGTTCGGGCGGCCGGCGATGTCGATGCTGGCGGGCTCTGGCTGGGCCGAAGTGCAGGGTTTCACGGTTCCCGCCGCCTTCTCCAAGTCGAAAAAGCCGGGCCGGCGGGAATATCTGCGCGCCCGGATCGACGCCGAGGGACGCGCAGATGTCTTTCGCTCGGAAGGGTCGGGCCGGATCAGCGGCTTGTCCTGGGCAACGGGGCTGGTCGAACTGCCCGATGCCGCCGCCGAAATCGCGCCCGGAACACCGGTGCGCTTTCTTCCCTACGCCAGCTTCGGCTTGTGATCCCGCCGGTCAGCCCGCGAACGCCAGACGATACCCGGAGGCGAGCGCCTCGCCTGACGTGGCCCGGTCGTGCGCCCGAACGATGCGGCCGTGCCGGGCCCGCACGGCCGGCGCGGGCCGCGATGATCGTCTGGCCGGGAAAGCCTCTGCCGAGGTTGCGGAATGCGCTTTTTAAAATAACATCTTATCAATGGGTTGCGTGGCTTGTATTTGTTTCGGGACGTTGTCTCTAAATTCGGCGGTTCCCGGACATATCCGGTACGGAGCGCCGAGGCCCGCGCAAATCGGCCTTGCCCTTGAGGCCGGTAAAATCCGGGTCTTGCGGGCACCGTCCATATGGCCGACGTCCCGCGCCTCTTGGCCGCATTTCATGAATGCACCGGTCAAAATCCTGTTAGAAACGTTTAGGTAAGAAGTTGCGTTTCCCAGCCCGGATGATGGCGCCGCCATGATACCGCCCGCGATCAAAGCCGCCCTCGACAAGGCGCGCGCCGCCGCGGCAGCGCCAGCCGCCGCGCCCGAAGGGCCGCGTCCGCCGGTCTTTCGCACGGTGCGCAAGCCCGATGCATCCACGGTTGCCGCCTATTGGGCGCGGCTCTCCCCGGACGGGGCCGCGGACAACCCGCTGCGCGATCCCGTAGGGCTGAGCGACCCCGGCCTTTACGCGCGCAATATCGAAAACCTGATCGGCACCGTCGAAATGCCCGTCGGCATCGCCGGGCCGCTGCGGCTGAACGGGCTGCATGCGCGCGGCGATTTCGCGGTGCCGCTGGCGACGACCGAGGCCGCGCTCGTGGCCTCTTACTCCCGCGGGGCGCAGGCGATCAGCGCGGCCGGCGGCGCCGAGGCGGCGGTGCTGTCCGAGGGTGTGCTGCGCAGCCCCGCCTTCGTCTTCGGCACGATTTTCGACGCGGGCCATTTCGTCGACTGGGTCGCGGCCAACGATGCCGCCCTGCAAAGCGCCGCCGAGGCCACCACGCGCCACGGGCGGCTTGTCTCGCTGGAGCCGGTGATCGACGCCAACGTGGTGTTCTTGCGCTGCCGCTACCTGACGGGCGACGCGGCGGGGCAGAACATGGTGACCATCGCCACCGACGCGCTTTGCCGCCATATCGCGGGCGCCAGCCCGGTGCCGGTCCAGCGCTGGTATGTCGAGGGCAACCATTCCGGCGACAAGAAGGCCTCGTTCCTCGGCGCGGTCACGGGGCGCGGGCGCAAGGTGACGGCCGCCGTCACCCTGCCCGAGACGGTGATCCGCCGGGTGCTGCGTAGCTCGTCCACCGCGATGGCCGATTACGCCCGCGTCGCGGGGCTTGGCGCGGCGCTCTCGGGTCAGGTGGGGATACAGGCCCATTTCGCCAACGCGCTGGCCGCGCTTTACATCGCCACCGGGCAGGACGCCGCCTGCGTCGCCGAAAGCGCCGTGGGCATGACCCGGATCGAGCCTTGCGCGGGCGGCCTGTTCTGTTCCGTGACCCTGCCCAACGTGCTGGTGGGCACCGTGGGCGGCGGCACCGCGCTGCCCGCGCAATCGGCCGCGCTCGACATTCTCGGGCTCAGGGGCGAGGGCCACGCCCCCGCGCTGGCCGAACTCGCGGCGGGCCTGTGCCTGGCCGGCGAGATTTCCATCGTCGCGGCGATCGCCGAGGGCCATTTCGCCCGCGCCCACGAAAGCCTGGCAAGGGGGCCGCGGCCGTGAGCCTGGCCCGCCGCCTCTGGACCTACCAGGCCGAGCGGTTTCCCCTGGTTCGCACCGCGCTTTTGGTGGCGGTGTTCTCGGCGGCCAGCCTCAGCGTTTCGGCCCACCTGGCGGGCCGGGCCCTGCCCGGGCCGGGCGCCTATGCTGCGGGTTTTTTCTGTGCGCTGGTGCTGTTTTTCCAGATGCGCGCCGCCGACGAGGTCAAGGACCACGACGACGATTGCCGCTTCCGCCCCGAACGCCCGATCCCCCGCGGGCTGGTCAGCCTGCGCCTGATCGTCGGCATTGCGCTGGGGCTGGCACCGCTGGCCGCGCTGGCGGCCTGGGCGGTGGGCATGGTGCCGCTGGTGCTGCTCTTGGCCACCTGGGGCTGGCTGGCGCTGATGAGCCTGGAATTCGGGGCGCCTGCGTGGCTGCGGGACCGGATGCTCGTCTACCTCGTCAGCCACATGGCGATCATGCCGCTGATGGATCTGTTCCTGACCAGCCTCGAATGGGCCGGCGCCGGCGGCCCGCACCCGGCGCTGGCGCTGTTTCTGGCGCTGTCCTTCGTCAATGGCTGCGTGCTGGAGATCGGGCGCAAGACCTGGACGCCCGAGAACGAGCGGGCGGGCGTCGAAAGCTATTCGCGCCTCTGGGGGCCGGGCCGGGCCGCGTTTGCCTGGGCCGGCCTGGTGGCCGCGGCGGGCGTTTTGCTGGCGCTCCTGGGCCTTGCGCTGTCGCCCGCGCTGGCCGGGCTTTTCGCGGCGCTGGGCGCGAGCGGTGCCCTGGGGGCGCTCGCGCTGGCCCGGCGGTTCGCCCATGCGCCCATGCCGGGGCTGCAAAAGGCGCTCGATGCCGGGTCGGGCCTGTGGGTGCTGGTCTGCTACGGTGCGGCGGGGGTCTTGCCGATGTTGATCGGGGGCGGGCCGTGATCCTCTGGCCCGACGAGGCGCGCGACCCGGCGGTCGCGGGCGGCAAGGCGGCGGCGCTGGCCCGTCTGTCCGAGGTGGGCTTTGCGGTGCCGCCGTTCTGCGTGCTGCCCGCCGAGGCGATGGACGAGCTGTGCACCGGCACGCTCTCTGAGGCGGCGCTTGGCCACGCGCTGGCAGAGGCGGCGACCCGTCTCGGCCCCGGCAGCTTCGCCGTGCGCTCTTCGGCGCGGGCCGAGGACAGCGAGGCCGACAGCCATGCCGGCCAGTTCGACAGCGTGCTGAACGTGCCCGCCGCGGGCCTGCCGGAGGCCGCGCGCAAGGTGCACGCCTCTGGCGCGGGCGAACGGCTCTCTGCCTATCGCAAGCGGCGCGCGCTGGCGGGCGGCGGGGCGCCGGCGGTGCTGATCCAGCGGATGGTCGCCCCGCGCGCGGCGGGCGTGGCGTTCTCGGTCGATCCGGTCACGGGGCGGCGCAACCGTGCCCTGGTCTCGGCGGTGGCGGGGCTGGCCGACCGGCTTGTCTCGGGCATGGCCGATGGCGAGGGCTGGACGTTTGGCGCAGACGGGCAGGTGGTAGAGGCCCCGGTCGCCCCCACGGTCCTGACCGCGGACGAGGCGCGCGAAGTGGCCGCGCTGGCCCGCGCCGCCGAGGCGCATTTCGGCGCGCCGCAGGACATCGAATGGGCGCTGGACGACAACCGTCTCTGGCTGGTGCAATCCCGGCCCGTCACCACCGCGCTCAGGCCCGTCCCGGTGCCCGACGACACGCTGATGGTGTTTGACAACTCGAACATCGTCGAGAGCTATCCGGGCCTCGTCAGCCCGCTGACCTACAGTTTTGCGCGATATTGCTACGACAGGGTCTATCGCGCCTTCGTCGATCTGCTGGGCGTGCCCGACGCGCAGGTGCGCGCCAACCGGCAGGTCTTCGCCAACATGCTGTCGCGGCTCGACGGGCGGGTCTATTACAACCTCGGTAACTGGTACCGGGCGCTGGCGCTGTTGCCGGGATTTTCGCTGAACCGCGGGTTCATGGATACCATGATGGGTGTCGACGAGCCGCTGCCGGAAGAGATGACCGCGCGGCTGGCCCCGCCGCCGGCCGGGGCATTGGCCCGTCTGGGTGACATGATGCGGCTTGGCCGCGTGGCGGTCGGGCTGGTCTGGTCGGCGCTGACGCTCGGCCGCACCAAGCGGCGCTTCATGGCCCGTCTGGAGGGCGCGCTCGCCGCCGAAGAGGGGCTCGCCGAGGCCAACCTGACCGAACTTGGCGCGCTCTACCGCCGGCTGGAAGGCGACCTGCTCGACCGCTGGGACGCGCCGCTGGTCAACGACTTCCTTTGCATGATCGGCTACGGCGGCTCGCGCGCGCTGATGGGGCGCTGGGCCGGCGAGGCGGGGCTGAGGCTGCACGCCGACCTCTTGATCGGGCAGGGCGGCATCGTCTCGGCCGAGCCGGTGACGCGCATCGCCGCGATGGGTGCGCGGGCGCGGGCGACCGGGCTTGTCGACCGGATCGAGGCCGAGGGGATGGCCGCGGCCGACCCCGAGCTGTCACAGATGATCGCGGCCTATATCGACCGGTTCGGCGACCGCTGCACCGAAGAGCTGAAGCTGGAGAGCCCGACGCTGGTCGACGACCCCGCGCCGCTGATGCGCGCCATCGCCGCCGCCGGGCGCCGCCACGCCGCGCCCCGGCCCGAGCGTCCCGCGCCCGATTGGCAGGGGCTGTTCCCCAACCCGGTGCGCCGGGCCATCGCGCGCCGGTTTGCCCGCTGGGCCCAGGCGCGCGTCCGCGACCGCGAGAATCTCAGATTCGAACGCACGCGCATCTTCGGCACCGCGCGGCGGATCTTCCTCGCCATGGGGCGCGAATTTGCGGCTCTGGGGCATCTGGAGGAGGCGCGCGATATCTTTTTCCTGACCGTCGAGGAGGTTCTGGGCGCCATCGAGGGCAGCGCGCTCAGCTACGATCTGGCGGGGCCGGTGCGCCAGCGCAAGGCCGAGATGGCGGCGGCCGCCACACGGCCCGACCCGCCCGAAAGGGTGCTGCTGCGCGGCGCGGCGGTGGGGCTGGCAGAAGGCCGGCCCGCCCTGGCCGCCGCCCCCGCGCCGGCGGGCGAGACGATGCGCCGGGGCACCGGCGCCTCGGCGGGCACCTTGAGGGCTGTCGCCCGCGTCGTGACCGACCCGCGCGAGGGCGCACTCGGCCCCGGCGAGATCCTGGTCGCGCGCAACACCGATCCGGGCTGGATCGCGCTGTTTGCCAATGCCGGCGGCATCGTGGTCGAGCGCGGATCGCTTTTGTCGCATTCGGCCATCGTGGCGCGCGAACTGGGCCTGCCTTGCGTGGTCGGGCTGAAAGGCGCGACGCGCTGGGTGACCGACGGCGAGACCATCGAGATCGACGGGGCCAGCGGCGAGGTGCGCAAGAGCGATGGCTGAGCCTCCCGCCTCTCCGGTGGCCGGCCGCGCCCGGTTCGACCGCATCCGCTATGCCCAGGTGTGGGAGGATGCCGACCTGCTGTTGCCGGCGCTGGGCGAGGTGCGGGGCGAACGGTTGCTCTCGGTCGCGGCGGCGGGCGACAACGCGCTGGCGATGCTGCTGCTCGATCCGGCCGAGGTGGTGGCGGCGGACCTGTCCGAGGCGCAGCTCAACTGCCTTCGGCTGCGGCTGGCCGCGATCCCGCGCCTCGGCCACACCGATTTCCTGGCGTTGATGGGCGCGCGCGCGGCGCCGCCGCGGGTGCGGGTGGCGCTGATGGAGCGGGCATTGGCCGATGCGCCCGGCGCGCTGCGCGATTTCTGGCTCGACCGCGCGCGCGCGGTCGGGCGCCATGGCGCGGGCGGCGTCGGCAAGTTCGAACGGTACTTTCGCCAGTTCGCCCGCTACGTCCTGCCGCTGGCCCAGCCGCCAGAGATAACCGAGGCGCTGTTCGAGCCCCGCGCGCCGCTCTCGCGCAAGGTCTTTTACGCCGCCAAGTTCGACACCTGGCGCTGGCGGCTGTTGATGCGGGCGTTCTTTTCGCGGCCCGTCATGGCCCGGCTGGGCCGCGACAAGGCGTTTTTTGCCCATGTCGAGGGCAGCGTGGCCGACCATGTCATGGCCCGTGTCCGCCACGCCCTGACCGAGCTCGACCCGGCCGACAACCCGTTTCTGCACTGGATCGTCACCGGCAATCACGGTGCCGCCCTGCCGCTGGCCTGGCGCGCCGAGCACTACGACACCCTGCGCGCGCGCCTGTCGCGGATCCGGCTGTACCACGGCGCGGTCGAGACCGCGCCGGTGGCGGGCGTGGCGGGCGCGAACCTGTCGGATATCTTCGAATACATGTCCGAGGCGGAAACCGCCCAGGCCCTCGCGCGGATCGTGGAACGGGCGCGGCCGGGCGCGCGGCTGGTCTACTGGAACATGATGGCGCCCCGGCGCGGCGCAGAGATCAGGCCTGACCTGCTGGCCCCGCTTCCGGCCGTTGCGATGCCCCTCAAACCCACGGACAAGGCATTCTTCTACGATGATTTCGTGGTGGAGGCGGTCCGATGAACGCGCCCGCGGCACAGATCGCGGCGGGGCTGGCGCTTTTGGCGGGGCTTTTCGCGTTGCTCTTTGCCCTTGGGCGCATCGGCCGGCGCCGGGGCTGGCCGCCCGAGCTGAGCCGCAAGACGATGCACATGGCCACCGGTCTGGGCGCGCTGGCACTGCCTTTCGTGCTGCGGATCGACTGGGCCTTTTACGCGATCCTCGGCATCGCGCTTGCCGGGTTGGGTCTGCTGCGCCTGCCGCGGCTCCGCGCCATGGGCGGGGCGCTGCACGGGGTCGCGCGCGCATCCTATGGCGAGATGTTTTTCGTGCTCTCCATCGGTCTTTTGCACCTCTTCGCGGGGGGGCAGCCGGTGCTCTACGTGCTGCCGCTGGCGATCCTGACGCTGGGCGACGCGGCGGCGGCGCTGGTGGGCGGGGTCTACGGGCGGCGGATGTTCCGCGTCGAAGAGGGCGCCAAGAGCATCGAGGGCAGCGTCGTCTTCTTTCTCGTCTCCGCCAATCTCGCGATGATCTGCCTGTTGCTGCTGACCGACATCGCCAGGGAAAACGTGATCCTGATCGGTCTGATGGCCGCGCTTTTCGGCGCGCTGGTCGAGGCCGATAGCTGGCGCGGCTTCGACAATCTCTTCCTGCCCATCGGCCTGATGATCTTTCTGACCACCGCGCTGGCCGCGCCCGCGGCCGATATCGCCGCGCGGATGGCGCTGTTTCTGGGCGCATGGGCCGGGTTTGCATGGCTGGCGCCGCGGCTGGGCGCCGACGGGCACAGCGTGCGCGTGCATATCGTCGCCGCCTTCCTGATCCTGTCGGCCACCAGCAGCCAGAATGCGGTGCTGCCGCTTGCGGCGCTTTTTGCCCATGCGCTGACGCGGCGGCTGTCGCCCACCGCCGACCGCCACCCCGATCTCGACATGGTCGCGGCGATCGGCCTGCTCAGCATCTTCGCGTTGGCCGCGGGGGCGGGGCTGGGGGTCAACGTGCTGAATTTCTACGCGCTGGCCGCCGGCAGTCTGGCCGCCGCGCTGGTCGCGCTGGCGCTGGAGCCGTTTCCGGCCCTCTGGCGCGCGATTGGGGGTTTTGCAGCCTCGGCGGCGCTGTTTTCGGCCTGGCTGGGCGTGATGGCGCTGAACGGCGCGGGCCCCGGCTGGCATGGCGAGCTTCGGCCCGCGGGACTGGCGCTGTTTCTTTTGGCCACGGTGCTGCCGGCCTACCGGCCGCATCTCTTCCGCCGGCAAAGGGCGTTTCGCCTGCTGGCACTCTGTGCCGGGCCGGCGGCGGCGATTTGCGGGATACTCTATGTCGTCGGAGGCCGGGCATGAGGGAAATACCGTTGGAAACCGAAGGCGCGTCGGCGGTTTTCTACCCTGCGGCGCCGGGCTTTCCGGGGCGCCGCGCGGGCGCGGTGGGCCAGTTCCGCTGTGCCGGCGCCGAGGCTGGCGCGCGGCTGTTGCGCGAGGCCGCGGCGATGGCCCGCGCCGAGGGGCTGGACGATCTGCTGGGCCCGATGGACGGCACCACCTGGGCGCCTTACCGGCTGGTGAGCTGGAGCGACGGCAGCCCGCCCTTTCTGATGGAGCCGTGCTCGGGCCCGCATGACCTCGCGGCGTTCACCGGGGCGGGGTTCGCGCCCGTGATGCGCTACCTCTCGGCGCGGGTCGGCGCGGCCGAGGCCGCGGCGCGCGCGGTGGGGCGCGAGATCGCGGGGCTGGAAGTGGCGGCCTGGGACGGGGCGGCGCCCGAGCGGCTGTTCGGCGAAATCCACGAACTGTCCTGCCGGGCCTTTGCGCGCAATGCGTTTTACACGCCGATTACGCGCGAGGCGTTTCTCGGGCTCTACCTGCCGCTGGTGCCGATGATCGACCGACGGCTGGTCTTTCTCGCCCGCGAGGGGACGACCGGCGCGCTGACGGGGTTCCTCTTCGGCATCCCGGACTATCAGCAGGGGCCGCAGCCCGACCGGGCGATCCTGAAGACCTATGCCAGCCTGCGCTTTGGCGCGGGCCACCTGTTGGCCAAGGCGTTTCACCAGGCCGCGGCCGAGGCGGGGTTCGCGCAGGTGATCCATGCGCTGATGGCCGAGACCAACCTCTCGCGCGACCGCAGCGCGGGCTATGGCGCGGTGCCGTTTCGCCGCTACGCGCTGATGGGGCGCGCGCTCGATGGCTGAGCTGGTATCGGGCTTTCTGGCAATGGCCGGGGCCGCGCCCGCCCGGCCCGCGGTGATCGCGCCGGGCGAGACGCTGAGCTTTGGCGAGTTGCGTGTGCTTGCCGAAGGCTTCGCGGCCCGGCTGGAGGCGGGCGGCGTGCGCCGGGGCGACCGGTTGTTGCTGGCAATGCCGGTGTCGCCCCGCCTTTATGCCGCGCTTGCGGGCGCGTGGCTGGCGGGCGCGGCTGTGGTGTTTCCCGAGCCGACCCTCGGTCTGCGCGGGCTCAGGCACGCGATCGGGGCGACACGGCCGCACGGCCTGATCGCCACCGGGCCTTACCGGGCGCTGCGCGTCTTGCCGGGGCTCTGGGGCCTGCCGGCCTTCGCGCCCGGCCCGGTGGGTGGGGCGCGGACGGTCAAGCCGCCGGCGCCATCGGACACCGCGCTTATCTCGTTCACCACCGGCTCGACCGGCCGGCCCAAGGCGATTGCCCGCAGCCATGGCTTTCTCGCCGCCCAGAACGCGGCGCTGGCGCCGGTTCTCGCCGCGTCCGAGGGCACGCGCGATCTGGTGGGATTTCCCGCCTTCGTGCTGGCGGGGCTCGCCGCCGGGCGGACCTCGGTGCTGCCCGGCCGACCCGTGGCGGGCCGCCGGGCCGACCCCGCGGCGTTGGCGCGCCAAATTGGCGTCAGCGGCGCCACCCGCCTGTTGCTGCCCCCGGCGGCATGCGCGGGGCTGGCGGCAAACGGCCTGCCGGCGCATGTGGCAAAGGTGTTTACCGGCGGCGGCCCGGTCTTTCCCGACCTGATCGACGGCTTGCAGGCGGCGCGCCCGGAGGTCGAGGTCATCGCCGTATACGGCTCGACCGAGGCCGAGCCCGTCGCGGTACTCGATGCGCGCGAGATCGCCGGTGCGGACCGCCGGGCGATGGCGGCGGGCGGGGGGCTGCTGGCGGGGCGGCCCGTGCCCGAGCTGGCGCTGCGGATCGTGGACGACGAAATCCTCGTCGCCGGGCCGCATGTCAACGCGGGTTATCTCGACCCCGCCGACGACACCGCGAACAAGCTGCGCGAGGGCGGGCGCGTCTGGCACCGGACGGGCGATGCCGGACGGCTGGACGGGGCGGGGCGGCTCTGGCTGCTGGGCCGGCTGGCCGACCGGGCCGAGACGCCGCTTGGCCCCCGCTACCCGTTCCAGATCGAACTGCCCGCGCGGGGCTGGCCGGGGGTGCGCGGCGCGGCGCTGTTGGGGGGGCAGGCGCCGGTCTTGTGCCTGGAGGGGGACGCGGCCCGGGCCCGGGATTACCGCACCCGCGCCGCGGCCCTGGGCATCGCCGATGTGCAGCCCGTCCCGGTCATCCCGTTGGACCGCAGGCACGGCTCCAAGCTTGACCGGGCACGGCTGGCCCGACTGGTGCGGCGGCCCCCGCACTGAAGCGCCCGACCCGCTTTGCCGTGGCCGGGATCGGTGCTAAGCACCGGCTGCCATGAAAGACATCCTCATCATCGGCCACAGCCATATCTTCGCGCTGTTTTCAGCGCACCAGACCGGGTTTTACCAGTGGCAGAACGCGCGGCCGCGCTTCGTGCGGCTGCGCACCCGGGCCTATCGCCCCGAACTGGTCGAGGGCCGGCTGAACCCCGCGATCCAGGCCGAGCTGGAGCACGAGAACCTCGCCGCCGTTTTCACGCTGATCGGGGGCAACGTGCATTCGGCGCTGGGGCTGACCAACCACCCGCAACCGTTCGATCTGATCCTGCCCGATGCGCCCGATCTGCCGCTGATCGAAGGGGCCGAGATCCTGCCCTATGCCCTTGTGCAAGAGGTGATCGCGGTGCGGTCCAGGGGGCCGCTCGACATGTTCGATGCGCTGGCCGCCGCCACCGACCTGCCGGTCTGGCAGGTCGAG
Source organism: Rhodovulum robiginosum (assembly GCF_003944755.1). Taxonomy (GTDB): domain Bacteria; phylum Pseudomonadota; class Alphaproteobacteria; order Rhodobacterales; family Rhodobacteraceae; genus Rhodovulum; species Rhodovulum iodosum. The sequence goes on from NZ_RWGU01000050.1 coordinate 320,206, forward strand.
CCGCCGCCGCCCGTGGCCTCGGAAAAGCATATCCGCCAGAACCCTGCGGAATTCGCCGATGTCATCGCCGAGCGGGGGGTTTCGCCGCCGGCGCTGCGCTACAAGCTGTGGCGGGTGCACACCGCGCTGCTGGCGGCGCGCGGCGCGCGGCACGGGGCGCAGTACCTGCCGGTGCCGCCGGATTTCTGCGACAGCCAGGGCATGTTGCGCCTGCGCGGCTGCGCCGACGATCCGGTTCATGCGGCGGTGTCCTATGGCAAGGCGGTGCTGGCGCAGATCGACGCGCTTGCGGCCGGACTGGAGTAAGCGATGGCCCAAACCCCCTATTCCGACCAGCCAGCCCGCGCGTTCTGGTCCCGTGCGATGGCCCGCACCGCGCCCGAAGAGGTGGACCCGGTCACCGAGGTGCCCTTCACCATCGGCCCCGACGACCGCATCGTGACCGCAGGCAGCTGTTTTGCCGAGCATATCGCCCGGCACCTGCGCGGCGCGGGGTTCAACGCGCTGGTGACCGAGCCGGCCCACCCGATGGTCGGCGATGCCACCGCAAGGCAGTTCAACTACGGCATCTTCACCGCGCGCTACGGCAATATCTACGTGGCGCGCCAGCTTTTGCAGCTGTTGCGCCGGGCCTATGGCCGGTTCCAGCCCGCCGAGGACTGCTGGCCGGGCGAGGGCGCGGCGCTGATCGACCCCTACCGCCCGCGCATCCAGCCCGGCGGTTTTGCCTGCGGGGCAGAGTTCGAGGCCGAGCGGGCAAAGCATTTCGCCGCCGTGCGCGCGGCGTTCGAGACGCTCGACGTCTTCGTTTTCACCCTCGGGCTGACCGAGGCCTGGGTGTCGCGCGCCGACGGGGCGGTTTTCCCGCTCTGCCCCGGCGTGGCGGGGGGCAGCTTTGACCCCGAGCGGCACGAATTCCACAATTTCACGGTCGACGAGATCGTTGCCGACCTTTCCGATTTCATCGCCGAGCTGCGCGCGGTGAATCCCGGCGCGCGCGTGCTGTTCACCGTATCGCCGGTGCCGCTGGCCGCCACCGCCACCAAGGCCCATGTGCTGAGCGCCACGACGCTGTCGAAATCCATCCTGCGGGTGGCCTGTCACCAACTGGCCGCCAGCCACGAGAATGTCGCCTATTTCCCGTCTTACGAGGTGATCGTCGGGCCCCATCACCGGGGGCGCTACATGGCCGACGACCTGCGCTCGGTCACCGAAGAGGGGGTGGCGCACGCGATGCGCCTCTTCTTCCGCCATTTCGCCGGGATCGAACAGCCCGCGCCGCAGGCGGCGGCGCCGGGACGGCCGCGCGATGCCCATCTCGACGCGATGCAAGAGGTGGTCGAGGTCAATTGCGACGAGGCCGAACTCGACGACGCCGCGCCCCGGCCGGACGCGCCGCGGGGCCGGGGGATACTGGACCGGCTGCGCCGTCGGCTATGACGCGGGCAGGGCCTTGGCGAAGGCCGTACTGAGCTTTGCCACGATCTCGTCGATATGGGTGTCTTCCAGGATGAAGGGCGGGGCAAGAAGGACGTGGTCGCCCTGCCGCCCGTCGATGGTGCCGCCCATCGGATAGCAGATCAGCCCCGCCTCGAAAGCGGCCTTCTTCAGCCCCTTGTGCACCGCGCGCTCGGGCGCGAAGGGGCGCTTGGTCTCGCGGTCCTCGACAATCTCCAGCCCGCGAAACAGGCCGCGCCCGCGGATATCGCCGATATGGGGGTGCTGGCCAAAGGCGGCTTCCAGCGCCGATTGCAGACGCGCGCCCATCACGCGCGCGCGGTCGGCGAGGCCCCCTTGGGTGAGCTTTTTCAAAACCGCCAGCGCGGCGGCCGAGGCGACGGGGTGGCCCAGATAGGTATGCCCATGCTGGAAAAAGCCCGACCCGTCTTCGATCGCCGCGTAGATGTCACGCGAGCACAGCATCGCGCCGATGGGCTGATACCCCGCGCCCAGCCCCTTGGCGATGGCGGCGATATCGGGCACCACCCCGTCCTGTTCGCAAGCAAACAGCGTGCCGGTGCGGCCCATGCCGCACATCACCTCATCGAGGATCAGCAGCACGCCATGGGCATCGCATATCTCGCGGATGCGCTTGAAATAGCCCTCGACCGGCGGCACCGCGCCCGCCGTCGCCCCCACCACCGGCTCGGCGACGAAGGCCATCACCGTTTCGGGGCCAAGGCGGTTGATCTCGGCCTCCAGCTCGTTTGCGACACGCTGGCCGTAATCCCATTCGCTTTCGCCCTCTTGCTGGCCGCGATAGGCGTAGCAGGGCGAGATATGGGTGGTCTCGATCATCAGCGGCGCAAAGGGCTCGCGCCGCCACATGTTGCCGCCGGTGGCCAGGGCGCCCAGCGTGTTGCCGTGATAGCTTTGCCGGCGCGCGATCACCCGGTGCCGGGCGGGCTGTCCGATTTCGAGGAAATACTGGCGGGCGAGCTTGAGAGCGGCCTCCATCGCCTCGGACCCGCCCGAGACGAGATAGACGCGGTCGAGCCCTTCGGGCGCATGTTCGATCAGCAGATCGGCAAGGGTCTCGGCGGGTTCGGAGGTGAAAAACCCCGTATGGGCAAAGGCGACCGCGTCGAGCTGGGTCTTGATCGCGTCGGTCACATCGGGGTCGCCATGGCCCAGGCACGACACCGCGGCGCCGCCGGAGCCGTCGAAATATCGTTTTCCGTTCGTGTCGTAGAGATAGACGCCCTGGCCGCGCGCGACCATGGGCGGGGCGGATTTCGTATGCCGGGGAAAGACGTGGGACATGAGGGAAGGGCCTTTTGCGCGGCGGTGGCGCGCTGCGATAGACAGCCGATATTGAAACATACGTTTCAGTAATTGACAACTTTTAAAACGGCTGAAACGCTATGTTTCAGCGATTCTGCCACCCGGGGGGGAAATGCCCGCAGCCGTCTCGATCGAAGACAAGATCGCGGCCGAATACGGCCATCTCAGCGCCAAGCTGCGCGATGCCGCCGATTTCGTGGCCGAGCATCCCTTGGACGTGGCCACCCGGTCGCTGCGGTCGATCTCGGCCTCGTCGGGCCTGTCGCCGGCCACCTTTTCGCGGCTGGCCCGCGCCCTGGGGTTCGACAGCTACGAAGACCTGCGCGAACTGTCGCGCAGGGCGGTCGGGCGCGGTTTCGTGCCGTTTTCCGAAAAGGTGCAGCGGTTGCAGGACGAGGCGGGGCAGGCCCGCCAGCCGCCGTTCCTCGTCCGTCAGACAAGCGCGTGCATCGCCAATCTCGAGGCGATGACCCGGCTGATCGACCCCGCCAGGCTGGAGGCCGCCGTCGATCGGCTGCACCGTGCCGACAACGTGGTGGTCTACGGCGCGCTCGGGTCCACCGGCCTCGTCGAATACATGGCCTACATGGGAAATTACTTTGCCTCCAACTGGTCGATCGCAGGCCGCATGGGGGCCTCGCTGGCCACCGCGATCAGCGATCTTTCCCCGCGCGATTCGCTGATCGTGCTGACCAAGCCGCCCTTCGCGCGCCGCTCGATCCTGGCCGCCGAGATGGCGGCCGAGCGCGGCGCCCATGTGGTGGTTGTCACCGACACCCATGCCTGCCCGGCGCTGCAACATGCCGAGCACGGGTTCATCCTGCCCTCCGACAGCCCGCAGTTCTTCTCGTCCTACGCGGCCAGCCTGGTGTTGGCCGAAACGATCGTCGGGATGCTCGCGGCCCGCGCCGGGCCCGAAGCGAAGGCCCGCATCGAAGCGGTCGAGACCCGAAATCACCGCCTGGAGGAATTCTGGAGCGCGTGATCCCCCGAGACGAAACGCAAACCCAAAACCAGCAGAGGAGTATCTTGATGTTTGCCAAGCTCAAATTCACCGTGGCCGCCGCGGCACTGGGCGCCGTGGCCGCCCCGGCGGTGGCCGAGGAATTCATCACCATCGGCACCGGCGGCGTGACCGGCGTCTACTATCCCACCGGCGGCGCGATCTGCCGGCTGGTGAACAAGGGCCGCAAGGATCACGGCATCCGCTGCTCGGTCGAATCGACGGGCGGCTCGGTCTACAACCTCAACACGATCCGCGCTGGCGAGCTGGAATTCGGCGTGGCCCAGTCCGACTGGCAGTTCCACGCCTATAACGGCAGCTCGCGCTTTGAGGAGGACGGGGCGTTCGAGGGGCTGCGGGCGGTGTTCTCCGTGCATCCCGAACCCTTCACCGTGGTCGCCCGCGCCGATGCGGGCATTTCCGAGTTCGACGAACTCGAAGGCAAGCGAGTGAATATCGGCAATCCCGGTTCGGGTCAGCGCGGCACCATGGAAGTCGTGATGGAGGCCAAGGGCTGGACGATGGACGATTTCGAGCTCGCCACCGAACTCAAGGCCGCCGAACAATCCGCCGCGCTTTGCGACAACCAGATCGACGCGATGGTCTACACCGTCGGCCACCCCTCGGGCTCGATCCAGGAGGCGACGACCTCGTGCGAGTCGGTGGTGGTGAGCGTCAACGGGCCGGCGATCGACGAACTGATCGCCGAGCATCCCTACTACCGCAAGGCCACAATTCCGGGTGGCATGTATCGCGGAACCGACGAGGATGTGTCGACCTTCGGCGTTGGCGCGACCTTCGTCACCTCGACCGACGTCTCGGAAGAAGCGGTCTATCAGGTGGTCAAGGCGGTCTTCGATAATTTCGACGATTTCACGAACCTGCACCCGGCCTTCGCCAACCTCAAGCCCGAAGAGATGATCAAGGACGGGCTTTCGGCGCCGCTGCATGACGGTGCCGCGAAGTACTATCGCGAAATGGGCTGGATCGAATAACCTCATCGGTCATACTGACCCGGCGGGGCGCGCGCCTGTTCATGCGCGCCCCGCTCCCCTGAAAGGCGCAAGAATGGCGTCACGGGAACAAAAAGGCCGCGCCATGTGCATGGTCCAACCGGGAGCGTGGGAATGACCGACCAGACGTCGAAGGGCCGTGCCCTTTCCGAGGAAGAACTGCAAGAACTCGTCGCCGCCTCGGATTCGGGTGCGCGCGAACCGGGCGGCAAGGTGGGGCTGTTCCTGGCCTCGCTCGCGGTTATCTGGTCGCTTTTTCAGGTGCTTCTCGCTTCGCCCCTGGCCAATGTCTTGCTGCCGGGCGACATCATCAACAATTCGCGCCAGATCCATCTGGCCTTCGCGATTTTCCTGGCGTTCACGGCCTACCCGGCCTTCAAGTGGAGTTCGCGCCGACAGGTGCCGGTGACCGACTGGATCATGGCCGCCGCCGGCGCCTTCATAGCCATGTACGGTTATTTCTTCTACGAAAAGATCGTGCAGTCCGGCGGGCTGGCCGACAACGTGGACAAGTGGTTCGCGCTCGCCGGCCTGTTGCTGCTCTTCGAGGCGGCGCGCCGCGCGCTCGGGCCGGCGATGGCGGTCATAGCCACGATATTTCTGGTCTACGTCTTCTTCGGCGCGCAGCCCTGGGTGCCGGACGTGATCCGCTGGAAAGGCGCCAGTTTGCAAAAGGCGATGAGCCACATGTGGATCACCTCGGAAGGCGTGTTCGGCATCGCGCTGGGGGTATCGACCAAGTTCGTGTTCCTCTTCGTCCTGTTCGGTGCGCTGCTGGAGAAGGCCGGCGCCGGCAACTACTTCATCAAGATGGCCTTCGGCGCGCTGGGGCACCTGCGGGGCGGCCCGGCCAAGGCCGCGGTCGTGGGCTCGGCCGCCACCGGCCTGATCTCGGGCTCGTCCATCGCCAATGTCGTGACCACTGGCACCTTCACCATCCCGCTGATGAAACGTGTGGGATTCACCTCTGAACAGGCCGGCTCGGTCGAGGTGGCCTCATCGGTCAACGGCCAGATCATGCCGCCGGTGATGGGCGCCGCGGCCTTTCTGATGGTCGAATACGTGGGCATCTCCTACGTCGAGGTCATCACCCATGCCTTTCTGCCGGCGGTGATCTCGTACATCGCGCTGGTCTATATCGTCCATCTCGAGGCGGTGAAGCGCAACATGCCGACGCTGGGCGACCGGGTGGTCTCGGTTGGCCGAACCGTGGGGGGCATGTTCGCCTTCTTCGTCGGCTTCGCCGCGCTCTGCTATTTCGTGCAATACCCGGTCGGCTGGATCGCGGCAGCCGTGCCCGATGGCGCTGGCTGGGCGCTGGCCGGCCTTGTCTTCGTGGCCTACGTCGTGCTGCTGGCGCTGGCCGCCACGGTGCCCGACCTCAAACCCGACGACCCCAATGCCGAAGAGGTCACCCTGCCGGTCGTGTCGGAAATCTACAAATCCGGCCTCTACTTCCTGCTGCCGATCATCGTGCTGGTCTATTTCCTGATGATCGAGCAGAAATCGCCCGGCCTCTCGGCCTTCTGGGCGACGATGCTGCTGTTTGCGATCCTGATCACCCAGCGACCGCTCAAGGCGCTGTTCCGGGGCGGGCGCGGCGTGGCCACGGCTGCCGTCGCGGGCGGGCTCGACCTGATTACGGGCCTGATCGCCGGCGCACGCAACATGATCGGCATCGGCCTGGCCACGGCCACTGCGGGTGTCATCGTGGGCACCGTCACGCTGACCGGCATCGGCCAGGTGATGTCGAACCTCGTCGAGGTGGTCTCGGGCGGCAACCTGATCCTGATGCTCATCTTCGTCGGAATCCTGTCGTTGATCCTTGGCATGGGGCTGCCCACCACGGCCAACTACATCGTCGTCAGTTCGCTGATGGCGGGCGTGGTGGTGGAACTCGGCGCCCAATCGGGCCTGATCGTGCCGTTGATCGCCGTGCATCTCTTCGTCTTCTACTTCGGCATCATGGCGGATGTGACGCCACCTGTCGGGCTGGCCTCCTTCGCGGCGGCGGCGGTGTCGGGGGGCGATGCGATCCGCACCGGCTTCACCGCGTTCTTCTACTCGCTTCGCACCGTGGCGCTGCCCTTCGTCTTCATCTTCAACACCGATCTGTTGCTGATCGACGTGGGATGGGTGCAGGGCATCATCGTCTTCATCGTGGCGACCATCGCGATCCTGGTCTTTACCGCCGGGACCATGGGCTATTTCCTGACCCGCAACCGCATCTACGAAAGCGTCGCGCTGATCGCGATCGCCTTCATCCTGTTCCGGCCCGATTACGTGATGAACAAGCTGCAACCGCCCTTCGCCGATCTGCCGCCGGCGCAGCTTGAACAGGTGCTTGCCGAGGCCGATCCGGGCGAAACCCTGCGCCTGCGCGTTTCGGGACCCGATTTCGTCACGCTCGAGCCGAAGGAGACAACGCTCGTCGTCACCGTCGGCGACGAAGAGGGCGGCGCGGCGCGGCTCGACGCGACCGGGCTGATGCTGCTCGAAGAGGATGGCGTGGTGAAACTCGAAGAGCCGATGTTCGGCTCGCCCTTCTCGGAAACCCTGCAAAGCTTCGACTTCTACGGCGACACGCCGGTGACGCTGACGGCGCTGCGCGCGCCGCAGGCGCAATGGCCGCAGGAGTTGGTCTTCATCCCCGCGCTGCTGCTCTTGGGCGGCGTGGCCTATCTGCAAAACGCCCGCGTCGGGCGCCAGGGAGCGCAACCCGCATGATCACCTCCATCCTCTGCGCCATCGATGTCAGCCAGCCCGAGCACGACCGAGAGGTGCTGCGCGTCGCCGCCAGGCTTGCGGCGATGGACAAGGCCCGGCTCGATGTCATCACCGTGGTTCCCGATTTCGGGATGAGCGTGGTCGGCGCCTATTTCGACAAGGAATTCCACGACAAGGCCGTGGAAAAGGCCAAGGCGATCCTGAACGATTTCGTCACCGACGTGATCGGCGCGGAGGGCAACAAGGGCGTGCGCCACATCATCGCCACCGGCAAGGCCTACGAGGAGATCCTCCACGCCGCGCGCGAGGCGGGTTCGGACCTGATCGTGATCGGCTCGCACAAGCCCGAACTGCGCGACTACCTGCTCGGCCCCAACGCCGCGCGGGTGGTGCGCCATTGCAATTGCTCGGTCTACGTGGTGCGGCAGAACGCATAGGCGCCGCCGCGCTCTTGGCGCGCGCAGCGCCATTTGGGTATTTGTGCCAAGAAGAAGGGGCAGGGCGCTCCCTTGCCCTTCTTCTTGGTCAAAATACCCATGGCCGTCGGCAGGCATGGGGCGCGCCGGTCAGAGTGCTAGGATCAGGATAAGGATAGAAAGACTCAACAGTCCCATCGCCACGAGTTCTCGTCCGGTGGTGGTTTCGCGGAACCAGAAGGTCGCGGCGAGGAAGCTGAAGATCAGCTCCACCTGGCCCAGTGCCTTCACATAGGCCGCCTTTTGCAGTGTGAAGGCTGTAAACCAGCCGAGCGAGCCCAGCATCGAGGTCAGGCCCACCAGCCCCGCGATGCGCCAATGCACGAACACGCGCGCGATCTCGCCCGGCTCGCGCCATTTCAGCCACGCCAGCATGGCCAGGCTCTGCGCGGCGGTCACGACCGCGAGCGTCAGCGCGGCCCGGAAGAACGGATCGCCCGGCCCCAATGCCAGCGAGGCGCCGCGATAGCCGGTGGCCGAGACCGCGAAGAGCACGCCGGAGGCCAGGCCCAGCCCGGCGGCGGGGTTGAAAAAGCGCGACAGCCCCGCCGGCCCGCCGGGCACGCGCACGTCCGAAAGCAGCAGTACTGCGACGAAGCCGATCAGGATCGCCACGAGCCCCGCGGGCGAGACCGCCTCGCCCAGCACCAGGAACCCCATGAGGGCGGTTTGCAGCACCTCGGTCTTCTTGAAGGTGATGCCCACCGCGAAATTGCGGCGCGAAAACAGGGCGACGACGCACATGGTGGCGACGATCTGCGCCAGCCCGCCGGCCAGCGCGAAGGCCCAGAAGCGGCCCGGAACTGCCGGCCAGGCCTGGCCCGTCGACATGCCGTAACCCGCCGCGATCAGCGCCACCAGCGGCGCGGAGTAGATGAACCGCGCGAAGGTGGCGCCGCCGGTGGACAGCCGCGTCGCCTTCAGGTGCTTTTGCAGCATGAAACGCAGGTTCTGCACGAACGCGGCGAAGAGGGTGATGGGGATCCACGCGGCCATGGCATGACATGCCAGCGCCGCAAGCGGTTGTCGAGCCTGCCGCTATTGGCGCCGGCCCCAGCCGATGCGCGCCCAGAGCCGCTCGTAAAACAGGTAACAGACGAAGCCCACGACGGTGTTGGCCAGTGCCATCGTGCCGCCCATCGCTGCCGAGCCGGTCAGTGCGAGCCCGACCAGCGCCATCGACAGCAGGCCGATCGCGTTCCAAAGAACGGCTTTGATCAGCGTGCGTCGCGGGGTTTCCATGGGGCCTCCGGTGAAGGGTTCTTCGCATGTGTAGCCACGGCCCCGCATGCCGGCCATTCGGAATATGGTTAACATTTTTGACAGAGTGTGAGAAAAATCACGGATGAGCGATTTCATCGACAAGCGTCGGCGCGCCGTCCTCTTCCGTGATCGGCTGGCTGCGGCGATGGCGGGCGCAGGGCTGAGCCAGAGCGCGCTGGCCCGGGCCATCGGCGTCGACAGGTCCACCGTCTCGCAGCTGCTCGCCGAGGGCACGGCGCGGTTGCCCAACGCGCATCTGGTGGGTGCCTCGGCCGCCGCCCTGGGCGTCTCGTCGGACTGGCTGTTGGGGCTGAGCGACCGGCCCGAAAGCGCGGCCGACCTGCTGGCGATCTCATTGTCGATGCCCGAGGCGCCGCGGGCGCTGGTTGACGAACAGGTGCTGGCCTGGCACCGCGAGGCGGCGGGTTACAAGATCCGACATGTGCCCGCCAGCCTGCCCGACATGCTCAAGACCCGGGCGATGCTGGAATGGGAATACGCCGCGCACCTGGGCCGCACCGCCGAGCAGGCCATCGGTGCCTCGCAGGACCGGCTGGCCTGGATGCGCGGGCTGCGATCGGATTACGAGATCGCGCTACCTCGCCACGAGATGGAGAGCTTTGCCCGCGCCGAGGGCTATTACGCCGGGCTGCCGGCCGAACTGCGCAGGGACCAGATCGACCGGCTGTTGAATCTGCACGCGCAGCTTTACCCGACGTTGCGGCTGACGCTTTTCGATGCGCGAGAGGTGTATTCGGCGCCGCTGACCGTGTTCGGCCCGCTTCTGGCCGCGCTTTACGTCGGCCATTACTACCTTGCGTTCCGCGACAGCGAACGTGTGCGTCTTTTCACCCGGCATTTCGACGCGCTGGTGCGCGCGGCCCAAGTCAGCGACCGGGCGCTGCCCGATTTCCTGCACGGGCTGCGCGCGGGCGTGGCCTGAGCGTCGGCCTCAGAACGGCATCGGGTGCGCCTTGTGGGCGGCGGCGATGTCGGTCAGCACCGCGTCGGACAGCGTCACATCCGCAGCGCCGAGTGCCGTGTCGAGCTGCGCCGTCGAGGTCGCCCCGACGATCGGGATCGTCGGGAAGGGGCGCGCGGCGACGAAGGCGATGGCCATCTGCACCGGGTCGAGCCCGTGATCGTTTGCGATGCCCAGATAGGCCGAGACCGCCTCCCACACCCGCGGCGTGATGCGGCCGTTGAGGTCGGGCTGTCGTTCGCGCCGCGTGCCGTCGGGGGTGACGTCGCCGGCATATTTACCGCTTAGCAGGCCGGCGGCCAGCGGCGTGTAGGCCAGAAGCGTGACATCCTCGTTCGCACCGAGCTCGGCCAAATCGGTATCGAAAAGCCGGCAAAGCAGCGAATATTCGTTCTGGATCGACTGGACGCGCGGCAGCCCTTTCTGCTCGGCCAGCCGCAGCCATTGGGCGGTGCCCCAGGCGGTTTCGTTGGACAGGCCGAAATGGCGGATCTTGCCCTCGGCCACCAGCGCCTTGAGCGTCTCGAGCGATTCTTCCATATGGCCCAGCGTCTGGGCGCGGTCCTGTTTCGAGGGGTCGTAGCCCCAGTTCTGGCGGAAATGGTAGGAGCCGCGGTTAGGCCAGTGAAACTGGTAGAGGTCGATCACGTCGGTCTTGAGCCGCCTCAGAGAGGCTTCGACCGCCTCGCGGATGCTCTCGGGGCTGATCCCGCGGCCCTCGCGCACGAAGCCGCCATTGGGCCCGGCGACCTTGGTGGCCAGGATCCACTCGTCGCGGCGCCCGGTCTTGGCGAACCATTCGCCGATGATCTCTTCGGTGCGGCCCACGGTCTCGGCCTTGACCGGCGCCACCGGGTACATCTCGGCGGTGTCCATGAAGTTGATCCCGCGATCGAGCGCCATGTCGATCTGGGCATGGCCCTCGTCCATCGTGTTCTGGCTGCCCCAGGTCATTGTGCCGAGGCAGAGCGCCGAGACCTGAAGGTCGGTCCGGCCGAGTGTCACGCGTTTCATTTGGTCCCCCGATCTTGGTCAGGGGCAGAGTTATCGGAGCGCGCGGTCAGGGCAACCCCCCTGCGCGGGATTCGGCATGGATTTTCCAGCGGTTCCAGTCCCCCTGCCCGAAAGCGGGGCAGTTGCCGCGCCTCTGCTCAGGGCCGGACGTAGGCGAAACCCTGTTCCTGCAACTCGACCAGGCGCACCACGCCCGAAGGCACGACGCCGGCCTCGTCCATCAGCACCACATCCTGGCCCTGCTTGGCGCTCATCTTGCGCAGGGTGTTGCCGCAGGCCGAGAAGGTGAGCCCCTCGATCTCCAGCCCCATGGTCGAGATGCGATCGGCGACCGGGCTCTTGCCCGGCACCAGCATGAGCAGGCCCGGCCCGTAGGCCACCACCTCGACGATCACCTCGTCGCCCTGCTCGTGGTAGTATTTGGTCAGGTTGGCGACGTTGTTCAGCGCCATGTTCATCACCTGGGGGTCGTTCTGGTTGACATGGACGGCGATGCGATGGGTCTCGGCCCAGCCGGCCGAGGCAGCGGCGATGCCGACAAGCGCGGCCAATGCGAGTGATTTCATTTGATGGTCCTCCCTGTTCGTCCGGCGAGCTTAGCAGAAACCGCGGCAGGTCCAGCGGGAAATGCACTTTCGGAACATTTGGTGAACATATAGAATGGCTGCCATGACTGCCCCGCTGCTGAACCGCGCCTCCCACCGCCCGCGCCCCGGCCTGACCGTGCTGGGCGAGCTGGCCTTTGGGCTGGCCCGCGCGCACGAATTGTGCGGCCCCGCCCGGCGCAGCCTGGCCTTGATCGTGGCCGGCGCGCTGAGCGGCCCGGTGATCTGGATCGCGCCGGCCTGGGGGGGCGACCGGATCTATCCCGATGCCGCACAGCGTTTTCTCGCGCCGGGGCGGTTGATCCTGGTGCGGCCCACGCGGGCCGAAGACCTGCTCTGGTCGGCGGAAGAGGCGCTGCGCGCGGGCGCGGTGCCGCTGGTGGTGGCGGACCTGCCCGAGCCGCCCGGCCTGACCTCCGTGCGCCGGCTGCACCTGGCCGCAGAAACCGGGGGTGAGGGCCGCGGCGCCGCGCCCCTGGGGCTGATCCTGACCCCCGGCGCGGGCGGCGCACCGGGGGTGGAAAGCCGCTGGCACATGGCCCCGCGCCACGCCCCGGGGCGCAGCGCCTGGCACCTGGAACGCCGCCGTGCCCGCACCGCGCCGCCGCGCGCCTGGACGCTGGAAGACCGCGCCGGGCGGCTGTCGCTCGCCTCGGCGGCACCGGAACGGGCCTGACGCGCCGCCCGTTCCGGTGCGGTGGCCAGGAAACGCCGGCGCGATGTCGCAAATCGCCCTGCACCCCGCTGCGCACCCGGCTAGCAAAAACGCGCCATGCGCCTGATCGTCTCTTTCGCCGCCCTGTTCCTGTCGGTCGTCCTGCTCCAGCTTTCCTCGGGCGGGGTGGGCCCGCTCGACGCGCTTTCGGGGCTGGCGCTGGGATTTTCCACAGCCCAGGTCGGCCTTCTGGGCTCGTCCCATTTCGTGGGCTTCTTCATCGGCTGCTGGTGGGCGCCGCGGCTGATGGGCACGGTCGGCCACACCCGCGCCTTCGCCGCCTTCACCGCCGCCGGCGCGATGGGGCTGATGGCGCACATGATGCTGGTCGACCCGCTGGCCTGGGCGCTGATGCGCGTGGCCACGGGGATCTGCGTTGCCGGCTGCTACACGGTGATCGAGGCGTGGTTGCAGGCCAAGCTGACCAACGAGACGCGCGGGCGGGCGATGGGGGTCTACCGGATCATCGACATGGGCGCCTCGCTGGTGGCGCAACTGCTGATCGGGGTGCTGACGCCGGCCGCCTATGTTTCCTACAACCTCCTGGCCATCATCTGCTGCGCCGCGCTGCTGCCGCTCACGCTCTCCACGCTCAGCCCGCCCAAGACGCCCGCCGTCCTCCGGCTGCGCCCCGGCCTTGCCATCGCCCGCTCACCGCTCGCCGCGGCGGGGGTGATGGTGGCGGGGCTCTCGGCCGCGGCGTTCCGCATGGTGGGCCCGGTCTACGGGCAGGAGGTCGGCCTTGCCCCCGACCAGATCGGCCTGTTTCTGGCCGCCTTCGTGCTTGGGGGCGCTCTGGCGCAATACCCGGTGGGCTGGCTGGCCGACCGGATCGACCGGCGCCGGGTGCTGATCGGTCTTTCCGCCGCCTCGGTCGGCGCGTGCGCCGTGACGGTGACGACGACCGGCGGCGGCCCGCTGGGCGTTTTCGCCGCGGCGGCGCTGTTCGGGGCGTCCACCTTTCCGATCTACTCGGTATCGGCCGCCCATGCCCATGACTGGGCCGAAAGCGACGAGCGGGTGGAACTGTCCGCCGCGCTGATGTTCTTCTTCGCGCTGGGGGCGATCGCCTCGCCGCTGGTGGCCTCGGCGCTGGTCGCGGGGTACGGCCCCGAGGCGCTGTTCCTGCTGATCGCGGCCGGCCATGCGGCGCTGCTGCTCTTCGGCCTCACGCGGATGCGCGCCCGTCCGGGCCGGGGCCCGCGCACGCCCTATGTCTGGACGCCGCGCACCTCGTTCCTGATCGGCCGGCTGACCCGCGCCCGCCGCGACCGCGACGCACCCTGAGCCTGCGCCCTCTGGCCCTTCCCGCGCCACGGCGTTAAACGGGGCCCACGCAACGGGAGCAAAGGCAGACCCGCACCATGGCACGCATCCTGATCACCTCGGCGCTACCTTACATCAACGGCATCAAGCACCTGGGCAACCTGGTGGGCTCGCAACTTCCGGCCGATCTCTATGCCCGATACATGCGCGCCCGCGGCCACGAGGTGATGTTCATCTGCGCCACCGACGAACACGGCACACCGGCGGAGCTTGCCGCCGCCAAGACCGGCGAGGACGTGGCCGATTACTGCGCCCGGATGCACGGCGTGCAGGCCGCTCTGGCCGATGGCTTTCGCCTCTCGTTCGACCATTACGGGCGGTCCTCGTCGCAGCGCAACCACACCCTCACCCAGCACCTCGCCGGCAAGCTGGCCGAGAACGGCCTCATCGAGGAAGTGACCGAGAAACAGGTCTATTCCCGGGCCGACGGCCGCTTCCTGCCCGACCGCTATATCGAGGGCACCTGCCCCAATTGCGGATACGAAAAGGCCCGGGGCGACCAGTGCGAGAACTGCACCAAGCAACTCGACCCGACCGACCTGATCGACCCGCGTTCGGCGATCTCCGGCTCGACCGACCTGGAGGTGCGCGAGACCAAGCATCTCTACCTGCGCCAGTCGGCCCTGAAAGACGAGATCGATGCCTGGATCGACAGCCAGAAGGATTGGCCGGTGCTGACCACCTCGATCGCCAAGAAATGGCTGCATGACGGCGACGGGCTGAAGGACCGGGGCATCACCCGCGACCTGAACTGGGGCATTCCGGTGAAGAGGGGCGGCGACGACTGGCCGGGCATGGAGGGCAAGGTATTCTACGTCTGGTTCGATGCGCCCATCGAATATATCGCCGCCACCGCCGAATGGGCCGACGCCAACGGCAGGCCCGATGCCGACTGGCAACGCTGGTGGCGCACCGACAAGGGCGCCGGCGATGTGCGCTATGTCCAGTTCATGGGCAAGGACAACGTGCCGTTCCACACGCTTTCCTTCCCTGCCACGCTGATGGGCTCGCGCGAGCCCTGGAAGCTCGTGGATTACATCAAGTCGTTCAATTACCTCAATTACGACGGCGGCCAGTTCTCGACCTCGCAAGGGCGCGGCGTGTTCATGGACCAGGCGCTGGACATCCTGCCGGCCGACTACTGGCGCTGGTGGCTGCTGTCGCACGCGCCGGAAAGCTCTGACAGCGAATTCACCTGGGAAAACTTCCAGGCCGGCGTCAACAAGGACCTTGCCGATGTGCTGGGCAATTTCGTCAGCCGCGTCACCAAGTTCTGCCGCTCCAAGTTCGCAGAAGAGGTGCCGGCGGGCGGCACTATGGGCCCCGCGGAAGAGGCCCTGATGTCCGAGCTTGCCGGGCGCGTTGCCGCCTACGAGGCCCATATGGAGGCCATCGACATCCGCAAGGCGGCAAGCGAGCTGCGCGCGATCTGGGTTGCGGGCAACGAATACCTGCAAGCGGCCGCGCCCTGGGCCGCCTTCAAGACCGACCCCGACCGCGCCGCCGCGAGCATCCGCCTGTCGCTCAACCTGATCCGGCTTTACGCCGTTCTGTCGCGGCCCTTCATACCCGATGCCGCCGCCGCGATGCTGGCCGGGATGCAGACCGGCGACGACGCCTGGCCGGGCGACATGGCAACCGCCCTCGACACGCTGAAGCCGGGGCATGCCTTTACCGTGCCCGACATGCTGTTTCGCAAGATCACCGACGAAGAGCGCGAGGGTTGGCACGCGGATTTTGCAGGCGAGCGCGGCTGAGCCTGACCTTACGCCGCACCCGGCCGGGCCGGTGCGATGGGGGTATTTTTTCCAAGAAGAAGCGAAAGGGTCTTCTTCTTGGCAAAAATACCCAAGGCCCCACGCTGCCGCCCCACGGTGATGCCGGTGACGGGCGCCTCAGCGCAGACGCAGGAATTCCGAGCGCTCGGTCCTGTTGCGGAAGAATGGCACGCTGGCGGGCGGCAGGCCGGATTTCAACAGCCCCGCCACCTCGGCCAGCACGACCTCGGTGATGAAGGGCAGATCGAAGCGCCGGGCCTCGGCCAGCGGCACCCATTGCAGGTGCGAGAGTTCGTCCTCGGCGGCGGAGAAATCGTCTAGGTCGCCGCTGACGGCGCCGGCTTCGACCAGGAAAAACCGCGCATCGAAGCGGCGCGGCCGGCCCGGAGGCGTGATCGCGCGGAAGACGAAATGGAACCCCTCTGCCGAGGGCAGATGGCCGGAAGAGGCAAAGCCGCGCCAGCCCGGGGGCGCCGCGTCGGGCCAGGGGCCGGGCGTGCCGAGGATGAGGCCGGTTTCCTCCCAAAGCTCGCGGATCGCCGCGGCGACCAGTGCCGGGCCGCGCGCCGGGTCGCATTCCGCCGCCAGACGCGCGGCGCAGGCGGATCCGATGGGGCAGGCCATGGGCACGCCGGCATCGGCCGCGTCGACCGCGCCGCCGGGAAAGACGAACTTGTTGGGCATGAAGGCCGCCGTCGCCCCGCGCTGCCCCATCAGCACGGCGGGCCGCGCTGCCGCGTCGCGCAGGACGATCACCGTGGCGGCGTCGCGGATCGGCGCCCCGTTCACGACGGCCGCCCGAACCCGTGCATCCGTTTCGCCCATTGCAGCGCCACCATCAGACCCTTCAGCCTGGGCAGAAGGTAGAGCGAGAGCGCCACGCAGCCAACCGAGAAGACCGAGGCCAGCACCATAGGTTCGGGGCGGTAGGTGACGAAGGCCCACAGGATCAGCGGCGCCATCAGATGGCCCACGATCAGGATGGTCAGGTAGGCCGGCCCGTCATCGGCCCGATGGTGGTGCAGCTCCTCGCCGCAGACCGGGCAATGATCACGCACGTTCAGGTAGCCGTTGAGCATTGGCCCGGCGCCGCAATTCGGGCAGCGCCGGCACCACCCGCGCAGCAGCGCGGCACGGAGGGGCCGTTCCTGCAATGTGTCCATGGGGGTCTCCCTGTCGTCTTGCCGCGCGCGCCGCCACCTGGGGCCTTCCGAGTATGTCGGTTCTGTCCGGGGGTTCTTCCAGTTGGCGTGCCGCTCGTGCGGCGCGATGTCGCGCGCGGCCGGATTTTCCGCGACGGAAAACCCGAGACTGCCCGTTAGACGATCATAACGCAAGCCGCAGCGCGGCGTTCACGCGTTTCGAAAAACAGGAGAGACGAGATGACTGGATTGCTTCGACTGACCGCGGCCTCGGCGCTTGTGCTGATGCTTCCGGGGCTGGCTGCTGCGCAGGGCAGCTGGATGCAGCGCGGGATCGCCGGCATCGACACCGACGGCGACGGGCGGATTTCCCAAGCGGAATTCGCCGTGCCGGCGGCGGCCGCCTTCGACCGGCTCGACGCCGACAATGACGGCAAGCTGACCGAGGACGAGGCCAACGCCCGGCGGCGCGGGGCGCTGCCCTTTGCGACGCTTGATGCCGATGGCGACGGCGCTTTGTCGGCCGAAGAGTTCAAGGCCGGAGCCGAGGCCCGGTTTGCCACGGCCGATGCCGACGGCGACGGCTACGTGACCGGGGCCGAGGCGCGCGGTCTGCGCCGTGGCGCCTGGGCCGCTGGGGCCGCGCCGGGGGTTGTCAAGGCCTCGGGCTGGGACGACGGCCGGGGCAGGTACCAGGGCCGCGGCGACCAGGGCTGTATGGGCCCGCAGGGGCAGGGTCGCGGCATGATGCACGGGCACGGCATGATGCAAGGGCACGGCATGATGCGTGGCGACATGCAAGGCTACGGCATGACGCGTGGCGACATGCAGGGCCGAGGCGGCCAGATGGGCCAGGGCGGCCAGATGGGCCGAGGCGGTATGATGGGCCAGGCTGGGCCCATGGGTCAGGGCGGCTTTTTCGGCGACCCGGGGCTTAGCGACGAACAGCGCCAGGCGCGGGCCGAGCGCATGGTCGAATGGCTGGACACCGATGGCGACGGGCTGTTGAGCGTCGAGGAGATGACGACGCGCCCCGGGCCCGGGCGTCTTTTCGACCGCGCCGATGCCGATGGCGACGGGTCGCTCTCGAAGGACGAGTTCGACGCGGCGATGGAGCGGTTCGGCAACCGTGCCGGGCCGATGCGCAATGGTGCGCCGAGCGACCGGTAAGCCTTGGGTGCCGCGCCCTGCCGGCGAGGTTCGGCAGGGTGCGGGCGATGGACGCCCGGCCCTGCAAAGAGTAAGCCCGCGACAGGATGGTCATGGCCAAGGACGTTGTCGAAGCTGCTTCGGACGAGGCGCTGCTCGTCGCCTACGGGCGGGGCGAGCGTGCGGCGGCGCAGGCCCTGACCGCGCGGCTGGCGCCGATGGCGCTGCGGGTTGCGGCGCGAATGCTGGGCGATCCGGCCGAGGCCGAGGACGTCACGCAGGAGGCGATGCTGAGGCTCTGGCGCGCCGCGCCGGGGTGGCGGACGGGCGAGGCGCGGATCTCGACCTGGCTGTACCGGGTGGTGTCGAACCTGTGCATCGACCGGCTGCGAAAGGCGCGCGCACAAGCGCTGGACGCGGTGCCCGAGCCCGCGGACGGCGCGCCCGGCGCCGAGGCACGGATGCAGCAAGCGGCGCGCACCCGGGCGCTGGAGGCCGCCTTGATGCGGCTGCCCGAGCGGCAGCGCCAAGCGGTGGTGCTGCGCCATCTCGAAGGGTTGTCGAACCCCGAGATCGCGGACGTGATGGAGATCGGCACCGAGGCGGTGGAAAGCCTGACCGCGCGGGGCAAGAGGGCGCTGGCGGCCGACCTGGCCGGGCGGCGCAGTGAATTGGGGTATGACGATGACTGACGATCCGAGCCTTGAGAGCGACCTGGACCGGATGTTCCGCGCCGCCCGCGCGGACGCGCCGGAGCCCTCTGCGGCGCTGATGGCGCGCATTCTCGCCGATGCCGAGGCCGAGAGGCCGCGCGCGCGGCAGGTGGTGCCCCGGCGCCGGCGCCGGCTGAGGTCGGCCGCGATGTCGGCGCTTGCCGGGCTCGGCGGGTGGCCGGCCCTGGGCGGGCTCGCCACGGCGGGGCTGGCCGGGCTCTGGATCGGCTACAGCGCCCCGGCCGAACTGGAAACGCTGACCGCGGGCTGGCTGGGCACCCAGGGTTATGACCTCGTCGACCTGGTGCCGACGGCCGATCTTTACCTGCAGGAGGGCTGAGCATGGCGCAGGGCGATAGCGAGACGCCGAAGAAGGGCTGGCCCTGGGGCCGCATCGCGCTGGGCATCAGCCTTGCGCTGAACCTGATGGTCGCAGGCATCGTTCTGGGCGGTTTGCTGAGCCACCGGCACGATTTCGGCCATGACCGGCGTGGCGACCGTTTTGCCGAGGTCGGCCCCTATTCGCGGGCGCTCGATGACGAAGACCGCGCGGCCCTGCGCCAGGAGTTGCGAAGGTCATGGCCGCAAGGGCGCCAAAACCGCCAGGCAGTGCGCGCGGGCTTTGACGAAGTGCTGTCGGCGCTCCGGTCCGAGCCGTTCGAGGTGGGCCGGGTCGAGGCGGTGCTCACGTCGCAAAGCGAGCGGATTTCCGATCATTTGACGATCACGCGGGGGCTGTTGCTGGACCGTATGGCGCAGATGAGCCCCGACGAGCGGGCCGCCTTTGCCGACCGGTTGGAACAGGTGCTGCGCCGGGGCCCGCCGCGGCGGTGAACCGGGTCTAGTCGGTGGCCGGGCCGTCAACACGGTCGCGCCCGGCGGACTTGGCCCGGTAGAGCGCGGCATCGGCGGCCTCGATCAGCGCGGAGACGGTGCCGGCCTCGGCGCCGCCCATCGCAACGCCGATGCTGGCGCTGACCTGCAGGTCGCCGCCGCCCGGCAGGGCCACCGGCGCCGCACCGATCACCCGCCGCAGCCGCTCGGCAGCGGCGCAGGCGGCGGTCGCGTCGGTGTCGGGCAGGGCGACCAGGAATTCCTCTCCGCCGAACCGCGCCACCAGGTCGACCGCGCGCAGGTTGTCGCGCAACCGCTGCGCCACCGCCACGAGCACCGCGTCGCCGGCGGCATGGCCATGCCGGTCGTTGACCGCCTTGAACCTGTCGAGATCGAGCAGCAGCACGGCAAACCGGCGCCCGGTCCGGTCCGCGCGCTCGGCGATGCGGGCGAGGTGGGGCAACGCGTAGCGGCGGTTGAAGAGCCCTGTCAGCGGATCGGTGGCGGCCATCCGCAGACCGTCGCGCAGGGTGTCGCGCAGCCGGTCGGCCTGGCGCTTGCGGGCCATCTGGGCCTTCAGCCTCAGCGCCAGTTCGGCACCGTCCAGCGGCGCGGTCATCAGGTCGTTGGCGCCCAGGTCCAGCGCCATCGCCGCGGTCTCGCGCGCCGTGGGCGGCAGCACGATCAGCACCGCCGCGTGGCGCGTTTCGCTGCGCGAACGCAGCTCGGTCAGCAGGCGCAGGCCGCCGCCGGGTCCGCCAAGGTCGCCCTCGATCACGAAGAGATCGGGCACCGCGTGGCCCGGGTCGGGGCTGAGCGCCTCGGCCCGTGTCATCGGCACGATCCGGTCGGTCAGCCGCCCGGCCAGCGCCGCCTGCCACCCCGCGGCGGTTTCGGCCCGCGCGGCCACCAACGCGATGCGGCCCGGCGGGGCAAAGCCCTGCGCGGGCTCGGAAAAGCCCAACAGCCGCTCGGTGCCGTCGCGCAGCGCCAGCTCTTGCGCGGTTTCGCGGGCGCGCAGCAGGCTGCGGACCCGCGCCAGCAGGATCAACTCGTCCAGCGGGCGCGAAAGAAAGTCGTCAGCCCCCGCCGCCAGCGCCCTGAGCCGCGATCGGGCATCGGTGGCGGCGGTCACGATGATGATCGGAATTTCCGCTGTTGCCGGATCGGCGCGCAGCCGTTCGCAGACGCTGATGCCATCAAGGTCGGGCATCATCATGTCGAGCAGGATCAGATCGGGCGCCTCGCGCCGGGCGATGTCCAGCGCGGCCCGCCCGCCCGCGGCCTGCAAGACATCGTAATGCGCGTCGGCG
Organism: Rhodovulum robiginosum; assembly: GCF_003944755.1. Lineage (GTDB taxonomy): Bacteria > Pseudomonadota > Alphaproteobacteria > Rhodobacterales > Rhodobacteraceae > Rhodovulum > Rhodovulum iodosum. The sequence continues at coordinate 341,043 of NZ_RWGU01000050.1, forward strand.
AGGTGCACCTTCATCATGATTCGGTTTGTGGCCAGGTCGTCCACCACCAGGATGCGTCCAGGCATTTGCCTGTCTCCCCGCGCCATAGGTCGCGATTGCGTTCGCGTTCATTTCTGGACAGGATTTGTTAACAGAGTGTTTCAGCGGCTCGGATCGAGGGGCGAGGATGCGGCAGGACGAGGCGGAAACCATCGCGCTGAGGGCGCTTGGCTGGCTGGCGGGCAACGAAGAGCTGCTGCCGGTCTTTCTGGGGGCGACCGGGGCGGGGGCCGAGGATTTGCGCGCCCGCGCGGCCGAGCCCGCGTTCCTGGCCTCGGTGCTGGATTTCATCCTGATGGACGATGCCTGGGTCATCGCCTTCGCCGACGGCGAAGGGCTGTCCGGCGCGGCGGCGATGCAGGCCCGCGCGGCGCTGCCCGGCGGCGCCGTCATGCACTGGACCTGAGCGAAGAGGCGAAGATGAGCCGGATCACCGCCGTGCTGTTCGACAAGGACGGCACGCTTTTCGATTTCAACGCGACATGGGGGGCCTGGGCGCAAGGCTTTCTCAGCGAGCTGGCCGAGGGTGAGCCGGCGCGCGCGGCGTCGTTGGGCCGGGCGGTGGGGTTCGATATGCAAACCGGACGCTACCACCCAGACAGCCCGGTCATTGCCGGCACACCCGAGGTGGCGGTCGAGCTTTTGTTGCCCCACCTGCCGGGCATGTCCCCGGCGGGGCTGGCCGCGCGGATGAACTCCGCCGCCGCGCGCGCGCCGCTTTGCGAGGCGGTGCCGCTGGCCCCGCTGCTCGACGCGCTGGCGGGGCGGGGCCTGGCCCTCGGGGTGGCCACCAACGATGCCGAGGCGGTAGCGCGCGCGCATCTGGCCGCGGCGGGCGTCGCCGGACGGTTCGATTTCATCGCCGGCTGCGATAGCGGCCACGGCGCCAAGCCTGCGCCGGGGCCGCTCTTGGCCTTTGCCGCGGCGGTGGGGCGGGCGCCGGCCGAGGTGGTGATGGTGGGCGACAGCCGCCACGATCTGGCCGCGGGGCGCGCTGCGGGCATGGCCACGCTGGGCGTGCTGACCGGCCCGGCCGAGGCCGCGGACCTTGCCGACCTCGCCGATGCGGTGGTGCCCGATATCGGCCACCTGCCGGCCTTTCTCGCGCGCCGCGCCGCCTGAGACCCGGCAAAAACGACGCATATGGTCGCATTCGGGCCGGAAGCGGCGCGCCGCCTTCGTGTCTGGTGAGGGGACATCCGAGGGAGGTCTCCATGCAAGACGCAGGCCAACGGCGGCGCAGGGCCGGCGGGCGGGCGGGGCGGGCGCAGCGGACGGGCGGGGCGGTGCTGGCCCAGAGCCCCTGGCGCATCCCGCTCAACACCGACCGGCCGACAGAGCCGCTGGACGAGGCAGGCGTCGGGGCCGTCCATGACGGTGCGATGCGCATCCTCGAAGAGATCGGCATCGCGTTTCTCCACCCCGGGGCGCGGGAGGTGCTGAAAAAGGCCGGCTGTTCTGTAACGGACGAAACCGTCCGCATGGGGCGCGACTTCGTCATGGAGATGGTCGCAAAGGCGCCGGCAAGCTTCACCATCACGCCGCGCAACCGCGACCGCCAGGTGACAATCGGCGGTCGGAACATGGTCTTCGTCAACGTCTCGTCGCCGCCGAGTTACTGGGACATCACCACCGGCAAGGTGCCCGGCACCCGCGCGCGGTGCCGCGATCTGCTAAAGCTCACGCAGTCCTTCAACTGCATCCATATCGCCGGGGGCTACCCGGTCGAGCCGGTGGATGTGCACCCCTCGGTGCGCCATCTCGACATTCTCTATGACAAGCTGACGCTGACCGACAAGGTGCCCCATGCCTACAGCCTGGGGGCCGAGCGGGTCGAGGACGTGATGGAGATGGTGCGAATCGCGGCCGGGCGCAGCCGCGAGGCGTTCGCGGCGACGCCGCACATGTATACCAACATCAACTCGACCTCGCCGCTCAAGCACGACTACCCGATGCTGGACGGCTGGATGCGCTGCGCCCGCGCCGGGCAGGCGCTGGTGGTCACGCCGTTCACGCTGGCCGGGGCGATGGCGCCGGTCACGATGGCAGGCGCGGTGGCGCTGTCGCTGGCCGAGGCGCTGTCGGCGGTGGCGCTGGCGCAGGCGATCCGCCCAGGCGCGCCCTGCGCCTTCGGCACCTTCACCTCCAACGTCGACATGAAATCGGGCGCGCCGGCCTTCGGCACGCCGGAATACATGCGCGCCACGCAGATGGCTGGGCAGATGGCGCGGTTTTACGGGTTGCCGCTGCGCGCCTCGGGCTCCTGCGCGGCCAACGTGCCCGACGGGCAGGCGATGTGGGAAACCTCCAACGCGCTGTGGTCGGCGGTGCAGGCCGGTGCCAACATGGTCTATCACGCCGCCGGCTGGCTGGAGGGCGGGCTGATCGCCAGCCCCGAGAAATTCGTGATGGATTGCGAGATCATCCAGCAGATCCAGCGCTATTTCGAGCCCGAGATATGCGCGACCACGCCCGACGACATCGCCGTCGATGCGATTGCAGAGGTGGGCGGCGGCGGGCATTACTTCGGCATCCCCCATACCGAGGCGCGCTTTGCCACCGCGTTCTACCAGCCTTTCCTCAGCGACTGGACCAATTACGAGGCGTGGACGCAGAAAGGCGCGGTCTGGACGCCGGAACGCGCACATGCCCTCTTTCGCCGAATCGTCGACGGCTTCGAGGCGCCGCCGATGGACGACGGCATCCGCGAGGAACTGGAAGCGTTCGTCGCCCGCCGCAAGGCCGAGGGCGGCGCGCCCACGGATTTCTGATCCGCCCCCTAGAGCGTCGTCGGCGCGCAGGTTAAGCTCGGCCCAATCGCCGGAAACCGGCGCGAGGCAGGAAAAGGCGCAGGCACATGCAACTGGAATCGCCATTCTGGGCCCGGGCGGGGCTCGGGCTTCTGGGGTTTCTGGCCGGGGCGGCCGCGTGGCTGCTGGCCGAAGTGTTGCCCGAGCAATGGGCCGACGCGCCGCGGCAACTGCTGTTTGTCGGCGGGCTGGGCTTTGCCTTCTTCGTGCCGGCGTTGGCGCTCTCGGGGCCTTTGCCGATGGTCAGGGCGCTCTTGGCCTCGGCGGGTCTGGCGTTGCCGCTGGCAGGGCTCTTGACCTCGGCGAGCGAGCGGTTCGAGACCGTCTCGGCCTATCTCGACACGGGTCATCCGGTCTTCATCTTCGCGCTTCTGGTCTTCCTGCCGCTGCCCTTCCTGATCGCGGCGCTCGGCCCCGGCACGCGCTGGTCGCATTACCCGACGCTGTTCCACCAATCCTGGATGATCGTCGTGCGCTTCGCCGCGGCGTGGCTGTTCGTCGGGCTGGTCTGGGCGGTGCTTTTCCTGTCCAACGCGCTGTTCGAACTGGTGGGCATCGACATCATCGAACGACTTCTGGACCGCGAGGAGGTGCCCTATCTGCTGAGCGGCTTGACGCTGGGGCTGGCACTGGCCGTGGTCAACGAGCTGTCGGGCTATGTCTCGCCCTATCTCATCCTGCGGCTTCTGCGGCTGTTGCTGCCGGTGGTGCTGGTGGTGGTCGCGGTGTTTCTCGGCGCGCTGCCGCTCAGGGGCCTGTCGGATCTTTTTGGCAGCCTCTCTGCGGCGGCGGTGCTGTTGGCGATGGCGGCGGGTGCGGCGACGCTGGTCTCGACCGCGCTCGATGCGCGCGACGACCGGCAGGTGCGCAACCGCGTGATGCGCTGGGCCTGTCAGGCGCTGGCGCTGCTCTTGCCGGCGCTGGCGGCGCTGGCCGGCTATGCGGTCTGGCTGAGGGTCGCGCAATACGGGCTGAGCCCGGACCGGCTGGGCGCGGCGGCTCTGTCGGTGCTGGCGCTGGGTTATGGGCTGGCCTATGCCGGTGCGGTGCTGCTGCGGCGCAATTGGGCCGGGCGCATCCGCCGGGCCAACGTCGTGATGGCGCTGGCGGGCCTGGCCGCGGGCCTGGCCTGGTTCACGCCGGTTTTCGACGTTCAGCGCATTTCTGTGGCAAACCAGATCGCCCGGCTGGAGGCTGGCGCGGTGTCGGCCGAGGATATCGACCTCTGGTCGATGGGGCGCGAGTGGGGCCGCGCGGGGCGTGCGGGGCTTGACCGGATCGCGGCGATGACCGACCACCCCGAGGCCGCGGATCTGGCCGCGCGGCTGGCCGATCTCGACGAGGCCGAAACCCGTTATGCCTTCGAACGCCGGGGCGAGGTGGACGATGCCGCGGCGTTGGCCGCGCGGATCGCCGAGCGCCTGCCGGTGCGTCCCGAGGGCGCGGCGTTGCCCGAGGGGCTGCTGGACAGCCTGCGCCTGTGGGAGCTGGAACAGATTTCCCAAAGCTGCACCCGGCGCACGCCCGCCGGCAATCCGGGTTGCGTGATGCTGATGGCCGAGCTGTCGGGCGCGCGGGCGGGCACCGAGGCGGTGCTGGCAGCCTTTACCGGGCGCGGCGGTCTGATGTTGCGCGGATATTTCGCCACCGAAGACGGCGCCGGCTACGCCTTCCGCGCACCCGAGATCCTGAAGGACGGCGCCATCTACACCAATCCCGGCGCGGTGATCGACGCGATTCTGGCCGGCGAGGTGACGTTGCACCCGGTGCCGCTGAACGCATTGTCGGTGGAGGGCGGCGAGGTGTTTTTCGGCCGCTGAACGGCTTGGCGATTTGTTAACGGTCGCGGCCCTAGGCTCGTCCCGAGAATTTTCACGGGACGGGTGGGATGCACGGGCTGATCAACCGGTCGATCCAATGTTTTGTTCAGGATACCTACGGCGCGCCGGCCTGGCGCAGGGTGGCCGAGGCCGCGGGTGTGGGGCCGGAGGGGTTCGAGGCGCTGTTGAGCTATGAAGACGCGCTGACCGAGCGCGTGCTCGACGCGCTGCAGGCGTATCTCGACAAGCCGCGCGACATGGTGCTGGAGGATCTGGGCACCTACCTCGTTTCACATCCCACGCGCGAGGGGCTGCGCCGGTTGTTGCGCTTTGGCGGCGAGACGTTTCTAGAGTTTCTGCATTCGCTCGACGATCTGGCGGGCCGCGCGCGGCTGGCCGTGCCCGAGCTCGATCTGCCCGAATTGACGCTGGTGGCCCACGACGGTGGGCGCTTCACGCTGGTCAGCGCCTGGCACATGCCCTGGGCGGCGCCATTGGTGATGGGCGTGCTCAGGGCGATGGCGGACGATTACGGCGCGCTTGTCTTGCTGGAGCCCGAGACGGGGGCGCCCGAACACATCATGATTACCCTGCTCGACTCGCGCTTTGCCGAGGGGCGGGCCTTTGCGCTGGGGCGGGCGTGAGGGTGCCCGCTAGCGACGGCCGGGTGATCGGCCTCTCGGGCCGGGCGCTCGACCGGCTGATGCCGATGCACCTGTGGCTCAACCCCGCGGGGCGGATCGTCCATGCCGGGCGCAAGGTGCGCAAACTTGGCGGCGGCGCGCTGGCCGGACGCCCGATGGAGGAGGTGCTGGAGGTGCGCAAGCCGCGCCCGGTGCGGAGCTTGGCAGAGCTGCTGCTGCTTGACGGGCAGCGGCTGGAGGTGCGCCTCACCGCGGCGCCCGACCTGCGGTTCAAGGGGCAGGCGGTGTCGCTGCCGGCCGGCGGCGGTGCCGTGCTGGACCTGTCGCTGGGCCTTTCGGTGGTCGAGGCGGTCAGCCGATTCGACCTGACGCTTCAGGATTTCGCCCCCACCGACCTGGCCGTAGAGATGCTTTATCTGGTCGAGGCCAAGACGGCGGTGATGGAGGAATACAAGCGCCTCAACCGCCGCCTGAACGGCGCGCGCATCGACGCCGAAGAACGCGCGGTCACCGACACGCTGACCGGCCTGCGCAACCGTCGCGCCATGGACGGTGCGCTCGCGCAGATGGTGGCGGCGGCCCGGCCCTTCGGGCTGATGCATCTCGATCTGGACCACTTCAAGCAGGTCAACGACTCGCTGGGCCATGCCGCGGGCGACCATGTCCTGCAGGAGGTCGGGCGCATCCTGCTGGAGGAAACCCGCACCGCTGACACCGTGTCGCGGGTGGGGGGCGACGAGTTCCTGGTGCTCTTCGACGGGCTGGCCGATGCCGCGCGGCTGACCGCAATCGCCCGGCGGATCATCGCCCGGCTGGAGCGGCCCATGCCCTTTGACGGGACGTTGTGCCGCGTGTCGGCCAGCATCGGGGCCACCTTGTCGATCTTTTACGACCGCCCCGATGCCGAACGGGTCCTGCGCGATGCCGATGCCGCGCTTTACGCGTCCAAGCACAAGGGCCGTGCAGAGGTCAGCCTGGCCCGCGGCGGCAACTGAGCGCCGCGCGGGGTCTGCGCCCTCTTTTCGCCATCGTGGGGCAGGGGGCGCGGGCGCAATGGCGACCGGGCGCGGCACCGTTGGCAATGCCCGCCCGGGGCGCTTTGCCCGGCCAGCGCCGACGCGCGCATCCAGCCGCTTTCGCCAGCATTTTCATGTGATTAACCGCATCCCGCGGCCCGGCCTGCCGGGGCCGCCACCCCGTCTGCATTCCAACATTTCCCGAATGACACCATGATTTGGCCACAGTCTTTCACGACGTTTGTCCGCAGGCGGCATCCCATTCGGAGTGCCGAGCCATCTGGGGACTGAAAACGTGGAACCGACGACCGAGGCAAGCCTGCAAGGGGATAATGCACCTGCCGAGAGCTTTTCTGAAGAGCTCGTGCCCGGGACGTATCTGTTCCACGGGCAGTACCGAATCGAGCGGTTTCTGAACTCCGGCGGCTTTGCGCTGACCTATCTCGCGCGCGACAGCCTCAACCGGATCGTGGTCATCAAGGAATGCTTTCCGGCCACGCTTTGCGGCCGGCGCGACGATGTGGTCTGCGCCCGGTCTCAGACGCGGCAGGACGAATTCCGCGCGGTTGTCAGGCTCTTCGTCAACGAGGCGCGGCGGCTGGCCCGGCTCGACCACGAGGGCGTCGTCGGGGTGCACCAGGTCTTTGAGGATAACGGCACCGCCTACATGGCGCTCGACTACATCGAGGGGCTCGACCTCAACGACCTGATCGAGGCCAGCGATGACGTACTGGCGCCGCTTGAGGTGCAGACATTGCTCATGCGCCTGCTCGACGCGGTGGCCTTTATCCACGACCAGAACCTGCTGCACCGCGATATCGCCCCCGACAACATCCTGATCGACCCGCAGGGCAACCCGGTGCTGATCGATTTCGGCGCCGCGCGCGAAAGTGCCAGCCGCGCCAGCCGCGTGCTGTCGTCGCTGCATGTGGTCAAGGACGGCTATTCGCCCCAGGAATTCTACATCGCGGGCGCCGATCAGGGGCCGTCGGGCGACCTCTACTCGCTGGCCGCCACCTTTTATCACCTGATCACCGGCGATCCGCCGCCCAACAGCCAACTGCGCCTGGCCGCGCTCGCCGCAAACGAGCCCGACCCGCTGCGCCCGCTGGCGGGCAACTACGCCGCCTATAACCTCGATTTCCTGGCCGCCATCGACAAGGCTCTGGCGGTCAAGCCGGCCAACCGGCCGCAAAGCGCGCGGGAATGGCTGTCGGCGATCGACCCGCGGCAACGGGAAAAGATCGTCGCCGCACGGGCCCGGCACGACAAGGAAATGGCCAAAGCGATCTCGGAACTCGTGCAAGAGACAAACCGAGCAGTGGCCGAGGCGCAGAGGCTTGAGGCGGCCCGCGCCCGGCAGGCGGCGGCGAAAACCGCCAAGCCGCAGAAACGCAAGAAGGTCTTCTTCGAATGGCAACTCGAAGAGGATTGCGACGAAGACCTCGCCGGCATTGCCGGCCGCGGATCGGCTGATGGAACCGGCATGCCGGCCATGATGCGCAATGGCGATGCGAGGAAGGGTCCCGAGGTGGTGCTGCTGCCGCCCGACGGAGCCCAGGACGATGCCGGCGCCGCCGTTGGCGCGCGCCGCGGGCCGATCAGCCTTCTGCTGGCCGGTCTGGGTTTGAATTTCAGGGCCGGCAACTGGCTACGGACATAACCGAGGAAAAAGGATAGGGACATGAAGCTCTTTCGACAGAGCGCCGCGCAGCGCGACCGGGCCAAGGAGCAGGAGGACGACCTGCGCATGTCCACGCCGGAGGCCGAGACCGACGATTCCGACTACGGCGACCGTTTCGCGTGGCGGTTCGAGCCCGAGCCGCAAGAGGATGAACCGGAGCCCGAGCAGATGCCCGACATGGTCGCGCCCCGGCCGCGTGGCGGCGACCGTTTCGCCGCGGCCGAGCAGCCCTTTCAGAGTGCGATGTCGCGAAGCGAGCGCCGCGTCGATCACGAGGCTCACGGCGAATTGGCCGGGCTGCGTCAGAGCCTGACCGCGCCCGATGCCGAGAGCCTGCGCCAGCGCGCGCCCCGCACCGTCGCCGAGCCGGACGAGCCGATGGCCGGCGATGCGCCGCTCGATATCCCGACCCCGCTCACCGGCCGCGCCGACCGCCGCGGTGGCCGGGTCAAGACCCGGCTGCTGGGGTTCGACCACCAGAATGGCGACCAGGCCGACCCTTTCGCCGCCAAGGACGCCGCCGACCGTTCGGCCGATGCGCGATTCCCGGTTGGCTGGCTGGTCGTGATGAAAGGGCCGGGGCGCGGCGCCTCGTTCACCCTTTACAGCGGTGTGTCGCAGATCGGGCGTGGCGAGGATCAGGCCGTGCGCCTCGATTTCGGCGACGACACCATCTCGCGCAGCAACCACGCGCTTTTGGCCTATGACAGCGAACAGCGGAAGTTTTTCCTGGGCCATGGCGGCAAGGTAAACATCGTGCGTCTCAACGATCGTCCGGTGCTGAGCACCGAGGAAATTTCCGGTAATGATTTGATCCGCATCGGCGAAACCACACTTCGTTTCGTCGCGTTCTGCGGGTCCGACTTCGATTGGGCCGCAGAGTCGGCCGAGCCCGCTGATGACGCGCTTTTGTCCTGACATCCGCTTTGATGTCGCGTCCGCCGTAAGCCAGGGCCGGCGAGACAATCAGGAGGACGCTTTGCTCGTCGATGCGCCGATCGGGGCCGATGTGGGCTTTGCGGTGCTGGCCGACGGCATGGGCGGCCACGCGGCGGGCGAATTCGCCAGCAAGATCGCCGTGACCGAGGTGCTGAGCGAGCTCAAGTTCCGCAGCACGAACGTCGCGAGCTTCCGCCGTCAGGCGCCGGCGGCGCTGCGCGCGGCTGCGCTGTCGGCCAACGCGTGCATTGCGCGGCAAGTGCGCGAACATGCCGGGATGCGCGGCATGGGCACAACGCTGGTGGCGCTGGCGCTGATGCGCGACCGGGCATTCTGGGTGTCGGTCGGCGACTCGCCGCTCTACCTGTTTCGCGCGGGACAGTTGACGCGCCTGAACGAGGTACATTCGCTGGCGCCCCAGATCGACCTGATGGTGAGAACGGGGCAGATGACAGAAGCCGCCGGGCGCTGGCACCCCGACCGCGACTGCCTGACCTCGGTCGTGGGCGGCGGCAATATCGAACGGATGGACCTGCCGACGACCCCGCTGCAACTGACCGACGGCGATATCCTGCTGGTGGCCAGCGACGGGATAGAAACGCTGACCCGCCGCCAGTTGCAGAGTTTCCTGCGCAGTCATGCGCATATGGACAGCGCCGAGATCGCGCATCGTCTGCTGCTCGCCGTCGAATCCCTCGACGATCCCGAACAGGACAATGTCGCGCTTTCGGTGATCCGGGTGCTTGCGCCGCGCCACATGTGCCTGGCCGATGCCGGGCCACGCAACGCCGCGGCCGCCCCGGTCGAGGCGCGGTCGCTCGAACTGATGGTCGCCCGCTGGTTCCAGCGGCTCGGCGCGCTGTTCCGGCCCCGGCGCCTGTCCTCTGCACGCGGAGATCCGCGATGACCTTTCCGCCGCGCCCCGACATGGTTCTAAGCGCATTGGAGGCGGCGCTCGATACCGGCCGCCTGCCACCCGCGGCGCGCGAGGGCGCCAGGCGCCTGGTGCGACGGCTGTCCAACCCGGTTCGGGTGGCGCTGATCGGCCTGCCCGGGTCGGGCAAGTCGCAGCTTTTGAACATGCTGGCCGGGCGCGAGGTGATCCCGCCCGGCAAGGCCCATCCGACCCTCAGGCTCAAGCGCGGGCCCAAGATCGTCTCGCACCTGCATTTCCAAGGCGGCCGGATCGAGACCCGCGAGGGCCTGGCGCCCACCGACATGTTGCAGTTTCGACCGGCGCGGGTCGAGATCGAGGCGCCCCTGCCCGTGCTCGACCGGGTGAGCCTGTGCGAGATCGTCGCCGATGCCTCGATCGAGGGACAGCGCGCGGCGATCGTCGAGGCGATCGAAAACGCCGACATGATCCTCTGGTGCTCGCAGGACTTCTCCGACCCCGAGCCGGTCTTGTGGAATCTGGTCCCCGAGGCGCTCAGGAACCATTCCTTCCTCGTGCTCACCAAGGCCGACTTGCTGCAACGGCGCGGCGCGCTGCGCAGCCGGCTGGCCGAACTGGCCGAGCTGGTCGGCGAAAGCTTTCACAGCGTCTACCCGGTGGCGACAGAGCACGCGCTGGCCGCGCTGGCCAGGGGCGCACAGGACCAGACCGGGTTCACCGGCAGCGGCGGGAGGGCGCTGGTCAAGGCGATCTACAAACATGTCGACCAGGGCCGGCAAGCCGACCTGGACACGGCGCTGCTGTTTCTCAGCCGGCACGCCCCGACCGACGGCGTAGCCAAGGACGGGGCCGCAGCCGCTGTACCGGGCATGGCCGATGCCGGTCTGTCCCCGACACCTGTCGCCGAGGCGCCCGAGCCGGAGCTGCCGCCCGCGCCCGCGCTTGAAGAGCCTGTCGCCGAAGAGCCCATCGCACGCGAACCCGTACCGGCCCAACCGGAACCGGCGCGCGACGAGGACTGGCCCGGGGCCGAGGCGGGCGACAGCGCACCCGTCCCCGACGACGGGGCGCCGGAAGACCTGCCTGCCCAACCCGAGATCACGCCGCAGGTGCGTACCGAGGCACTGGCCATTCTCGCCGAGGGCGCGGCGGCGCTGCCCGGCCCCTCGGACAACCCCGACAAGGCCGAGGCCGTGCAGGTGCTGGAAAGCTGCACCGAGACGCTGGATCGGCTGACCATGCTTTGCGCCGAGGCCGAACTCGACGACTGCCCCTTTGCCGAGGATGTCGAGGAAGCTGCCGAGATGGCGCTCTTGCTGCAAGTCGAGGGCAGCGTCGGTGCCGCGGCCGATGCGGTGACGCTGCTTTTGCAGCTTCGCCGGGGCCTCGCTGCCTGACAAAGGCCGTCGGTTTCGGCGTATTTTCCTAGCGAACGCCCCAAAATGGACACTTTGAGAGAGATAATCGACGTAATGGAAACCGGCAGAAGGCCGCCCCTGTAAAGACGCATCCCGGGCCCATTTGGGGTCCGGTCGGGTCCGGTCAGTATGCCCGATGCATTTGAAGGACAGTCATGAACGATCAAAGCGGACTTTTCGCTGGTCAGCGCGCTCCCGCGCATTGTCCCCACGCCGAATTGCTTCGGAGCGGAACCGAAGCTTTCGATGGTTACATCAATAAGACGCAAGAACTTAGAGGCGCTTTGAGCGCCCTGTCGCGCAGTGGCGACGACTCGACACGCAAGGGCGCCGAGCGGCTGGAACGGCAGATCGACCATATCGAGCCCAGCGTGACGATGATCGGCCAGGTCAAGGCCGGCAAGACGTCGCTGGTCAACGCGATGGTCGGCTGGCCGGGCCTGTTGCCGGCAGACGTGAACCCGTGGACTTCGGTCGTTACGTCGCTGCACATCAACCCGCCGCAGATGGAAGAGCCGATCAACGCGCGCTTCCGGTTTTTCGACAGGTACGATTGGGACCGGCTGATCCGCAACGGCGGGCGCATCGGCGAATTGGCCAGCCGCGCCGGCGCCGACGAGGAAATGGCCAAGGTGCGCGACCAGATCGAGCGGATGCGCGAAAAGTCGAGCAGCCGGCTGGGCCGCCGCTTTGAGCTGCTGATGGGCCAGGAACACGCGTTTCAAAGCTTCGACGAGGAACTGATCGCCCGCTATGTCTGCCTCGGCGACGATTTCGGCGAGGCCGACCCCGGCGCCGATATGCAGGGCCGTTTCGCCGACATCACCAAGACGGCCGATCTTTACCTGCACCGGCCCGAGATTCCGCTGCCGCTGTGCATCCGCGACACGCCCGGTGTGAACGACACCTTCCTGATGCGCGAGCAGATCACGATACACGCGATCCGCGACAGCCGGCTTTGCGTGCTGGTGCTCTCGGCCCATCAGGCGCTGTCGACCGTCGACATGGCGCTGATCCGGCTGATCTCGAACATCAAATCGCGCGACCTGATCATCTTCGTCAACCGCATCGACGAGCTTTCCGACCCGGTCAGCCAGGTGCCCGAAATCCGCGACAGCATCCAGCGCACCCTGCAAAAACATAACGGCCCGGCCGACGCGCAGATCATCTTTGGCAGCGCCTATTGGGGGCTGCACGCACTGACCGGCCGCGTCGAGCAGATGGCCGAGGCCAGCAGCGAGACGCTGTTGAAATGGGTCGAAGAAAACCTCGAGGAACAAGACGTCGAAGAGGACCCGCATGGCGCGGTCTGGTCGATGTCCGGCGTCCCGGCGCTTTACCGGGCGCTGGCCGAGCGGATCACCGAAGGCGCCGGGCAGGAGGCCGTCAACCGGCTGGCCGCCAAGGTCGGCAACCTTGCGCGCGGTGTCCGGGCCTCGGCCCATTCGGGAGGCGCGCCAAACACCGACCGCCGCCCGCTGCAGATGGAACGTCCGGCCCTGATCGCCGAGTTCGAGGCGATCCGCTCCGCGCGGCGCCGCGCCATGGACGAGGCCTTCGCCGCGCAACTCGACCTTTACAACGTGCGGCTCGACCGGTCGCATCGCAGTTTCCTCGACCGGGCCACGACCGCCCTGATCGAGCATCTGCAAAAGAACGGCGAGCGCGCGGTCTGGACCTACGACCCGACCGGTCTGAGGATGCTTCTGCGGTCGGCCTACAAGGCCTTCGGCTCCAAGGTGATGGGCGCAACGAAAAAGGTGCTGGCCGACACTGCCGCCGATATCGACGCGCTTTACGTCAAGGCGCTGGACCTCGACGCGGCGCTTGGGATCGAGCCGCCGACGCCGGCGCGCGTGCCGCCGCCCGTGGTGATCGGCCAGACCATCGCGCTCGATATTCGCGGCACCTGGTGGCGCAACTGGTGGCAGCGCCGGCGCGGCTACAGCGCCTTCGCCGAAAGCTTTCAGGAGATGATCAGGGCAGAGACCGACCCGATCGTGAGCGACCTCAAAGGGGCACAGGCCCAGCTGATCCGCGAAGAGGCCGTCGAGACCCTCGACGAATTCATTGCCGAGCATCGAGAGTTGATGCTCGCCCGGACCGGCCAGCAGGCGAAGACAGACCGCGCGGCGCCCTTGTTGCTGAGCAACCCGATCCTGACCGACACTCTTGCGTCCGTCTCGGCCACCGTCGAGCGGGTGAGCCGCGGCGTGACCGCGGGCCAGACCAAGGAGGATGCAGCTTGACCCACGATCAAGCCCGTATCGGCGATCCGTTCGGCGTCGCCGCCAGGAAACCCACCATCGCCATCATGGGCGAGTTCAGCGCCGGCAAGAGCACGCTGTCGAACCTGCTGATCGGGGCCTCGCCACTGCCGGTCAAGGTCACGGCGACGCAATTGCCCCCGGTCCGGATGTCCTACGGCACCGAACCCGCCTTTCGTGAGGATTTCGCGCGCGCACGCACGCCGCTCGATCTCGACCGCATCGCCGAGATCGAGCCAAGCGAGACACGGCTGATCCAGCTCTACCGCGAGGCGGATATCCTCGATCTGTGCCATCTCATCGACATGCCCGGCATTTCCGACCCGAACATGTCGCTCGACCAGTGGCAGGACGTGCTGGATGAGGCCGACGGGGTGATCTGGTGCACCCATGCCACCCAGGCCTGGCGCCAGAGCGAAGCGGCGGTCTGGGGCAGCATGGACCCGGAGCTTTTTGACAAGAGCCTGCTGCTGGTCACGCGCTTCGACAAGCTGTTGAACGAGCATGACCAGGCCCGCGTGATGTCGCGGGTTCGCCACGAGACCGAGGGCCTGTTCTCCGATTGCCTGCCGGTGTCGCTGACCCGCGCCATGGCGGGCCGCGAGGACGAGGCCGAATGGATGGAAAGCGGCGCCGAGGCGTTCAGCGAGCGGTTCGTCGATCTGCTCAACAGCCTGTCCGGGCTTGCCGCGCCTGCCAGCGCGCCCCGTCGCGCCGCGGCGCGTCCCGACGCGGACTCGGACGACCAAAGGCCGGCCACCGGCAGCGTTCAGCCCAAGCGCGTTCAGCCCCGCCGGGTCGCCCGCGACGGCGCCCGCCCGGTGCGGCCCGAACGCCCGACACAAGCCCCGGCCGCCGCAAGAATCGGCACGGCGTTCGACACCGGCGGCTCGGACGGATTCTGAGGCCGGCCAAGGACGAATTCGTCCGGGCACGGCTGCGGAAAAGCCGTGCAACCGCGCGTCGCGCCCGGTAAGATCGGCCGATGGATATCGCCGAGCAGATTCAAGAGCTTCGAGAAGACATTCCAACCTGCCGAACGGTCGCGCTGATCGACCTGTCGGTTCGGCTGGTGCTGTGTGCCAGCTCCGGCGACCGGCTGCCGCAAGAGGCGCTCGATGCGCTTTGTGCGCGGGCCAAGGCGCTTTTGGATGGCGATGCCGCGGTCGCGTTCGCCAGCGCGGGGACGGCGGGACCCGAAGAAGGCATGGTCTTGTGCAACGGCGAATTGCAGGTATTCCTTCGGTCGACGGCGGCACCGCACGAGGCGCTGTGCTGTGTCTGTGCGGCCGATATCGACTACGAGCCGGTGCTCGATCGGCTGCGCCGGGGGCTGACGGAGATCGCCGAGGCATAGGCGCGGCGGGCAAGGGCGAGGACGTGCAGGCGTGAACGACACCGAACGGCTCAGGCAGAAGCTGACGCAGCTGAAATCGGCCGAGGACGAGCCCGCGGGCGACCTCTCCGAGGGGCTGGCCCGGCTCGCCCCGATCCTGGCCGAGATCGATGACACCGTGCTGCCCCGCGAACTGGTCTTTGCCAACGACCGGGGCGAACGGGTCGGGCTGGTCGTGTCCGGCCGGCGCCTGCTGCGCGTCAGCCAGATCCATCCCCGGTCCTTGGCGACGCAGTTCGGCGCGCTGGCCGGCCGGTCCTTGAGCGAAGAGGCCACCCACGAATTCGGCTTGCTCAAACGCCTGCTGACGGCGCTGCTGGACGAGGTCGAGACACTGGAGATCAGCGCCGGGCGCCCCGAGCCGGGTACGGCGGCCGATATCGGCTGCACCACCGACACGCTGATGCGTCTGTTCGGGGCAGATGAAACGGCAGAACTGGACGACGAGTCCTCGGCCGTGGCGCCGCCGGCGCTGGACGGGCCGCTCGCAGAGGTGGCCGCCATCGCGCTCGCCGGTCTGGTTTGGCAGGGCGAAGAGATGATCGACCGCCGCGGCTCGCCCGAGACGCTGGAGTTGCTGGACCGAGTTGCCGAAACCGATGCATTGGCCGCTGCGGTGCCGCCGACCCAGGCCACGCGTTGCATCGTTCTGCGTCTTCCTTCGCCCGCGGGCCGGGCGCTGGCCCAGGTGACGCTGCGCGGCCATCGGGGCCTCTTCCTGCTGCGTTCGGCCGATGCCTTCCGGGTTATGCGGCTGATCCGCCCGGCGCTGTTGCGCGCGGGCTGAAGCCGCGGCCAACGGCGCCGACAGGGCCGGTCTGCCGGCACCGCGCAGGGCACGGTCGCGGTGATGGTGTCCACCCACTACCCGAACCGTCGAGGGTAAGCCGAAGGCCGGTCGCCTGCCGGAACAGGCCCGTGACAGCGCCCGCCGCTGCGCTATTCTTGAAATCAGGAGGTGCCCGACCATGACCCGCCTGATCGTCCTCGTCCTTGCGCTCTTCGCCCTTCCCGCCGCGGCGCAGGACCGCCGGCCCAGCCATTGCATCGCGCTGGCCGACGCCGCGCCGGGGCTGGAATACGTCCAGCTTGCCAGCTATGGCGCGCCCCTGCTCGACCACACGGTGCGCATCAATTACATCAGCCACGCCACCTTCCTGATCGAAACTCCGGGCGGGCTGACCGCAGCGACCGATTTCACCGGCTTTCTGGGGGCGGCACGCCTGACACCGGACGTGGTGACGATGAACAACGCCCACGAGACCCATTTCACCGCCTTCCCCGACCCGGCGATCCCCAATGTCCTGCAAGGCTGGGCCGACCGCGAGGGCACCCCCGCCGACCACCACCTCGACCTCGGCGAGATGCTGATCCGCAACGTGCCGACCGATGTGCGCGGCTACGACCGCGCCACGGTGCGCAAGAACGGCAATTCGATTTTCGTGTTCGAGGTGGCCGGGCTTTGCATCGGGCATCTGGGCCACCTGCATCACGAGCCCGACCCGGCGCAGTACGCGGCGCTGGGCCGGCTCGACGTGGTGATGGCCCCGGTCGATGGCGGCATGACGCTGGATCTGCCGACGATGATCCGCGTGCTCACGCGGCTGCGCAGCTCGGTGGTGATCCCGATGCACTGGTTCGGCAACTATTCGCTGGAACGCTTCCTCGTCGGCATCGGAGAAGAGTTCGACGTCACCCGCCCCGGCAAGGGGTTTCTCGAGGTGTCGCTGCGCGCGTTGCCCGCGCGGCCCACGGTCGTGGTGCTGGAGCCCACCATGCTGCGCGACCCAGAGTGACTTGCGCGGCGTTGCGGCCCATGGTTCACCGGGGCCGAAAGGATCGCCGATGCTGAGCCCCGTGACCCCCGAATTGGAACGCCGCCTGCGCGCGGCGCTGCCCGAGGCGGCATTCCGCGACCTCGCGCCCGCCTACCTCGAAGAGCCGCGCGGGCGCTATACGGGGCAGGGCGGGTTGCTGATCGCCCCGGAAACGACCGACCAGGTGGCCGCCACCGTGCGCGCCTGCGCCGAGGCCCGGGTGGGGATCGTGCCCTATGGCGGCGGCACCGGCCTTGTCGGCGGACAGATCATGCCCGACGGCCCGGCGCCGGTCATTCTGTCGCTGGAACGGATGCGCAAGCTCCGCGCGGTCTACCCGTCGGAAAACGTACTGGTGGCCGAGGCCGGCGCGATCCTGGCCGATGTTCAGGCCGCCGCCGATGCCGCCGACCGCCTGTTCCCGCTCTCGCTCGCCTCGGAAGGCTCGGCGCGGATCGGCGGGCTCTTGGCCACCAATGCCGGCGGGGTCAACGTGCTGCGCTACGGCAATGCCCGCGATCTGTGCCTCGGCATCGAGGCGGTGCTGCCCGACGGCTCGGTTCTGAACGGGCTCAAGCGGCTGCGCAAGGACAATACCGGCTATGACCTGCGCCACCTTCTGATCGGGGCCGAGGGGACGCTGGGCATCATCACCGCCGCCGCGCTCAAGCTCAGCCCGCGCCCGGCGCAGACCGGCGCCGCGCTCTTCGCGGTGCCGGGTCCCGAGGCCGCGCTCGATCTGCTGGCCATGACCGGCGCGCGCATCGGTGACGGTGTCTCGGCCTTCGAACTGATGCATCGCACCGGGCTCGATTTCCTGGCCGAAACCCTGCCCGACATCCGCCGCCCCTTCGACGACCCGCCCGACTGGATGGTGCTGATCGACCTCGGTCTCGGCGTCGCGCAGGACCCGGCCGAGGCGCTCGAGGGGCTTTTCGTCGAGGCCCACGCGGCGGGGCTCGCCCCCGACGGGCTGATCGCCCAGTCGCAGGCGCAGCGTGCCGAGTTCTGGACGGTGCGCGAAAGCATTCCGCTGGCCAACCGCCGGATCGGCGCGATCTCGTCGCACGACATTTCGGTGCCGCTCTCGGCGATCCCCGCCTTCATCGCCCGCGGCGGCCCGGCGCTGGCCGAGATCGGCGATTTCCGGATCAACTGCTTCGGCCATCTGGGCGACGGCAACCTGCATTACAACGTCTTCCCGCAGCCGGGCAAAACCCGCGCCGACTACGAACACCTCCGCCCGGCGATCAAGACCTGCATCTACGACCTGGTGCACGGGATGGGCGGCTCGGTCAGTGCCGAACACGGGGTGGGGCGGCTCAAGGTGGACGACCTCGAACGCTATGGCGACCCGGCAAAGCTGGCCGCGATGCGCGCGATCAAGGCGGCGCTCGACCCGGTTGGCATCATGAACCCCGGCGCGGTGCTGCGCGCGTCAGGCTGAGGGCGGTTCGGGCTGCACGGGCAGGACCATCGGGTATTTGGGCCAAGAAGAAGCCAGGGGCAGCGTGCTGCCTTTCCCCTTCTTCTTGGTGAAAATACCCCGAATGCGCGCGTCAGCGCGCCCGCGCCATCAGGCGCCGGCGAATTCGCAGAGCGCGTGCACGTCGATGCCCATCTCATCGAGCTTTGTTCGTCCGCCGAGATCGGGCAGGTCGACGATGAAGGCGCAGCCGATCACCTCGGCGCCGAGGCGTTCGCACAGCTTGATGCCGGCGGCCGCGGTGCCGCCGGTGGCCAGCAGGTCGTCGACGATCAGCACATTGTCGCCGGGGCTGAGCGCATCGTCGTGGATCTCGACCACCGCCTCGCCGTATTCGAGCTTATATTCCTCGGCGATGGTCGCCGCGGGCAGCTTGCCCTTCTTGCGCACCGGCACGAAGCCCTTGGAAAGCTGGTGCGCGATGGCGCCGCCAAGGATGAAGCCGCGCGCCTCGAGCCCGACGACCTTGTCGATCTGCTGGCCGGCATAGGGGTGCAGCATCTGGTCGATGGCCATGCGAAAGCCCCGCGGGTCGGCAAACAGCGTGGTCACGTCGCGGAACATGATCCCCTCATGGGGGAAATCGACGATGGTGCGGATGTAATCCTTGACGGTCTGGGTACGGGGCATCGGCGGTCTCTCTGGCTGGTCACACCGGCCCGTCATGGCCGATGGCGCCGGGCCTGACAAGGGCCCCCGATGCCGCAAGCGGGGCCTAGCCCCTGCTCGTTTTTGCCTGACGGAACAGGCGGTAATACCTGGACGCGATCCATTTGAGATGCGGCTTGCGCCAGTCCATCCGATCCTTGATCAGCATTGCCTGTGCGGATTGGAGCAACATTTCCGGTTTCCTTTCTGTTATTGTTGCCGCATAAAAAGCCTATCTGCGGTATATGTCGTGTATATACATTGTATCGCGGATTGTCAAGGTTTCAGGGGTTGCGCGATCGTGAACAAGAAGTCGTCAGCCAAAGGCGGCAAGAAGAACAGCCAGCTCGTTCTGAGGCTGGACAAGGGCGAACGCGACGCGTTTGTCGAGCTCTGCAAGGAGCTCGACACCAGCGCGGCGCGGGAAATCCGCGGTTTCATCCGCAAGTTCATGAAAGAAAACGGGGAAAGCTAGCCCCCGCGGCCGGTCAGTCGCCCAGCACCCGGCCCGCTACCGCGTGCAGCTTGGCCAAGAGTGCCGCGTCGCGCTTTTCGGGGGCGGTCAGGATGGCGTATTCCAGCGCCCGGTCGCAGCCCTTGTCGCAGGGGCTGTGGGCGCCCAGCAGCGCGGGCAGGCGTGCGACCATCGCGCGGGCCTTGTCGGCATTGCCCATCAGCGTCTTGACGATGTCGCCCACATCCACCGCGTCGTGGTCCGGGTGCCAGCAGTCGTAATCGGTGACCATGGCGACCGAGGCGTAGCAAAGCTCGGCCTCGCGGGCGAGCTTGGCCTCGGGCATGTTGGTCATGCCGATCACGTCGCAGCCCCAGTTTTCCCGGTAGAGTTTCGACTCGGCCAGCGACGAGAATTGCGGGCCTTCCATCGCCAGGTAGGTGCCGCCCTCGTGCACGTTGATCCCCTCGTCGCGGGCCGCCGACAGGCAGGCCCCGGCCAGCCGGCCGCAGGTGGGGTGGGCGACGCTGACATGGGCCACGCAGCCCGCGCCGAAAAAGCTTTTCTCGCGGGCGAATGTGCGGTCGATGAACTGGTCGACGATGACGAAATCGCCCGGCGCCATCTCTTCGCGGAACGAGCCGCAGGCCGAGACCGAGACCACGTCGGTGACCCCCAGCCGTTTCAGCGCGTCGATATTGGCGCGGTAGGGCACTGTCGAGGGCGACAGCACGTGGCCGCGGCCATGACGCGGCAGGAAGGCCATCTTTGTGCCGTCCAGCCGTCCGGTCAGTATCTCGTCCGAAGGCGTGCCCCAGGGGCTGTCGACCGCCTGCCAGCGCGCGTCCTCCAGCCCGTCGATATCGTAGACGCCCGAGCCGCCGATCACCCCGATCATCCGTTCCATTCCGCATCAATCCTTTACCAAGACGTGTTGCTCCCCGTTTTTACGGACCGGGGCGGAAAAGAAAACCCGCGCCGCTGCCGCAGCGGGTCGGGTGCGTCACAATCGGGCCTTTTCGCCGAGAGGGCGGTTTCGCCCGGTGCGCGATTGCGCTATCAGCCGCGGGTAACCCGACCCAGCCTTAGGATCTATACATGCCCCGATCGCTTCTCGCGGCGTTCGCCGAACGGTATTCGCTGCCCGAGCTTGGCCGTGCCTCCGACCACCTGACGCCGGCCGTCCTTAAAATCGAGGTGCTGGCCGGTCTCACCGTCGCGCTGGCGCTGGTGCCCGAGGCGGTGGCCTTTGCCTTCGTCGCCGGCGTGCACCCGCTGGTCGGCCTTTACGCGGCCTTCATGGTGGGGCTGATCACCGCGCTGATCGGCGGGCGGCCGGGGATGATCTCGGGGGCGACCGGGGCGCTGGCGGTGGTGATGGTGGCGTTGGTGGCCGATCACGGCGTCGAATACCTGTTTGCCACCGTGGTGCTGATGGGCGTTTTGCAGATGCTGGCCGGTCTCTTCAAACTGGGCAAGTTCATCCGGCTGGTGCCGCACCCGGTGATGCTGGGCTTCGTGAATGGCCTTGCGATCGTGATCTTCCTCGCGCAGTTGGCGCAGTTCAAGGTGCCGGGCACGGTCACGATGTCGGCCCATGGGGCGCCGGGCGGCGAGTGGATGACCGGCTGGCCGCTGGCGCTTATGCTGGGGCTGGTGGCGCTGACCATGGCGATCATCTGGGCCACGCCCAAGCTGACGCGGGCGATCCCGGCGCCGCTGGCGGGCATCGGCATCGTCGCCGCCATCGTCATCGTCTTCGGCATCGACGTGCCGCGGGTGGGCGATCTCGCCTCGATCCAGGGCGGGCTGCCGCAGTTTCACATCCCCACCGTGCCGCTGAACTTCGAGACGCTGGAGATCATCTTTCCCTATGCGCTGATCCTGGCCGCCATCGGGCTGATCGAAAGCCTGCTGACGCTGAACCTGGTGGGCGAGATCACCGGCCAGCGCGGCGGCGCCTCGAAGGAGTGCATCGCGCAGGGCGTGGCCAATACCGCGACCGGCTTTTTCGGAGGCATGGGGGGCTGCGCGATGATCGGCCAGTCGATGATCAACGTCAAATCGGGCGGGCGCACACGGCTGTCGGGCATCTCGGCGGCGCTGTTCCTGTTGGCCTTCATCGTCGTGGCCGCGCCGCTGATCGAGAAGATCCCGCTGGCCGCGCTGGTGGGCGTGATGTTCATGGTCGTCATCGGCACCTTCGCCTGGCAGTCGCTCATGATCATGACCAAGGTGCCCAAGGCAGATGCGCTGGTCATCGTGCTGGTGACGATCACCACCGTGGTCTACGACCTGGCCATCGCGGTCGTCGTGGGCGTCATCGTCTCAGCGCTGGAATATGCCTGGCAGAACGCCCAGCGCATCCACGCGCGCACCTACGAGACGCCCGAGGGCGCCAAGGTGTACCAGATCGAGGGGCCGCTCTTCTTCGGCTCGACCGACGGCTTTCTGGAGCTTTTCACGCCCGCGACCGACCCCGCCCGCGTGATCGTCGATTTCGCCGGCAGCCGTGTGGCCGACCAGTCGGCGCTGACCGCGATCGAGGCGCTGGCCGAGAAATACGAGGCCGCGGGCAAGACGATCCAGCTGCGCCACCTCAGCCGCGACTGCCATCAGTTGCTGACCAAGGCGGGCCAGTTGATGATCGATTCCGACGACGACCCCGATTACCAGATCGCCACGAACTACTCGGTGCGCACCGGCGTTCTGGGCGGCGGGCACTGAGCCCTCACTCGCCCGGACGCCTGAGTTCGAACACCTCGTTGACCACCGCGTAGTCGCGATAGCCCATCCGCGCCAGCGGGCGGTAGCGGGTGACGTCCACCATCCCGTCCACCAGGATGTCGTCGCGGATATGGATGCCGGTGACCTCGCCGAAGACAGCGAAATTGGCCGCGCCGGGCAATTCGACGATCTGGGTCAGCCGGCATTCCAGGTTGGCCGGCGCGCCGGCCACGCGCGAACAGGCGATGGTGGCGCAATCGGTCCGCTCGATGCCCGCCTCGGTAAATTCGTCGATCTCGCGCGGCCAGGGGCCCGAACTGCGGTTCATCGGGTCGCGCATGGCGTATTCCACCACGTTGACGCAAAAGACCCCGGTCTCGCGGATATTTGCGACGCTGTCCTTGGTGCCGTCGCGGTCGGGTTTGGCCGAGGTCGAGGAAAACATCACCTGCGGCGGCACGTAGGCCACCGCGTTGAAAAACGAATAGGGCGCGAGGTTTTCCGACCCGTCCGCGGCGCGGGTGGAGATCCAGCCGATGGGGCGGGGGGTGACGACCGCGTTGAACGGGTTGTGGGGCAGGCCGTGGCCTTCGGCAGGGCGGTAGAACATCGCTTTCCTTTCGGGCGTTTGCTCCGGAGATAGCGCCGTGCTAACCGCCTTTCCAGAGGCAAGCGAGGGCGCGCGGTGATCCGGCTCGACACGGAACGGGGCGAGGACTGGTGGGAGGTCGAGGCACTTTACGACCTGTGCTTTGCGCCGGGGCGCGAGGCGCTGTCGTCCTACCGGCTGCGCGACGGGGTCGAGCCGCTGGCCGCGCTGTGCCTGACCGCGCGGGATGAGGCGGGCATCCTGATGGCCGCCATCCGCTTCTGGCCGGTGCGGGTCGGGGGGGCGCCGGCGCTGCTGCTGGGCCCCATCGCGGTGCACCCCACCCACCAGGGCGAGGGGGTCGGCGCGTTTCTCATGCGCGAGGCGCTGGAGCGTGCGGCGGGGCTGGGCTGGGCGCGCGTTCTGCTGATCGGCGATGCGCCTTATTACGGCCGTTTCGGATTCGAAAGGCTCGATGGCGTCGAGATGCCGCCGCCCACCAATCCCGAGCGGGTGCTGGGCCTGGCGCTGGCGCCCGGCGCGTGGAGCGGCGTTTCGGGCCCGGTGACCCGGGCGGCGGAGGTGCGGGGATAAATCGCGGCCCCGCGCCGGAGCCATGCCCGGCACGTTCCGGACCGCGCGCGGCTAGCCGTGGGGGTTACGCCGCCCCCTCGGGTCTGCGCGGCCAGTCTCGCAATACCCTTGAGAGAGGTCAGTAAGGCGTGCGCGGGCGACGATGTGATGACCCGCCGGGGGGCGGCGCGCGCGCCGATCTCAAAGCTCAGGCGCCTCAGTCGCGCCGCCTCAGCCAGTCCATCACCGCGGGCCGCACCGATTGTGCGCCCGAGGCCCGCGCCGCGTCGATCACCGCGCGCGCCTCGGCAAGGCTCGACTTTCTGAGCATGTGCTTGACCGGCCCGATCGAGGCCGGGCGCATCGACAGCGCCTTGAGGCCGATGGCGGCAAAGCACAACGCCTCGACCGGCCGCCCCGCATCCTCGCCGCAATAGGAGAGCGGCGTGCCTGTGTCGGTGCAGCGTTCCACGATCTGTTCGAGGAAGGTCAGGAAGCTGACGTTCAGCGTGTCGTAGCGCCGGCGCACGCGCTCGTTCTCGCGGTCGGCGGCAAAGAAGAACTGTTTCAGGTCGTTGCCGCCGATCGAGATGAAATCGGCCATCTCGAAGAACTGCCGCGGCGCGAAGGCGATCGAGGGGGTTTCCAGCATCGCCCCGATATCGACCTTCGAGGGCAGGACGCGGCCCAGCCGTTCCTCGCGCTCCAGCTCGCGCAGCAGGTGGTCGCGGGCCAGCCGGAACTCGTCGAGCTGCGCGATGAACGGGAACATCACCGTCAGCGGGCGCCCGTCGGCCGCGCGGATCAGCGCCTGCAACTGCATACGTAACATGCCGGGCCGGTCCAGCCCGACCCGGATCGCCCGCCAGCCCATCGCCGGGTTGGGCTCTTCGGTGGGCTTCATGAAGGGCACAACCTTGTCCGAGCCGATATCGAGCGTGCGGAATACCACACGCTTGCCGTTGGCCGCATCCATGACGCGGGCGTAAAGCGCGGCAAGCTCGGACCGGCGCGGCACCTTGGAGCGGGTCAGGAACTGCAGCTCGGTGCGGAAAAGGCCCACCCCCTCGGCGCCCGAGCCCTCCAGCGAGGGCAAGTCGGCCATCAGCCCGGCATTCATGTGCAGCCCTACCACATGGCCGCAGGTGGTCTTGGCGGGCTTGTTGCGGATCGAGGCGTAGCGGCGCTGGGCCTTGGCCCGCATCGCCATCTTGTCGCCAAAGGCCTTTTGCACCGTCTCCTCGGGGCGCAGGTGCACCGTGCCCTGTTCGCCATCGACCAGGATGCAATCGCCGTTCAGCGCCTCGGTGGTGATCCGCTCGGCATGGATGATCAGCGGGATTGCCAGCGCGCGGGCGACGATCGCCGCGTGGCTGCCGACCGAGCCCTCCTCCAGCACGATGCCGCGGAGCGACCGGCCGTAATCCAGCAACTCTCCGGGGCCGATATTGCGCGCGATCAGGATCGGGTCGGAGGGCCGCTCGGCCCCGGTCTTTTCACCCTGGCCGGTGAGGATTCGCAGCAGGCGGTTCGACAGGTCGTCGAGATCGTGCAGCCGCTCGCGCAGGTAGGGGTCGGGCACGGTCTGCATCCGCGCCCGCGCTGCCGATTGCTCTTTCTCCACCGCGGCCTCGGCCGACAGGCCGCGGGAGATATCCTCTTCCATGCGGCGCATCCAGCCGCGGGAATTGGCGAACATCCGGTAGGTTTCCAAGACCTGAAGCTGCTCCTTGTCGCCGTCGGATGCAGAGTTCAGCATCTCGTCGACCGAAACGCGCAACTGGTCTACGGCGCGATTCAGGCGGTCGAGCTCGGCGTCGGGGTCGTCGGCGATGGGGTTGGTCACGACCACCCGCGGCTCGTGCAGCCAGACATGGCCCGACGCGACACCCTCTTGCGCGACGGTGCCGCGATAGATCGCCGGGCGCTGGTGCAGCGCCGACAGCGCCTCGCCCTCGCCGACGAAGGCGCCCAGCTCGGTCATCTCGGCCAGCACCATGGCGACGACTTCCAGCGCGTAAAGCTCGTCTTCGGAATACTGCCGGCCGTCTTTCGACTGGACGACCAGCACCCCCAGCCGTTCGCCAAGACGCTGGATCGGCACGCCGAGGAAGGACGAGAAGATCTCTTCGCCGGTCTCGGGCATGTAGCGAAAGCCGCGCTCCTGCGGCGCGTTGCCGGTGTTGATCGGCCGCGTGGTCTTGGCTACCCGGCCGACCAGCCCTTCGCCGACCCTCAGCCGGGTCTGGTGCACGGATTCGGGCTTGAGCCCCTCTGTCGCGCAAAGCTCCAGCGTGTCGGTGTCACGAAACAGGTAGATCGAGCAGACATCGGTCCCCATCTGCGCGGCGATGATCGATGTGATGCGGTCAAGCCGTTCCTGCCCCGCGCCGGGTTCGGCCAGGGTTTCGCGCAAACGTCTGAGCAGTTTGCGGCTGGCGCTTTCGGTTTCCTCGGGCATCCGGCCCCGTCAGGCTGCGTGTTCCAATCCGAACGCATCATGGAGGGCTTGCACCGCAAGTTCCATATATTTCCGGTCGATCAGAACCGAGATTTTTATCTCGGAGGTTGTGATGACCTTGATGTTGATGCCCTCCTTGGCGAGTGCGTCGAACATTTTCGAGGCCACGCCGGCATGGCTGCGCATGCCGATGCCGACGACCGAGATCTTGGCGACATCGGTATCGGCGACGAGTTCGTGGAAATTGATGTCGCCATTGGTGCGCGCATCCTCCATCGCCTTCTGGGCGCGGGCGACCTGGTTGACCGGGCAGGAAAAGGTCATGTCGGTGCGCCCCTCTTCCGAGATGTTCTGCACGATCATGTCGACATTCACGCCCGCGCTGGCCAGCGGCCCGAAGATCGCGGCGGCGATGCCGGGCCGGTCGGCGACCGAGATCAGCGTCATCTTCGCCTCGTCGCGCTGATAGGCGATGCCCGAGACCACGTTCTGTTCCATGATGTCCTCCTCGTCGCAGACCAGCGTACCCGAATGTTCGTCGTTGTCCTCGAAGCTCGACAGCACGCGCAGGCGTACCTTGTAGCGCATCGCCAGCTCGACCGAGCGGGTCTGCAGAACCTTGGCGCCGAGGCTGGCCAGTTCGAGCATTTCCTCGAAGGCGATCTTGTCCAGCTTGCGCGCCTTGTCCTCGATCCGCGGGTCGGTGGTGTAGACCCCGTCGACATCGGTGTAGATGTCGCAGCGGATCGCGTCGAAAGCGGCGGCAAAGGCCACCGCCGTGGTGTCCGAACCGCCCCGGCCCAGCGTCGTGATACGCCCCTCGGGGCTGAGCCCCTGAAAGCCCGCGATCACCGCCACCTTCATGCCCTCGGCGAATTTTGCGTCGATATTGGCGCGCGGAATGTCCTCGATCCGCGCCGTGGAATGGGCCGAGGTCGTCTGCACCGGCACCTGCCAGCCCTGCCAGCTGCGTGCCGGCACGTCCATTTCCTGCAAGGTCAGCGACATCAGCCCGGCGGTGACGTTCTCGCCGGAGCTGACCACCGCGTCGTATTCGCGGGCGTCGAACATCGGCGAGGTCTGCTCGACCCAGCCGACCAGTTCATTGGTCTTGCCCGACATGGCCGAGACGATGACGATCACCTCGTGCCCGCGCTCGACCTCGCGCTTCACCTTTTCGGCGGCGTTCTTGATCCGCGCCAGATCGGCCACGGACGTGCCGCCGAATTTCATCACCAGAAGCGGCATGATCGCCCCGTTTGTCGCTTGTTCCCGGTCCGGCTCGCTCTAGGGGAAGCCCGGCGCGAGGGCAAGGTCAATAGGGGTGGTCGCGGCCATCCCAGGTTTCGAAACAGCCGGTGGTCTCCAGGCTGAGCGCGTCGAAGCGGGCGCTCAGGCCCGCGGCGGCCTCTTGCACCGATATCTCGGCCCCCGCCCCGCCCATGTCGGTGCGCACCCAGCCGGGATGGTAGATGCCCACCGCGATGCCCAGATCGCGCAGGTCGGCGGCGAGGTTCAGCCCCAGGTTCAGCGCCGCGGCCTTGGAGGCGCGGTAGACGTAAGACCCGCCCGGCCCCCGCCGCTGTGCCGCCCGCGTGTCAGAGCCCATCTGCGACGAGATCACCGCGATCTTGGGCGCCTCGGACAGTTGGAGATTGGGCAGCAGGCTCTGCACCGTCAGGAACACGCCGGTCACATTCGTGGCGAAGGTCTCGGCCCACATCTCGGGCGGGTAGCCGTCGGCGAGGCTCTGGCCCTTGTCTGGATAGACGCCGGCATTGCAGACCAGCAGATCGACCGCCCGCCCGTCGAGGGTGCGGGCCAGCGCGCGGTGGCTGCCGGGCGCGGTCACGTCGAGATGCGCCCATTCCGCGCCGGCCACCTCGGGCCCGCTGCCATCGCGCGAGGTGCCGATGACCGGCCGCCCGGCGGCGGCGTAGCCTTTCACAAGCTCCAGCCCGATGCCGCGGGTCGCGCCGGTGATGAAAACGCACATGCCCCGCGTTCCGTTCAGTTGGTCTTGCGCCGGGGCGCAAAGGGCAGGGGGGCGACGGGTACGCCCTCGTCGATCAGCTTTTTCGCCTCGTCGAGCCGGGCCTCGCCGTAGATCGGCCGTTCGGGCGCCGCGCCGTCATGGATGTCGCGCGCCTCTTGCGCGAAGCGCAGGCCGACATACTCGGCGTTTTGCTCCACCTTCCTTCGCAGTTCGGCCAGGGCCTGTTCGGCGGGCGAGGCCGGGGCCGAAAGCGGCCGCTCGGGGGGCGCAGAGCCGGGTGTGCCGGCCTCGCCGGTTGCGACGCGTGGCGCCATCAGCCCCTTTTCCACCCCACCGCCGCCGCAGACCGCGCAGCTGACCATGCCGCGCGCCATCAGATTGTCGAAGGCGTCGGCGGACTGGAACCAGCTGTCGAAGCGGTGGCCTTTCGCGCAGGTGAGGTTGTAGCGGATCATCGCGGAAATCCCGTGGCGTGGATGTCCCAGTAGATAAGCAAATGCCGCCCAAATGCAACGCAGCCGCCGGTCTGGATCGTCGCGCCCATCCCGGCGTCGCGCCGCCGCCAGCCGCCCGCACCAAGGGATTTCGAATGTATGCCCGGCACGAATTTTGCGCCGCGCAGCGGCATGCGAAATCCGCCCAAGGGCCCGGCGCGCGCCCGCAGACGCCCGGCGCGGCCCGTCGCGGGCTTGACCGCCGCGTTCGCAGCGATACCTCACGTTCTGTCACCAGCCGGAGCCACCGATGCGCCTGTTTGCCGCCCTCATGATCGTGATTGCCACCGCCCTGCCGTCGTCGGCGCGCGAAAGCTTCAGCTTTGCCTCGATCGATGGTGGCGAGATCTCGCTTGACGATTACGCAGGCCGCCCGGTGCTGGTGGTCAACACCGCCTCGCGGTGCGGCTTCACCCCGCAATACGATGACCTGCAGACGCTGCACGAGCGCTACGGGCCGAAGGGCCTTCTGGTGCTTGCCGTGCCCTCCGACGATTTCCGGCAAGAGCTGTCCAGCGAGCAAGAGGTCAAGGATTTCTGCGACACCAATTTCGGCCTCACCTTGCCGATGACGGAGATCACCCATGTCAAGGGCAAGGGCGCGCACCCGTTCTACCGCTGGCTGGCCAAGTCGAAGCGGTGGGAGCCGGGTTGGAACTTCAACAAGGTCCTGCTTGATGGTGACGGCGAGGTCGTCGTGACCTACGGGTCGTTTCTCAAGCCCACCGCGCCCAAACTGACCCGCAAGATCGAGCAGTTGCTGGCGCAGTGAGCGTGCCCCGGCTGATCGGATCGGAGATCTTCCGCCGGTCCGGCTATGGCGCCTGGCACCCGCTCAGGGTGCCGCGCGTGTCCACGGTGCTCGACCTCAGCCGCGCGCTGGGCTGGCTGCCGTCGGACCGCTACATCGTCGCGCCCCGCGCCAAGCCTGCGGCATTGACGCTGTGGCACAGCCCCGACTACATCGCGGCGCTCGAACGCGCCGAGGCGGCGCAGGCGGTCAGCGAGGCCGAGCGCGGCCGGTACGGGCTGGGCACCCCGTCCAACCCGGTTTTCCCAGAGATGTACCGCCGCCCCGCCACCGGCGCCGGCGGGTCGCTGCTGGCGGGAGAGCTGCTGGCAAAGGGCGGCGTGATCTACCACCCGGCGGGCGGCACCCATCACGGGATGCCGGCGCGGGCCGGTGGGTTTTGCTACCTCAACGACCCGGTGCTGGCGATCCTGTCGCTCAGGCGCGCGGGCGTCGGGCGTATCGCCTATGTGGATATCGACGCGCACCACCCCGACGGGGTGGAAGTGGCCTTTGCCGACGATCCCCAAACGCTGATGATCTCGGTCCACGAGGAACGGCGCTGGCCCTTTACCGGCGGGTTGCAGGACCGCGGCGGCGGCAACGTGTTCAACCTGCCGGTGCCGCGGGACTTTAACGATACCGAGATGGCAGCGGTGCTGGACCGGCTGATCCTGCCCCGCGTGGCGGCCTTTCGCCCCGAGGCGGTGGTGCTGCAATGCGGGGCCGACGCGGTGGAGGAAGACCCGCTCAGCCGATTGTCGCTGTCGAACAACGCGCATTGGGCGGTGGTGGCGGCGCTGGCGCCTCTCAGCCCGCGCTACCTGGTGCTGGGCGGCGGCGGCTATAACCCGTGGTCGGTGGGCCGGCTCTGGACGGGCGTCTGGGCCACGCTGAACGGGCTCGACATTCCCGACCGCCTGCCCGAGGCTGGGGCGGCCGTGCTGAGGGGCCTGTCCTGGACCGGCAGCCGCCGGGGCAAGGCGCCCCCCGCGCACTGGTTCGACACGCTGCGCGACGCGCCGCGACCGGGGCCGCTACGCGACGAGCTGCGCGACCGCCTGGCGGCGCTTGAGAAACGGGAGCCCCCATGATCCGCGCCTTCGCCGCGCTCGACATCCCCCAGGCCCAACGGATGGAACTGATGATCGTGCAGCAGGGCCTGCCGGTGCCGCGGCTGGTGCCGCCCGAGAATTTGCACCTGACGCTGGTCTTCCTCGGCGAGATCGAGGAGTCGGCGCTGGAGGAGGTGCACCTTGCGTGGCAGGCGTTGCGCATGCCGGGCTTCGAGGTCAGCCTCAGGGGCCTCAGGGGCCTCGGCGTCTTCGGCGGGGGCAAGCCAAGGGCGGTTTATGCCGGCGCGGCCGAGTGCCCCGGGCTGGCCCGCCTGCAGGCCAAGCTGGAACAGGCCGCGCGCGGCGCGGGCCTGACGCTGGAGCGGCGGCGCTTCGTGCCCCATGTGACGCTGGCGCGTATCAACCGCCCGCTGGCCGATCCCGAGCGGCTGGAACGCCACCTGGCCATGCGCGCCGATTTCGCCGCGCCGCCCTTCGCGGTGGATCACTTCGCGCTTTACCGTTCCGATCTGGGCGCGGGCGGTGCGCGCTACGAGGAATTGGCGCGCTACCCGCTAGGCCCTGCCTAAGGGGTCGGCACGCCGCCCTGCAGCACGGTGGCGAACCAGCCGGTATCGACATTGCCGCCGCACAGAATGACGCCGACCTTCTTGCCGGCCATCCGGTCCTTTTCCTGGCAGAGCGCAGCCAGCGACGCGGCCCCCGCCCCCTCGGCCACGTTGTGGGTGGCGCGAAACATCAGGCGCATCGCCTCTGCGACCTCCGCGTCGCTGACCGCCACAATCCGCTCGGCCCCCTTGGAATAGACCTCGAACGCCTCTTTCACCGGCACCCGCACCGCCATGCCGTCGGCGAAGGTCCGGGCGCTGTCGGTCTCGACCAGCCGCCCCGCCTCGGCCGAGCGTTTCGCGCAGTCGGCGTTTTGCGAGACCACCCCGATGATCTGCGTCTTCAGCCCCAGGGCGTCGCGCGCCGCGATCGTGCCGCAAATGCCTGAGCCGCAGCCGATCGGCACGTAGACGGCATCGAGATCGGGCCGGGAATGGAACAGCTCCCACGCGTAGCTCGCCACGCCGCGCACCAGCTCCAGGTGGTAGGGCGGCACGGGCATCAGCCCCTCGGCCGCGGCCACGCGCATCGCCTCGGTCTTGGCGGTGTCGAAATCCGCGCCGTGTTCGATCAGCTCGGCGCCGAAGCCGCGCATCGCGGCGTTCTTTTCCACCGAATTGCCGTGGGGGACGTAGACCTTTGCGGTCAGCCCGGCCGCGCGCGCCTCGCGCGCCTGGCCCTGCCCGTGATTGCCGCGGGTGGCGGTGCAGATGCCCGGCACTTCCGGGTGGGCCCGGCGCAGCCAGTCGATGAAGGTGACAGCGCCGCGCAGCTTGAACGCGCCGGTGGGCGTGTGGTTCTCGTGCTTGACCCAGACCTCGGCGCCGGTCGCCTCGGCCAGTTGCGGCCAGGCGTATTGCGGGGTGGCGGGCATGCGGGAATGAACGAGGGCGGTAGCGGCCTCGAGCGAGTCGCGGCTGAAAAGCGGCTGGGTCATGGGCGTGGTCCGGTTTCGGCATGGGCGGAAAGGGCTGGCAGGCCGGCAAGCTCGCCGATGCGCGTCACGAGCGGCGCAAGCCCGGCCTCGCTGTCCTGCATCCGCACGATCACCGCGACCGCGGCCTTGGCCATGCGCGCGCGGGTGCCCCGGTCGAGGTCGAGACAGGCCTCGGCCAGCGCGTCGGCGCTGTCGACGCGGCGGCTGGCGCCGGCGGCGGCGAGCGCGGCATAGGCGTCGGCGAAATTCGCAACATGTGGCCCGTGCAGCAGCGCCGACCCGTGCGAGACGGGCTCGAACGGCGTGTGCCCGCCCTTGTCCACCAGCGACCCGCCGACGAACGTGATCCCGGCCAAGGCGTACCACAGCGGCATCTCGCCCATCGTGTCGGCGAGATAGACGGACGTTTCCGGGCCCGGCACCTCGCCCGCGCTGCGCTGGGCGAAGGTCAGGTTCCGAGCCTTGATCATCTCGACGATCTCGGGCGCGCGGCGCGGGTGGCGGGGCGCGAGGATCAGCCGCATCGCCGGCCGCCGGGCCAGCGCCTGGGCAAAGCCGCGCAGGATCACGCGTTCCTCGCCCTCATGGGTCGAGGCGGCCAGGAGCGTCGCCTCGTGCGGGAAGCGCGGCAGGAGGCTCGCATACTCGGCCTCGTCGTAGGGCAGGGCGCCGGCGCCGGATTTCAGGCTGACCACCGGGCCCAGCCGCGCCTCGTCGACGCCGAGCGACAGGAACCGTTCCCGCGAGGCCGCATCCTGAGGCGCGACATAGGAAAGACGCCCGATCACCCCACGGGCGAGGGACGGAAAGCGCTGCCAGCGGCGCAGGCTGCGCGGCGACATCCGCGCGCCCAGCACCAGAACGGGGCGCTTGAGATCGGCCATCATCGCCAGGCGGTTCGGCCAAAGCTCGTTCTCGATCACGATCAGCGCCTCGGGCTGCCAGTTGGCCAGGAACCGGCTGAGCGCCCGCCGGTAGTCGAGCGGCGCAAGCCGCGCGGTGACCCGCGCCAGCCCCCAGCCCGCGACAAGGGCCCGGCCCGTGGCGCTGTTGCAGGTGACCACAAGTGCCAATTTGGGGTCGCAAGCCAGCATCGCCTCGATCAGCGGGCGGGCCGCCGCGGCCTCGCCGTTCGAGGCCGCATGCACCCAGATCGTGGCACCCTTGCGTGCCGCCGCCGGGGCGCCGCCGCCCAGCCGCTCGTCCGCCTCGTCGCGCCGGCGCGCCAGGCGCAGCGCGACAACGGGTGCGGCGAGCGTCAGAAGCAGGCGGTAAACCAGCACGAAAAAGGCCCTCTCGGTTGGATCAGGCAAGGCTTAAGGCGCACCGGGCGGTCTGGCAAGCACCGCGCCCGGCTTGGAATCAACAAAAATGCATATGAAATCTATGAATCATGATCGAGCCTGATCGCGGTCAGGGTATCGATGTCTCCCTTTCTGACTTTCGGATGACGCATCAGGCGAAACAAGCCAGCGGTGCAAAACATGACACGCGTGCTGATGGCCGCCCTTCTCGACGCGGTCCTGGCCCTGCCCGCCGCCTATCGCGCCACGGCGCAGGGCAGGGCGCTCCTGCTGTTTGAACTGCGCCTGGGCACCGGTCAGCGCATCGGGAACGTGCTCTAGATGCAGTTGGGCGACATCGAAGCGGGCGGCATCAACGTCCGCCACTCCAAGACCGGGAAGCGGCTATAAATACCGCTCACCGCGCGCCCGGCGGGGCGCTCAGCACCGCCGAGCGTCATCCTCACGAACAGCCGCGCCACCGGCCTGTGGTCCTACTGAGGCGCAGCGCTGGCGGTGATGAAGGTGCGCCGCCAGATCGGGGCCGGAGGATACCACATTCACGGGATGCGCTATACCGCCACCCCAGAATGACAGACGAGGGAATCGCCGCGGTCACGAGGGGAATGCAGGACATGACGGCGCACTGCACCGCGAGCGTCCGGTAGAAGGTCAGGGCACCAAAGGCCCAGGAACAACGCAAGTGAACGAAACGAAACCAAAAAGCGAATGTTGTGGGAGTTGTTGAGAAACCCCGCGCCGAATCCGCCAAGTATTGGAGGCGAGTACCGGACCCGCTACCATTTTTCTAAGCCACTGGAAGGCTTGAACAATCGCGTGCGAGGTTGAGTTGTGTGTCGCACTTCGTGTCACACTTATGCTGTCTTGGTTGTGCTTCTGTCAACCGCCGGGTGTTGTCTCAGGTGGCCTTCCTATCGTCCTATAGGTGGCCCGAATGCATCCTTGGCTGTCCCTTCGTCCTTTAGTGAGGGCGGGTCACGTCTTGGCGCTTCTGTCCCTCTGTAGGTGGTGCGGGTGCTGACCCTATGGCGCTTTCTGTGTCCAATGGTACGGGCGAGGCGCGAACCGGGGCGTGTCCCCCACCGGGCGGGTAGGGTATGGGGGAAGTTGGCGCGTGGCTGTGTATAGATCGGGTCACGAAAAAATGTTTCGGGATTTTTCGATGGCCGATGAAACCAAGTCTGACTTCGCTTTGAGGATGGCGGCGATAGCTGCCACTCTGCCCAGCCAACTGGCGGATCACTCATGGGCGTTTGAGCCGTATCTGGTGGCGTCAAATCGCGATGCACAGAACCTTATCGACTTGCTCATGGATGACGTGTGCGCGGAGTGGGCAGCGGCATTCCCCAAGCGCAAACCGAGCCCCAACACGCAACGGAAGTTTATCGACTGCGGAAGTGTAATCCTTGCTAACTTGATGCGCGCGAAGTGCAACAAATGGCCGACGACAATCGGCATGTATCGCAGCAACGAGGCACTGGACCGGGAACGGCGATACCGACCTGAATATATGACAGCAGACAGGTTCACGACCGTGCAGGACTGGTTGTGCAAACTTGGCCACATTGAAATGGTCAAGCGCGGCTTCAATCTTCCCGACCATAGTCAAACCAGCCGCTTCGCATTGACCGAAAAGGGTGCAAGCGAACTGCAAGCTGAGGATTGGACCTTTGGTGACTTCCGAGTGGAGAGGGGCAAAGAACCCATTCGGTTGAAAGACAAGAAGGACCGGCTTTGCGGATACGACGATACGCCCGACACGATGGCGATGCGGGCACGTCTGGAAGAGATCAACGCAAAGCTGGACGCGACCGATATAGACACGACGCGACCGCTCACGATCCATGACCGAAAACCCGAATACCAAGGCCGCAAGGTGCGCCTGCACCGGGTCTTCAACCGGGGCAACTTCGATTGCGGTGGCCGCTTTCACGGCGGTTGGTGGCAGAACGTCAAAAGCCATGTGCGCCCCGCGATCACGATAGACGGGCAGCACACCATCGAAGCCGACTTTAGCGGTTTCAACCCGGCGGTGCTGTTGGCAGAGGCGGGCCAGCCCATACCGGAAGACCCCTATTCTCCAATAGTGGGGGCGAATGCGGACGAAGATTTACGGGACCATGCCAAGGCCACGCTTGCCGCCTTGCTCAACTCCAAGACAGGCACGACAGAGGAACCCCGCGACTTCGACAGCACCCGGTGGGGCATGACAGCAGAGGACTTCCGCGCGCAGGTGCTGGACGCCTTCCCGATGGTTCCCGCCATGCTGGGCACCGACAAGGGCCTGACCCTGCAACGGCTGGAAAGCGATATGGCTGAGGCGATCATGCTGCACTTTGTCAGGCAGGGCCATGCGATCCTGCCCATCCATGACGCCTTCATCGTGCAGGCCCATCTGGAACGGGAACTGGTGCAGGTGATGAAGGACACCTTCAAGGCGAGGCTGGGGCAGGTTCCCCCTGTCAAAGTCACCCCGGCTTACGCCCTGCGCTGACCTGCCCCTATAAACCCAATATTCCCATTACTGGGGCAAATAAGGGACCGCTGGATTTTCCCTGTCCCGTCAGGCACAAAGGGCGAAAAGACGAACACGGGGGCGACCATTCATGCAGAACCTTCTCGATGACCTGACGGCGCTTCTCCAAGCCGAACAGGCGTTCATCTCGGATGGGGCGATCCTCAAGAATGCGGTGATCGAGGCGGCGCTGAACATGGACGCGCGGCTGCTGGAACTGTTGATGCAGTCCGACACGATCAAGGCGCATTTCTTTGCCGAGGTCGCGGGGGCGCTGGTCTTTGACAAGGTGAAGTTTCAGGACTTCGTGTCCAACAAAGCCTTCCTGCCCGACAGCTACACAGCCTTCAAGAACCGGATCGGCCTGACCGATGGGCGCGGCGATTACCTGAGCCAGTCGCGGGACGTGGTGCTGGCGTGGCCCTACAAGGATTGCGTGCTGGAAGGCGGCATGACGAAAGAGGACCGGGGCCGCAACGAGGTGTTCTGGAACACGACGCTGGCCCCGGACGACATCACGCGCCTGTTTGAACCCAAGGTGCTGACCGGCTGGGAACGCTGGGATGCGGAGGCCGTGGCGGCAGGTAAGGCAAAGCCCGTGGATGCGGTGTCGGAGGACGACAACCTGCTTATCAAGGGCAACAACCTGCTGGCGCTGCATTCGCTGAAAGCGCGCTATGCGGGCAAGGTGAAGCTGATCTATATCGACCCGCCCTATAACACCGGCAATGACGGGTTCCGGTATAATGACCGTTTCAACCACTCTGCATGGCTGACCTTCTTCAAGGGGCGACTTGAAATCGCGAAGTCGCTACTCACCCGCGATGGTGCAATCTTCGTCACACTGGATGATACTGAAGTACACTACGCGAAAGTGATGATGGATGAGGTCTTCGGGCGTGAAAAGTTTGTAGCGCACATTGCGTGGCAAAAGAGAACCTCACCCGACGACCGGGTTATTCTTGGCAACTCACATGACAACATTCTTGTCTTTGCCCGTGAGCAAGGCACAACCAAGCGGTCCAACGGCACCTTCAAGACTATCTTTGAGGAAAGCGCCAATCGCTTGCCCATGACAGACAAGCAGCGCGCGGAATATAAGAACCCAGACAATGACCCCAAAGGACCATGGGTTCATAGAGACTTCACCGCCCAGAACCAAAAGAAGAATGGCAAGTGGGGCCGTGAAAATCAGATGTATTGGATCACCGCGCCGTCTGGCGACAGGTTCTATCCACCAGAAGGCTATTGCTGGAAAGTGACTGAGGAAGAATACCGCATCCTTGAGAAAGAGAAACGTCTTTGGTTCGGCAAGGATGGAAGCAATCAACCAAGACGTAAGAAGTACCTCAAGGACGAAAACGGTATTCAGTCATCGACTTGGTGGGCGCATCAAGATGCAGGGACGAATGAACAGGCCAAGAAAGAGTTGAATGCAATCGTCGGTTCGGATGAAGCGTCTGACTTCACACCAAAGCCTGAGCGACTGTTACAACGCATTGTCCACATTGCCACCAATCCCGGTGACATCGTTTTGGACTTCTATTCCGGCTCAGGAACGACAGCGGCAGTTGCGCACAAGATGGGTCGTCGCTGGATCGCCGTTGAACAGATGGACTACATTCTTGAGTTGCCCGCATCGCGCCTCAAGAAAGTCATCGAAGGCGAACAGGGCGGCATTTCCAAAGCCGTCGAGTGGCAAGGCGGCGGATCGTTTGTCTATGCCGAACTTGCGGCCTCCAACTCGGCCTTTGCCGACCGGATCGAAGCGGCCCCGGACATGGCCGCGCTGCAAACCATTCATGCCGACATGCAGGCCACCGGCTATCTGCGCTATGACGTAGACCTGAGCGCCTTCGACATCAAAGACTTCGCCGCCCTTCCGCTGGAAGACGCCAAGCGCGTTTTGATGGACTGCCTTGATGCCAACCACCTCTATGTCAATCTCGGCTCTCTTGGCGATGTAGACTTCGACATTGCGGAAGACGACAGGCGCGCGACCCGCTCTTTCTATGAGCTGGACCAATGAGCCAGACCCTAAACGACAAGCTGAACGGGGCGGTTGAACTCGGGCTGCTCAAGAAGGACATCCCCGACCATGTGACGGGCAACATCGCGGGCAAGATCGAACTGAGGCCCTATCAGGTCACGGCGCTGGAACGCTGGCTCTACTACATCGAAGACTTCCCGCAACGCCCGACCAACCCGCACCTGCTGTTCCACATGGCCACGGGCAGCGGCAAGACGGTGCTGATGGCGGCGCTGATCCTGGACCTGTACCGGCGCGGCTATCGCAACTTCCTGTTCTTCGTAAACTCTGCCCAGATCATCGAGAAGACCAAGGAAAACTTCCTCAACCCCGCATCGGCCAAGCACCTGTTCGCGCCCAGTGTGCGGATTGATGACAAGCCGGTGGACATCCGCGCGGTGGACACCTTCGACGCGGTGAATACGGACGCGATCAACATCCACTTCACCACCATTCAAGGGCTGCACACAAGGATGCAGGCCCCGAAAGAGAATGCCGTCACCATCGAAGACTTCCGCGACTACAAGGTGGTGATGATCTCGGACGAGGCGCACCACCTGAACGCCGAGACCAAGAGCAAGGACAAGCTGACCAAGGACGAAGCGAAGGAAAAGGCCAGTTGGGAAGGCACGGTATCCGAGATTTTCCGCCAGCATCCTGAAAACATGCTGTTGGAGTTTACCGCGACCGTGGACCTGAGCAACGACGCGATCCGGGCGAAGTATGCCGACAAGATACTGTACGACTATTCGCTGCGGCAGTTTCGCGAAGACGGCTATTCCAAGGACATCGAGTTGCGGCAAGCCGATCTGCCACCCGAGGCCCGGATGATGCAGGCGATGGTCCTGAGCCAGTACCGCCGGAAGGTGGCCGAGGCGCATGGGCTGCATTGCAAGCCTGTAATCCTGATGAAGTCCAAGACCATCGCGGCCTCTGGCGAGAATGAAGTGGCGTTCACGGCGATGGTGGCCGGGCTGACGGGCGAGGCGCTGGACGCGCTGAGGGCGGCCTCTGAGGGCGATGAGACCCTTTCGCGGGCCTTCGCCTTCATCATGGACGAACGGGCCATGAGCGGCGCGGATTTCGCCCGTGAGCTACAGGGCGATTTTGCCCCCGAGAAGGTGGTGAACGTCAACAACCCCAAGGACTTGGAAAACAGACAGATAGAACTCAACGCCTTGGAGGATCGGGACAACGAGATACGGGTGATCTTCGCCGTCGATAAGCTGAACGAAGGCTGGGACGTGCTGAACCTGTTCGACATCGTGCGGCTGTATGACACCCGCGACGGCAAGGCCAACAAGGTGGGTAAGACCACGATGGCCGAGGCGCAGTTGATCGGGCGCGGGGCGCGGTACTTCCCGTTCATCGCCCCGGACCAACCGGACGCGGCACGGGAAAAGCGCAAGTATGACAGCGCGGTGGACCATCCTTTGCGGGTGCTGGAAGGGCTGCACTATCACTGTTCGCACAATCCCAAGTACATCCAAGACATCCGCAATGCCTTGCGGGAAACCGGGATGCTGGACGACACCGCTCGAACGGTGCGCTTGAGGCTCAAGGACAGCTTCAAGCAGTCCTCCCTATATGTGAGTGAATACGTCTGGACAAATGACCGGGTGAAGAACCCGCGCGACGGTGTGGACGGGCTGGACGCCTACAAGATCGAAGGCCCGTTCACCTATCCCAACCTGATGACAGGCCGGGTGACGGAAGCCTCTGCCTTTGGCGGTGGGCAGTTGACGCTGAAACCGTCGAGCAAGGAACCCGTGTCCCGCGACTTTAAGCTGGCCGACTTTGGCAGGGCCATTCTGGGCTTTGCGATGGATGCCAACGACTTCTTCCACTTCGCCAACTTGCGGACCTATTTCCCGCAACTCGCCAGCGCCTCGCAGTTTGTGACCTCCGATACCTATCTGGGCGGCGTGACAGTGAGCGTGCGCGGTTTGCCCGATGACTTGGACAACCTGACCGCACGGCAAAAGCTGGACATCGCGCAATACGTTCTGCACCAGATCGAAAGCGGCGTGAAACGTGAAAGCGTCGAGTATATCGGCACCAAGGACTTCAAGCCGGAACCCATCAAGGACCGCTTCACCGACAAGGTGCTGAAACTGAGGATCGAAGGCGAGACGGGCCTGAGTTGGGTGAAGGGTGAAAGCAACGTGCCGGGGCTGGACCAGATCGACCTGAGCGGCAAGGACTGGCACGCCTACGACGACAGCTACGGCACGGACCAAGAAAAGCACTTCATCAAGTATATGCACGATCAGGAAGCCCGACTTCGGGGCGTGTATGACGACTTCTACCTGCTACGGAATGAGAAGGCGGTGAAGCTGTACGACTTCGACACCGGACGCGCCTTTGAACCCGACTTCGTTCTGTTTCTGAAGAAGAAGGGCGAAGAAGCCAGCACAATCTTGCAGCTATTCATCGAACCCAAGGGCGACCAGTTGCGCCCGCAAGACGATTGGAAGCAGGACTTTCTTGAGCAAGTGAAAGCCAAGGCCCGACTTGAGACGGTATTCCAAGGTCGGGATTACACGGTTCTTGGATTGCCCTTCTTCAATGAGACGGGTCAGACCAATACCGACTTTAAAGCGGCGTTCGAGGCCGAGGCATTAGAGCCATGATGCTACTCAGTCCGGCTATATGTGGGTAGCTCGTGGGGTTAATAATGGTTTCACCCCATTACTGGGGCAAATAGGCCGGGGCCGTGGCAGGCTCAGTCCGACATCTTGGCCAGCCTGCCCACGATCTCGGTAGGATCGAAGCCAAGCACCTCGCCCAGCTTGACCAGTTCCACCACATCCACCCGGCGTTGACCGCTTTCCAGCCGCGCGATGAAGGACTGGTAGACCTTCATCCGCTCTGCAAGTTCCACCTGCTTCAAGCCTGCCTCGCCGCGCTTCTCGATGAGATAGCGGATAAGAGCATCATGCCTTTGATCTCCAAGAGTTTTAGGCATGAACGCCCCATGCTGTTGCACTGGGCGCGTTGACTATATCTCAAAACTAGGTATCTAAAATCTGGATATTGATCGTCCTTGCTGTCCGGTGTCGGGCCGTGCCGGGGCGCGCGTCAGTCTCACCATCGGAGCGCCCTATGAGCCTCAACAACAAGTCACCTGACCACCACATCGCCTACGGTGCTGCGACCGAAGGTTTTGCCGCTGCGAGTACCAGCCTTGGCGTGATCGGGCGCTATTGGTGGAACGTGCAAATGCAACTCTTGGTTGCCACCGGCACCATGCGGTTTTTCCGCGCGTATTGGTGGCTGTTTCTCGTTGCCGGTTTCTTGCTATTGGCTTTCGTCATGCCCTTGGGTGTTGCTTTCGTGGTGAGCGCCTTTTGCGCGGGCGCAATGAACCCGAAAGCGGAAGACAACTTCATTGTGCCGCTCAGGCACGAAGATAACGCGCCGATGGGTGAGCCTGCCGCAACTGAACCAGATGAAGCTGTTTTTACGTCCCAGCCTGATAGCTTGGAGGACGTCCACCTTGCGGCGGGTATGCACCATGTCGGCTATTTGACAGCGATAAAGCGCGACCTCGATGACAAAGAGATTGCCGCCGCTGCGCTAGGCGCATTCGATGGAACGGTGCAGGCATTCGGTCTGAAACTGTCCGATCTCGACATGCACACCAACGGCGCGGCATTCATCGTTGCGCAACTGACCGCGCTTGAGCGCATGGACGAAGTTGACCCGGAGTGGATAGCAGAAGTCACGGAAGAAGCGATGACCTCCGAAACACTCGAAGCGATCCGCGCGGAAGCTGGCCGTTTTGCGTTCACGATGGAAGGGGCCATGCAAAATGGCCCCGACCAGCCGACTAGTTAGCTTGGCAGATGGCGAAGCGGTCAATGTTCTCTTTCAACTGGGTCAACGTGTAGCCTTCCCGATTATAGACCTCTTGCGTGACACCAGAACGCGCGTGACCGACGATGCACTGCACAATGGGTTCGGGCACGTCTGCTTGGCTCAGCCGCGTCACAACAGTGTGCCGCAGGCTATGAAAGACAAGACCCGGCTGCTTGATGCCCAGCTTGGGCAAGAAACTCTCATTGCACCAGCGGCCCAAGTTGCGACCGTAGCCGCCATTGGCGCTGTAGCTGTAGTCTGGGAACAGGCGTGTGGCGTTCCTGCGACTTTCCACGAAGTCGAGAAAGCCAAGGCGGATCAACTCGGAATGCAGGGGCACCTTGCGCCGTCCTGCCTTAGACTTGACGCTTTTGGTGTCGTCGCCTTCGTCAGTGATGTTCAGGAACCATGTACCGCCGTCCTGCTTCACATCGGCAATGTCGAGTTGGCAAATCTCGTTCAAACGCGCCCCGGTGAACATGCCCAAGAGCATCCCCCACTTGTGGCTGTCTTTGCGCACCAGCCCGGACGGGTTCTCCGTCAACTCGGTGTAGATCAACCGCGCCTGATCCGGTGTGAAGGGCTTGCGCTCACTCTCGCTGGCCTTGTCCTTCCTCACCTTCATTCCTTCAAAGAGCGTGTGCGGAGCATGTCCGTGCCGTTCCGCCCAGTCGAAGAACATCTTGAACATCTGGATATGGCTGTTGAGTGTCCCGGCTGCGATCTTCTTGTGCCCCGGTTCCTTGATGACTTGCATCAAGGGCATGGCTTTCAACTTGGGCTTGGTGTTTCGGCTGGCCGGTAGCACCTGCAAGACCTTCTTTACTTCGCTTGCATCTTGCTTGGTGATCGTCGCAAGCAGCCGATCAGGGCCGAAGTATTCGACAAGGATGTTCAGGTAAGCCCGGTTCTGAACCGTGGTCTTGCCCGTCCATTGGCGCGAATGCTCAGCGATGAAATCATCCACCGCCGCACCCAAGGGCGATGAGGCTGGCAGAGCGGGCGCAGGAGCGGCAGAAACGATGTTCGGGGCATCGTCATAGGAGTAATGCTCAAGGCGCTCAGCGGCTTCCAGAACGCGCCTGAGCATGTCCCGGCGACCCTTGCGTAGTTCAATGGCGATGCGGGGCAGGCTGGCCTCCCAATCGGCGTCCGAGACTTCCATCTTCGTCTTGAAGCGGGCGATTGGCAGGTATTGGGGATGGACGCTTTCAAGATCGACCATGCTGTCATGGTCCAGCATTTCTTCGCGGGCATCGGCCAAGGCATTCTTCGACAAGCCGCGCCGGTCCAGCCAGTCAAGGTACTGGTCCAGTTGCGCCTTGAAGTAGGCTTGCACCTTCTCGCGTATCTCGCTTTGTCTCAGTCCCGCCAATGCATTGTTCTCGCGCAGTATTCGTCCGCAGGATGCAAGATGGCGGGCCAAATCACCAGCCCGATCCGGGCAACGTGTCCGCAGGGAGATGCGCACCGTGGTCCGCTTTCCCTCTTGGGACGGAGGGATAGGCCAACGGAAGTAATAAACACCATGCCGAGAAGGGCTTAGATAGGATGACAGCATCATAGGGCGTGTGTCCCACTTTGTGTCACACCCGACCGTTCAGCCGCTAACCCTATGATTTAGAAAGAAATGGAGGCGAGTACCGGAATCGAACCGGTGTACACGGATTTGCAATCCGCTGCGTAACCACTCCGCCAACTCGCCGAAGTGCCGCATTCATTAGGTTTTCGTGCCCCCCCCGTCAAGCGTGTATCGCCGCGGCCTGGGGCGGTTTGGAGCGCCCGCACGAGGCCGCCGGGGGGCCTGCCCCCGGACCCCCGGGATATTTTCGGCCAGAAGAA
Organism: Rhodovulum robiginosum; assembly: GCF_003944755.1. GTDB lineage: Bacteria > Pseudomonadota > Alphaproteobacteria > Rhodobacterales > Rhodobacteraceae > Rhodovulum > Rhodovulum iodosum. Next base: position 384,179 of record NZ_RWGU01000050.1, read on the forward strand.
ACCGGGCGGGGCGGGCGGGTTGCGCGGCGGCGCATTGGCGCTTTGCGATCGCGGCGGGCCGAGCCTACTCTGGGCTTGCCAACGGAGCCCGTGCCATGACGCCCGATGACCAGAGTGCCGTCACAGCCTTTCTCGGCGCAGCGGGAGGCGAGGTGATCGAGACGCATATCTCGCGGGTCTTCCTGTCCGGCGACCGGGCCTTCAAGCTTAAGCGCGCGGTCAGGCTGCCCTATGCCGATTTCTCGACGCCCGCGCGACGGCTGGCCTATTGCGAACGCGAGATCGCGCTGAACGCACCCTTTGCGCCCGAGATCTATCTCGGCGTGCGCCGGATCACGCGGGCCGCGGATGGCGGCCTTGTTTTCGACGGCGACGGGCCGCTGGTCGACGCGGCGGTCGAGATGGTGCGGTTCGACCAGGCGGCGCTTTTCGACCGTATGGCTGCGGCGGGGTGGCTGAGCCCGGCGCTGATCGAGGCGCTGGCCGGGCAGATCGCCGCCTATCACGACCGGGCGCCGGTCCGCGGCGGGGGCGGGGCGGCCAACATGGCCGGCGTGCTCGACATCAACGCGGCGGGGTTTGCCACCTCGCGGGTCTTCTCGCGCGGCGAGGTGGCGGCGCTGGGCACACGTTTCCGCCGGGCGTTGGCGCGCCATGCGGGGCTGTTGAACCGGCGGGCGGCGCAGGGCCGGATCCGGCGCTGTCACGGCGATCTGCACCTGCGCAACATCTGCCTGGTGGAGGGCGCGCCGCGGCTTTTCGACTGTATCGAGTTTTCCGAGCAGCTGGCCACGGTCGATGTGCTGTACGATCTGGCCTTTCTGTTGATGGACTTGTGGCATCGCGGGATGGCGGGGGTCGCCAACCGGCTGGCCAACCGGTATCTCGACCTGACCGGCGACGAGGCGGGCGCGGGGCTGCTGCCGTTTTTCATGGCGGTGCGTGCGGCGGTCAGGGCGCATGTGACCGCGACCTTTGCCGAGGGTGCCGAAGAAGGGGCAGGGGCGGCGGCAGATACCGCGCGCAGCTATTTCGCGTTGGCCGCGGCGCTGCTCGACCCGGCGCCGGCGCCGGTTGTCGTGCTGGGCGGGTTCAGCGGCAGCGGCAAGACAACGGTGGCCGAGGCGCTGGCGCCGCGGATGGGGCCGCCGCCGGGGGCGCGCATCGTTGAAAGCGACCGAACGCGAAAGGCGCTTTTCGGGCTGGCGCCCGACGCCCGCCTGCCCGAAAGCGCCTATGCGCCCGAGGTTTCCGACAGGGTTTACGCGCGGCTGGGCCGGCGCGGCAGGGGACTGGCCGCGGCGGGTGTGCCGGTCATCGTCGATGCGGTCTTCGACCGGGCGGGGCGGCGGGCGGCGGCCGTGGCGGCGCTGTCGGCCGCCGGCCGGCCAGTGACGGCGGTCTGGCTGGACGCCCCGGCCGAAACCCTGCGCGGGCGCGTCGCGGCGCGGCGCGGCGGGCCCTCGGATGCGGGGCTGGCGGTGCTCGAGGCGCAGTTGGCTCGGGGCACCGGTGCCATCGGCTGGGCGCGGGTGGACGCCGCCCGGCCGGTCGCGGCCATCGTCGATGAAATCCTGGCGCTGCCGGCCGCCGCTGCGGCGGTGTGAGCGCGCAACAGCGCTTCGGCAGCCGCGTTTCACCGCCCTGCTGGCGTGTTGCCGAGTCCCGGTTTCTGTGGCATCACCAATCCAACCCCGAGACTGTGCGAGTTTTGCCGATGACCGATTTCACCGCCCGCCGCATTGCCATGGTCGACACCCAGGTCCGCCCGTCCGACGTGACCCGCCTGCCGATCATTCAGGCCATGCTGGAGGTGCCGCGCGAGGTCTATGTGCCCGACTCGCAACGCGAGGCGGCCTATGTCGGCGAGAACCTCGCTCTTGGCGGCGGCCGCGTCATACTCGACCCCCGGACGCTGTCCAAGATGCTGGAAGAGGTGGCGATCCAGCCCGACGAGCTGGTGCTCGATATCGGGTCGGCGCTGGGCTATTCCGCCGCCGTGATCGCGCGCCTGGCGCAAACCGCCGTGGCCGTCGAAGAAGACAGCGACATGGCGCGCGAGGCCGAGGGCCTGCTTTCGGAACAAGGCGTGGACAATGCCGCGGTGGTCACCGGGCCGCTGGCCGAGGGGGCCGAGCGCTATGCCCCCTACGACGTTATCGTGGTGGAGGGCGGGATCGAGCGTTTCCCGCCGGCGCTCGAGGCGCAACTGCGCCCCGGCGGCCGCGCCGTCGCGGTGTTCATGGAAGGGCAGCTGGGCGTATGCCGGTTGGGTTACAAGGGCGCGGGCGGCATGAGCTGGCGCTTCATCTTCAACGCGAGTGCCCCGGTCTTGCCGGGGTTCGCACGGGTGCCGGCCTTCGAATTCTGATCGCGGTACGTTCGGGGGGCGCCGAGTGGCAAATAGGCAAAGGCTGAGAGAAATGGGTAATATCTTCAGACAGACGGCAGCCGGGCTTGCGTTGCTATGCGCCGTCGCCGTGCCGGCGGGGGCGCGGGCCGAGACGCTGACCGATGCAATGATCGCGGCCTACAAGAATTCCAATCTTTTGGAACAGAACCGGGCGCTGTTGCGCGCCGCGGACGAGGATGTCGCGCAGGCCGTTGCGGCGCTGCGGCCGATCGTGTCCTTTATTGCGCGAGCGACCAAGACGCATGTCGCGCCCTCCAACCCCTCGGCGGCAGCGCCCACGACCAGCACCGAGGCCACGCTGGCGCTCAGCGCGGAACTGACGCTCTACGACAACGGCCGGAACAGGCTGGCGGTGGAAAGCGCGAAAGAAGCCGTGATGGCCACCCGGTCCGACCTGATCGGGGTCGAGCAGGACGTGCTGCTCAACGCGGTCTCGGCCTACATGGACGTGCGCCGCGCGCTGGAAAACGTGGCGCTTCGGCAAAGCAACGTTCGGCTCATCAGCCAGGAATTGCAGGCCACGCGCGATCGGTTCGACGTGGGCGAGGTGACGCGCACCGACGTTTCGATCGCCGAGGCCGCGCTGGCCGAGGCGCGCAGCAACCTGGTGGCCGCCGAGGGCGACCTCGTCGCCGCGCGCGAGGGGTTCAAGCTCGCCGTGGGCCGCTATCCCGGGCCGCTGACCGGTATCCCGCCGACACCCGATCTGCCGGCCACGGTCAACGCCGCGCGCGATATCGCCGTGCGCCGCCATCCCGATATCGTCAGTGCGCAGCATAACGTGACCGTCGCCCGTCTGAGCGTTGCGCGCGCCCGCGCCGCGCTGGGTCCGACCGTGACGGCGGGGGCCGAGATCGGCGTCGACGACTACGGCAACGACAGCTCAAGCCTGTCGCTCACCCTCAGCCAGCCGATCTACCGCGGTGGCCAGCTGCGCTCGGTCGAGCGCCAGGCGCTGGCTGGCGCCGATCAGGCCAGTGCCGGGCTGTTGCAGACGGTGCGCGCCATCGACCAGGAGGTGGGCACGTCGTGGGCGAGCCTTTCCACGGCCCGCGCCCAGCTTTCCGCCACGCGCGAGCAGATCAGCGCCGCGCAGCTGGCCTATGAGGGGACCCGCGAAGAGGCCAATCTGGGCTCGCGCACCACGCTCGACGTGCTCGATTCCGAACAGGACCTTCTCGATGCCCGCGCCGCGCGGATCAACGCCGAGGCGAACCAGTATGTCGCCGTCTACGCGCTGCTTTCGGCGATGGGTCTGCTGACGGTCGATCATCTGGGGCTCGGCATTCCGACCTACGATCCGGTCGCCTATTACAACGCTGTGCGCAACGCACCGGTGACAAGCGTTCAGGGCGATCGGCTGGATCGTGTGCTCAAAAGCATTGGCCGGGAGTGACGTACAATTTGTTGTGCGATTAAGGGAGTGCAGCTACCATCGCTGTGTACTGGCTGTGAGGACGGGGTATGTCTGACACGATGAAGACGGCAGAGCTTGAGGACGTCCTGTCCTCGATCCGCCGCCTTGTGACCGAGCAGGCCGAGGCCCGCGGACCGGGCGCGAGCCGACTGGTGCTTACCCCGTCGCTGCGCATCGACGCCAGTGCGGCCCCCGATCTGTCGGAGTTCGACCTCGACGAGGCCGACGATCTGCCGGGCGACGACGTGTGTGAAGACGATGCGACCGACGACGAGCGCGCCTTCGACGCCGGCGAGGACCCCGAGGCGGCCTCGGAAGAGGCCTGGGAACTGGCCTGGGACGAGGAAGAAGGCGGCGCCCCGTCACTGGAAGAGCGGCTGTCCGAACTTGAAGCCGCGGTGGCCGCCACGCCGGACGAGACGGCCTGGGCCGCGTCATCGGCGCGGGTTGGTTCGACCCGCCTTCATATCGGTCTGCCCGAGGACCCCAGCTACGATGACGCCGCGGAGGCCGAGGAAGAGCCCGAGGAGTACCGCGCAGCCAGCGCGGCGAGGACCCGCGCGCGCTGGCAGCCCCAGCCTTCGCAACGCGACCTGGACGCTTCGGATGAGGCCGACGACACGGCGTCGGAAGACCTGTTTTCCAGCCTGGAAGACGCGCTCGACGAGGACGCGCTGCGGGCGCTTGTCAGCGAGATCGTGCGCGAGGAACTGCAGGGCGCTTTGGGCGAGCGGATCACGCGCAACGTGCGCAAACTGGTGCGAAGCGAGATCAACCGGGTTCTTTCCAGCCGCGCGTTCGACTGACACGCGGCCAGCCGGCGCGCGCTTTCCCGGGATTTGTTGCAACAAGACCGGGCGAGGTCGGCGCTGGCCAAAACCAAACACCCGCCCGGCAGGACCGCGGCGGGTGTTGGTATCTTGGATCGTTCCATTCGGGCGGTTCGCCGGCGTCAGGCCGCCTCGGCATGCTCCTGCATCAGGCGGCGTTCGCTTTCCTCGCGCGACAGCGCGACCGAGGTGCGCACGCCTTTCGAGACGAACTCCATCAGCCCCGAGACGACACGTTCGTTCGGGTCGATACCCGCACAGGTCAGCACCTCGCGTCCGTCGCGCGATCGCGCCCAACGAGCAATTTGCTCGGGGCCGTTGCCGTATTTCTTGTCATCCGCGATCGCGTCGTCGAGCGCGGCCAGAACCACCGCGGCAAACAGTTTGCGTGCACGGGATCCCTGTTCATGGTTGAAGGCAGTGCCATCAACGAAATCGACCATCTCGCTGTCCTTTATTCTTGCTCTTGCATTTTCTGGCGTGCCGCCGAATATGACGGTTTTATTGCGATTCGGTATTTCCATTTCGGAATACCTATCATGCACTGGGCGCATAGCCAACCCGCGCAGTGCACCGTATCTAGTCGTCTTGCAAGCCCACCATCAGCAAGATATAGGTGCGCCGAAATCGCGATCAACCGTCTGTCAAGGTTCTGTCCCATGCCCAAGATCAACGGCAACGAAATTCGCCCCGGCAACGTTTTGGAACATAACGGCGGGCTCTGGGCCGCCGTGAAAGTCGATCACGTCAAGCCCGGCAAGGGCGGCGCCTTTGCCCAGGTCGAGCTTCGCAACCTGCGCAACGGATCGAAACTGAATGAACGTTTCCGCAGCGCCGACAAGGTGGAACGGGTGCGGCTGGAACAAAAAGACCAGCAGTTTCTTTATGAAACCGACGGGATGCTCGTCTTCATGGACATGGAGACCTACGAGCAGATCGAACTGCCTGCAGAGATATTGGGCGAGCGCCGGCCGTTCCTGCAAGACGGGATGACGGTGATGATCGAGTATTACGAGAACGAGGCGCTGAACGCGACCCTGCCTCAAAAGGTGGTCTGCAAGATCGAAGAGACCGAGCCGGTGGTCAAAGGCCAGACCGCCGCCAACAGCTTCAAGCCCGCGGTGCTGGACAACGGCGTGCGCGTGATGGTGCCGCCCTTCGTCGGCCCTGACGAGTCGATCGTCGTCAACACCGAGACGATGGAATATTCCGAGCGCGCCTGACGGCGCGAGGCCCGATCCGCCGGGCGCGGGTCAATATGCGCAATACATGGCCGCTTCGCTGCGCGGCTGTGGAAAAGGCGCAGGCGTCCTGCCTCGGGCTATGCCCCCAACGCCCCCAACATCCGCTCGACCATGCCGCGATAGCCGGCCCCGAACAGGCGCAGGTGCACCAGCGCCGGCCAAAGCTGATAAAGCGTCCGACGTTCGGCGAGCCCCGGTTCCAGGGCGCCGTAAGCGTCGGCAAAGCCCGGCCCAGGCGCCCCGAAAAGATGCAGCATGGCAAGATCGACCTCCGCGTGCCCGTAATAGCAGGCCGGGTCGATCAGCGCCGCGCCGCCCTCGGCGGTGAAAAGGACGTTGCCCGACCACAGGTCGCCATGAAGCAGGGCAGGGGCCGGCCCTGCGGGCAGCATCTCTGGCAGGCGGGCGGCCAGCGCCTCGGTGCGCCGCGCGATGTCGCCCGGCAGCGCCTCGGGCCAGGCCATCAGCCGCCGTTCGGCCCAAAACGCCGGCCAATCGCCGGTGGCGGCGTTGGGCAGGGCGGCGGGACCAAAGGCGTAATCTTCTTCCCAGCCATAGTCGGCCCCGCGGACCGCGTGCAGTTGGCGCAGCTCTTCGCCCAGGGCGGCCCAGCCCTGGGGCCCCGCGCGGCCCTCGTCGAGATAGGTCATCGCCAGCAGGGGGCCGCGGGCGGCCAGCACCTGGGGCGCGGCCACGCCCACGGCCCCGATCGCATCCAGCATCCGCGCCTCGCGCATCGCCAGCGACCCCTGCTTGACGGCGATTGTCCGCCCGTCCTCCAGCGTGACGGCAAAGACCTCGGACAAGTCGCCGCCATGCAAGGGCGCGACCCGCGAGATAGCGGCATCCAACAGCGTTTCCAGGGCGGTGCGGTCGAACATGGCTCAGCCCCTGCGGGTCACGGTGGCGTCGCCGGCCTGCATCGGCCCCGCGGCGCGGTCGAACCGCAAATAGGCAATTGCCTGCCCATCCGCCCGCGTAAAGAGCGTGCCGGCGGGCTTGCCGTCGGCGGTGATCTCGCTCCCGACCGGGGCGTCGCCGGCAATCAGGACCGTCGCGAGGCCCTTTTTCAGCTCGGTCTTGTGCTTCATCCGCGCGGTGACCTCCTGGCCGACATAGCAGCCCTTGTGGAAATCGACGCCGTTCAGCCGCTCGAACCCGGCCTCCAGCAGGAAAGTCTCGTTCGGGATCAGCTCAACGCCGGTTTCGGGGATGCAGTTTGCCACGCGCCGCGCGTCCCAGTCGATTTCGGGCGCGGTGCCGGGCGCCTCGGTATAGGCGCGCCATCCCATATCCGGGTGACGCGGATCGGCCAGCGCACCCTCGGGGGCCGGTCCCAGGCCGCGCTGGACATGCAGGCCGGTCTCTTTTAGCGCCACATCCGCGCGCAGCTTGTACATGGTCAGCCGCTGCATCAGTCCCGGCGCGAGTTCGGACTTGATGTCGAGCAGGATGGTCTCGCCTTGCTCGGTCAGGAAGAAATCGGCCAGGTACTTGCCCTGCGGGGTCAGCAACGCGGCATAGACCAGCCGGCCCGACAGGTCGGTCACATCGTTGCTGACCAGTCCTTGCAGGAAATGCCGGCGGTCGGCGCCGGTAATGGCGATCACGGTTCGGTCTGGGGCGGCCTCGCCTGGCATTACGGTCTCCCTGGGGGTGGCTGTCTCGGCCAGAGGGTCAGGATTCCACGGCGAATTGCAACCGGTAGAGGCCGGAATAAATGCCGCCCCGGGCAATGAGGTCCTCGTGGCGGCCCTCTTCGGCCACCCGGCCGCGGTCCATCACCACGATATGCTCGGCATCGCGCACGGTGGCCAGCCGGTGGGCGATCACCAGCGTGGTGCGCCCAGCGGCCAGCCTGTCCAGCGCCTCTTGCACCGCCTGTTCGGATTTCGCGTCAAGCGCCGAGGTCGCCTCGTCCAGCAGCAGGATCGGCGCGTCGCGCAAGAGCGCGCGCGCGATCGCCACCCGCTGGCGCTGCCCGCCCGAGAGGTTGGCGCCGCGGGGCCCGGCGGGGCTGTCGAGGCCGGCGGGAAGCGCGGGCAGGAAATCGTCGACATGGGCGGCCTTCAGCACCTCGGCGAGTCGGTCCTCGGTGATGTCGGTCCGGCCCAGCAGGATGTTGTCGCGCAGCGTGTCGTCGAACAGCGGCGCATCCTGCGTGACCACCGAAAACAGGTCGCGCAGCGCGGTCAGCTCCAGCGCGTCGACCGGCACGCCGCCTACGGCGACGGTGCCCGACTGCGGCTCGACGAGCCGTGTCAGCAGGTTGAAGACCGTGCTCTTGCCCGCGCCCGACGGGCCGACCAGCGCGGTGGTCTGACCCGCCCCGGCGGTAAAGGACAGCCCGTTCAGCGCCGGGCTGTCCCGGTAGGCAAGGTGCACGTCCTTGAGCGCGATGTCGCACGCGCCGCCCGGGGCGGGCAGGGCGCGGGGCCGGGCGGGCGACAGGATCGTGGGCCGGTCGAGGAAAACCGCGTGCAGCCGTTCGAGGCTGGCAAGCGCCGCCTGCCACGCGCCCGAGACATTGCCGATGCGGCGCAGCGGCTCGAAGACCAGCGCCATGGCGGTGAAAAACGACATGAACTCGCCCACGGTCTTTTCCCCCGCGACGATCTGCAACCCGCCATAGCTGAGCACCCCCAGAAACCCGATGCCCGCGATCACGTCCATCAGCGCCGGGATGCCCGCCTGCCCGGTCATCGAGCGGATCTGCGCCTGCACGTAGTCGTCCACCGTGTCGGCAAAGCGGTCGCCCTCGCGCGCCTCCAGCCGGTTCAGCTTGATCGTGACCACGCCGTGGAAAATCTCGTCAAGACGCGTGGCGATCTCGGCCGCCGCAGCGCGGGCCGCGCGGGTGGTGGCCCGGACCCAGCGTTGCAGTGCCATCACCGGGACGATCAAGAGCGGCACGCCGGCCACCGCGATCAGCGTCCAGACCCAGTCGATCGACAGCGCCACGGCGAAAAGCGAGATCAGCGCGACGAGGTCGCGCCCGCCGGCCGCCAGCACCGTCGACCAGATATTGGCGGCGACCAGCGTGTCGCCGCGTACCCGTTCGATCAGGTTGCCCGGCGGGGTTTTCTGAAACCAAAGGCTGTCGAGCGTCAGCATGTGGCCCACGAGGTCGCGTTGCAGCGACGCCGAGACCCGCTGGCCCACCCGCGCCATCAGCACCCGCTGGCCAAAGCCCGCCAGCGCCCTGATCAGGAACACCGCGCAGACGCCCCCCGCGACCAGCGGGATCGCGCCCTTGTTGCCCGACACGAACACGTCGTCGAACAGCGGTTTCACGAGGTAGCTGAGCGCGCCCAGCATCGCGCCCTCGACGGTCATCAGCACGAGCGCGGCGCCGATGGTGCGCAGATGCCCGCGCAGGTAGCCGTGCCACAGCCAGCCGACGACGCCCCGGCCTTCGTCGCCCGCCATGGCCTAGCCGCCCTTCGCTTGCAACGCGCGGTACTCGTCTTCCAGCGCGTGCTTGTCGTAGCGGGTTTCGATCCATGTCCGGATCGGCATCGGCTCTTTCGCTGTGTCGGCGGCGTAGGCGTCGAGCATGTGATCCAGCAGGCCGGTCGCCCCCCGCCGCGAATGCAGGAACCGCATGGAAAGCTGTTTCGCGGCCTCCTCGACCGGGCGGCCCTCGATATGCATCAGGTAAAGCGCCGCGGCGAGTCCCGCCCGGTCGGCGCCTGATTTGCAGTGCATCACGAAGGGGCGCTCGACCGTTTCGAAAAGGTCCAGAAGGTGCAAGACGCGGTCCGCCGGCACCAGCCGCCGCGCACCGATCGAGGCAACCTCGAAGGTCAGGCCCAGCCGGGCGCAGGTGGCGCGCTCCAGCGCGAGGTGGCTCGACGGCTTGTCGCCTCTCAGCGACAGCACCGTCTTGATGCCCATGTCACGATAGCGTTTCAGCCGCCTATCGTCGGGCTGGTTCGAGCGCCAGACCCCCGGCGCGACCTGGGCCATGTTGCTCCAGAACACGCGCAGGAAGGCGTGATCCATCAGGTGGAAATGCCAAAGCGCCGATCGCCGCGCGCCCGGCGCCGAAAGATCGCCCCCCGCGGACTGTCGCCAGCGGCGTTCGAATGCGTCATATCCGGACTTGAGGCGGTCGATCATGGGGGCCTTGGGCTGGGCGGGACAGGGGGCGGAGATAGCCCGAATGGCGCGGTGTGACAAGCGATTGACGCCCGTCGGTGCCGGGGCTAACCGGGATATGTACGCATCCGAGGTCTGCCCATGCCCCTGTCCCACGGTCGCCCATATCTCGCCATTCCCGGCCCTTCGGTCATCCCCGACCGGGTGTTGCAGGCCATGCACCGGCCCGCGCCCAACATCTACGAGGGCGCGCTTGTCGAGATGGTCGAGGGCATGATGCCCGATCTCAAGGCGGCGGCGCGCACGGCCCATGACGTGGCGATGTACATCGCCAACGGCCACGGCGCGTGGGAGGCGGCGATCTCGAACACCTGCTCGCGGGGCGACAAGGTGCTGGTGCTGGCCACCGGGCGGTTCGGCCCGGGCTGGGGCGAGGTCGCCCGGCGCATGGGCGTCGAGGTCGAGGTGATGGATTTCGGCAAGCGCGCCCCGGTCGATGCGGCGCGGGTGGCCGAACGGCTGAGCGCCGACAGCGGACACGAAATCCACGCGGTTCTGGTCGTCCATGTCGATACCGCCACCGCGGTCAGGAACGATATCCCGGCGATCCGCGCGGCGATCGACGCGGCCGGCCACCCGGCGCTTTTCATGGTCGACTGCATCGCCTCGCTGGCCTGCGATGCCTACGACATGGATGGCTGGGGCGTCGATGTCACCGTGGCGGGCTGTCAGAAGGGGCTGATGACGCCGCCGGGCATGAGCTTTGTCTATTTCAACGGCAAGGCGGCCGAGGCCCGGCAGAAGGCCGACCTGGTCAGCCAGTACTGGGACTGGGCGCCGCGCGCCGATCCGCAGGTCTTTTACCAGTATTTCGGGGGCACCGCGCCGACGCATCACCTCTACGGGCTGCGCACCGCGCTCGACATGCTGATGCATGAAGAGGGGCTCGACGCCGCGCTGGCCCGTCATCGCCGGCTGGCCCGCACCGTCTGGGCCGCGCTCGAGGCCTGGGGCGCGGACGGGCCGATGGAAATCAACATCGCCGATCCCGCCCATCGCAGCCACGCGGTGACGGCCGTGCGGATCGGCCCGCCCCATGGCACCGCCCTGCGCGACTGGCTGGCCCAGACCGCCGGCGTGACCCTGGGCATCGGGCTGGGCATGGCCGAGCCGGGCGACCCGGCCTGGCACGGGTTTTTCCGCATCGGCCATATGGGCCATGTGAACGCCCACATGATCCTCGGCGCGCTCGGCGCGATCGAGGCCGGGCTGGTGGCGCTGGACATCCCCCACGGCAAGGGCGCGCTGGAGGCCGCGGCGGGGGTGGTCGCCGCCGGCTAGGGCCCCTTTCCGCGGCGGCGGTTCTTGACTACCCTCCTGTGGCAGAGAGGGAGGATGCAATGACCGAACGGCCGATCCGCTGGGGGGTGCTGGGCGCCGCCAATTTCGCCCTGACCGACATGGCGCCCGCCATCCACGCCGCGCGCGGGGCCGACCTGGCCGCGCTCGCCACCTCCAGCACCGAAAAGGCCGCCCGCTTCAGCGCCTTCGCGCCCGGCCTGCGCGTCCACGACAGCTATGAGGCGCTGCTCGATGACCCCGCCATCGACGCCGTCTACATCCCGCTGCCCAACCACATGCATGTGGAGTGGACGGAAAAGGCGCTTGCCACCGGCAAGGCGGTGCTTTGTGAAAAGCCCGTGGCGCTGGACGTGGCCGGGCTGGACGCGCTGATCGCCGCGCGCGACGCGGCGGGGGTGCTGGCCGCCGAGGCCTACATGATCGTGCATCACCCGCAATGGCTGCGGGTCCGGGCGCTTCTGGCCGAGGGGGCGGTGGGAGAACTGCGCCACGTCAACGCGCTCTTCAGCTTCAACAACCCCGACCCTGGCAATATCCGCAATCGCCCCGACACCGGCGGCGGCGCGCTTTATGACATCGGGGTGTACCCCTGCGGCGCCGTGCGGTTCGCCACCGGGCAGGAGCCGCAAGAAGTCTCGGCCCGGCTGATCCGTGAAAACGGCGTGGACGTGACCGCCGATGTCAGCGCCGCGTTCGACGGCTTCAGCTTTTTCGCCAAGCTCAGCATGCGTCTGTGCCCCTGGCAGGAGGTCGTCTTTCACGGCACGGAGGGGGTGCTGCGCCTGACCGCGCCCTTCAATGCCGGCAAGTTCGGCGAGGCCCGGATCGAGCATCGCGACGGGGCGGGCCGGGTGACGGTCGAGACCTTTCCCACCGCGCGCCAATACGTGCTTCAGGTCGAGGCGTTCGGCGATAGCCTGCGGGACGGCACCCCCTATGCGTGCCCGCTGGAATTTTCGCGCGGGACGCTCGACATGATCGGCCGGGCCTATGCCGCGGCGGGGTGAAACGATTGCGCCAAATCAAGGTGCGGCGCGGGCCGGGGTTTAAGATGTTTGCCTAAAGGGCCGCATAGACGGGAGGATTTCGATGAAACCGGTACAGACGCTTGTTCTGATTGCCAACGAAAAGGAGGTGCGGCTTCTGGCGAATGCCGGCGTGGGCAAGGGGTTGCGCGAGCTGTCGCATTTCGACCGGATGCGCGATCCGTCGATGCATCCGCGCTATTCCGATGCGCCCGGCCGCTCGCAGGCCTCGCCGGGGGCGGCGCGACACGGCTATGAACGCACGTCCTCCGAGCGCGAGCAGAGCCGCGAGGCCTTTGCCGACCTGGCGCTGAAGATCACCGCCGACGAATGGGCCCATGGACTGTATAATCGCCTGGTGATAACCGCGCCGCCCGAGATGTTGGGCGCGCTTCGGGCCGCGATGAGCGTTCAATTGTCGCAGGCCCTCGTTGCGGACATGAACAAGGACCTCATCAAGGTTGCAACCGCCGACCTGCCACGCCATTTCGAAGAGGTCATCGTGTTCTGATCCGGTCGGTATGCGGCCGGGGATAGATCCTCAGGAGGATGCCATGGCTGACGAAGACGCAAAGACCCCGACCGAAGACCAAACCCGGCCCGCCGTGTCCGGGCCCGCGAAAGCGGTATGGATACGCGGCGGCTGGATGCTGGTTCTGCTGATCCTGTTCTCGATCGCGCAGACGCTGCTGGTCGCCACCGCAATCCTGCAATTCGGCTGGATGCTGTTTACGAAAAAGCACAACCCGCACATCACAGAGTTCGGCACCAAGCTGGGCAACTGGATGGCGACGACCGCGCGCTACCAGGCAGTGGCCAGCGAGGAAAAGCCCTTCCCCTGGTCGGAATGGGCCTGATCGTGCAGTAAGGATAATGTCGCCGGCCCGACGGCCGGCGACCCGCCAAGACAGCGCCACCGGCCGCCGGGCCGGTGGCCGTCGCCACGGCCCGTCAGGGCAGATCGACCTCTCGCACGCAGACCGGCACGTCCGGCACGGCGCGCAGCCCGTTCGGTATTGCCCCGAACGGGCCCTCGCACCCAGCGGGAAGCGGGCGGTCAGCCTTCCATCGCCTCCAATTCGTCGATGAAGCCCGAGATCATCGACAGCCCCTTGTCCCAGAAGGCCGGGTCCGAGGCGTCGAGGCCGAAGGGTGCCAGGAGGTCCTTGTGGTGCTTGGACCCGCCGGCCTTGAGCATGGCGAAATACTTGTCCTGGAAGGCCGGCCCGCTTTCCTCGTAGACGGCATAAAGGGCGTTCACCAGCCCGTCGCCGAAGGCATAGGCGTAGACGTAGAAGGGCGAGTGGACGAAATGCGGGATGTAGGCCCAGAAGGTCTCGTACCCGTCCATGAACTCGAAGACGGGGCCGAGGCTTTCGCCCTGTACGCTCATCCACAGCGCGTTGATGTCGTCGGGCGTCAGCTCGCCCCCCTTGCGCGCATCGTGCAGCTTGCACTCGAAATCGTAGAACGCGATCTGGCGGACGACGGTGTTGATCATGTCCTCGACCTTGCCGGCGAGCAGGGTCTTTTTCTCCTCCGGCGTTTTCGCGGCGGCCAGCAGCTTGCGGAAGGTCAGCATCTCGCCGAACACGCTGGCGGTCTCGGCCAGGGTCAGCGGCGTGGAGGACAAAAGCTCGCCCTGGTCGGCGGCCAGCACCTGGTGCACGCCGTGGCCCAGCTCGTGGGCCAGCGTCATCACGTCCCGCGGTTTGCCGAGATAGTTGAGCATGACATAGGGGTGCACCTCGGTCACCGTGGGATGGGCAAAGGCGCCCGGCGCCTTGCCGGGCTTCACGCCCGCGTCGATCCAGCCCTCGGTAAAGAAGGGTTCGGCGATCTCGGCCATCTTGGGAGAGAATTCGCCATAGGCCTCCAGCACGGTGGCCTTGGCGGTGTCCCAGTCCACGGTTTTCTGGTCCTCGGTGGGCAGCGGCGCGTTGCGGTCCCACACTTGCAGCTTGTCCAGCCCCAGCCATTTGGCCTTTAGCGCGTAGTAGCGGTGCGAAAGCTTGGGGTAGGCCGCGACCACCGCATCGCGCAGCGCCTCGACCACTTCGGGTTCGACGTGGTTCGACAGGTGGCGCCCCGTCTGCGGGCTGGGCATGCCGCGCCAGCGGTCCTCGACCTCTTTCTCCTTGGCCAGCGTGTTGTGGACCCGCGAGAAAAGCTTGACGTTCTCGCCGAAGACGCGCGCCAGCTCGCGCGCCGCGGCCTCGCGTTTGGCGCGGTCGTGGTCGGTGAGAAAGTTGAGCGTACCCTCGATGCCGTAGCTTTCGCCATCGACGTTGAAATCCAGCCCGGCAATGGTCTCGTCAAACAGCTTGTTCCAGGCGGTCGCGCCCACGACCGACTGGTCGTGGAGAAATTTCTCCAGCTCGTCCGACAGCTGGTAGGGCCGCATCGCGCGCAGCCGGTCGAAGATCGGCTTGTAACGGGCAAGATCGGCGTTTTCCCCGAAAAGCGCGTCGAGCTTGTCATCGGGGATGCGGTTGATCTCCAGCGAGAAGAAGACCAGAGGCGAGGTAAAGCCGGTAATCTTGTCCTGGCAGTCCGAGATGAACTTGGCGCGGCCCGCATCGGTGGTGTTCTGGTAGTAGCGCAGGCCCGCGAAGGACATGATCCGCCCCGACACAGCCTCGATCCGCTCGTAGCGCAGAACGCAATCGAGAAGGCCCTTGGCGTCGAGACCGGCCAGCTTGCCCTCGTAATCGGCGGCAAACTCGGCGCAGGCCTTTTCCAGCCAGTCCATGTCGCGTTTCAGCTCTGGCGCGTCCTCGGCGGCGTAGAGGTCGGTCAGATCCCACACCGGCAGATCGCCGAAGCCCTCGGCCCCGGTGCTGGCATTGGCGTCGAAGACAGGCGAAGACTTGGTCAGGCGCATCGAAATTCCCTCTCGGTCAGGTTTCAATGACAGATAGGGCGCGCGCGGCCCAAGTCGCAACCCGGACCGGCCCGGTCGGTGCAGATATTATGGCCAATCGGGCGGTCCGGGGCGCGGCCGATATCGCCCGTGGCGCCGGACCGGCCCGGCACTATAGTTGGCTCATGGCGCGCGACCCGCTTTTGAGTGTGACCGAAAAGGGCATCTATTGCCCCGAGGGCGATTTCTTCATCGACCCGTGGGCGCCGGTGCCGCGCGCGCTGATCACCCATGGCCATGCCGACCATGCGCGGCCCGGGCACGCGGCCTATCTGGCGACCCGCGCGGCCGCCCCGGTGATGCGCCACCGGCTGGGCGAGATCGCGCTGGATACGGTGGGCTATGGCGAGGCGCGCACCATCGGCGGCGTGACGGTATCCTTCCACCCGGCGGGGCACGTGCCGGGCTCGGCCCAGATCCGGGTCGAGAGGGGCGGCGAGGTCTGGGTCGTGTCGGGCGATTACAAGACCGTGCCCGACGGGCTGTCAGAGCCGTTCGAGCCGGTGAAATGCCACGCCTTCGTCAGCGAATGCACCTTTGGGCTGCCGGTGTTCAAATGGGCCGACCAGGCCGAGGTGATGGGCGAGGTCAACCGCTGGTGGGCCGGCAACCGCGCCGCCGGCCGCTTCACGCTATTGGGCGCCTATGCGCTGGGCAAGGCGCAGCGGCTTTTGTCGGGGCTCGACCCCGGCATCGGGCCGATCCTGACCCATGGCGCGGTGGAAGCGACGAACGCGGTGATGCGGGCGCAGGGAATCGCGCTGCCCGAGACGGTGCAGGTCACGCCGGAGATCGACCTCAAGGCGCATGCGGGCGCGCTGGTACTGGCGCCGCCCTCGGCGCTGGCGGGCCCGTGGGCGCGGCGGTTTCGCCCGGCCTCGACCGGCTTCGCTTCGGGGTGGATGGCCCTTCGGGGCGTGCGCCGGCGGCGGGCGGCGGACCGCGGCTTTGTGCTGTCGGACCATGCCGACTGGGCGGGGCTGAACGCGGCCATTGCGGCGACCGGTGCGGAAAAGGTGCTGGTCACCCACGGATACACATCGGTCTTCCGCCGCTGGCTGGAAAGCCGCGGCTACGACGCGACCATCGTCGAGACCGAGTTCGAGGGCGAAAGCCTGGAGGCGGGCGAGGGGGCGGCATGAAACGCTTTGCCCGGCTTTTCACGTCGCTCGACCAGACCACCCGGACAACCGCCAAGGTCGATGCGCTGGCCGCCTATTTTTCCGAGGCGCCCGCGGCCGACCGGCTATGGACCATCGCACTGCTGTCCGGGCGGCGGCCAAGGCGGGCGGTCACCACCACGCGGCTGCGCGAATGGGCGGCCGAGCGGGCGGGGCTGCCCCTTTGGCTGTTCGAGGAATGCTATCCGGTGGTGGGCGATCTCGCCGAGACCATCGCGCTGGTGCTGCCGCCCGCGGCGAGCGCCAGCAAGGCCACACTGGCCGAGCGTATGGCCGAGATCCGCGCGCTGGCCACGGTGGACGAGCCCGAGCGCAAGGCGCGTATCCTGAATGCCTGGGACAGCCTCGACGGGACCGAGCGGTTCCTGTTCAACAAGCTGATCACCGGCGGCTTTCGCGTGGGCGTCAGCCAGAAGCTGATGACCCGTGCGCTGGCGCAGGCCACAGGTCAGGACGAGGCCGAGCTGGCGCACCGTCTGATGGGCGACTGGCGGCCCGAGACGACCAGCTATCATGCGCTGATTGAGGCGCCCGACCCGGCGGCGGACCTCTCGCGTCCCTATCCCTTTTACCTCGCCTACCAGCTGGAGGACGGGCCGGAGGGGCTGGGCGCGCCCGAGGACTGGCTGGCCGAGCACAAATGGGACGGCATCCGCGGCCAGTTGATCGTGCGGGGGGCTGAGCATTTCGTCTGGTCGCGCGGCGAAGAGCTCATGACCGACCGCTTTCCCGAACTGGCCGCGGCGCGGGATTTCCTGCCGCCGGGCACGGTGCTGGATGGCGAAATCCTGGCCTGGGCGGGCGACCGCCCCTTGGCCTTCAACGCGCTGCAAAAGCGGCTGGGGCGCAAGAGCGTGCCCAGGAAACTGCTGGAAGAGGCGCCCGTGGTGCTGAAGGCCTACGATCTGCTGGAGGAGGGCGGCGCGGATACAAGGGCGTTGCCCTTCGCCGAGCGCCGCGCGCGGCTGGAGGCGCTGCTGGCCGATCTGCCCGCGGGCCTGCCGCTGCGCCTGTCGCCGCTGATCGCGTTCGACACCTGGGACAGCCTGGCCGAGACCCGCGCCGCCTCGCGCGGGTTGGGCGCCGAGGGGGTGATGCTGAAACGGCGCGCCTCGCCCTACCTGGCGGGCCGCAAGAAGGGCGACTGGTGGAAATGGAAGGTCGATCCGCTGAGCGTCGATGCGGTGATGGTCTATGCCCAGGCGGGGCACGGGCGGCGGGCCAATCTCTACACCGATTTCACCTTCGCGGTGTGGGACGGCGCGGCGCTGGTGCCCTTCACCAAGGCCTATTCGGGGCTCACCGATGCCGAGTTCCGCCAGATCACCGCCTGGGTGCGCAAGAACACCCTGCAACGGTTCGGCCCGGTGCGGCAGGTGACGCCACAGCATGTCTTCGAGATCGCCTTCGAGGGCATCCAGGAAAGCTCGCGCCACAAATCCGGGCTGGCGCTGCGCTTTCCGCGCATGGCGCGCTGGCGCCACGACAAGCCCGCCGCCGAGGCCAACACGCTGGACGACCTCAGGTTGCTTCTACAGCGCTATGGGTGAAGCGGCGGGGCGGCGGTGGCATGACGCCGCCGGTTGCCCGGAAAAGCGAAGCTGCCGCATCGTAAAAGCGCCGCCGCACCGTCTTGCCCTCCATCATCACCTCGTGGCGCGCGCCCTCGACCAGTTCCAGCCGGCCTTTGGGCCACTGTTCCATGCGCTGAACGATGGCGCAGGGACAGACGATTTTCTCGGCGCTGCCGAGGAAGGTGACCGCGGGCACATCGGGCGCAGGCTGGCGCGCAAGCTCGCGGCTGTCGCACAAGGCCTCGTGCAGCCAGGCCAGGCTCGGTCCGGCAAGGGCGAGGTCGGGCTCGGTCGAGAGCTGGCGCCGCATGTAGGCGTACATCTCGGCGTCGGTGGTCAGTTCGTTGGTCTCGAACGGCGTGGCCGCGACATAGCTCTCGCCGCCGGTGCCGGGGGTGAAACGCCCGTCGAAACCCAGCGGGCGGCTGGCCGCGCTCAGCGCCCAGGCGGCCGGGCGCAACAGCAAAGGTATGCGAATGCCCCACATCGGCGCACTGAACACCGCCGACTTTACCCCCATCCCCTCGATCATGGAACGCAGGCCGATGGCCCCGCCCATCGAATGCGCAATCAGGAAACGCGGCCCGGCCAGGGCCAGCGACTCGGTCGCCGCCAGCATGGCCGCGACGTCGCGCTGGTACTCGGTAAACCGGTCGACATGGCCGCGGTCGCGCTCGGACAACAGCCGGTCGGACAGGCCTTGGCCGCGCCAGTCGATGGTCACCGTGGTAAAGCCGCGCCGCGCCAGCGCAGCCGCCCCGCGGCCGTATTTCTCGGCATATTCCGTGCGGCCCGGAAACAGCAGCACCGTGCCCGCCGCCCCGCCGCGCCAGACCGCGAGGCGCAGCCGCACGCCGTCCTCGGCGTGCACCCAATAGGCCTGCCCGCCTTGCGGGCCATCCGCGATATGGTCGAAAAGCGGCGCCTGCTCCATGTCAGCCGAAGGCCGAGCCGAGCTTCATCGCGAGCCCCATATCGCCCGAGATGCGCAACTTGCCGGTCATGAAGGCCGCCGTCGGGTTCACGTCGCCGTCGAGCATGCCGCGAAACGTGTCGAGGTCGGCGGTGAGCGTGACATCGGCCGCATCGTCGCCGGCGCGCGCGCCGTTTTCGTCGACCATGACGGCGCCCTCGTTCTTGATGACGAATTTCACCACGCCATCCATGCCGCCCGACAGTTTTTCGTTGAGGGCCTCCACGGCCTTGTCGATCGTCTCGCTCATCGCACTCCTCCAAATGTGACCGGCGCGACGCTCGCTTTCGCGGCCAGTTGCGCTAAAGTGTTACCGATATGAAAGCGATACGCAAAGCTATCAATACCGTTCTCGCGGCTACCCTTGCGGGA
>NZ_RWGU01000022.1 GCF_003944755.1 Rhodovulum robiginosum
CGGACCCGCGCCGCCGAAACGCTGCGAAAGCAGACCGCCGCGCGCGACGGCCTGGCCGCCGCCGCGCCCGACATGGCCAACCTGCGGGCAGAGCTGGCCCGGGCCGAGGGCGCGGTTGCCGCTGCCGCGGCGCGGGCCAAGACCCTGTCGGACAAGGTGCTGGAGCTCGACGGACTGATCCGCGCCCGCGCCGAGGACGGGGTCGAGGAACGGCTGGCCGAGGTGTCGGGGCGGCTGGACGCCGCGCACGACCGCGCCGCGCGCTACACCCGCGAGGCCGCCGCGCTGGGCCGCCTCGAAACCGCGCTGACCGACGCGCGCCGCGCTGCGCGCGATACCTATTTCGAGCCGGTCAAGCGCGAGCTTCTGCCGCTCTTGTCGCTGCTGCACGAGGCCGCCGACATTCGGCTGGACGACGCCAGCCTGCTGCCCGCCGCGCTGACCCGCAACGGCCAGGAAGAGCCGCTGGACATCCTGTCGGGCGGCACGGCCGAGCAGGTCGCCATCCTCACCCGGCTGGCCTTCGCGCGGCTCTTCGACCGGGCCGGGCAGACGGTGCCGGTGATCCTCGACGATGCGCTGGTGCATACCGACGACGACCGGATCGAGCGGATGTTCGCCGCGCTGCACCGGGTGGCCGGGGAGCAGCAGATCATCGTCTTCACCTGCCGCAACCGCGCCTTTTCGCGGCTGGGCGGGTCCGAGGCGCGCGTTGCGGTCGAGGCCGTCTAGGGCGCGGCACCGGCCGGGCGGCAGGCCGGCAAACCGATGCGGCGTTGGTCGGCCTCCCGCATCGTGGCGCTGACCGGCAAGGGTGCCTGTCTTGCCGGCCGGGTCGCGCAGGATATCTTTTATTGGTAAGACCGAAACCCGCGTCGAGCTTTGTCCGCGCCGTCGCGTGCGGCCCGGCGCCATTTCTGAGAGGTCCGCTTTCATGACCCTTCGGCCCCGTTTGCGGCCTGTCGCGCTGGCGGTTGGGCTGTTGCTCGGCCTGTCGGCCGCGCACCCTGGCCTGGCGCAGAGCGGCGGTGACACGCCCCCCCCGGTGCTGTCGGTGGACATGACGATCGACACGGCCACCGGCGATGTCACGATCGCGGCGCGGATGGAGAGGCCCGCGGGCGCGGTTCGGCTGCCGGCCGTCGACTGGCTGAGCGCCGAGCGGGTCGGGATCGAGGCGACGCACGCCGCGCTCGACGCAGCAGACGGGATCGCGCCGTCGGACCACGCCGGCCGGACGTTGGACATGCGCTTTACCGGCGTGCTGCCGCGGCCCTCCGAACCGCCGGGGCGGGTGGCCTGGAGCGCTGAGGCCAGCTATCTCGTCGGCGGCCGGTGGCTGCCGGCGGATGGCACGCCCGTCAGGGAGTACGAGATCGCGGTGACGGTCGATGCCGGGCAGCGAGTGGCGGCGACGGGCTCGCTCTTGTCGGACGGGGTCGAGGCGGGGAAACGCCGCACCGCCTTTCGCTTTACCGGCCGGGGCGGCGATCTTGGGGTCTTCATCGGCGCTTACACGGTGCAGGAGACCGCCCATCGCGACCTGACGCTCCGCACCTATTTCGCCGAGCGCGAAAGCGCCTTGTCCGCGCGCTATCTCGGGGCCGTGGCCGGCTATATCGACCGCTACGAAGCCGTTGTCGGCCCCTATCCCTACGACAGTTTCGCGGTGGTGTCGGCGCCGATCCCGGTCGGGCTGGGATTTGCCGGCCTCACCTATGTCAGCGAGGCGATCCTGGCCCATCCCTACATGCAGGGCCGGTCGCTGGCCCACGAGGTGCTGCACAGCTGGTGGGGCAATGCCGTCGGCGTCGACTATGCCAGCGGCAACTGGGCCGAGGGGCTGACGACCTTCCAGGCCGATTACGCGCTCGCAGAAGAGCAGGGGGGCGGGGCCGCGCGCGACATGCGCATCGGATGGCTGAGGGATCTGGCGGCCCTGCCCGAGGGCGCGATGCAGCCGCTGACCGCGTTCCGCTCCGCCTCGCATGCGGGCGACCAGAGCCAGGGCTACGGCAAGGCGGCGCTCGTCTTTCACATGCTGCGCGACGACATCGGACGCGATGCCTTTGGCGCAGGCATTCGGCGCCTTTACGCGGACAACCGCGCCGGTATCGCGGGCTGGCGCGATCTGCAAGCGGCCTTCGAAGCGGCGTCGGGCCGGGCGCTGGGGGCGTTCTTCGACCAATGGATCGGGCGGCCCGGCCTGCCCCGGGTCGAGATCGGCGATGTCGCGCTGACCGATCGGGCCGACGGGCCCGAGCTGAGACTTTTGCTGCGCCAGTCGCAGCCCGCCTATCGCCTGCGCGTGCCCGTCGTGATCGAGACGGTGTCAGGGCCGGTCGCGGAGGTGGTCGAGATGACCGGAGCCACCGCCGCGGCGCGGTTTCGGCTGTCCTCTCGGCCCCTCTCGGTGGCGGTCGATCCGGGGTTCGATCTGGCGCGCCGGCCGCTTGAGGGCGAACTCGCCCCGATCCTGCGCTCCATTCGCGGCGCGGGCGCGATCACGGGCATCGCCGCGTCGCAGGTCGACGGGGTGCCACAGGCTATCGAGGACACGCTGGGCGGCCTGCTGCGCGGGCATGCCATCGACTGGAGGGAACGCGATTCCGACAACCGGGACGGCGTGACCCTGGTCGCGGGGCTGACCGGCGACGTGATGCGCCGGCGCGCGGATCTTCTGGCCACCGAGAGCCCGGTCTCGCCCGCTTCGGGCAGCACGCGGGTCTGGGTCGAGCGGGACGCGGAGGGGCGGATCTGGGCGTTTGTCTCCGCCGACAGCCTTGGCGACCTGCGCACGGACCTGCGCGCCTTGCGCTATTATGCAGGCGAAAGCTACGTGGTGTTCGAGGGCGGGCGGAAGACCGAGTCCGGGGTGTGGCCGACATCGACCAGCCCGATGCGCGTGGTCTTCGAATGAACCGCGATGAAACCGGCGAAAGACCACGGCCACGCCGGGGCAGGACGCAGGCAGGGGGCCTTGTGCCCCTGCTGCTATATGGGCTGATCGTTGCCGGATGGACCGTCGAGGCGGTGGCCATCGGGGCGTGGCATCTGCTGCCGCTGATCGCATGGACCGTGCCGGTCTTCGTTCTTTATATTCGCCGGATGATCGGACGCCGTCGTGGAGCCTGATTTTACAGGATTTCTTGTCGGGGGCATTGTCCTCGGAACGCTTGTCACAGGCGTTTTCGCCTGGCGGTTCGGGCCTGCACGGGCCTTCGCCTTCGTGGTTCTGGCGGGGCTCTTCTCGGCGGGGCTCGATTTTCTCTCGGCCTTCGAGGCGCAGAATTACGCGTATCCGGGGCAGACGCGGCTTTGGGTTTTCACCTATATCTTCTTCGGCTGGATCGGCGTTTGCGGCACTTGCCTGCTGGTCGCCGAAGGCCTGCTGGCCCGGCGCGGCGAAGGCGTGCTGACGTCGAACAGGCTGCGGTTGCGCGTGCCGCTGCTGACGGCTGTCATCGCGGTGCTGACCGACCTATACATCGACCCGATCGCGGTCGAGGCGGGCTATTGGCGCTGGTTCGTTCCGGCGAATGTCTACTACGGAATTCCGCTGCTGAATTTCGTCGGCTGGTTTGTCCTGATGCTGATTGCGCCATTGGCGTGGATCGAGATCGCGCGGCGGGATTTGAGCGCCACGCGGATGATTTTCTGGGCCTTTGTCGCGCTGCCGCTTGCCGGGATTGCGGCGGTGCTGCTGTCGCTCGCGCTGAACGGCCTGATCGGGCTGACGGGCCTGCGGTGAACGCGGTCTGCCACGGATGCGCCGCCGTGACGGCGCGCCCGGCCCCGTGACCGGGCCGCGGCCACCGTCAATCAGGCGCGACACGCCGGCGGGGTAAGCGCGCGCCGCCCCCGCCACCGAAGGTGGAGCAGCCCCGCAAAACCGGCGGCGATCGCAGTTTCTTCTTTATATCGGAAAATCCATGCCCCTAAGCTGATGGACCGGTGCGCGCTCATGTGTCGGTGCCAGCAAGGGAGACGCGACATGCAGCACGATATCCGGGGGCTTGAGATTTCGACGAATGCCGCGGGCGGGCCGGCCTACGATCACCTGGTCGTCGGCTACCTGTCACAGCGCGCGGACACCGGCGCGCGCCTCGACGCGCTGCTGGAGGCCGATCCCGAATTCGCGATGGCCCATTGCCTGCGCGGCTATTTCGCCATGCTGGCCTTCAAGGAGGCGATGATCCCCGTCGCAAGAGATGCCGCCCGGACCGCCCGCGCGCATGCCGACGGCGCCACCGCGCGCGAGCGGCGCCACATCGACGCCCTGACGGCATGGTCGGAGGGCGAGCTGGACCGCACGCTGACGATCTGGGAATCCATACTCGACGAGTATCCGCTGGATGTGGTGGCCTTCCGGCTGGCGCATTTTCTCTATTTCTGGCTTGGCCGCCCGAGTGCGATGGCCGGGTCCGTCGACCGCATCCTTCCCGCGTGGTCCGAGGATATCCCCGGATACTCGGCGGTCCTGGCCTGTCACGCCTTCGCGCACGAAGAGGTGGGCGATTTCATCGCCGCCGAACCGTCGGGCCGGCGCGCCATCGAGCTCGACCCGGGCGATCTGTGGGCCGCGCACGCGGTCGCCCACGTACTGGAGAGCCAGGGCCGGCGGACCGAGGGCGTTCAATGGCTGCTGGCGCTCGCCCCGAACTGGGAGGGCAGCCACAACATGCAGCATCACCTCTGGTGGCACTGCGCGCTCTTCAAGCTCGAACACGGCGACTACCAGGGCGCGCTTACGCTTTACGACACCCGGTTCCGCGATCTGGATGCGCCGCTGACCGTCGCCTCTCCGGACGTCTATATCGACGTTCAGAACGCGGCCTCGATGCTGTTCCGGCTGGCGCGCCTGGGCGTCGATGTCGGCGATCGCTGGGAAGAGCTCGCCGACAAGGCCGAGACGAGAATAGGCGACTGCGCGTCGACATTCACCTTGCCGCACTGGATGATGGCGCTGACCGCCACAGGCCGGACCGCCGCCGCCGAACGCATGGTCGAGGCGATGCGCGGCTTTGCCAACGGGCGCGGCACCCTGCCGCCGCTGGTGCGCGACTACGCATTGCCCATTGCCGAGGCGCAACTGGCCCACGCCGCGGGCCGCCACGCCGAGGCGCTCGACCTCATGCGTCCGGTCCTCGGCGGGATGGGCCGGCTCGGCGGCAGCCACGCGCAGCAGGACGTGCTCGAACAACTCTTTGTCGACGCGGCGCTCAAGGCCGACAGCCCCGACGACATCCGCCTCGCCGTGGAACGTGTCGCCGGCCGCCGGCCCATCCCCCCCGAACGCTTTGTCGGTTGGAGCGAGGCATCCGGCCGGGCACGCCTGACGCACTGAGCCCGCGCCGGCGCCGATGACACCGGCACAGGCGCCGGCCCGCCGGTCCCAGCCACGCGCCGGCGCACAGTACGCGCCGGTTGCCCATCAAACCCGGACCGAAATCGCGCTATGAACGACGTCGAACCGGCGGGCCGTTCGGCTCACCTGGCCGCCTTCCTGATCAGCCGGACGATCAGGATGAGCGCGACGGCGCCGATCACGGCCGCGATCAGGCTGCCCAGGGTCCCGCCGATCGAAATGCCCAGCAGCGGCAGGACATAGCCCGCAAGGATCGAGCCGCCGATCCCGAACAGGACATCGCCCAAAAAGCCCGAGCCGCTGCCCTTGACGATCAGGCTTGCCACCCAGCCGACGACGGCACCGATGACGACCACGATCAGAAGCCCGATGAAGCCGCCCTGCAGCGTTCCGACCGCCTGGGCGGTTTCGTCCTGGGCAAGCGCCGGCCCGGCGGTGACGAGCGGCAGGGCCACTGCCATCAGGCGTGCCATCGGCCGGCGGCTGCCCCGAGATTTCTGCGTTTTCATGATGTTTTCCTCCATTCAGGGCGAAGGCGCGCTGCCGCGCACGCCGCCGTGGTCGTCGCTTACCGGATCTCGAAGGTGATCGCGAAATCCGCGTATGTACCCTGGTTGCCGTTGTAGAAGACCTCCACCCGGTGATCCCCCGACTGGTAGAGCTGGCCGTAATAGCGGAAGCTGGACTGGGAAGCCTGATCGAGAATGTTCCCGCTGGGCACGTAGATGATGTAGTCGAGGTTGCGGGTCTCGCCTTGCAGATCGACGGTCAGGAACTGGCCGTCGCGGGCGTTCAGAACGTAGGTGACCGCCTGACCCGACCCCAGCCGGTTGATGTAGCGCGCACCGCTCGTGCCCGGTGCGAACTGCACGCGCACGTCGCCGGTCACGGTCGGGATGTCGGAGGGAAGCGCCCCGGCCATCGCGCCGCCGCCATCATCTGCGGTCGCCGTGTTCTCGCCCGACGCGCCGGATGCCGGCATCAGGAAATCCACCACGGCCCATCCGCTGGCATCGCCATCGGCGATCTCGCACCACGTCCGCCCCTCGTTGTCGAGGCAACCGCGGTTTTCCACGCGCATGCCCGAGGGAAGCCGCGCAACGATGGTGGCCGAGGTCGACGGCGCCTGCCGCACGTTCAAACTGCCGGTCACTCTGACATCCCAAAACGCCGGCCCGTTCGGCGGCAGCGCGGCGCGCGGCCCCGAGGGCATCGAGGCGGAAGAACTGCCGCTGCCGCCGGCGGCCCCGGACGGGGCGATGTAGACGTCCATCGAGTAGCCGACGGTCTTGCCGGTGTCGCGGTCGTTGCCCATCAGGTAGACACGGATCGCCCAGTCGCCGTCGGAGGGCACGGTGATTTCCGCCCGCCTGCCTTCGGAGCTGCCGATGAACGGCCCGCCGTAATCCTGACCGGCGGGCAGGATGTTGAAATAGGCCGAGCCGTTTCCATTCGTGCCGGTGACCGCCAGCGACACCACCATGGTCTGTCCGCCGCGCGCGTTCACGACATAATCGATGTATTCGTCCCCGCGCACCGTTCCGTTGATCGCGGTACTCGTCGCGCCGGGCTCGAACCGGATATCGACGCGATCCTGCGCAAGAGCGGATGGCGCGTAGGCCACACTTGCTGCCACGGCAAGCGCAAGCGCGAGCGACGCGGCCGCGGGCAACCGGAAGATCGGACGGCAAATCATTGATATTCTCCTATTTGGTGGGAGAACATGAGGCCCTGCACAGGGCCGGCAGATCGGCATCGGGCCCGCCATGGACAGCGATCACCGGATCGGTGCAGGCGGCCAGGCCGGGGCCGTTCAGGACGAGATACGAAAGATCTTTGGTCCGGCCATCCGGGGCGCCCCGGCCTCCCGGTGCCTCGATCCGGCCGCGAGGGGCGGGTTTGCCGACACCCCCGGTCGGTCGGCACGGTGATGGGGCCGGCGCCCGGGCCCTGTTGCGCCTGCGCAGGCTCGATGCCGGGAAGTGCCGGCAACAGCACCCACATCGCAAATCGCCGCTTCATCGCGCGTGCCCCGCTTGTATCTGCCGACAGCACGGCGCATCTCTCCGCGCCATCTCGGCGTGCAACCATAATGAGCACAGAGCCATGCCGCTTGGCAGGGCGAAAAGATGCGTTTCGGGTCGCGGCACGGCCGTGGGCGCGGCCGCGGTGCCTGGGCGCTCGGCGGCCCGCGGCCGGGGCGATGTCACATTTTCGACAGAAAATGATGCTCATACGCAAGGGGCGGCCCGGTGCAGGCTTTCGAAACCCGTGCCCGCAGGTGATGAGCCGACAAAGGACGCCGGCGCCCCTTGGGCGCGATACCGCAGGCAGGTCGAGGGCAAGGAGGCCGGTATATGGCAGAGGGCGAAGCAGGGGTTGCGCTCGTTGCGGGGCTCGGCGGCGACGCCGGGTTCGGCGAACAGTTTCTGGCCCGCAACGACGACGGCTCGACCATGGAGGTCGATATCACGTCGATCTTCGAGAGCGGGGTCAACTTTTTCGGGCGCGAGTTCACGACGC
>NZ_RWGU01000021.1 GCF_003944755.1 Rhodovulum robiginosum
CCTCGGCCGCCCCGCGCGGCAGCCCCGGCAGGCGGCAGGCGGCCAGCGGAAAGGCACGGCCCGCGCGGTCTCGGCTGGGCAGGATCAGCGCGGTCAGGCTGGCACCGCCCAGCGTCAGCGTCGCGCGCAGCCCGCCCTCGGGCCAGTCGGCCGCCGCACGCCGCGCCAGGTGGACGGTCAGCCAGCGGTCGAGCGCCCCGCGCAGCCCGGCGGGAAACCCCCGCGCGACGAAATCGCCCCGGCACGGCAGTTTGCCGAACAGCGCCGCGCCGCCGCCCGCTAAAACCCGCCGGGACACGAAAACCCGCCGAAGAGCCTGAGGTCGAAGGGATTATCGACGCTGTTGGCGCGCAGATCGAACCGCGCCGAGAACCCGCCACGCGACAGGGTCAGGCGAAACAGCTCGGGCAGTTCGGTGGGGCGCATGTTGCCCTTGCGCAAGAGCCTGAGAAACGCCCAGGCGCCGGTTTCCGAGGTGATCACCTCGGCCGATCCGTCGACCGGCGAGAAGGAGAGCGAGACGAGGTTGGTGCCGTCGGGGCCGGGCCATGTCATCGGCATCGGCCGCGCCGCGGCGTTGAAATAGGCCAGGATCTGCCCGTCCACGTTCAGCGTGACGCGCGAGGCGTTGGGCGAGAGGTCCTTGGGCTCCAGCGTAAACGCGATCACCGGGCCCGCGCCGCCGGGGAACAGCCCGTCGCGGATCGCGCGGGCCTTTTCGAAGGGCACCAGCCGGTCGTCGGTCAGGCCGAAATCGGCCCGCCATGTCCAGGGCCGCGTCGCGGTGTCGATATAGGGGGCCAGGTGGTCGCTGGTAAAGCTGTCGATCAGCCCGCCGGGGCCGAAAAGCCGGGCGAAATCGGCGATGTTCACGTCGATCCGGCTGGAGGTGTCGAACGGGTAGCGCCCCGCCGTGGCCGAGCGGCAGAAGGGCAGCACATCGGCCCGCCAGCGGGCGTTGAGCTGGGCCAGCACCGCCTCGCGCGTCACCGATATCGCGTCGCCCGCGATACCGGCGATCCAGTCGTCGATCGGGTCGGGCAGCACGCTGGCCTCGTTGGCGATGGCCCCGGTCAGTTGCGGAAGGCCCCCGCGGGCCAGCAGCGCCGCCTGCGGATCGGGGCTGGCCGCGACGGTCTGCAACTCGTTCGAGAGCGCGGTCAGCGCGGCCACGGCGGGCTCCAGCGCGGGCGGCTGGCCGTCGATCTCCTCCACCGTGCCGCGGATCGGGGCGAAATGATCGGCCACCGGCGCGCCGGGCCTTTCCGGCTCGGCCCCGCCGACGCCGGCCTTCTTGGCGGTCTTGGCCGCCTTTCCGGCCAGCTTGCCGACCTTGCCCAGCGTCTTTTGCGCCAGCCGCGTGGCGCCCTTGGGCACGCCGCCGCCCGCGGCCTCTTCGCGGGTCAGGTGGGTTTCGGTCACCACCGCGCGCAGCAGCCGCTTGAGCGCGCTGTCGGCGCTGGACAGATCCTTGAGATTTTCCCGCGCGGCGCCGAGATCGGTGATCGGGGCCAGCCGGATATCGCGGAGGAACCCGTCCCATGCGGCGATGAAATCGTCGTAGTAGAGCTTGAGGATATCGGCCTCGAGCGTGGCCACCGAGGCCTCGGCGCTTTCGGTGCAGCCGCCGGCGAAAACCGTGCGGTCGAGCGCGGCCTGCGCCGCGGCCTCGGGCACCAGCGGCAGCACCGTCTGGTGAAAGCCGGCAAAGGTGAACGCGCCGGGCAGGCCGACCCTGAGGGTCTTTTCCGACAGCCGCGTCAGCACGCGCGACCCGTTCGGGCCCGCATGTTCGGCCGGGATCCACTCGGGCAGGGAGGCCACCTCGGGGTCGGCCAGCAGCGCGCGGTAGGCGCGCACCGCCAGCGGGATCGCGCAGACGCTGTCGAGCGCGGCGGACAGCAGTTCGGGGTCGGCGTCGATCTTGTCTTCCTCGCCGGTCAGCCGGCCCAGCGCGTCCAGCTGATGGTCGAGGGCGGCCTCGGTCGGGAACGGATCGACCGGGGCCAGGGCGGGCAATTCGCCCTGCCACCAGTCGCGGGCGAAATCCTCGTTGAAGGGGGCGAGCCCGGTCATCATCTGATAGACCTTGAGCGCCCCCAGCAAGGCGTCGGGGTCGCGGATGGTGCGCCACATCGTGGCCTCCAGCAGCGCCACCATGCGCGGCTCCAGGATATTGCGCAGGCTGTGCTCGTAGGCGATCCGCTGGGCGCGGTCCATCTCGCGGGTGGCGGTGGGGCCCAGCGCGGTGAGCGGCCCGCGCGGCACCTCTGTGCGCGCGGTATCGACCTCGGCCACGGCGTCCAGCGCGAGGTCCAGGTCCAGCGGGTCGGTCGGCGCCTGGCGCGCGGCCACGTTGGCCAGCCGCGATTGCAGCAGGGTCAACTGGCGTCCCTGGTCCTCGATGCCTCCCGAATAGCGTAGGAACGAGAACAAAAAGACCGAGGCCGCCAGCACGCAGACCAGCCCGGCGCCCGCCAGCGTGCCACGGAAGATCCAGGCGCGCCGTTCCTCGGCGCGGGGGTCGAAGGTGCCCAGGCCGGCCTCGGGAAAGATCAGCCGCGCCAGCAGATCGCGCAGGAAATAAGAGCGCGTCTCGCCATGGATGCGCGGCGCCGGGCGCGAAGCGGGCAGGCCGAACCGCGCGGCCATCTCGCCCACCAGCCGATCCACCGGGCTGCCCTCTTGCGTGGCCGAGGTGAAGTAGAAGCCCCGCAGCCAGGGGCTTTCCTCGTAGCGGCTTTCGCCGAACACCGTGTCGATCAGCGTTTTCAGCGGTGCGCTCAGCGCGCCCATCTGCGCGGGAAAGCGGAAGATCTCGCCGCGGGTTTCCAGCGGACGGTCGTCGGCCATGCGCGCGACCAGGCGCTCTTCCAGTTCGGCCACCAGCGCGGTCATCTCGCGGCTCACACTGACCCCGTCGACCCGCGCCTCGGTGCCCAGCGTGGCGCCCCAGACCTGTTCGCGCCCGCGGGTCGACAGATCGGCGAAGAACGGCTCGAACCCGGGGATCAGATCGGCCTTGGTGATCATCAGGTAGACCGGCAGGCGCAGCTGCAGCCGCTCGTAAAGCTCGGCCAGCCGCTTGCGGATCTCGCGCCCGTGGGCGCGCAGTTCGGCCTCGTCGCCGGTCAGCTCCAGCATCGACAGCGTGACGATCACCCCGTTCAGCGCGCGCCGTCCGCG
Source organism: Rhodovulum robiginosum (assembly GCF_003944755.1). Classification (GTDB taxonomy): domain Bacteria; phylum Pseudomonadota; class Alphaproteobacteria; order Rhodobacterales; family Rhodobacteraceae; genus Rhodovulum; species Rhodovulum iodosum. The sequence goes on from NZ_RWGU01000021.1 coordinate 3,187, forward strand.
GTGTCTCTTCAGCAGGTCGAGAAAGCCGCTCCATTCGGCGGCGTCGGTCTCGGGGTCGCTTTGCTGTTCGACATAGCGCCCGGCGGTGTCGATCAGCACCGCGTCCTCGGTAAAGAACCAGTCGCAGTTGCGGGTGCCGCCGACGCCCTTGAGGTCGTCGCTGAGGTCGATCGGGAAATGCAGCCCCGACTGGCGCAGCGCGGTGGTCTTGCCGGTGCCGGGGGGGCCGATGATGACGTACCACGGCATCTCGCGCAGGAATTTCCGCCCGCCCAGCTTGGAGCGCTTCATCTGGGTCAGCACGTCCTGAAACTTGTCGCTGACCTCGGCCAGGTTCTCGGCACCGGGCGCGAGCTCGGGTTCCTCGGGCTGGGCCAGTTCGGTGACGAACACCTGGTTGGCGCGCGCCGCGCGCAACTGGCGGACCAGCATCGAGACCAGCCACAGGATGACGATCAGCCCGATCACCACGATCCGCGTCAGTTCCGAGGCCAGCGGCGCGGCCTCGCCCACGCGGATCAGCGGGCCGAAGATCCAGATCAGGGCGCAGAGCAGGGTCAGCCCGACCAGCGTCCAGAACAGCCGCGAGATGAAAAAGCCGAAGATCGCCTTGAGAACGCCCATCGCTCAGACCTTCTTCTCGATGTAGATCTCTACCCGGCGGTTGCGCGCGCGCCCCGCGCGGGTGGCGTTGTCGGCGATGGGCTCGGTCGCGGCGCGGCCTTCGGAGGTCACGATATCGGCGGGGATGCCGAAGCCCACCAGCAGCTTGGCGATGGTCTCGGCCCGCGCCTCGGACAGGCCCTGGTTCGAGGCGAAGGGGTTGGCGCGCTGCACCGGCACGCTGTCGGTGTGGCCCACCACGCGCACGCCGCCGATGACCTCGCGGTTATCGAGGATCACCCGCGCGATCGAGGCGATCAGCGGGTTGTAGACATCGTTGATGTCGGACTTGGCCGAGCGGAACACCTCGGGGTCGGTGGCCTGCACGGCGATCACCGCCAGCGCCACGTCCTCGCGCCCGGTCAGCGCCTGGGCGGTGTCGGCGGGCGCGGCCTCGGCAAAGAGCGGCAACAGTTCAAGCACCACGGGTTCGGGCACGATCAGCGGCTCTGGCGGCGGCTCGCTCTCGCGCACGGGGCGGAAGATGCCGGCGCGATCGGCCGGCGGCAGCACCTGCGCGAGGGTGAAAAGCTGCTCTCCGCGGGTCGACAGCCGCATCCCCAGCCCGGCGTATATCGCCGTGATAAGCGCCGCGGCGACCAGCGCGATCGACCACAGCGGCACGCGAAAGCGCGGCGCCTCGTCGGTGGCGGTCACGCCCTGCCAGTGCGGCGCAAGGTCCGCGTCGGCGGCGTCGGGGCGGTGCAGGGCACGGGCCATCGAGGCGCGCAGCTGCGTCAGCGCCCCGTCGCCCGCCGCGCCCGAGACCCGGTGTTTGCCGCGAAAGCCGAGGCTGAGGCACATGAAGGCCAGTTCCAGCATCTCGGGGTCGCGCTCGGGATAGCGCAAAAGCTCTTCGGCGCGGTCGAAAAACTGGGTGCCCGCGTCCACGTCGCCCGAGAGCGACACCACCAGCGGCTGGCGCGGCCAGTCCGAATTCCCGCCCCAGGGGGTGTTGAGCGCGATATCGTCCAGCAGCGCGGCCACGAACCACCCCGCCCGGTCGGCCCGGCTGAGTGCCACGCCATCGCCCACCGCGGCATCGCGGGCATAGATCAGGTTGTCGAGCAGGCGCGCGCGCAGCGTCTCGGGGTTTTCCGGGGCCTCGGCGCGTTCGAGTTCCGGCGCGAGCCCCAGCAACGGCGCAAAGGCGGCGACCAGCGCGTTGTCGGTGGCCCGCGCCTGACGTACCCGCGGCGTGCCGCCCGGCGGCGGCGCGTCGTGGCCCGCGCCGGGGCGCTGGGTGCCGGGGCTGCGGCGCTTGGGCAGCGGCCGGATGCGGGTGCGCCCGGCGTCGTTTCCAAGTCCGAAGGGATCATCGCGGGTCATGGCCTTTACCTGTTGACCGCATAGCAGTCGATTTCCGGCTCGCGCTCCAGTGTGCCCGACACCCCGATCACGAAGCCCGCCGCGTCGGCAAGCGAGGCGTAATGCTCGGAGCCGCGGTCGAGTTCGAGGCACAGCCTGTCGCCATCATAGGGGATTTCGCGCGGCTGCGAGTGCAGGGGTTTCAGCGGGATGCCCGGCAGGCGCGATTTCCAAAGCGTGTCGAACTCGTCGGCGGCGCCCACCGTAGCCTGGTTGACGAAAAGCTTGCGCAGGCTTTCGTCGGACATGTCGGACCCCACGCGCAGCACGATACGCGAATTGGCCACAAGCTCGGGGTTGCCCAGCCGCACCGTCCAGACATTCTTGGAATGGCGCCGGACCTCCAGCGCGCGCGAGCGCGTCTCGACATGGCGCAACGACAGCATGAGCGAGCGCAGCGTGTCGGCCAGCGCGGCAAAGGCGGGCTGGGGGTCGGCATGGTCGTAATCGGGCAGCGCGCTCAGCCGGCGCGAATTCGACCCGAAGGTGGCCATCCGCCCCGCCAGCCCCGCCAGCTCGAGGTAGAATTCGGCGGGGTGGAACAGATCCTGCGCCAGCATGTGGGCGATGCGCGGGCGCGCGGTATTGGCCAGCTCCAGGATCAGCAGGTTCTCGACCGAGGCGCCGCTGCCGGCCAGCAGCAGCCCGCCATGCGCCTCGGCGATGCGGTCGAGCCCGGTCACCACCTCTTGCGCAAAGCGCGCGTACCAGGGCGCCGCCGAGGTGGCCAGCGCCGGCGGCAGGTAGCCGTCGACCAATGCCACCGCTCCTTCGGCGCCCAGCCCGTCGATGCGCGCCACCGGCAGCGCGGTAAAGCCTGCCATCTCGTGGCCGGGCAGCATCAGCCGGGGCTGAAGCTGCGCCACCTCGATCTCTTCGGGGTCGGCGCCGCCCTTCACGGTGTCGCGCGCCTCGACCAGCACGCCGCGGTAGCGCGCGCCGCCTGGCTCGGCATGGGCGGGCTCGATCGTGGCCGCGCCGGCGCGCTCCAGCGGCACGGCGAGGCTGACAAGGCCCGATGGCGTGTCGGGGCCGACCGGCACCGGCTCTGGCGCGGGCATCATGTCGGGCAGCGAAAACGGCGTGCCGTCGGGAAAGATGCCCTCGGCCGCCTCGATGCCCAGCCGGCCGGCATCCAGCGCCGCGGCGTCGAGCACCAGCCGGCGAAAGCCGAAATTCTGCAACGGCGAGGTCTGCATCGCGCCACGCACCATCGCCTCGGTCCAGCGGTCCTGCTGCTGGAAATGCTGGGTGCGCAGGAACAGCCCCTCCGACCAGACGACCCTGTTTCGTTCTGCCATGCCGGCCCCGCGCCCCCTCAGACCCGCGTGAGAGAGAGGCCGCCGGGCCCGACCCGCACGATCAGCCCCGCGTCACCCTTGGCCGGTGCGGCCGTCTTGACGCGAAAGACCTTGCCCGCCGGGTCGCGGAAGCCGCCGACCACGCCGATCACCGCCGCCCCGGTCTCGATCCCGATCACCCGTGAGGCCGAACCGCCGGGCGCCAGCACGATCTGGTCGGTCTTGATCAGATCGCCGCCCAGCGCCGCCGCGGGGGTTTGCAGCGCGTAGAAATCGGCGCCGTCGAACGCCGCCGCGCCGCGCAGTTGCATCACCGTCAGCGTCAGCGGGCGGTCGCTGCCGTCGGGGCCGGGGTTCATCCCCGCCGCGCCCTGCGCCGACACCGTGACTGCGCCGGGGCCGGCCTGGCACCCCGCCAGAAACAGCGCCGCGCCGCCCCCGGCCAGAATGTAGCGTCTGGGAATACGGGTCATGGTCTCACCTCCCTTGTCCATCCTCGTAAGCCTCGCGGAAATCGGCGCCGACCTCGCCGAGAAAGCGGTCCTCGGCCGACTCGGCGATCTCGCGGTAGCGTTCCTCGTAAAGCTGCCAGAGCTTGGCGCCGCGCCCGCCGGACAGCCATGTCTCGATCAGGCCCATGTCCTGAAGCTCCTTCTCGATCTCGGCCGGGTCGAACCGGTCGATCATCCGCCTCAGCGCCGCCTGCAGCGCGACCCATGTCCGCATCTGGTGGTCGGCCAGGTCACGGTAGGCCGCTGAAATGGCCGCGTCGGGGTCAAGATATCCCGGCCCGCGGGGGCGGACCAAAGCATCGACCCCTTCGGCGGGCGTGGCAAGGAATTTCAGCGGGTTGACGTCGGCGCTGCCAATCACCGTCTGGGCCACGCGCACGTTCTGCTTTTCCTGCGAGCGGGCGCGCAGCATCGCCATCAGCCCCTCGGTCAGCGCCCGGAACCGCGCGCCCAGCGCCTCCATCTCGGCCTCGGTGGTGGCGCCGTCGTCCGGCGGCGCGATGCCGAGACCGCGGTAAAAGGCATCGCGCAGCGCGGCGTCGGACGGGGTCGGGGCGGAGGGGCGTGCGGCGGGCGGGGCGCCTTGCGGCGGGGGCGGTGCGGCCTCTTCGGCGGCGGCCGGGGGCACCGGGCGCTGGCGCTGGCGCGGCG
>NZ_RWGU01000020.1 GCF_003944755.1 Rhodovulum robiginosum
GCCCGCCCTGGCGGGCGCGCCCGGCCCAACGCCGGGCAAGCGCGCCGCGCGCGGCCCGGGGGCGGGAGCGCCCGGCCGGGTCAGAGCGGGCGGATCTTGAGCCGCGTGATCCGGTTCGCCTGGCGCTGGATCACCTCGAAGCGAAAGCCGTGAAAGGAAAACACCTGCCCCTGCGAGGGGATGGTCTGCGCCTCGTGGATCACCAGCCCGGCGATGGTGTTGGCCTCTTCGTCGGGCAGGTTCCAGTCGGTGGCGCGGTTCAGGTCGCGGATCGTCATCGCCCCGTCGACGATGTAATGCCCGTCATCGGCGCGGCGCAGCGGGTGCTCGGCATCGAGGTCGAACTCGTCGGTGATCTCGCCCACGATCTCTTCGAGGATGTCCTCCAGCGTGATCAGCCCGCGCAGCGCGCCGTATTCGTCGACCACCAGGGCGAAATGCGTATGACGGCGCAGAAACTCGCGCATCTGGTCGTCCAGCGTGGTGGTCTCGGGCACGAAGTAGGGCTTCATCGCCACGTCGAGCACGCGGAATTCCTTCAGCTTTTCCGGGCTCGCGTCGGGGCCGCGCATCAACCGGTCCATCGCGCGCAGCAAATCCTTGGCATGGATCACGCCGACGATGTTTTCCGGGTCGTCCTTGTAGATCGGCAGCCGCGTGTGGCTGCTTTCCAGGCATTGCGACAACACCTTTTCGGGGTCGTCGTCGGCATCGACCATCTCGATCTTCGAGCGGTGCAGCATGATCTCTTCGACCGTGCGCTGGCCCAGGTCCAGCGCGCCGAGGATGCGGTCGCGGTCCTCCTTTTCCACCAGGCCCTCGGAATGGCCCAGTTGCAGCGCGCCGGCGATTTCCTCGCGCACCGCCAGGATGTGGCTGTCGGGGTCGGTCTTGACGCCGAACAGCGCGAGTATCTGGCGCACCAGCGCGCGCACGGCGCTGACGATGGGCGAGAACACCCGGATCACCGGGCGGATCACCCCGGCAACGCGGGATGCGGCGGTCTCGGCATTGGTGATGGCGTAGGTCTTGGGCAGCACCTCGGCGAAGATCAGCACCAGAAGCGTCATCACCAGCGTGGCCAGCGCCACCCCGGAATCGCCAAAAATCCGGGTGAAGAGCGCGGTCGCCAGCGAGGCGGCGAGGATGTTCACCAGGTTGTTGCCCAGCAGCACCGAGCCGATCAGCCGCTCGTTGTCCTCGGTGATCCTCAGCGCGGTCTCGGCGCCGCTGTCGCCCTTGTCGGCGCGGGCGCGCAGCTTGCCGCGCGAGGCCGCGGTCAACGCGGTTTCCGAGCCGGAGAAAAAGGCCGACAGGACCAGCAGGCCGACAATGGCCGCGGCCGTCGCCCAGAAGGCCGCATCGAGAAGCGGGGCGGGGTCGTCCATGGCTTGCCTTTCACGAAACGCTTGGGCCCCTTATGGGGGCGGAGGCGCGCGCGTTCAAGTCAGCCCGCATCGCCCTCGTCGCGGGCCAGCGGATGGTGGTCGAGTACCAGGTCGCGCAGCCGCTCGTCGAGAACATGGGTGTAGA
>NZ_RWGU01000019.1 GCF_003944755.1 Rhodovulum robiginosum
CTTCGCGGGCGGCGCCCGCGGCGCGCTCGGCCCCGCGGGCAGCGATATCGGCCTCGCCCAGCGCGGTTTCGGCGGCGGCCAGCGCCTGCGACGCCGCGCTCTGCCGTTCCTCGCCCTTGGCCAGAGCCGCCTCCAGCTCGGCGCGCTCGGCCGACAGCGCCGCCGGTGCCGCCTCGGCCTCGGCCAGGTCGCCCTCGGCGGCGGCGCGGCGTGCCTCGACCTCGCCCACGCGCTTTCCGGCGGTCTCCAGCCGGTCGCGCCAACGCTTCAGGTCGCGGTCGATCTCTTGCCGGCGCTTGACGCGCGCCTCGCCCTCCCGGCGCAGCTCGTCCAGCGCCGAGCGCCGCGCCAGCATCGTCATCCGCGCCGCCTCGACCGTCATCTTGACGTCGTCGGCCTCGGCCCTTGCCGTGTCGAGATCGTCCAGCGCCGCCAGCGCCGCCTCGGCATCTTGCAGCCGCGTGCGCGCGGCCAGCGCCTCGTCGGAATGGCGCGACACGGCCAGGCGCAGCGACTCGAGCTTGCTCTCGGCGATCGAACGGTCGCCCTCGGCCCGCGACAGGGCCCGCCCGGCCTCGGCGACGGCCCGGTCGGCGGCGCGGCGGGCCTCGCGCGCGGCGTGGTCCTCTTCGGTGGCGCGCGCCAGCCGGTCCTTCAGCGCCGCATGGGCCTGGCCCGCGCCCGCCGCGGTGGCCGCGGCCTCTTCGAGGTCGCGCTTGAGCTCGACAAGACGGTTGAGCTGTTGCAGACGCAGCGCCGCGGCAGAGGGCGCATCGGTCGCGCCCACGCGAAACCCGTCCCAGCGCCACAGATCGCCATCGAGGCTGACCAGCCGCTGGCCGGGCAAGAGCCGCGCCTGAAGCCGCGCGCCCTCTTCCGGCGCCACGATGCCGATCTGGCCGATGCGCCGGTCCAGCACGCCGGGCACGGTGACATGGGCCGACAGCGGCGCGACGCCGTCGGGCAGCGGCTGCGGCGTGGCATAGGCCGGCAGGGGCGCCCAGCCCGACATCGCGTCGGGCCCCACGGCGGGCACGCGCAGATCGTCGGCCAGGGCCGCGCCCAACGCCTGTTCATAGCCCGGCGCCACCGTGAGATCGTCGAGGATCTGCCCGCGTTCGGCGGTATCGCGCGCCACCAGCCGGCCCAGCGCGGCCACCTCGGCCTTCAGCGCGCTCGCCTCGCCCTCGGCCTCGGAATGGGCGGCGCGGGCCGCGGCCTCGCGCGACTGGGCCTCGCCGCGGGCCGTATCGGCGGCCACCAGCGCCGTC
>NZ_RWGU01000018.1 GCF_003944755.1 Rhodovulum robiginosum
CGAGGGGCTGCTGGGCAATGCCGACGCCGACCCCGACAACGACGTGGCGCTGGCCGACGGCACCGTGCTGGCCCGGCCGCTGGCCTATGACGACCTCTACGGCGCCTACCGCGACGACTGGCGGGTGACGAGCGAGGCGCAGAGCCTGTTCACCTACGACACGGGCGAAAGCGTCGAGAGCTTTTACCAGGCCGAAATTCCCGGTGCGACCCTGACCATCGCCGATTTCGACGCGGCCGAGGTAGACGCCGCGGAACAGGCGGCGCGCGATGCCGGGCTGATCGAGGGCACGACGCGGTTCGACAACGCCGTGCTGGACCTGCTTGTCACCAGCGATGACAGCTACATCGACTCGGCCGCCGAGGCGCCGACCTCGGGCACCGTCAACTTCGAGGGTGTCGTGCTCAGCGGCACCGATGGCGACGATGTGCTCGAGGGCACCGAGTTCGACGACATCATGCGCGGCCGCGACGGCGCCGACGTTCTGCGGGGCGAAGCGGATGACGACTTCCTCTACGGCGGCGACGGCACCGATACCATCAACGGCGGAGACGGCAACGACACGATCCTCGGCGGCGACACCGAGGCGGACCGCCGCGACCAGATCTTCGGCGGCGCGGGCGACGACCGGATAAATGCCGGCTACGGCAACGACGCGGTTTTCGGCCAAGGTGGCAACGATATCATCGCCGGCGGTTTCGGCGCCGACGAGTTGCAGGGCCAGGACGGCAACGACACGATCACCGGCTCGGCGCTGTCCGACCTTGTCTTCGGCGGCGAGGGCGATGATTTCGTCAACGGCGGCTTCGGCTTCGACCGGGTGAACGGCGGGGCTGGGGCGGACAGCTTCTACCATCTGGGCATCGCCGATCATGGCTCGGACTGGATCCAGGACTACTCTGCCGCCGAAGGCGACGTGCTGCTCTTCGGCGATGCGACGGCCTCGGCCGACGACTTCAACGTCCAGTTCACCCATACCTCGTCGCCCGAAACCGGGCGGTCGGGCGATGACGACGTGCAGGAAGCGTTCGTCGTCTACCGGCCCGCGGGCCTGATCGTCTGGG
>NZ_RWGU01000049.1:0-344570 GCF_003944755.1 Rhodovulum robiginosum
CGCAGCGCGCGCTGGCCGGGGGGCGGCCCAGGTCGCGCGGCGCGGCGCGGGCAGGGGCCTCCTGCACCGACGAGGTGCTGAGCGGGATCGGCACGACGACCGGAACGCAGGCCGCGAGGGCGATCGGCAGGGCGGCCAGACGGGCCGCAATCTTGAAGGGCAAGGGCGGTATCCTCTCTCAGTCGGCTCGTCGCGGCGGCGCACGGACGTTGCGCCGCCTGTCGCTAAAAGTGTAGCAGGGTTCAATCTGAACGAAAGACAGGACGGTGCGGCATGGCCCAAGACAAGCTCGGCACGCAGGATCTGCGTGCGTTTCTCGAAAGCGACGAAACCGAGGTCAGCGTGGTCTTTACCGACCCGTCGCTGCCCGACAACCCGATGATCTATGTCAGCGAGGAATTCGAGACGCAGACCGGGTATTCCGCCGAAGAGGCTGTGGGCCGCAACTGCCGCTTTTTGCAGGGGCCCGACACCGACCCGCATGCGGTCGAGGCGATCCGCCATGCGCTGAAGGCGCAGACCCGGTTCACGATCGACATCCTGAATTACCGCAAGGATGGCACACCCTTCATGAACCGGCTGCGCATCCGGCCGATTTTCGACGACCAGGGGCAGCTTCTGTTCTACGCGGGCGCCCAGAACCCCGTCTGAGACGCCCGGCGCGCTCTTAGCGCCCGGCCAGGGCGTCGGCGAAGCCGTGGTTCTTGTCACGATGCCCCGCCTCGTCGGCGCGCACCGCGACGATCACCTCGCGCAGCCGCGCATCGGCGGGCAGGCCCCAGTAGTCGATGGCAAGTTCGGGCGCGGGCACGTTCTCGGCCAGCCCCTTGTCGACCTGGGCCAGGTACTGGGTGTAGCTGATCACCGCCTCTTCCTCGAGATAGCCGACCACCCGGTGGGCGGTGCGCGGGGCGAAGAGGTAGAGGAAGAAATAGGCGTTGAAGAACAGCGCCTGCCCGACGAGGATGACGGCCCGTTCCAGCGCCGAGGGCTGGGCGATCTTGATGAAGGTCATCAGGTGCATCCGCTCGTTCTCGGCCTCGTCCAGAAGCTCGCGGATCCAGCCCTCATCGTCGCGGATGTGGCGGATCGCGCTGAGATGCTGCAGCAAGCCCCCGACCATGCCGGGCACCGCGGCGACGGTTTCCAGCACCACGGCGCGGTGGCCGTAGCGTTTCGCGAAGAACGCATCGGCGAACACGCGCATGGCTTTGACCAGCCGCAGCGCGATGCGGTCGTGGATGTCCGCCGGCGCCTTGTGGGTGTCGAGAGCGATTTCGGTCTCTTTGGATTTGTCGAACATTCTAGGCCTCCTGCCTCCGAAATTGTGCGCGGGGCGCGGCGGTCAATCCCTTGCGGCCAGGGTTCGGCGTGGATGCACGCCGATGTGATGGCGTGGTCCATCGTGCGCGAGCCGGGTTCGGGTGCCCTGTTGGCTGCCGGTGGCGCGGGGGCAGGGAAAACGGTAGGCCCGGAGGGACTCGAACCCCCAACCAAAGCGTTATGAGCGCTCTGCTCTAACCAATTGAGCTACAGGCCCGACCGTGCCCTTTTCCCTAGCAGACCGGCCCGTCTCGTCAAGCTGGACCGTGGACAGGGCCGTGCGCTTGGGCTAGTGCAGCGCAAAACCAGATGGGGGCGGCCATGACCGAGCGCAAGAACGGGCTGAGCTACGCGGATGCGGGGGTCGATATCGATGCCGGCAACGCGCTGGTCGAGCGGATCAAGCCGGCCGCGAAACGTACCGACCGGCCCGGGGTGATGGCGGGGCTGGGCGGTTTCGGCGCGCTCTTCGATCTCAAGGCGGCGGGGTACGCCGACCCGGTGCTGGTGGCCGCGACCGACGGGGTGGGCACCAAGCTGAAGATCGCCATCGACACCGGGCATCTTTCGGGCGTGGGCATCGACCTGGTGGCGATGTGCGTGAACGACCTGGTGTGCCAGGGGGCGGAGCCGCTGTTCTTTCTCGACTATTTCGCCACCGGAAAGCTGTCGGTCGACCATGCCGCCACGGTGGTCGAAGGCATCGCCGAGGGCTGCACGCGCGCGGGCTGCGCCCTGATCGGCGGCGAGACGGCCGAGATGCCGGGGATGTATGCACCCGGCGAGTTCGACCTCGCGGGATTTGCCGTCGGCGCGATGGAACGCGGCGCTGCGCTGCCCGCCGGCGTGGCCGATGGCGACATCCTGCTTGGGCTGGCCTCGGACGGGGTGCATTCCAACGGCTACTCGCTGGTGCGCCGGGCAGTGAGCGATGCGGGGCTGGCGTGGGACGCGCCCGCGCCCTTCGCGGACGGGGCCCTGGGGGCTGCGCTGCTGACGCCGACGCGACTTTACGTGCGCCCCGCGCTGGCGGCGATCCGGGCCGGCGGCGTGCATGCGCTGGCCCATATCACCGGCGGCGGGCTGAGCGAGAACCTGCCTCGGGTGCTGCCCGAGGGGCTGGGCGCCGAGATCGAGCTTGGGACATGGGACCTGCCGCGCGTCTTTGCATGGCTGGCCGACAGCGCGGGCGTGGCCGAGGCGGAGATGCTCAAGACCTTCAATTCGGGCATCGGCATGGTGCTGGCCGTCGCCCCCGACCGTGCCGACGCGCTGGCCGAGCTGCTGGCGCAGTCGGGCGAGACCGTCTTTGCCATCGGCCGGGTCGCGCCGGGGCAGGGGGTGCGTTACTCGGGCCGGCTTTTGTGAAACGGGTCGCGATTCTCATCTCCGGCGGCGGGTCCAACATGGTGGCGCTGGCGGAGTCGATGGTCGGCGACCATCCGGCGCGCCCTGTTCTGGTGCTGTCGAACGACCCCGGCGCGGGCGGGCTGGAAAAGGCGCGCGCGCGCGGCATCCCCACGGCGGCGGTCGACCACCGGCCCTTTGGCAAGGATCGTGCCGCCTTCGAGGCGGCGCTGCAGGCGGAGCTCGCCAAGGCGGCGCCCGACATCCTGTGCCTGGCGGGGTTCATGCGTATCCTGACGCCGGGCTTCGTGGCGCACTGGGAGGGGCGCATGCTGAACATCCACCCCTCGCTTTTGCCGAAATATCGCGGGCTCAACACCCATGCCCGCGCCATCGAGGCCGGCGACGCGCAAGCCGGCTGTTCTGTGCACGAGGTGACGGCGGAACTGGACGGCGGGCCGGTGCTGGGCCAGGCGCGGGTGCCCATCCTGCCCGGCGACACCGCCGAGACGCTGGCCGCCCGCGTGCTGGAGATGGAGCACAGGCTCTACCCGGCGGTGCTGCGCCGTTACGCGGCCGATGACAAAACGCCCGTGGTGCTGGACGGCGCCAATAGCTGACCCTCCCAGCCGCGCAGGCAGGTGCGTGCGGTGGGGCCGGGGCCCGCGGCGACATCGGCAAGCTCTGGAAACAGCGCCATCAACTCTTCCCGCGCGGCGCGGTCCACACCGCTCAGCGTCATCGCGCCCAGATACAGGCTCTCTGTCGGGATGCCTTCGGCATAGACGATCTCGTGCCGGTCGAAGGCGAAATGCAGATAGGTGACCTCGGGCATCTCGGCGGGCCGGATCGTGGTGCCGTTGATCAGGTGCTTGGCCGCGACCAGCACCTGCGCCTGTCCGAAGAACATCTCGGCGCGCCAGTCGTCGACCAGCAGCCGGTGCTGGGGCGAGACGGTGAGCGTGCGGTGGTTGCCCAGCGCACCGGCCGCGATGCGGATCGGCGCGAACGTGCCGCGGCCCGCGATCCTGCGCCGCCCGATCCAGCGGATCGGCTGCGGCCCGTGATCGGCGGTCATCACCAGATCGCCCTCGCGCAGGCATTCCACCGGCAGCGGGCCGGCCGCGGTCTCGATCAGCGTGCCGAGGCAGAAACAGGGCACGCCCGGCGGCGTCGGCGGCAGGGATGTGAACTCGAACACCTCGCTCAGCGGATCGACATTGCCGGGCCCGTATTTCAAAGTGCTCTCGTTGATGCCGTCGAGGTCGATCACCAGGCCGCCGCCGGTGCCGTCCGTCAGCACCTGGTGTTCGTTCGATGAGGCGCGGCCGTTGAAGGAGGTATCGTCCGCGTCGAGCACCGAGAACACTTCGTCGTTGGCGGGGTAGGAGTAGATCGTGACCTTGTGGCCCGCGTTGAAATAGCTGTCGCCCGGATCGACATCCTCGACGACGATGCGGAACACATCGTTCGAGGTCCCCAACGCCAGGGCGTTGTAAAGAAAGAGTTTGGTGCCGTTGCTCTGCCCGCTGACGGAATACGACGAGAACGTTCCGATCTGGTCGCCCGTGACGAAAAGCTCGATCGTTGCCAAGCCGCTGCCCCTTGCATTCCATCCCCCCAGGATTTCATGCAATGGGCGCAAGTTAGCCACATTCGGGGCCGCCAGCAATGCCGGGTATTGCGCACTTTCCAAGCCCGCGGCATTTCAGTATCACCGACGGACATGTGCGGCGCGGGCCGGGAAATCATACGGGCAGATATGAAGACACTGACCACCACCGACGAACTCGCCGCTTTCTGCAAGGCGGCCGCGGCAGCCCCATACGTCACCATCGATACCGAATTTCTGCGCGAGCGCACCTATTACGCCAAGCTTTGCCTGGTCCAGCTTGCGCTGCCCGGCGACGACGGCGAGGCGGTGCTGGTCGATCCGCTGGTCGGCGACATGTCCATGGAGCCGCTGTTCGAGCTTTTTCGAAACGAGAACGTGGTCAAGGTATTCCACGCCGCGCGGCAGGACCTGGAAATCTTCTTCACCGAGGGAGAGGTCTTTCCAGAGCCGCTCTTCGACACCCAGGTGGCGGCGATGGTCTGCGGCTTCGGCGAGCAGGTGGGCTATGAGACGCTGGTCAGGAAGATCGCCAAGGCGAACCTCGACAAAACCTCGCGCTTTACCGACTGGTCGCGCCGGCCGCTGACCGAGGCGCAGAAAACCTACGCGCTGGCCGATGTCACCCATCTGCGGGTGATCTACGAATACCTCGCGGCCGAGCTCGACAAGACCGGGCGGGCCAAGTGGCTGCACGAGGAACTGCGTGTGCTGACCGCCCCGGAGACCTACGTGGTCAAGCCCTCCGAGGCATGGAAGCGGATCAAGACGCGCACCCATTCGGGCAAGTTCCTGGCGCTGGTGCGCGAGCTGGCGCGCTTCCGCGAAGGCTATGCCCAGGCGCGCAACATCCCGCGCAACCGGGTTTTCAAGGACGATGCGCTGCTCGAACTCGCCTCGACCAAGCCGCGCTCGACCGAAGATCTGGGCCGCTCGCGGCTGCTGCTGCGCGAGGCGCGCAGGGGCGAGATTGCCGAGGGCATCATCGAGGCGGTCGGCGTGGCACTGGACATGCCGCCCGAGGAGTACCCGAAGATCGACAAGGCCAAGGACAAGCTGCAGGTCAACCCCGCGCTGGCCGACCTGTTGCGGGTGCTGCTGAAGGCCAAGGCCGAAAGCGCGGGCGTGGCGCAAAAACTGATCGCCACCGCCGCCGACCTCGACGCGATCGCCTCTGGAGAGCGCGACGCGATGGCGCTGAAGGGCTGGCGGCGCGAGGTGTTCGGCGAGGATGCGCTGCGGCTCTGCAACGGCGAGATCGCGCTCGCCGCCAGGGGCAGTGCGGTCGAGGTGATCGCGCTGTGATCCGCTAGCGGCTGCTGGTGCGCCGGTTGCCGGCGCCGATCACCACGATGCGCCGGACCCCCGCGAGCGTCTGGTCCGACACGAAACGCCCCGCCGTGATCTCGCGCGAAGGCGCGGTGCCGGCCCGGGTCGGGGCCGGCGGCTGGGCGGCGCGGAACTCGTAGGCCAGCGTGCCGTTCTCGGGCCGCTCGTCATTGACCGGCACCAGATCGGCCTCCCAGTAGCCCTGGCGCGGCGGGCGTCCGGTGGCGTGAACGATCGCGCCCCCCGGCATCCGCTCCACGCGCATCTGCACGACCTCGGCCACCAGCGGGCGCGGGTCGGCCGCGGCGCGCGCAGGGGCGCCGCCGTCTTCGGTGGCGGTGATCGCCACGCTCTCTTCGGTCGAGCCGCCGAACCAGTTGAACGGGTTGAGCCGGCTGTCGCGGACCCGCCCGCAGGCGCTGAGCGCAAGGGCGAGCGCAAGAGCGGCAATAAGCGGTTTTTTCATGCGGACCCCCGGGTTGACGCGCAAAGTGTTAGCCCGAAGCGGGCCGCTTGAAAACCCGTGACGCAGCATCGGCTGGACCTTTCGCGGCCGGGGCGCTAGGTCACGTCCAGGAGAAGACGGAGGCGGTATTGGCGAGCGCGGCATTTGAAGAGATCGTGGAGACCTTCGAGTTTCTGGACGACTGGGAAGATCGCTACCGCCACGTGATCGAGCTGGGCAAGGCGATGAAGCCCCTGGAAGACGCCTTCAAGGTGCCGGCGACCAAGGTCGACGGCTGCGCCAGCCAAGTCTGGCTGATGCCCCAGATCGAGGGCAAGGGGCCGTCGGCCACCTTTCGCTTTCACGGCGACAGCGACGCGATGATCGTGCGCGGACTGATCGCCGTGCTGTCGGCGCTATACAATGACGAGCGGGTGTCCGACGTGCTGACCACCGATGCAGGCGCCGAGCTGGCGCGCCTCGGGCTCGACGACCATCTGTCGGCGCAGCGCTCCAACGGGCTGCGGGCCATGGTCGAGCGGATCCGCGAACTGGCCGCGGGTGCCGCGGCGGGGCTGTGAGCGGCCGGACCTTTCGGGCCGGTCGTGGCGCGGCCAGACCCCGTGACCGGCGCGCGGCCCGTGGCACCGGATGCGTCTTTGGGTATTTTTGCCAAGAAGAAGCCAGGGCGCGGGACGCGGCCGGAGACCGGCAGGGCATTGCCGAGGCCGGTCAGCCCAGGCGCGCCAGCGCGGTTTCGAGATCGCCGTAACCGGTGAACCGGCGCTCGTAGTCCAGCCCCAGCCGCGCGGCGCAGTCGCGCGCCTTGGCCTCGAGCGCGGGATCGTCGGTCTGCGCGAGGTAGACCAGTTTCTCGTAATTGCCGAAATAGGTCTTGGCCAGCTCGGGGTAGCGGTCGAGCCCGAGCGGGCGCCAGACGAAGGCGTCGAACTGGCGGGCGAGGAAATCGGTCAGGTAGAAGGCCGCGATCTCGTCATCGGCGCGGGCGGTGAAGCGGTCGAGCCCGTCGAAGAAGGCGTAGCAATGGGGCCCGGCGATCATCGCCACGCCCAGCTCGGCGCAGGTGGCGGCGAGCCCGCCGCCGGTGCCGCAATCGGCGTAGGCCACGAAGATCGCATCGTAGGCGTCGCGGTGGCGCGCGACCGCCGCGCGCACGCCCGGCGCGATGCGCTCGGGGTGGTTGTGCCAGATCGCCGGCAGGCAGGCGAGGTCGAGGTGATCCCAGCCATTGGCGCGCTTGAGCGCGGTGATCTCGTGCGCCAGCGCGCCGCAGGCGATGACCAGGATGCGCCCGCGCCCGCGCGGGGGCAGTCCGGTTTCGGTGAGCGTCCGGTCGTCGGGGGAGGTCATCGCCGCGATGACCAAAGGCGCACCGCCAGCGCCGCGGCCAGCACGACCGGCACCGCCACCGCCAGCGCGCCGCCGGGCAGGGCCGCGAGCACCCAGACCGTCGCCGCCGCGGCGGCGATGACCGTGGCGAGGATCAGGGCGAGGATGCGGATGGGCATGGCGGCCTTCCTTTGGGGGCGCGGCGGGGCGGCGGCCTAGCCCGCCGCCATCTGGTTGTGCTTGCGTGCAACGAACGCCTTTGCCGTCTCGACCGCCACGGCGGCATCGCGGCAATAGGCGTCGGCGCCGATGGCGCGGCCGAATTCCTCGTTCAGGGGCGCGCCGCCCACCAGTACGATATAGTCGCCGCGGATGCCGCGTTCGGCCATCGTGTCGATCACGACCTTCATGTAGGGCATGGTCGTGGTCAACAGCGCCGACATGCCGAGGATGTCGGGCTGTTCGGTTTCCAGCGCGCCGAGATATTGGTCGACATCGGTGTTGATGCCGAGATCGACCACGTCGAAGCCCGCGCCCTCCATCATCATCGAGACGAGGTTCTTGCCGATGTCGTGGATGTCGCCCTTGACGGTGCCGATCACCATCTTGCCCATCTTGGGTGCGCCGGTTTCGGCCAGGAGCGGTTTGAGAATCGCCATGCCGGCCTTCATTGCGTTGGCAGCCTGCAGCACTTCGGGCACGAAGAGGATGCCGTCGCGGAAGTCGTTGCCGACCACCGTCATGCCCGAGACCAGCGCCTCGGTCAGGATCCGGTAGGGCGCCCAGCCGCGTTCCAGCAGGATGTTGACGCCCTCGGCGACCTCGTCCTTCAGCCCGTCATAGAGATCGTCGCCCATCTGGGGCACAAGCTCGTCGTCGGGCAATTCCGACAGGATGATGTCGTCTTCTTCTTCGTCGGCCATCGGCGGTGTCTCCGGTTCCCCGGCCGGTCCCGGCGTTTCGGGCGGCCTTGCAGCGATCTACGGCCATTTCGGGCGGCCCCACTTGGCCTCTTGCGACATGGACCGTGCGTCGCGCGACGTTTTAGCCGGGAATGGCGGCGGATGGTAATGAAGAATCCGCTGTTAGTTTATGCGCCGGCTTCAAGTCGGCCGCGGGGGGCGCCGCGAAAACGGGGCTGTCCGGGCGGTGCGCGGGCTGGCGGACCTTGCCAATGTTCGCGGAATGTTCCAGTCTCGGGCGATGGATCGACCGTTTGTGCGCACCCCCGGCCGCGGGGCCGGAGGCAACCCCGCGAACCGCTATGACCGGCTTTCGACCGAGGCGGCCTGGGACGGCTGGGCGCCCGAGGAGGACCTGCCGCCACTGCGCACCGAGGTGTCGCTGGAACGGCCGCGCCGGGTGATCACCCGAAACAGCTCTCCCGACGTGCCCTTCGACCGGTCGATCAACCCCTACCGCGGCTGTGAACATGGCTGCGTCTATTGCTTTGCCCGGCCCAGCCATGCCTGGCTGGGGCTGTCGCCGGGGCTGGATTTCGAAACGCGGCTGGTGGCGCGGCCCGAGGCGCCGCAGCGGCTGGCGCGCGAACTGGCGCGGCCCGCCTACCGGCCGGCGCCGATTGCCATCGGCACCAATACCGACCCGTATCAGCCCATCGAGCGCGAACACCGCATCATGCGCGGGCTGCTGGAGGTGCTGCTGGACCATCGCCACCCGGTGGCGATCGTCACCAAGGGCACGCTGATCGAGCGCGATCTGGACCTGCTGGCCGAGATGGCGCGGCGGCGGCTGGTGCGCGTGGGGGTCTCGCTGACCACGCTCGACCGCGATCTTGCCCGCCGGATGGAGCCCCGCGTGCCGCCCCCCGCCCGGCGGCTGCAGACCGTCGCGCGGCTGGCCGCGGCGGGGGTCGAGGTGCGGGCGATGGTGTCACCCGTCGTGCCGGGGCTGACCGACCACGAGATCGAGGCGATCCTGGCCCGCGCCAAGGATGCCGGCGCGGCGGCGGCAAGCTGGATCATGCTGCGCCTGCCGCTGGAGGTCGCGCCGCTGTTCCGCGATTGGCTGGAGACGCATTACCCCGACCGCGCCGCGCGGGTGATGGCGCGGCTGCGCGAGATGCATGGCGGGCGCGACTACGACCCGGCCTGGGGCCGGCGGATGCGCGGGCAGGGGCCCTATGCGCAGATGATCGGCCAGCGGTTCCGCGTGGCTGCGGCCCGGCTGGGGCTCGACGCGGATCTGCCCCCGCTCGATTGCAGCCGTTTCAGGGTGCCGCCGCGCGCCGGGGACCAGTTGAGCCTGTTCTGAGGCGCCCGGCGTTCAGCTCCGCCGGCGGCGGCGCGGGCGGGGCGGGGGCGCCGCGTTCTCGCCGGTGCCGTCGGAGGCCGAGGAAAACCCGCCCAGCTTTTCGGCGATCGCTTCCAGGCTGGGGCGCGGGCCGGGCGCGCGGGTTTCCAGCGCCTCGCGCATGGCCTTCAGATGCTCCGGCGTGGTGCCGCAGCAGCCGCCGATGATGCGCGCGCCGCAATCGCGGGCGAGCACGGCGTAATCGGCCATCAGCGCGGGCGTGCCGTCGTAATGAATGTGCCCATCGACATATTTCGGGATGCCGGCATTGCCCTTGGCGATGATCGGCCGCTCGGTGCCCGCGGCGGCAAAGCCCATCACCGTGCGCAAGAGGTCCGACGCGCCGACGCCGCAATTGGCGCCGAAGGCGAGCGGCTGGTAGGGCAGCTTGTCGACCAGTTCGGCCAGGGCGGTCGCGGTGACGCCCATCATCGTGCGGCCCGCGGTGTCAAAACTCATCGTGCCGCACCAGGGCATACCCGCCATCTTGCAGGCTTCGGCGGCGGCCTTGAACTCGTCGGGCGCGCTGATCGTCTCGACCCACAGCACGTCGGCGCCGCCGGCCTTCAGCCCCTCGGCCTGCTCGTGGAAGATCTCGACCGCCGAGGCGTAAGAGAGCGCGCCCATCGGCTCCATGATCTCGCCGGTCGGGCCGACCGAGCCCGCAACCACCACCGTGCGTCCCGCGGCGTCGGCCACCTCGCGGCCCAGCTCGGCGGCGATGCGGTTCAGCTCGGCCACGCGGTTTTGCGCGTCGTGCAGTTTCAGCCGGGCGGCGTTGCCGCCGAACGAGTTGGTGAGGAAGATGTCCGACCCCGCCTCGACCGCGCCGCGGTAGAGCGCGCGGATGTTGTCGGGCTGGTCGACGTTCCACAGCTCCGGCGCCTCGCCCGAGGACAGCCCCATGTTGAACAGGTTGGTCCCCGTGGCGCCATCGGCCATCAGCCAGTCGTTGGTGTCGAGCAGGCGGGAAAGCGCGTCGGTCATCTTCGGTCCTTTCGGAATCACGCGGGCGGCCCCATGGGCCGCCTCTGGCGCGGCGGGTGCCACGTCGGCACGCTGCCGCGCAAATGCGGTCTGGTCATGACGAGTTGGGCGGCGCGCACGAGGCGCGCGCGCGCGCCTGCGTCAGACTCAGACCTCGTCCATCAGCTGGGCCTTGGCGTCGGCCAGCAACTCGAGCATCTTGGTGCGGATCGTGACCTCGTCGGCCTTGTTTCCCAGATCGCCTGCCACCTTGCGGTAGACGTCCTCATCGCCGGCCTCTTCGAAATCGGCCTTGACGACTTCCTTGGCGTATTCCAGCGAGGCCTCCTCGCTCAGGCCCATCAGGCCCGCGGCCCACAGGCCCAACAGCTTGTTGCGGCGGGCCATCGCCTTGAACTGCATTTCCTGGTCGTGCGCGAACTTGTTCTCGAATGCGTTCTCGCGGTCGTCGAATGTGGTCATAGACCTCGCTCCTCCAGATTCTGAACAGAAGATGTATTAGATCGCACGCGCGATGCCTAGAGGCAGCGGACCGCATTCCGCCTTTCCCAAGCGCGCCTTGCGGTAGCGGGCGCCTTGCACTAAGACAGCCGCACCGCGCGTGCAGGCTCTGGCTGCGCGCCCTTCGCCTATTTGGAGTTCCCATGGCACGGCGCAAGAAGATTTACGAAGGCAAGGCAAAGATCCTCTACGAAGGCCCCGAGCCGGGGACCCTGGTGCAGTATTTCAAGGACGACGCCACCGCCTTCAACGCCGAAAAGCGTGCGACGGTCGATGGCAAGGGCGTGCTGAACAACCGGTTGAGCGAGTTCTTCATGACCGGCCTCAACACGATCGGCGTGCCGACCCATTTCATCAAGCGTATCAACATGCGCGAGCAGTTGATCCGCTCTGTCGAGATCATCCCGCTGGAGGTGATCGTGCGCAACGTGGCCGCGGGCTCTATGGCCAAGCGGCTGGGGCTGGAAGAGGGCGCACCGCTGCCCCGGCCCATCGTCGAATTTTCCTACAAGGAAGACAGCCTGGGCGATCCGCTGGTGCCCGAGGAATACATCATCGCCTTCGGCTGGGCCTCGCAGCAGGACCTCGACGACATGGTGGCGCTGGCGCTGAGGGTGAACGATTTCCTGTCGGGGGTCATGTACGGTGTCGGCATCAAGCTGGTGGATTTCAAGATCGAGATCGGCCGTATCTACGATGGCGATTTCATGCGCCTCGTGGTGGCCGACGAGATCAGCCCCGACAGCTGCCGGCTGTGGGACATCAAGACCGGCCAGAAGCTCGACAAGGACGTGTTCCGCCGCGACCTCGGCAACCTCACCGATGCCTATACAGAGGTGGCCCGGCGGCTGGGCGTGTTGCCCACCAACGTCACCCACACGACGAAACCCACGCTGATCAACTGAAAGAAGGACGTCCCGCCGATGAAAGCCCGCGTTCATGTGATGTTGAAGGACGGCGTGCTCGACCCCCAGGGCGAGGCGGTGCGCCACGCGCTGGGCGCGCTGGGCTTTGACGGGGTCGGGGGCGTGCGCCAGGGCAAGGTGATCGACCTGGAGATCGCCGCGACCGATGCCGCCGCTGCCGAGGCCGAGGTGCGCGCGATGTGCGAGAAGCTGCTCGCGAACACGGTCATCGAGCGTTACGACATCGAGATCGGCTGAGAATGCGCGCCGCGCTGCTCACCGGCTGGCGCCAGCCGCTGGAGGTGACCGGGGTCGCCGACCCCGACTGCCCCGCGGGCGGCGTGGTGCTGAAGGTGCTGGCCTGCGGCATCTGCCGGTCCGACTGGCACAGCTGGACGGGCGCCGACCCCGATGTGGCGCTGCCCCACATCCCCGGCCATGAATATTGCGGCGTGGTCGAGGCCGTGGGGCCGGGCGTGACCCGCTGGCATCTGGGCGACCGGGTGATCGCGCCCTTCATCCTGGCCTGCGGCCATTGCCCCGACTGCGCCGCGGGCAACCAGACGATCTGCGCCAACCAGGTGCTGCCGGGCTTTACCCAGGCCGGGGCGTTCGCCGAATACGTGGCCGTGCCCTTTGCCGACACCAATCTCACGCCGCTGCCCGACAGCATGGCCCCCGACCTTGCCGCCGCCTTGGGCTGCCGGGTGACCACCGCCTGGCAGGCGCTGACGGGGCGCGCGGCGCTGCGTCCCGGCGAATGGCTGGCGGTGTTCGGCGGCGGTGGGGTGGGCGTTTCGGCGCTGCTGCTGGGCCGGGCGTTGGGCGCGCGGGTCGTGGTGGTCGACGTGGTGCCGGAAAAGCTGGATCACGCCAAAAGCCTGGGCGCCGATGCGGTGGTCGATGCCCGCGCGGGCGACGCGGCCTTGGCGGTGCGCGAGATCACCGGCGGCGGCGCCGATGTCGCCATCGAGGCGCTGGGCATCCCCGATACGACCGTCGGCGCGCTGAAATCGCTGCGCAAGCTGGGCCGGATGGTGCAGATCGGCATGCCGGCCGGCGACCACAGCACGATGGAAATTCCGATGGATGCCGTCTATTCGGGCCAGCTTGCCGTTTTCGGCACCCGCGGCATGGCCGCCTGGCGCTACCCGAGCCTTCTGTCGCTGATCGATGGCGGCCATGTCGACCTGACCCCGCTGATCGCCCGGCGCGTGGCCCTGTCGGATGCCTCGGCCGAACTGGCCGCCTTTGATGCGCCGGCCCCGCCCGGCGTCGCCGTCATCACCGATTTCGCCGCCTGATCAGGGAGATATCCATGAAAGCCGCTGTTCTTGTCTTCCCCGGCTCCAATTGCGACCGCGACCTCGCGGTGGCGTTCCGCAATGCCGGCGCCGATGTCACGATGGTCTGGCACAAGGACAGCCGCCTGCCCGCGGGCACCGACGTGGTCGCCATCCCCGGCGGGTTTTCCTTCGGCGATTACCTGCGGTGCGGGGCCATCGCCGCGCGCTCGCCCATTACCGGGTCGGTGGTCGATCACGCACGGCGCGGCGGCTACGTGCTGGGCATCTGCAACGGCTTTCAGGTGCTCACCGAAACCGGGCTGCTGCCGGGGGCGCTGATGCGCAATGCAGGGCTGAAATTCCTGTGCAAGAGCGTGGAGATGGTCGTCGGGACCACCGCCAGCGCCTTTACCGCGGGCTATGGCAAGGGCCAGCGCGTCTCGATCCCGATCGCGCATCACGATGGCAATTACGTGGCCGACGACAGGCTCTTGGCGCGGCTGCGCGACGAGGACCGCGTCGCTTTTCGCTATGTCGATAACCCGAACGGCTCGGCCGGCGACATCGCCGGCGTGCTGAGCGAGAACCGCAGGGTGCTGGGCATGATGCCCCATCCCGAACGTGCGGCAGAACCGGCCCATGGCGGCACCGACGGGGCGGCGCTTTTCCGCGCGTTGACCGGCGCGCTTACGCCGGCCTGAGCCACGCGCGCTTGAGCGTGGCGTCCCAGGGGCTTACCTTGCTTTCATGAAACGCCCGGGAAGAGAGAATGGCAATGGCGGCCGGCGGGGTGGCCGCGACTGGCGCCTGCGCCTGGCGGTGTCATTGCTGTGCGTGGTGGCCGTGGCCATCGTGTGGGTCACCAACAGCTTTCTGACCGAACGTTTCACCGAGACCACGCGGAACCGCGCGCAAGTGCGGCTGGCGCTTTATTCCGGCAATATTGTCAGCGAGTTGCAGCGCGCTTCTGTCGTGCCGCTTTTGCTGTCGCGCGACCCTACGCTGATCGGCGCGCTGAACTCGGGCGACTTTTCCCAAAGCTCGCAAAGGCTGATATCGTATCTCGACGAGATCGGCGCGGCGGCGCTGACCCTGCTGGACGAGTCCGGGCGCGTTGTGGCGGCGACAGACCGCTCGACGATTGGCGCGACCCAGCGCACCCGTGCCTATTTCGTCGAGGCGCGGCGCGCCAACGACACGGTGTTCATCACCTCGCAGACCGAGCAGGGCGGGTTCGAGTTCACCTATTCGCGCAAGGTCACATCGGAGCGCGAGAATATCGGGGTGATCGTGGTCAAGGTCGACCTTGCCAAGTTCGAACAGAGCTGGGCGGGCATTTCCGACGCGGTGCTGGTGACCGACAGCGAGGGCCAGATCATCTTGTCGACCGAGCCGCGCTGGCGCGGGCGCACCATCGAGCAGGCGCTGGCCGCACGCTCGGCCCCTTCGGCGATCGCGCGCGCGATCCAGGCGACGGCCGATTGGGGGACGCTGCCGCCCGATGCCTACCTGATGGGCGAGGCGGTGATGCGCAACGACGCGCGCATCTCGTTCCAGGGCTGGCGGATCTCGTCGTTCACCACCTATGCCTCGATCCGCGAGCGGGTGAACGCGGTGCTGGCGCTGGAGATCATGGGCTTTGCGATCCTGCTGGCGCTGACCTTCTACCTGCTGTCGCGCCGGGCGCAGTTGCGCTCGATCCGGTTTCAGCGCGAAACCGCGGAGCTGCGCAAGCTGAACCTGCGCCTGCAACGCGAGATCGCCGAGCGTGAGAAGGCCGAGAAAAACCTCGAAGTGGCCGAGCAGACGCTCGCGCAAAGCTCCAAGCTGGCGGCGCTGGGCGAGATGTCGGCGGCTGTCAGCCACGAGTTGAACCAGCCGCTTGCGGCGATGAAGACCTATCTCGCCGGTGCGCGGCTGCTGCTGCAACGCCGCCGGCCCGACGAGGCGCTCTCGTCGTTCCAGCGCATCGACGACCTGATCGAGCGGATGGGCGCGATCACGAGGCAGCTGAAAAGCTATGCCCGCAAGGGCGGCGAGGCGTTCGAGCCCTTGGACATGCGGGCCTGCATTTCGTCGGCGCTGTCGATGATGGAGCCGCAGCTCAAGCGACGCAAGGTCACCATCACCCGCACCCTGCCGGACCGCCCGGTGCTGGTCATGGCCGACCGAATCCGGCTGGAACAGGTCATCATCAACCTTCTCAGGAACGCGCTCGACGCCACCAAGATGTCCGCGGACGCGCAGATCGACCTGCTCCTCTCGGCCGGCGAGACGGCGACGCTGACCGTGCGCGACAACGGCCACGGCATCGAGAATATCAACGCGCTGTTCGAGCCGTTCTACACCACCAAGCGGCCCGGCGACGGCGTCGGCCTCGGCCTGGCGATCTCGTCGGGGATCGTGAGCGACCTCGGCGGCCGCCTGACCGCGCGCAACGGGCGCGCCGGCGGCGCGGTGTTCGAGGTGCAATTGCCCATTCTGGGCGAAGAAATAGAAGCGGCGGAGTAAAACCGATGCCCCGGACCATGAAGATAGCCATCGTCGACGACGAACAGGACATGCGCCAGTCGATCAGCCAGTGGCTGGCGTTGTCGGGCTACGAGACAGAGACCTACGGCTCGGCCGAGGACGCGCTGAAATCGGTGGGGGCGGATTACCCCGGCATCGTGGTGAGCGACATCAAGATGCCGGGCATGGATGGCATCGCGTTTCTAAAGCGGCTGATGGGGGTCGACAGCAACCTGCCGGTGATCATGATCACCGGCCATGGCGACGTGCCCATGGCGGTCGAGGCGATGCGCATCGGCGCCTACGACTTTCTGGAAAAGCCGTTCAACCCCGACCGGATGACCGAGTTGGCCAAGCGCGCCACCCAGGCCCGGCGGCTGACGCTGGACAACCGCGCGCTCAGGCGCGAGCTGGGCGACGGCGCGGGCATCATTCAAAAGCTGATCGGCACCGCGCCGGTGATGGAACGGCTGCGCGAGGATATTCTCGACCTCGGCCAGGCCGATGGGCATGTGCTGATCGACGGCGAGACCGGCACCGGCAAGACGCTGGTGGCCCACGCGCTGCACGCGGTCGGTCCGCGGGCGGGGCGCAAGTTCGTGCAGGTGGCCTGCTCCGCCTTCGAGGAAGAGGCGCTGTCGCGCCGGCTGTTCGGCCCGATGGCCGAAACCGACGGCCCGCAACTGCCCGCGGTCGAAGAGGCGCGCGGCGGCACGCTGTGCCTGGAGGATGTAGAGGCGCTGCCGCCGTCGCTGCAGGCGCGTCTCCTGACCTTCATCAACGAGCAGGGCAGCCCGGCCGAGACCCGCATCGTGGCGGTCTCGAACCTGCAGGAGCAGGACAAGACCTGCGAGGACATGCTGCGCCCCGACCTGTTTTTCAGGCTCGCGGCGATGAAGATCACCCTGCCGCCGCTGCGCGCGCGGGGCGAGGATATCCTGTCGCTGTTCACCCGCCTGTCCGAGCAGTTCGCCGACGAATACGGCTGCGAGGCGCCCGAGGTCAGTGCGCAGGAGGCGGCGCAGCTGTTGCAGGCGCCCTGGCCGGGCAATGTGCGCCAGCTGATCAACGTGGCCGAGCGCGCGGTGCTGCAAAGCCGGCGCGGCACCGGCACGATCGCAAGCCTGCTGATGGCCGAAAACGAGGCCGCCCAGCCGGTGATGACGACCGAGGGCAAGCCGCTGAAGGAATATGTCGAGGCGTTCGAGAGGATGCTGATCGACAACACGATGCGCCGCCACAAGGGCTCGATCTCTAACGTCATGGAAGAGTTGTGCCTGCCGCGGCGCACGCTGAACGAGAAAATGGCCAAGTACGGGCTGAGCCGGTCGGATTATCTCTGACCGGCGCAGTTGGAAAAAGGCATTGCCCTTGCCCCGGCGAAGTGGCTATTGTCGCGGGGCGGGAGTGCAGGCGATTGGCCGCATTTCACCCTAAGTTGAGTTTCGCTGTTTTTCGCGCCGTTTGAGGCGAGTGCCGGACCGGCGTGAAACGCACCGATCGGCCCCCGATGGGTCAAAGCAGGCTCGGCAACGTCGCGCATCGTCGCAGGCGGACCGGGCGTATAAACGGATGCCGACAAACCGGCATCGGAGACAAACCGCGATGGAACGCGCGAGCAGGATCAGGCAAGAAACGGGACGGCCGATGGCCGTGGCCCCGTTCGCCCGAGCCGCGCACGCCCAAGCCCAAACAAGACATCCGCCGCCGACCGTCCGCCCACCAGGGCCGGGCGGCCTGCCGCGATGCAACGAGACACAATGGCAAAGAAGATGCTTATCGACGCCACCCACGCGGAGGAATGCCGCGTTGTGGTGGTCGATGGAACCAAGGTCGAAGAGTTCGATTTCGAGGCGGCCAGCAAGCGACAGCTTGCCGGAAATATCTACCTCGCAAAGGTAACCCGGGTCGAGCCGTCGCTGCAGGCGGCCTTCGTCGATTACGGCGGCAATCGCCACGGGTTTCTGGCCTTTTCGGAAATCCACCCCGATTACTACCAGATCCCGGTTGCCGACCGCGAGGCGCTGCTCGCCGAAGAGCGCGCCTATGCCGAGTCGTTGAACGATGACGAGGCGAAAGAGGCGCCGAAACCGCGCCGCTCGCGCCGCTCGCGCAGCCGCTCCGACTCCAAGGCGGAAAAGACCCGCTCGGGCGACGCGGTGGAAACCCGCGATGTGAGCGCGGACATCCCCGGTATGGATGTCGTCGATCTGGGCGAAGACGCCGAGGCGACCGAGCCCGAAATCCTCGCCTCGCAGTTGGGCGACGTGCCCGCCGCGACGGACGTGCCGGCCGGCCCGCAAGGCGCCGCGCCCGAGGCGGCCGAGGCCGAAGCGCCCGCCGCCGCGGCGCCCGAGAGCGATGCCGGTGCCGCCGAGCCCGAGGCGCCTGCCGCCGAAGACCCGACCGCCGAGTCCGCCGCGCCCGAGACGCCCGTCGCGGACGACGAGGCTGGCAAGGCCGATGAGGGCCGTGGAGACGGCGACCAGGGCGACGACGACGAGGATGGCGAGGCGGCCATGCCCGACGCGGCCAGCCGCGATGACCAGATCGAGTCGGTGGGCGACGAGGATGTTTCGGACGACATCCGCCCGCGCAAGCCGCGCCCGCGCCGCTACAAGATCCAGGAAGTCGTCAAGGTCCGCCAGATCATGCTGGTGCAGGTGGTCAAGGAAGAGCGCGGCAACAAGGGCGCCGCGCTGACCACTTACCTCAGCCTTGCGGGCCGCTACTGCGTGCTGATGCCCAACACCGCCCGCGGCGGCGGCATTTCCCGCAAGATCACCAACGCGACCGACCGCAAGAAGCTCAAGCAGATCGCGGGCGAGCTGGACGTGCCCGAAGGGGCGGGTCTGATTATCCGCACCGCGGGGGCCAACCGCACCAAGGCCGAGATCAAGCGCGACTACGAATACCTTCAGCGGATGTGGGAGCAGATCCGCGAGCTGACGCTGAAATCCATCGCGCCGGCGCCGATCTACGAAGAGGGCGACCTGATCAAGCGTTCGATCCGCGACCTCTACAACCGCGAGATCGACGAGGTGCTGGTCGAGGGCGAGGCCGGCTATCGCGTGGCCAAGGACTTCATGAAGATGATCATGCCGTCCCACGCCAAGAACGTGAAGCACTACCACGACCCGATGCCGCTGCTCGCGCGGTTCCAGGTGGAAAGCTACCTGTCGTCGATGTTCAACCCCACGGTCCAGCTCCGCTCGGGCGGGTATATCGTGATCGGGGTCACCGAGGCGCTGGTCGCCATCGACGTCAACTCGGGGCGGGCCACCAAGGAGGGCTCGATCGAGGAGACCGCGCTCAAGACCAACCTTGAGGCCGCCGAAGAGGTGGCGCGCCAGTTGCGCCTGCGCGACCTTGCCGGGCTGATCGTGATCGATTTCATCGACATGGACGAGCGCAAGAACAATGCCGCCGTCGAAAAGCGCCTGAAGGACAAGCTGAAGACCGATCGCGCCCGCATCCAGCTGGGCCGCATCTCCGGCTTTGGTCTGCTCGAGATGAGCCGCCAGCGTCTGCGCCCCGGCATGATCGAGGCCACGACCCAGCCTTGCCCGCATTGCCACGGGACCGGCCTGATCCGTTCCGACGACAACCTCGCGCTGTCGATCCTGCGCCAGATCGAGGAAGAGGGCGTGCGCGGCCGGTCGAAAGAGGTGCTGATCAAGGCGCCCGTGGGCATCGTCAACTTCCTGATGAACCAGAAGCGCGAGCATGTCGCGCAGATCGAGGCGCGGTATGGGCTGTCGGTGCGGATCGAGGCCGACTCGTTCCTGATCTCGCCCGATTACGCCATCGAACGCTTCAAGACCGCGACGCGCGCGGTGCCCGAGGTGGCCGTGCAGGTGATCTCGGTCGATACCTCCGATCTGCAAGAGGCCGAGGCCGTCGAGGTTGCCGAGGTCGTCCCGGCGGTCGAGGACACCCCCGAAGAGCCGCGCGGTGACGACGGGCAGAGCCCGTCGAAAAAGCGCCGGCGCCGGCGCCGCAAGAAGAAACCCAACGGCAATGGCGAGCAGCCCGCGCCGCAAGAGGCAGGGTCGGAGTCGACCGAGGCCGAGGCCCCCGCAGAGGCCGGTGCCGAGAGCGAGGCGGCGCAGCCCTCCGAGGACAAGCCGAAACGCTCGCGCAGCCGCGGCGGCCGCTCGCGCAACCGCAGGTCCAGGTCCGACGAGGCCCCGTCAGAGGCCGAGGCGACACCCGTCGAGGCCGCTCCGGCCGAGTCGAGCCTTGAGCCCGAAGCGCCTGCGCCTGTCGCGGAGGCCGAACAGGTGACGGATATGCCGGCGCCCGACGCCGCGCCCGAACCGGCAACGGCCGCCCAAGCGCCCGAACCGGCACCTGTCGCGCAGCACGACGCCCCGGCGCCCGTGGCGCAGGAGGAAGAGCAGCTTCAGGCCGCGCATGCGCCGGAACCTGCGCCTGACGCCCAAGAGGGCCAATCGGCACCGGCAGAGGCGCCGCAGCCCGAGCCGCAGCCCGAGCCCAGCCTTGAGACGGAATTCGCCGGAGAGCCGTCCGACGAGGACGACTCGCAAAAACCCAAGAAGCGCGGCTGGTGGGCGCTGAGCCGATAGGCCCTCTCAGCCCCGGCGGATGACGAAGACAGCGACGCCGTCGGCCATGTCCTGCGCCAGCAGGGCATGGCCCGCCTCGGCGCAGAAATGGGGCAGGTCGATCTCGGCCATCGGGTCGTCGGCCCACAGCCGCAGAACGGCCCCCGGCGCCATCTCAGCCAGCGCCTTTCGTGCCTTCAGCACCGGCAGCGGGCAGCGCAGCCCCCGCGCATCGATCAGCCGTTCCTCGTCCATCGTCGCGGGGTTTAGGGCCGCCGCGGCACCCTGTCCACGGCTTTGTGACCCGTTGCGGCGTGACGGCGCCCGGCAACTTGGCTATCCCCGACGCGAAGAGGAGAGGCGATGTTCGGAATCGAGCTGATCGACGCGGGGCTTGCCCCGGCCATGCTGGTGGCGCTGCTGGCGGGGCTCTTGAGCTTTCTCTCGCCTTGCGTCCTGCCCATCGTGCCGCCCTACCTGGCCTATATGGGCGGCATCACCATGGGCGAGCTGACCACTGCCCAAACTGCGCGGCGCCGGGCCTTCGTCTCGGCGCTGTTCTTCGTGCTGGGGCTGTCGACGGTGTTCCTGCTGCTGGGGTTCACCGCCTCGGCCTTCGGCGCGTTCTTTCTGAAAAATCAGGAGCTTTTTGCAAGGATCTCTGGCGTGGTGGTCATCGTCTTCGGCCTGCACTTCCTGCATGTCTTCCGCATCCCGGTGCTCGACCGCGAGGCGCGGCTCGATGCGGGCGACCGGGGCGGGTCGGCGCTGGGGGCCTACCTTTTGGGCCTCGCCTTCGCCTTCGGCTGGACCCCCTGCATCGGCCCGCAACTGGGGGCCATCCTGTCGCTGGCGGCGTCGGAGGCCAATGTCACGCGCGGCACGCTGCTCTTGGCGGTCTATGCCGCAGGGCTGGGCATCCCGTTCCTGCTGGCGGCGCTCTTCATCCAGCGCGCGATGGGCGTGATGGGCCGGCTGAAGCGCCACATGGGCCTGATCGAAAAGGCGATGGGCGCGCTTCTCATCCTTGTCGGTCTTGCGCTTCTGACCGGGGCATTCAGTGCGTTCAGCTATTGGCTGCTTGAGACATTTCCGTCACTGGCCACGCTGGGCTAGGCCGCATAGGCTCGCCCCCGGCGAGGCTGAGGGGCGCGGATGGGCGAGACCACGACAGGGCAGGTGCGCAGGCGGCGGGTGTTTTACATCCCCGGCTACGACCCGTTCCCGCCGCGCCGCTACCGCGAGCTTTACCGAAAGGAATCCGCAGCCCAGGCGGCCCTCTCGGGTTATGATATCGCGCTGGGGCCGAAGGCCCTCGGCGGGCCCTTCGGCTGGCACGTGACGGCGCGGATGGACGGCGCCGAGGTCGAGACCGATATCGAGGTGCTGGTCTGGGCCGACCTGGTACGCAATTCGATGGGCCAGTCCATCGCCGCCACCTATTGGCAGCTTGCCCGCACCGCCTGGGCCTATATCGGCTCGGGCGCGATCTGGCGGCTGGCGCGGCTCAGGAAAGGGCCGACCATCGCGGCCTTTTACCCGATCGGCGCGCTGCTGTTGCAGCTCTTTGTGGCGCTAATGGTGGCGCGGGGGCTGGGGGCGGCCCTGGCACTGACCGGGCTGCCCTATCTGGGCTGGCTGGGGCTGGCTGCCGTCTGGCCGTTGCTGGCCTGGTTCCGCGCCCGCGACGGCAAGATCTATGCCTATTACCTGATGCACGACTACGCCCACACGGCGCAGGCAAGCGGGGCCTACCCGGCCGACCTGGAGGCCCGCCTGGCGCGGTTCGCCGACACCATCGCCGCGGCGCTGGAGGGCGAGGCCGACGAGGTGCTGGTGGTCGGCCATTCCTCGGGCGCGCATCTGGGCGTGTCGGTGCTGGCCGACCTCATCCGCGCGGGCCGGGTGCCCGGGGCGCGGCTGTCCTTTCTCACGCTGGGGCAGGTGGTGCCGATGGTCAGCTTTCTGCCGCGCGCCGGGCGGCTGAGGGCGGATCTGAGGCTGATGGCCGGGCAGGACCGCATCCCATGGGTCGACGTGACCGCGCCGGGCGACGGCTGCGCCTTTGCGCTGTGCGATCCGGCTGCGGTGTCGGGCGTGGCGCCGGAGGGCCGGCGCTGGCCGCTGGTGATCTCGGCGGCCTTTACGCAGACATTGTCGCCCGCGCGCTGGCGCGAACTGCGGTGGCGCTTTTTCCGGCTGCATTTCCAGTATCTCTGCGCCTTCGACCGGCCCGGCGATTACGACTATTTCCGCATCACCGCCGGGCCCCTGACGCTGGGCGCGCGTTATGCCGGGCGCAAACCCTCGGCCAGCCGGATCGAAACCCCGCTCAACCGCTACACCGACACGGAGCCCCGCTGAATGCACCCTCCCAAGCCTGCTGCCCGCCCCGAGCGCGTGTCGCTATTGCGTTATCTGCGGCTGTTCCGGCAGGACATCCTGTCGGCCCAGCCCGCCAAGCTTTACCGCGCCAAGATGGCCGAGTTCCGCACGCCGTTCTTCCGGTCGTATCTCGTCAACCAGCCCGATCTGGTGCGCGAGGTGCTGCAGGCCCGGCCGATGGCGTTTCCGAAATCCGACCGGATCGGCGCGGGGCTGCGCCCGCTTCTGGGCAATTCGGTCTTCCTGACCAACGGCGAGAAATGGCTGCGCCAGCGTCGCATCATCGACCCGGCCTTCGAAGGCGGGCGGCTGCGCGACACGTTTCCGGCGATGGTCGCGGCAGGCCGCGCGGCGGTGGGCCGTCTGGGCGAGGGCGAGATCGAAATCGAGGCCATCACCAGCCATGCCGCGGCCGACGTGATCTTTCGCACGCTGTTTTCCCTGCCGATCGAGGATGAAACCGCCAGCGCGGTATTCCACGAATTCCGCGACTACCAGCGCAGCCAACCGATCCTGAACCTTGCGGCCTTCGTGCCGGGGCCGGCCTGGATGCCGCGACTGCACCGCGCGCGGACGCGCGCCACGGCGCGGGCGATACGCGGGCTGATCGCGGGGCTGACCGAGGCCCGGCAGGCCGATATCGCCGCGGGCACCGCGCCCAACGACCTTGCGACCAAGATCATGACCACGCGCGACCCCGAGACCGGAGAGACCTTCGATGCGGCCGAAATGGTCGACCAGGTGGCGATCTTCTTCCTGGCCGGGCACGAAACCTCGGCCTCGGCTATGGCCTGGGCGCTCTACCTTCTGGCGCGTGAGCCCGAGGTGCAGGAGCGGGTCGCGGCAGAGGTGGCGGAGTTCCCAGAAAACCCATCGTTTTCAGACCTCTCAAGGCTAAAGCTAACCCGCGACGTGTTCCGCGAGGCGCTCAGGCTCTACCCGCCGGTGCCGATGATGGTGCGCGAGACGACGCGGCCCGAACGCTTCCGCGACCGCGACCTGCCGAAGGGCGCGCAGGTGGTGATCAGCCCGTGGCACCTGCACCGGCACGAGCGGATATGGGAGCGCCCCGACGAATTCGACCCCGACCGCTACGCGACCGAGAACGGAAAGGCGGGGCTGCGCGAGGCCTATATCCCGTTCTCGGCGGGTCCGCGGGTCTGTACCGGGGCGGGCTTTGCGATGGCCGAGGGGCCGCTCTTGCTGGCGATGCTTGTCAGGGCGTTCCGCTTCGCGCCCGTGGCGGGGCGCGACCCGGTGCCGGTGGCACATCTGACCGTGCGGGCGAAAGACGGGATCTGGTTGACCTTGGCACGACGTTAAGGCGCTGGCGCTCAAGAGTTTTCGGAAAACGCTTGGCAAAATCCCTCCGAAGGATTTGCGCCGCATAGGTGCCGCGCCATGGCTATCCCCGTCTTACCCCCGATAGTGCCGCAGCACGTAGACCCGGATCGCCGAGGCGAGCCCGCTTTCCATCCCGCGGGCCTCGTCGATCTCGGCGGCGAGCGCGTTGATCGGCTTGCCCTCGCGCGCGGCGATCTCGCGGAAGGCGTGCCAGAACTCTTCCTCCAGCGACACGCTGGTGCGGTGGCCGCGCAGCGTGAGCGAGCGCTTGACCGGCCGGCCGCTCACTCGTCGTCGAACCGCGCCTGGTCGAGGTGGCGCTTGGCCTTTTCGGCCTGCGTCGCCTCGAGCAGCCGCTGCGCCTTGGTGCGCCCGAAGCGGGCTGCGTTCTCGTCTGCGCGGGCCTTTTTGGCGGCGCGCCCCGCCTCTTTGCGGGCCTTGTTGAGGTTGATCGGGCGGTCTGCGGACATCGGGTTTCTCTTCGGATTTGGGGCGCGCCCCGGCCTCGTGACACCCTTTCACTACCCGCGTTGCGGGGGGCGGACAACAGGGGGGTAAGACCGATGATGATTGCGCGTTGGCATATCCAGACCAGGTTCGGCCACAAGCAAGCCGCGATCGACCTGATCCAGGAATGGAAGACCGAGATCCGCGCGCAGACCGAACTGGACATGAGCGCGGCGCGGCTGGTGACCGGCTCTGTCGGGGCGGCGGAGGCCGAGATCGAGGAAGACATCCCGATCGCCAGCCTGGCCGATCTGGATGTGTTCTTCGAGAAGATCGGGTCGGTCAAGCTCCATGCCGACTGGCGCAAGAAGATGAGCGGCTATGTCGTGTCCGGCTCGTCCTACTGGGAGGTGTTTCGCGTCATCGGCTGATGTGAAACGCCCCGCCACTGCAGGCGGCGGGGCGGAGCGGTCAGTCCGAGGGGCCGATCATCCGCTCGGGCCGCACGATGTCTTCGAATGTCGCGGCATCGACGAAGCCGAGGTTGATCGCCTCTTCCTTCAGCGTGGTGCCGTTCTTATGCGCCGTCTTGGCAACCGTGGTGGCGTTGTCATAGCCGATCTTGGGGGCCAGCGCGGTGACCAGCATCAGCGACTCGCGCATCAGCTTGTCGATCCGGTCGCGGTTGGCCTCGATGCCGGTGACGCAATTGTCGGTGAACGAGGCGGCCGCGTCGCCCAGAAGCTGCATGGATTGCAGCACGTTATAGGCCATCATCGGCTTGTAGACGTTCAGCTCGAAATGGCCCTGCGACCCGGCAAAGCCGACCGCCGCGTCGTTGCCCATCACATGGGCGCAGACCTGCGTCAGGGCCTCGGCCTGGGTCGGGTTGACCTTGCCCGGCATGATCGAGCTGCCCGGCTCGTTCTCCGGCAGGATCAGCTCGCCCAGCCCGCAGCGCGGGCCCGAGCCCAACAGGCGGATATCGTTGGCGATCTTGAAGAGGCTCGCCGCAACGGTTTTCAATGCGCCCGACATCTCGACCATCGCGTCATGGGCGGCCAGCGCCTCGAACTTGTTGGGCGCCGTGACGAAGGGCAGGCCGGTGATCTCGGCCATGTTGTCGGCCACCGTCTCGGCCCAGCCCTTTTTCGTGTTCAGCCCGGTGCCCACGGCGGTGCCGCCCTGCGCGAGCTCGTAGATGTGCCCAAGCGCGCCTTTGACCCGCTCGATGCCCATCGCCACCTGATGGGTGTAGCCCGAAAACTCCTGGCTCAGGGTCAGCGGCGTGGCGTCCTGGGTGTGGGTGCGGCCGATCTTGATGATGCCCTCGAACGCGCGCACCTTCGAGTCCAGCGCGAAATGCAGATGCGCAAGCCCCGGCAGCAGCACGTTATGGGCCGTCGTCGCGGTGGCGATATGCATCGCCGTCGGGAAGGTGTCGTTCGAGCTTTGGCCCATGTTGACATGGTCGTTGGGGTGGACCGGGTCCTTGGTGCCGATGGTGCCGCCCAGGATCTCGATCGCGCGGTTGGCGATCACCTCGTTGGCGTTCATGTTCGATTGCGTGCCCGATCCGGTCTGCCAGACGACCAGCGGGAAATTGTCGTCGAACTTGCCCGCGACAACCTCGCTTGCCGCCTGCACGATGGCCCCGCCCAGCCGCGCGTCGAGATTGCCCGCATCCATGTTGGCCTGCGCGCAGGCCTGCTTGATGACGCCCAGCGCGTGCACGATGGCAAGCGGCTGCTTCTCCCAGCCGATGGGAAAGTTCATCACGCTGCGCTGGGTCTGGGCGCCCCAGTACTTGTCGGCGGGCACCTCCAGCGGGCCAAAGCTGTCGGTCTCGGTGCGGGTTGCGGTCATCGGCATCTCCTCGCGTTGGCGTCGGCACGGGCTATAGGGCGCGCGCCTGCGCTTGGCAATCACGCCCTGTGTGCGCCGTGTGCGCGGCCGGGTTACTTGCGGAACTTGTCGAGGCTGACCACTTCGGCGTCCTGCACATGGGCCGTCTCGTCCTCCGGCGCCTCCTCGTCCGACGCCTCGTCGGCATCGTCGTCCTCGTCCTCGCTTTCCTGCGTCTCGAAGCGCAGGCCGAACTCCACCGAGGGGTCCACGAAGGTGCGGATCGCGTCGTAGGGGATATAAAGCGGCTCGGGACTGTCGCCGAAATTCAGCGTGACCGAAAACCCGTCATCGGTGACGTCGAGATTTTCGAACCAGTGCTGGATGACCACCGTCATCTCTTCGGGGTAGCGGGCATGCAGCCAATCGGCCAGCGCCACCTCGGGATGGGTGGTGTCGAAGGTGATGAAAAAATGATGCTCGCCCGGCAGGCCCTGCTCGGCGACATCGGCAAGCACCTGCTGGATAAGCCCGCGCATGGCGCGGTGCATCAGCTTGCCATAGTCGATCTGGCGCGACATGTGGGGGCGGTCCTCGTTCCCTTTAATTGAAGCCAGCATAGGGGATTCGGACTCGATTGAAAGGCCCGTCGCGCAAACTTCGCGCTCACCCCGCGATGCCCCCGAGCGCCCCCAAACCGGCCGCCAGGCCCAGCACCGCCGGCAGCGGCCAGCGGCGCCAAAACAGCAGCAGCGCTGCGAGACCCGCGAGCGCCAGCGCGGGTATGTTGAGCGATGCGGGGTCGGGGGCGATCAGGCGCAGCGGTCCGGCCTCCAGCATCTCGACACGGGCGAAGAACACATGCGCGGCGAACCAGATCGAGAGGTTGAGGATGACGCCGACCACCGCCGCCGTCACGCAGGCCAGCGCCGCCGACAGCCGCGGCATGCCGGCCAGCCGGTCGATGTAGGGGGCGCCTGCGAAGATCCACAGGAAACAGGGCACGAAGGTGACCCACAGCGTGACCGCCGCCCCCGCCAGCGCCATTGCCCAGCCCCCGGCCTGGAAGGCCGCGAGAAACCCCACGAACTCGGTCACCAGTATCAGCGGCCCCGGCGTGGTTTCGGCCAGGCCCAGCCCGTCGACCATCTGCGCGGTGTCGAGCCAGCCTTTGCCGGTCACCACCTCCTGGGTCATGTAAGCCAGCACCGCGTAGGCGCCGCCGAAGGTGACGACGGCAAGCTTGGAAAAGAACGCCGCGATCTGGGCCAGGATCGGCGGGCCGGCGGCCCAGAGCAGCGCAACGGGCGCCAGCCAGAGCGCCGACCAGGTGGCGATGGTGACCAGCGGACGGGCGGCGGGCGGACGCGGGCCAGGCGCTGGCAGCGGCGCGCCGCGGGCGCTGAGATAGCCATAGGCCGCGGCGGCCGCGATGATCAGCGGGAAGGGCAGGGCGAGCGCGAAGATGCCGAGGAAGGAGAGCCCGGCGATAACCCAGCGCGCAGGGGTTTTCAGCGCCTTGCCGGAGACTTTCAGCAGCGCGTCGATGACGACCACGACCACCGTGGCCTTGACCCCCAGAAACAGCGCCTCGACCAATGGCACCGCGCCGAAGGCGGCATAGGCGGCGGCCAGCGCCAGCACCACCACCGCGCCGGGCAGAACGAAAAGGCCGCCGGCGATCAGCCCTCCGGCCACGCCCCGCATCCGCCAGCCCGCGTAGGTGGCCAGTTGCATCGCCTCGGGCCCGGGCAGCAGCATGCAAAAGCTGAGCGCGCGCAGAAAGCCCTCGTCGTCCAGCCAGCCGCGGGATTCCACCAGATCGCGGTGCATCAGCGCGATCTGCGCCGCGGGGCCGCCGAAGGACAACAGGCCGATGCGGCCGAAGACGCGGACAAGCTCGGGCAGGGGCGGGGCGGGGCGATCCATCCCGCCCCCCTAGCACGGCCCATGCAACGGGGCGATGAAAAGCCTCAGGCGATCTTTTGCCCGGTCATGCCCAGCTCGAGGCTGTGTTCGGGCAAGAGGCCCAGTTGCTCGAAAAAGCTCAGGATATCCCAGTTGTTATAGGCCTCGACAATGCGCTCGCCCTCGAACCGCACCATGATCTGGCCCGACAGGCGCACCGGTTTCAGGCTGCCCACCGCCACCGCGCGCACGTCGAACAGCGCCGAGATCCAGTCGCCGTGTTCGATGGTATGGACGATGCGGTAGCCCTGATCCTCGACCAGTTGCAGCATTGCCGCGACGAAGACCTTGAGATCCTCCGGGCCCACCTGCAAATCGTCCATCAGCCCCGCGGCCCGGGTGCTGTCGGTAAAGAGCGTATCGACCGCGTCGAGATCGCCCTCGATATAGACCCGCCGGTACCACCGGTCGAGAAGTTCTGCCTTGGTCATCGCGCCGCCCTCGGGTTGCTGCCTGTCCCCCTTGTCGGCGACAAAGGTTGATGCGCGCTGAACGGCGCCGCGATTTTTCGAATGGGGAGAAGGTGCAGGTTTCTGTTGCCAGGTACCTGCGAACCCCGCCTGCCCTTGCTAGAGGAACAGGGCTTAAGTTTTCGGTTTGGTTACTGCTTACGCAGCAACGGCCACCGGAGCACGGTTGTCATTGGCAACTATCATGCTTGCACCGATAACGGTGGTAGCTCACCGGGCGAAAGCTAACCCCTTTAGACGTCCGTCGATCCTGTTTCGGCCCCATGATCCCGCCAATGTGGGAGTTCTGGTGGAGCCGCCGGGTACCGCCCCCGGGTCCGATCCGCTTATTACGGGCGCGTTTATCGCCATAGTCTCTTGCGAGACAGACCTAAGATAAACCCGCGCGGCGCCGGTTTCAACCGCCGCGGGGCGAGGGGGCGGGTCAGCCCCCGGGCAGGGCGGCGCAATGGGCGCCGGTGGCCGCCTGGCCCGAACCCAGCGCCAGCAGCGGCGGCGCACCGTAGGGGTCGAGCGGCGCCGAGCCCGCGAGGTCGACGGCCAAGAGGCCCGCCACGACGATCAGCAGCACGATCACGACAGGGCGGCGGGTCATCGGCGGGCCTCCAGCCCCAGGTAGGGGCGCAGCTTGATACCGTAGTAAGAGCCCAGGAAGGCCGCGGCGAACCAGGCCCAGCCATGCAGGCTGCCCGTCGAGATGCCGCTAAAGAAGGCGCCCACGTTGCAGCCGAAGGCCAGCCGCGAGGAATAGCCCAACAAAAACCCCGCGACGATCACCGCGACCCAGGCGCCCAGCGGGTAACCCTTGAGCGGGCCAGACAGCCCGTCGCGCCACCAC
The DNA here is from genome assembly GCF_003944755.1 of Rhodovulum robiginosum. GTDB lineage: Bacteria > Pseudomonadota > Alphaproteobacteria > Rhodobacterales > Rhodobacteraceae > Rhodovulum > Rhodovulum iodosum. The sequence goes on from NZ_RWGU01000049.1 coordinate 29,775, forward strand.
GCGGCCAGCGCCGCGCCGGCGATGAGGCCGATATCGGTCAGCGAGGTTATGTCAGTCAGCACGCTTTGTTCGACGCGTTCGACATTGCCCGGCGCCGCCCAGAAGGCCGAGCCGGAGAGATCCGCCCCCAGCGCGGTGGCGCCCTTGGCGACCCACAGGCCCAGCCCGTAGACGATGCCCCAGGGCTGACCGGCGACCGCCAGATGGGCGATGGCCAGCGCGGCCACCACGATGGCCGCGATCCACAGCCGCCCCGGCAGGCGCCGTTTTTCGGGGGCGCCCAGCACCAGCACCAGCAGCGCCACCGCGGCCAGCCCCGCCAGCGTCACCGCCAGCCCGCCGGTGCCCGCAAACGCGACCAAAGGCAGGGTGCCCAGCCCGGTCCACCAGGTCAGGTGATAGGCGCCCGCAAAGCTGCCGACCGCGAAAAAGGGCAGGGCGACCGCGCTGACCGCGTTGCCCGAGCCGGCATTCACCAGCGTGCCCGATCCGCAGCCCAGGACGATCTGCATGCAGGCGCCGAACACGAACGCCCCGCCGACCATGGCAAAGCCCACGGGCGCGTGGGCGCCCTTCAGTTCGGACCCGTGCGCGGCCAGCATCGGAAAGGCGGCCAGCGCCACAAGCCCGATGCAGACCATCTGCGCGACCAGCCCGGAGGGGTCGCGGAACAGGATCATCCGCCGCCACGGCCCGGTAAAGCCGAAGCGCAGCCCCTCGAGCGCCAGACCGAAGCCCAGCCCGAGAAGCAGCAGCAACCCGTAGCGCGGCCCGGCCATCGCCGCGACCGCCAGCACTGCCAAAAGCGCGGCCAGCGCCATCCCGGCCCGCCCGGCCAGGCGCGGCGCCCCGCGGGGCGCCGCCGTTGCCGTTTCACTCATACCCGTTCCTCAATACTTGCCGGTGACCTTGTTCCACAGGTTGCGCACGGGGCCGGGGACATTGGCCATCTCGTGCCCCGATTTGGACCAGCCGACCATCGACTCGGGGTAAAGCCGCGTGCCCTCGATCCCGGCCAGTTCGCTCAGCGCGAACCAGTTGGTCGCCGCCCAGTGGCCGGTATTGCAGAACGAGACCAGGCTGTCGCCGGACTCGAACCCGTTCTCGGCGGCCAACGCCTTGGCGGTGTCGGCCTCGATCAGCGACGGCGCGCTGTCACCGAACCAAGAGGAATGGGTGAAATAGCGCGATTGCGGCAGGGTGCCGGGGCGGGCGGCCGCGCCGTGCTTGGCGTTGCCCTTCCAGAACGCTTCGGGACGGGCGTCGACCAGTTGGCCCTCGGCGCGGCCCTCGACCACGGCCTGCACGTCTTCTTCGGTGGCGAGCCACTTGTCGGAAAAGCTGACCTCGATGGCGCTGGGTGTCGGCGTGACCGCGTCGGTCGAGACCTCGAGCTTGGCCTCCTCCCAGGCGTTCATCCCGCCGTTAAGGATGGCCAGCGGGCTGACGCCGCTCGATTTCAGCGTCCAGTAGACGCGGGCGGCGGCGCCGAAATCGGTCTGGTCCTTGCCCTGGTGCACGATCACCACCGGCCGGTCCTTGGTGACGCCGAGGCTGCGCAGCACCTCGGTCAGCTTGTCCTCGGCGACCAGTTGGCCGGGGTTTTCCTTGGGCCCGCGGAAGAGGTTGTAGGGCGCGTGCACCGCGCCGGGAATATGGCCCGCCGCATAGACCGTCTGCTCGGTCTCGCCCACCTTGTCGGTGCGGATATCGAGCACCAGCGGGGCGACGGTTTCACGTGCCTGGGCCAGCCCCTGGGGATCGATCAGCGGGCCGAAACCCGCGTCCTGCGCCCAGCCCGAAGAGGCGAGCAGCGTGATTGCGAGGGCAGCACTGGATAGGTGTTTCGTCATCTCGGATCCTCCTGTGTCTGGCCAGAACCTGTTGTGCGTCAAGCCGGAGTGCAAGACCGCGCCGGCAAACAAAGCCTACCGCATCGCGGCGAAGAAATCTTGCGTTCCCGATCGGGCAGTTTACGCGGAACGCTTTTCGCGCCCCGGGTGCCTCAGGCGTGCCATGACCGTCCTGGGCGGCAAAAAAAAGAACGCGCGCCGTCGGGCCGGGTCGACGCCGGGCTGGATTGACGAGCGATCTGATGCTAAAACTCGGTCAAATGTGTCCGTAAAGAGGCACGTCGAGCAGGACCCGTCATGGGATACAATATCAGCGAGGTGTCCGGCGCCGAGGGCGGCGGTACCTTGAACCTCGATACATGGACCTTCACCCTTGACCTGGGTGTGGGCGCCACCACGATCAGCGGCGATTTCGACCAGGTTCCCCTCGGGGGCGGGGCCAGCAGCGAGGCCACGGACGGCTACAGCTTTTCTGCCCTCAACCAGCAGGGCTTGGGCACCCTTACCACCAATAGCAGCGATGGCACCTTCACCTTTATCGTCGACCGCGCCGCGGTGCTGGCGACGGGCAGCGACCAGACGCTGAGCTTTACCGTAACCGGGTCGAGCGGGGGAAATTCCGACCAGGATACGGTGGTTATCAATATCCTGATCTGCGTCGCCCGCGGAACGCTGATCGAGACCGTCGAGGGCGCGGTCCCGGTCGAGACGCTGCGACAGGGAGATCCGGTTCGCACCTATGACGGAGGCTCTGCGCCGATCCGCTGGATCGGATCGCGCCGGGTAAACGCCTCCGAACTGACCGCGCATCCCGAGCTCAGACCGGTGCGCATCGCGGCGGGGGCCCTGGGGTCTGGACGGCCTTACCGCGACCTGGTGGTCTCGCCCCAGCATCGGGTTCTGCTGCAGGACTGGCGGGCGGAACTTCTGTTCGGCGAGGCCGAAGTGCTGGTGCCGGCGAAAAGCCTGCTCGACGATGACAAGGTGCGCGTGGACCACCTGGCCGAAGAGGTCGAGTATTTTCACCTGCTGTTCGACCGGCACGAGATCATGTTCACCGAAGGCGCCCCGACCGAAAGCTTCCATCCCGGCCCCTATGCGATGCGCGAACTCGCCGCGCCGGCACGCGCCGAACTCGTCCGGCTCTTCCCAGAGCTTTCTGGCGGGGTGGCGCCATGGGCGGCGGCGCGCCCGGCGCTCAAAGCCTGGGAGGGCAAGCTTCTCGGCCACGGGCGTCCGGGGGCGGGCGCGGCCGGGGCCGGCGAGGAGCAGAGATGGGCGAGCTGACCGATGCGACCGGTGCCGCGCTGCCGGCGGTCGAGGCGCCGTCGGCGGATCTTTTGCGCGCCTATGGCGACATGGCCTTCCTGGCGTTCCGCAGCCCGCGCCACGGGGCAATGTCGGTCGGTGAGCTGCGCCGTTATCTCGAGCCCCCCCTGACGCATGGGCAGTTCCGGCTGTTCCGCTTCGACGGCGTGCCGCGGGGGATGTACACCTGGGCCTGGCTCACCCCCGAGGCCGAGCGGCGGCTGATCGTCGGTGACCCGCTCGACCCCGAGGACTGGGCGGCGGGCGAGAGGCTTTGGATCGTCGACCTGATCGCCCCCTATCGCGGCCTAACATCCAGCATGGTGCGCTGGGTGATGGTGCCGGGACACTTCACCGACCGCTCGTTCCTGTTTCGGCGTGTCGATTCCGAAAACCGCACCCGGCGCATCGTGCATATCGATTTCCGCCGGGCACGGCTTTCGAAGGTGATGGACGAGGCGGCGTTTCTGGCCGCGCAGCCGCGCCTTCCGCCGGGGCGGTAGCGGCAGGCGACAAGGGGCGCCACCAAGGCGCTTGTTCAAGGGCCTTGGCAAAAATCCTTCAAGATCTTCGGCCCCGGCCGGCGCGCCCGTGGGCGCGGGCCGGGGCACTGGACTCAGAACCCGGCCTTGATCTTTTCGAACTCGGCGGACTGGCGCTCGCGCAGCTCGTTGGGCATCGGCAGTTGCGCCAGCACCGGCGCGTCGATCGGCCCGAGCCCGACCTCGGTCAGGGCCTCTTCGCCATAGGCCGCCATCGCCTTGGCGTTGGCATGGCCGTAGCCTGCCTCGAGCAGTGGCTCGGTGGATGACGGGTCGAGCATGGCGTTGAGGAAATCATAGGCCTTTTCCTCGCTGCCCTCGCCGTCGGCGAGGTTCACGTACCCGCACAGCCATAGCGAAGAGCCTTGCACCGGCTCGCGCTGGAACCCGATGGGAAAGCCCGCGTCAACCATGGTCGGCAGGGTTTCGTTCCAGGCCCAGCTGACTACCACCTCGCCCGAGGCCAGAAGCTGCGCAAGCTCGGCCGGGTCGACCCAGTAGGTGCGCAGGTTGGGATGCACCGCGCGCAGCCAGTCCGAGGCGGCCGCGAACTGCTGGTCCGTGGCGGTCGCCCAGTTCTGGGTGCCGGTGGCGAGATAGGCCAGCGCGTAGGCGTCGTCGACATTGTCGGGCAGGGTGACGCGGCCGGCGTAGTTCGGGTTCAGGAAGATATCGAGCGTGGCCAGGTCGGCGTCGTCCACCTCTTCGGTGTTGTAGGCGATGGCGGTCGAGCCGAAATCGGTCGGGACGAAATAGACCTCGGCGCTGACATCGGTCACGTCGGTGCCGGTCAGATCGGCGTTGAGATCGCCCCAGGCGCTGATCTTCGATGTATCCCAGGGTTCCACGATCCCGGACTCGATCCATTTCGTCACCGAGCCCGCGCAGACATGGCTGACATCGGCCCGAAAGCCCGAGCGCAGCTTCTGGAACGCCTCTTCCTCGTCGCCGAAGAAGGCGAAGGCGGGGCTTTGGCCGTGTTGTTCGATGTATTTCGAATGAAAGGCGGGGTCTTCGAAGCCGGAATAGTCGAAGACCAGAAGCTCGTCGTCGGCGGCGAACGCTGCGCCAGCGGCGAATAGCGCCGTAGTGCCGGCGAGAATCAGTCGTGCGGTCATGCCAGGTCCCTTTCCTTGGGCAGTGGTCCGTAGCGAACGCTAGTGGAGCGGCGGGGGCCGCTCAAGGGCCATGCGCGTGGCGGGCGGGTCTCGTCACCGCCGGCGGTTTCTGCCAAAAGGGGCGAAAGCGACAGGAGGACGAAAATGCACACGCAGGCGGCCGGGGCAGGGCACGACGGGCTGGTGACGCCCGACTGGTGCCGGCTGATGGCGCGCTACAACCGCTGGCAGAACACCTCGCTGATCGCCGCGGCCGAGACGCTGGAGCCTGCGGCGCTTCTGGCCGAACGCGGTGCCTTCTGGGGCTCGATTCACGGCACGCTCAGCCATATCCTGTGGGCCGATCACGTCTGGATGGCCCGGCTCGACGGCTGGCCGCCGCCGGGGGGCGGGCTGTCCGACAGCGACGGCTACGCGCCCGATTGGGCCGAGTTGCGCGCCCGGCGCCGGATCACCGATGCGCGCATCGCCCGCTGGGCCGGGGCGCTCGGCCCGGCCGATCTGGCGAACGATCTGGTCTGGCAATCCGGTGCGGCGGGGCGCGAGGTTGCGCGGCCACGGGCGATTTGCGTCTTGCACATGTTCAACCACCAGACCCACCATCGCGGGCAGGTGCACGCCATGCTGACCGCCGCCGGGGCCGCGCCCGGCGACACCGACCTGTTTCTGATGCCCGACATGACCAACTGAGGAGAAATGAGATGTTCAACGCGCTCGTCGTCGAGAAGGATGAAGACGGCAAGACCCAGGCTGCCGTGCAGCAGGTGGCCGAGGACCGGCTGCCCGAGGGCGACGTGACGGTGGCCGTCGAGTATTCCACGGTGAACTACAAGGACGGGCTGTGCATCGGCCCCGGCGGCGGGCTGGTGCGCAGCTATCCGCATGTGCCGGGGATCGATTTCGCCGGTACGGTCGAGGCCAGCGACGACGCCCGCTACAGCCCCGGCGACAAGGTGGTGCTGACCGGCTGGCGCGTCGGCGAGGCCCGCTGGGGCGGCTACGCGCAAAAGGCGCGCGTGAAGGCCGACTGGCTGGTGCCGCTGCCCGATGGGCTGAGCACGCGCCAGTCGATGGCGGTGGGTACGGCCGGTTTTACCGCGATGCTGGCGGTCATGGCGCTGGAGGATCACGGGCTCGCGCCGGGGCAGGGGCCGGTGCTGGTGACCGGGGCCGCGGGCGGCGTGGGCTCGGTGGCGACCGCGATCCTGGCCAGGCTGGGATATGAGGTGGCCGCGGTGACCGGCCGGCCCGAAACCGAAGGCTACCTGCGCGAGCTGGGCGCGGCGCAGATCGTGCCGCGCGATGAGCTGACCGAGGTCACGCGCAAACCGCTGGAAAGCGAACGCTGGTCGGGCTGCGTCGACGCGGTGGCCGGTGTCATGCTGGGCCGGGTGCTCAAGCAGATGACCTATGGCACGTCGGTGGCCGCCGTCGGGCTTGCGGGCGGGGCCGCCATCGAGGGGGCGCTGATCACGCCTTTCATCCTGCGCGGCGTCAACCTTCTGGGCATCGACAGCGTGATGCAGCCGCACGAGGAGCGCGTGCGCGCCTGGGGCCGGATCGCCCGCGACCTGCCGATGGACAAGCTCGAGGCGATGATCCAGCCCGCGACGCTGGCCGATCTGCCGGGGCTGGGCGCCGATATCCTGAAAGGCCGGGTGAAAGGCCGCGTGGTGGTCGACGTCAACGGCTGAAGCCGCCGCAGGCAAAACGCTCGCAGGACTTTTGTACGGTCTTCGAACAAAAATCTTGCGCCCCCCGTGCCGCCGGCGCACCCCGCGAACGACGGACGCGCCGCTCAATCGCGGCCGCTCCGGCATGCGCCGGTGTCGCGGCCGCAGCCCGGGTCCGCGGCGGGGGGCCTCGGTCACGGCATTGTGCTTTGGTTGTCCAATCAAATTTTCCTGTTAGGCTAGGTCGCAGGGGACGGGCACACGACCCGCAACTCACCCCTGTCAACACCGACACGCGCGCCGGCCGGTCGTCGCCGGCGCCTCCAACAGGGAGAGCGATGATGTTCACCCAGATTCTGGCCCCGGTCGACCTTGCTCATATCGACCGGCTGGGACGCGCGCTTGACGTGGCCGCGGACCTTGCGCGCCATTACGGCATTCCGGTCTGCTATGCGGCGGTCACCACGCCGCAACCCGGCACGGTGGCCCACAGTCCCGAGGAGTTCGACGCCAAGCTTCAGGCCTTTGCCGCCGATCAGGCGGAACGCCACGGCCACAAGGCCACGGCAAAGACCGTGATCAGCCACGACCCGTCGGTCGATCTCGACCACGCGCTGCGCGAGGCGCGCCAGGAGGTGGGGGCCGATCTGGTGGTCATGGCCTCGCATCTGCCCAATGTGGGCGATTACGTCTGGCCGTCTCACGGCGGCAAGCTGGCGCTGCACGCGCATGCCTCGATCTTCCTGGTGCGCGATCACGAGGACTGAGCGGCCGGCCAATCAAGATAAACCCGAGCGACAGCAGAGGGACACGCAACATGACAGATGATCCGACACCCGAAGGCATTCCAGCGCCGGAAGGCGCCGCCGATTTGATCGATACCGATTACGCGATCGGGCAGGACAATATCGAGGGCCAGGTCGGTCCATTCGGCTTTGACATTCACAACCCGGTCTTCATGATCTCGGGCCTCTCCATCATGGCCTTCGTGTTTTACGCGCTGGCCCTGCCCGAACAGGCCGAGGCCGTCTTCGGCTGGCTCCGGCCCGCGCTGACTTCGACTTTCGACTGGTTTTTCCTGGGCGCGGCCAACATCTTCGTGGTGTTCTGTCTCGTCCTGATCGTGCTGCCGGTGGGCAGCGTGCGGCTGGGCGGGCGCGACGCCAAGCCCGATTACAGCTACATCGGCTGGTTCGCGATGCTCTTTGCCGCCGGCATGGGCATCGGGCTGATGTTTTTCGGCGTGCTCGAACCCGTCTACCACATGGCGATTTCCGAGCCGCTGGGCGTGCCGTCGCCGATTGCCGAGGACGGCAGCATCATCCCCGAGAACGTCGAGGCGGCCAAGCGCATGGGGCTTGCGGCCACGATCTATCACTGGGGGCTGCACCCGTGGGCGATCTATGCGGTGGTGGCGCTGGCACTGGCGCTGTTCACCTACAACAAGGGCCTGCCGCTGACGATCCGCTCGGCCTTCTACCCGCTGCTGGGCGAGCGTGTCTGGGGCTGGTGGGGCCATATCATCGACACGCTTGCGGTGTTTGCCACGCTTTTCGGGCTGGCCACCTCGTTGGGCTTCGGCGCGCAGCAGGCCAATGCGGGGCTTGAGCATGTCTTTGGCATTCCCGTCAACATCTCGGTTCAGGTGTTCCTGATCACCGCGATCACCGCGGTGGCGCTGATCTCGGTGCTGCGCGGCCTTGACGGCGGGGTGAAGGTGCTGTCCGAAATCAACATGGGCGTGGCTGCGCTGCTGTTGGTGTTCGTGCTGCTGGCCGGGCCGACCCTGACCATCCTCAACGATTTCGTCGCCGGCATCGTCGCCTACGGCAAGGACCTTCCGGCGCTGTCGAACCCGATCGGGCGCGAGGATACCGGCTACATGCAGGGCTGGACCTCGTTCTACTGGGCCTGGTGGATTTCCTGGTCACCCTTCGTCGGCATGTTCATCGCCCGCGTCAGCCGCGGCCGCACGGTGCGCGAGTTCATCATCTGCGTGCTGCTGATCCCCAGCCTCGTCTGCGTGCTGTGGATGGCCGTCTTCGGCGGCACCGCCATCGACCAGGTGCTGAGCAACCCCGACGCCAGCTCCGTCAAGGCGCAGGTGATCGACAGCTATAACCCGCCGATGTCGCTGTTCGCGATGCTCGAGGGGCTGCCCTTGTCGGCCATCACCTCGGTGATCGGGATCGTGCTGGTGATCGTGTTCTTCGTCACCTCGTCGGACTCCGGCAGCCTGGTGATCGACACGATCACGGCGGGCGGCAAGATCGACGCGCCGGGGCCGCAGCGGGTGTTCTGGTGCACCTTCGAGGGTGCGGTGGCCATCGTTCTGCTGATCGGCGGCGGGCTGGGCGCGCTCCAGGCCATGGTGATCTCCACTGGGCTGCCGTTCACGGTCGTTCTCTTGGCGATGTGCTTTGCCATCTTCCGCGGGCTCCAGTCCGAGCGGTAACCGGCCTTTTGCGAAGGGCGCTAGCGCGATTCAACGCCATTTCAAGGCGTTGCATCAAACTGACGCCCTTCGTAATCAGGAACGGGGATATGCCCGTTTCTCTTGCCGGAGCCCGCAATGGTTGCCCTCGACATCAACTATGTGCGCAACCAGTTTCCCGCGTTTCGTGCCCCGGCGCTGCGTGAGCAAGCCTTTTTCGAGAATGCCGGCGGCTCGTATCCCTGCCGCTACGTGATCTGGCGGCTCAACCGGTTTTATACCGAGCGCAAGGTCCAGCCCTTCGGGCCATACGACGCCTCGGCCCGCGCGGGCCAGGAGATGGACGAGGCGCGCATCCGGCTGTCGGCGCATCTGGGCGTGGCACGCGAAGAGCTGCATTTCGGCCCCTCTACAACGGCCAACACCTTCGTGCTGGCGCAGGCGTTCCGGCGCTGGCTGCGCCCCGGCGAGGTCGTCGTGGTGACCAACCAGGACCACGAGGCCAATAGCGGCCCGTGGCGGCGGCTGGCCGAGGACGGCATCGAGATCCGCGAATGGCGGGTCGATCCCGAGACCGGGCATCTCGACCCGAAAGAGCTGGAGCGGCTATTGGACGGCAAGGTGCGGCTGGTCTGCTTTCCGCATTGCTCGAACATCGTGGGCGAGATCAACGACGTGCCCGCGATCAGCGCCAAGGTGCGCGCGGCGGGGGCCTATAGCTGCGTCGACGGTGTCAGCCTCGTGCCCCACGGCTATCCCGATATCGGGCGGCTTGGGGCGGATATCTACCTGTTTTCGGCCTACAAGACCTTCGGCCCCCACCAGGGGCTCATGACGATCCGCCATGAGCTGGCGGTGAAACTGCCGGCCCAGGGGCACGGGTTCAACGCCGATGACCCGACCAAGCGGTTTACGCCGGCGGGGCCCGACCATGCCCAGGTCGCCGCCTGCGCAGGGATGGCCGATTACATAGACGCGATCTACGGTCATCACTTTCAGGCCGGGCGCGATGCGCTGGGCCGCACCGGCAAGCTGCGCGATCTGATCCGCACCCGCGAGGTGGGGCTGCTGGGCCGGCTGGTGCGCTATCTGGCCGACCGCCCGGACCTGCGCGTGCTGGGCCGGCTTGCGGCCGACGAGCGGCGCGCGCCCACCATCGCGATTGCACTGGAAGAGCCTGGGGCGGCGGCAGCGGCGCGGCTGGCGCAGCACGGCGTCATGGCCGGCGGCGGCGATTTCTACGCGCCGCGGCTGTTGCAGGCGATGGGCGTGAACCCGCGGCGAGGCGTGCTGCGCCTCAGCTTTCTTCACTACACCACCGGGGCAGAGCTTGACCGGCTGATCGACGCCCTAGATACCGAATTGTAAAGCGTTTTTTCCGATCCGGACGGCGCGTTCCGAAGCAGAGGCAATGGCGACAACATCTCCCATCATCTGGTGGGTCCGGCGCGACCTGCGGCTTTCGGACAACCCCGCGCTGGCAGCGGCTGCCGACCGCGAGCGCCCGGTGATACCGGTCTTCGTGCATGACGAGACGGTCGAGGCACTGGCCGCCGCGCCCAAGTGGCGGCTTGGGCTCGGGGTTGAACGTCTGGGCAAGCGCCTGGCCCAGCTGGGCCTGCGCCTGACCTGCCGGCGCGGCCCGGCGCTGCGGACGCTGACGGCGCTGGTCGAGGAGACCGGCGCCTGCGGCGTGGTCTGGAACCGGGCCTACGAGCCCGAGGCGATCGCGCGCGACACCGCGGTCAAGGCGGCGTTGAAAAAGCGTGGCGTCAGGGCGGCCAGCTTTGGTGGGCACCTGCTGTTCGAACCCTGGACAGTCGAGACCAAGACCGGCGGGTTCTACAAGGTCTACACCCCTTTCTGGCGCGCGGTGAAGGACCGCGGGGTGGACGCGCCCGCGCCCGAACCCGCCGGACTGGTCTGCCCCCGAACCTGGCCCAGGAGCGAGGCGCCGGCCGATTGGCGGATGGGCGCGGCCATGCGCCGGGGGGCCGGCGTCGTGGCCGGCCACGTCAGGGTGGGCGAGGCCGTGGCGGCAGATCGGCTGGAAACCTTTCTGGCCGACCGGTTGGCCGATTACGCGACCGACCGCGATCGCCCCGACCGCCCCGGCACCTCGGGCCTGTCGGAGAACCTGGCCTGGGGCGAGATCGGGCCGCGCCACGTCTGGCACGCGGCGCTGCGCGCCCGTCACGAGGGCAACCCAGGCGCCGAGGCCTTTCTCAAAGAACTGGTCTGGCGCGAGTTTGCCTATCACCTGCTGTACCACACGCCCCGCATCGCCTGCGCCAACTGGCGCGCGGAATGGGACGCCTTCCCCTGGAACGAGGACGCCGAGCGCCCGGAGGTACTGGCCTGGAAACAGGGCCGCACCGGGGTCGCGTTCGTCGACGCGGCGATGCGCCAGATGCACGTCACCGGCACCATGCACAACCGCGGCCGGATGATCGTGGCCTCGTATCTTACAAAGCACCTGATTACCCATTGGAAAATCGGGCTCGACTGGTTCGCCGAACACCTGATTGACTGGGACCCGGCCGCAAACGCGATGGGCTGGCAATGGTCGGCAGGCTCGGGCCCCGACGCCACGCCCTATTTTCGGGTGTTCAACCCCGAGACGCAGCTGAAAAAGTTCGACCCCGACCAGGCCTATGTCGATGCCTGGATCGCCGAGGGTCGCCGGCGCCCGCCCGCCACCGCGCTGGCCTATTTCGATGCGATCCCCAAGCGCTGGGGCCTGTCGCCCCACGACGCCTATCCCGACATGGTGGTGACGCCCGCAGAGGGCCGCAAGCGCGCCCTCGCGGCCTACGAGAGCCGCGATTTCTGATGCGCCATTGCCGGAAGCGGGTCGATTCTGCATAGATACAAAAAAAGCGATGGAGCGGGGATGACAGTCCTGACAACCACCAAGGGGCAGGAAAACCTGCCGCGTTATTTCAGCCAGGTCTTCCACGTGGCGGGCGGCATGGCCCGTGGCAGGCTGGACTTTCGCATGCCCGACGGCCGGCTCTTCCGCGCCGACGGGCGGGGGGCCGGCCCGGTGGCCGAACTCGACATCCACGACCCCGAGATCTTTGCCCGGCTGATCCGCGAGGGCGACCTGGGCTTTTGCGAGGCCTATCTCGACGAGGGCTGGTCGACGCCGGACCTGCAGGCCTTCATGGATCTCGTCCACGCCGACAACGACGAGCTTTACGACGGCTTTCCGGGGCAGGGGCTGGTGCGGGCCTACGAGCGCTTGCGCTTCTGGCTGCAGCGCAACACCAAGCGGCAGGCCCGCAAGAACATCGCCGCCCATTACGACCTCGGCAACGAATTCTACCGGCTGTGGCTCGACGAGAGCATGACCTATTCCTCGGCGATGTTCCTCAGCGGTCAGGAGAGCCTGGAAAAGGCGCAAGAGCAGAAATACGCCTCGATGCTCGACGAGATGGGCGTCGGTCCCGGCGACCATGTGCTGGAGATCGGATGCGGCTGGGGCGGATTCGCCGAATACGCGGCCGGCCAGCGCGGGCTGAAGGTGACCGGGCTGACGATCAGCCGCGAGCAGCACGATTATGCGGTGGCACGAATCCGCCGGGCCGGGCTGCAAGACCGGGTCGAGATCAAGCTGCAGGATTACCGCGACGAGCGCGGGGTCTATGACGGCATCGGCTCTATCGAGATGTTCGAGGCGGTGGGCGAGAAATACTGGCCCACCTATTTCGGCACGCTGAAAAACTGCCTGCACCCGGGCCGGCACGCGACGCTGCAGATCATAACGGTGCAGGACCGGCGCTTCGAGATCTATCGCAAGGGCGTGGATTTCATTCAGAAATACATCTTCCCCGGCGGCATGTTGCCCAGCCCCACGGTGCTGCGCGACCAGGCCCGCGCGGCCGGTCTGGAGGTGACGCGCTCGGTCGAGTTCGGAGAAAGCTACTCGCAGACGTTGCGCCGCTGGCGCGAGACCTTCAACGCGCGCTGGGACGAGATCGCGCCCCTGGGCTTCGATGCGCGATTCCGGCGCATGTGGAACCTTTACCTGACCTCTTGCGCCGCCACGTTTCACAGCGGAAACTGCGATGTGACGCAGATCACCCTGACAAGGCCCGCCTGACACATGCCCACCGCCGCCAAGCTCTTTGCCGCGCTCGCCTTCGCCGCGGTGGCGTTCTTCGCCTCGGAAAGCGTGAAACCGCTGTTTCCCGAGGGCGCGCAGTTCGGCATCTTCACGCCGCTCAACACCGGGCTGGGGATGTGCGCGGGCTGGCTGGTGATGGGGCGGCTGGCCGGGCGGGGCTATGGCAAGGCGATGGGCTCGGGGCTGCGCACCTCGGCGGTGATCCTGTTTTACGGGCTGTTGATCCAGGCCGTGGCCGAGATGCTGAAACGCTCGACCGACCTTCGCTATGACGGGCCGATGGACGCGCTGACCGGCATGGTCGAGCTGTCCGGCGAATTCGGCTTTCTCGCGCTTTCCTCGCCCAGCGTGATGGGCATTCTCATCGTCGGCGGAATACTGGGCGGGCTATTCGCGGAATGGGCGGCGCAGCGCTGGAGATAACAGGCCCGGGAATGGAGACGGTTTTCCTTTATGGCACGCTGTGCCATCTGCCGCTGCTGTCGGTGGTGCTGGGCCGGCCCGAGGCCGCGCTCGACGCCGCGCCGGCCCGGGCCGAGGGCTACCGCGTCGACTGGGTCGCCGGCGAAAGCTATCCGATGATCCGCCCCGCCGAGGGCCATGTGGCCGAGGGCCTGGTCCTGTCCGGGCTTGACGCCGAGGCGCGTGCGCGGCTGGACTATTACGAGGGCGGCTTTGGCTTCCGCCGGGCGCCGGTCACGGTGACCACGGCCCAGGGCCCGGCCGAGGCCGCGTTCTACGCGCCGCGCGGCAACGGTCTGGTCCCCGGCGCGCCGTGGCGCCTTGCCGACTGGGCGGCGCGCTGGGGCGAGCTTTGCGTTCTGGCCGCCGAAGAGGTGATGGCGCGCTACGGCGAGGTGCCGCCGCAGCAGATCGCGCGGCGGGTCAACCGTATCCGGGTGCGCGCCGAGGCCAGGCGCAAGGCGCGAAGCCCGTCGCCCACCACGCTGCGCCGGGCGACCCGGCCGGACGACATCGCCCTGCGCGAACGGCGCGAACCCTATGCCAAGTTCTTTGCCGTCGAGGAGTACGAGTTTCGCCACCGCCGCTTTGACGGCGGCATGAGCGAAGAGGTGAACCGCGCCGCCTTCATATCGGGCGATGCGGCCACGGTACTGCCCTACGACCCGGCGCGCGACACCGTGCTTCTGATCGAGCAGTTCCGCACCGGCCCCTATGCCCGCGGCGACAGCGAGTGCTGGTCGCTGGAGGCCATCGCCGGCCTGATCGATCCGGGCGAGGCGGCCGAAGAGACAGTTCGGCGCGAGGCGCTGGAAGAGGCGGGGCTGGAGATCGGGCGTCTGCACAAGGTCTATGCCTATTATCCCTCGCCGGGGGCCAAGAGCGAGTACATCTATTCCTTCGTGGCCGAGGCCGACCTGCCGGACAGCGCTGCCGGGCTGGGCGGGCTTTTGTCCGAGGGCGAGGACATCCGCGCCCATGTGGTGAACTTCACCCGCCTCATGGAATTGCTGGAAAGCGGCGAGATCGAGAACGCGCCGCTGATCCTGTCGGCACTGTGGCTTGCACGGCATCGTGAGCGGCTGCGCGCCGCGGCTTGAGTTCGATCCGGACGCCCGATAGGCAGGGGCGGGAACAGGGGGCAGCCATGCAGATCATACCGGATTTCGCCGGACTTGTCGGCGGCACGCCGCTGCTGCGGCTCGCGGGGCCGTCCGAGGCAACGGGGTGCGAGATACTCGGCAAGGCCGAGTTCATGAACCCTGGCCAGTCGGTCAAGGACCGCGCCGCGCTTTGGATCATACGCGATGCGCTGGCGCGCGGCACCCTGCGCGAGGGCGGCACCATCGTCGAGGGCACGGCGGGCAATACCGGCATCGGGCTGGCGCTGGTGGGCGCCTCGATGGGGTTCAGAACGGTGATCGTCATCCCCGAGACGCAGAGCCGCGAAAAGAAGGACATGCTGCGGCTGGCTGGGGCCGAGCTGGTCGAAGTGCCGGCCGCACCCTATAAGAATCCGAACAATTACGTGCGATATTCCGAACGCTTGGCGCATGTTCTTGCACAATCCGAACATTCAGGCGCGATCTGGGCCAACCAGTTCGACAACGTCGCAAACCGCCAGGCGCATATCGACGGCACCGGCCCCGAGATCTGGGAGCAGACCGGCGGAAAGGTCGACGGGTTCATCTGTGCGGTGGGCTCGGGCGGCACGCTGGCCGGTGTCGCCACGGTCTTGCAGCCCCGCGGCGTGCGCATCGGGCTGGCCGACCCCGAGGGAGCGGGGCTTTACAGCTATTACACGACCGGCGCCTTCGCCTCCGAAGGCAGCTCGATCACCGAGGGCATCGGCCAGGGCCGCATCACCGCCAACCTCGACGGGTTCACCCCCGATCTGTGCTACCGCATTCCGGATCGCGAGGCGTTGCCGGTGGTGTTCGACCTGCTTGAAAAAGAGGGGCTGTGCCTTGGTGGCTCGTCGGGCATCAATGTGGCCGGCGCGATGCGCATGGCGCGCGAGATGGGGCCGGGCCATACGATCGTGACGGTGCTGTGCGACTACGGCACGCGCTACCAGTCGAAACTCTTCAATCCCGATTTCCTGCGCGAAAAGGGCCTGCCGGTGCCGGGCTGGATGGCTGCCGATGCGCGCTCTTTGCCAGAGGTGTTCGAGCCATGACCGTTTTTGTCCGCCTGCTTCTGGTGCTGAGCCTCGCCTTGGCGTCGCTCGGCCCGGTCCTGAGCCCCGCGCCGGCCGTCGCCCAGGAGGCGCAAACCGAAGACGCGCTGGATTACGAGGCCTGGGAAAAGACCGCGACGCGCGCCGAAGACGTGTTGCAGACCGGCCGCGCCTCGAACGCGGCCATGGAGGCGCTGCGCCAGGAAATCGCCGACTGGAGAGCCAAATTCCTGGCCGCGCAGGATGTCAATTCCAACCGCATCCAGACCTTGCAAACCCAGATCGAGTCGCTGGGACCGGCCCCCGCCGAGGGCGAAAGCGAGGCCAACGAGATCGCCCAGCGTAGGGCCGAACTGAACAGGCAGCTCTCCGAACTTCAGGCGCCGGTGCGCAAGGCCGAGGAGGCGTATAGCCGGGCCGACGGCCTGATCCGCGAGATCGACGTGCTGATCCGCGAACGGCAGGCCAACGAGTTGTTGTTGTTGGGCCCGTCGCCGCTCAACCCGGTGCATTGGCCGGAGGCCGGCCGTCAGACCGCCAGATCGTTTTCCGCGATCTGGGGCGAGATCTCGACCAATTGGGAGAGCCCCGCCCGGCGGACGGTGATGCGCGAGAACCTGCCGGCGACGCTGTTTTACCTGGCGCTCGCCGGGGTCCTGGTGCTGCGCGGGCGGCGCTGGACACAGAATCTGACCAGCCGCATCGTGAATAGCGGAAAGGGACGCGGGCGGGTCGTTTACGCGTCGCTTTCGTCGATCGCTCAGATCATCGTGCCGGTGGTCGGGCTGTTCATCCTCGTGGCTGCGGCGAAATCCACTGGCATGATGGCGCCACGGGGCTTGAAATTGGTCGAGCTGATACCGGTCATGGGGCTGGTCGTCTTCGTGGGCCGCTGGCTGGGCGGGCGCGTCTTTTCCCTGACCGAGGTCAGCCGCCCGATCCTGAATCTCAGCAAGGAGCAGATGGCCGCCGGCAGGTTCTATTCCTCAAGCCTCGGTCTGTTGCTGGGCATCGCGTTGCTCGGGGCCAGCTTCGCCCAGAGCGAGGATTTCAGCGACGCCACCCGCGCGGTGCTCAGCTTTCCGCTGATCGTGGTGGGCGGGCTTTTGCTGTGGCGCGTCGGCCGGTTGCTGCGGTCCCATGTCGAGGCCGAAGATGCATCGACCGAGGAGCGCCACTACCGCAACCGGATCATCGGCCTTATCAGCCGGGCGGTGGTCGTCGTGGCCGTTGTCGGGCCCGTTCTGGCCGCGATCGGCTATGTCGAGGCGGCCGAGTTCCTGGTGCATCCCACGATCATGACGCTGGCCCTTTTGGGCCTGCTGATGATACTTCAGCGGTTCGTCTACGACGTCTACGACCTGCTCACCGGGGCGCCCACGGGCGACGGTGCGACCGAGGGCTTGATCCCCGTGCTGGTGGGCATGGTGCTGGCGTTTCTGGCGATGCCGGTGCTGGCGCTGATCTGGGGGGCGCGGGTCGCCGACCTGACCGAGGTCTGGGCACGCTTCATCGAAGGGTTCACCATCGGCGAGACGCGCGTCTCGCCCACCGATTTCCTGACCTTCGCCCTCGTCTTCGCCGTCGGCTATACGCTGACGCGGGTGGTGCAGGGAACCCTGCGCTCGACCGTGCTGCCGAAGACAAAGATCGACCCGGGCGGGCAGACGGCCATCATCTCGGGGCTGGGCTATGTCGGTATCTTCCTCGCCGCGATCATCGCCATCACCACGGCGGGGATCGACCTGTCCTCGGTCGCTCTGGTCGCCGGCGCTCTGACGGTCGGTATCGGCTTCGGCCTGCAGACCATCGTGTCGAACTTCGTCTCCGGCATCATCCTGCTGATCGAGCGGCCCGTCAGCCAGGGCGACTGGATCGAGGTCGGCGGGGTGATGGGCACGGTCAAGGACATCTCGGTGCGCGCGACCCGGATCGAGACCTTCGACCGTACCAACGTGATCGTGCCCAATGCCGACCTGGTGTCGGGGCAGGTGACCAACTGGACCAAGTACAACCTGATGGGCCGGGTGATCGTGCCGGTGGGCGTGGCCTATGGCACCGATACGAAGAAGGTCGATGAAATCCTCAGGGAAGTGGCGCGGGCCCATCCGCTGGTGGTGATGAACCCCGAGCCGCTGATCCTGTTCATGAATTTCGGCGCCGACGCGCTGGAATTCGAGGTGCGGGTGATCCTGAGCAACGTCAATTACAGCCTCTCGGTGCGCAACGATCTCAACCACGAGATCGCCCGCCGCTTTGCCGAAGAGGGGATCGAGATCCCGTTCGCCCAGCGCGATATCTGGCTGCGCAACCCCGAGACGCTTTCGGGCCCGCGGCCGGTATCCGAAACCATCGCACCGGCGCCGGAGACCGGCGCACCGGCCCCGGCCGCGACCTCGCAGCCCGAAGAGTACGTGCCGCGGATCGACAACGACGGCACCGATGGCACCGACGGTGGCGATGGAGACGGCCGATGACCCGCATGCTGTTTCGTGACGATGCGTACCGGTCCGAGGCGCCGGCCACCGTGACCGAGGTTGCCGAAGGCGGCGTCGCGCTCGACGCCACCCTTTTCTACCCGCGCGGGGGCGGCCAGCCCGGCGATTGCGGGCGACTGGTCTGGGCGGGCGGCGAAATGGCCGTGGCCGACACGGTGAAGGGCGCGGGCGCAGCTATCCTGCTGGTGCCTGCCGAGGGCGCGACACCGCCGCCGCCGGGCACCGCCGTCGTCCAGCATCTCGACTGGAACCGCCGCCACCGCCACATGCGCGTGCACACCGCGCTGCATCTGCTGTCGGTGGTTATTCCCCTGCCGGTCACGGGCGGCGCCATCGGCGCCGAGAAGGGCCGCCTCGATTTCGACATGGAAGAGGCCCCCGAAGACAAGGCCGCGCTGCAAGAGGCGCTGAACGCGCTGATCGCCCGCGACCTGCCCGTCACCGAGGACTGGATCACCGATGACGACCTCGCCGCCAATCCCGGCCTGGTGAAAACCATGTCTGTCGCGCCTCCCACGGGGCAGGGCCGGGTGCGGCTGATCCGGATCGGGCAGGGCGATGCACAGGTCGACCTGCAGCCCTGCGGCGGCACCCATGTGGCGCGCACCGGCGAGATCGGGCCGGTGCGCCTGGGCAAGATCGAGAAGAAGGGCCGCCAAAACCGCCGGGTCAACCTGCATCTGGAGACCTGAGCCCGTTTTCAGCCCCTTGCACAGGCCCGCCGTTGCAGGCTACACGAAGCGGCACGGAGAGGTGGCCGAGTGGTCGAAGGCGCACGCCTGGAACGCGTGTAGGCGGGAAACCGTCTCCAGGGTTCGAATCCCTGTCTCTCCGCCACTTTAGGCATTCGACGATCCATCCCAATATACTGATAGTGCGACGAAAATCGGCGTTTTCGCGCTGATGGCGGTGTTCGGTCCGCTTGATTTGCTGCACATTTTGCTACACAATTTGCTGCACAAATGGGGAATTTCTCCGCCATGAGCATTGCCAAACGAGGCCGTCTTTTTCACCTCCGCCGCCGTGTGCCGCGCCGGTATCGAAGGATCGAGCCGCGCGAAACCGTCTGGATCAGCCTGCATACCGACTCGGAGACCATCGCCCGCAGCAAGGCGGATCGCGCGTGGAGCCAGATGATCGAGGCTTGGGAGGCGCGGCTGGCCGGGAACAGTGAAGATGCAGAGGCCCGCTACGAAGCCGCGCGCGACCTCGCCCGGGCGCGCGGCTTTCGGTATCTGGATGCGGGGGCGGTGGCCAAGTTGCCGGTTGAGGAAGTCGTCGAGCGCGTCGAGGCGATCCCAGCCCCGGCGAAGCAACCCGATGCCATCGAGGCCGCGGCCCTTCTCGGCACCGTTCCCGAGCCCCGCATCACGGTCACCAAGGCACTGGAACTCTACTGGGGCCTCGCCAAGGAAAAGACGCTGGGCAAGAGCGAGGATCAGCTGCGCCGCTGGGAAGCGCCCCGCAAGAAAGCCATCAAGAACTTTGTCGCAGTCGTCGGCAACAAGGAGATCGCCAACATCACCCGCGACGACATGCTGGACTTCCGCCAGCACTGGCTCGACCGGATTGAGGCGGGCGAGGTCACGGCGAACTCGGCCAACAAGGACCTGATCCACCTGGGCGACGTGTTGAAGACCGTCACCACGATGAAGCGCCTTGGCCTCTCGCTGCCGCTGGGCGAGTTGTCATTCAAGGAGGGCGAGAAGCAGACGCGCCCGCCCTTCAGCGAGGACTGGATCAGGACGCGACTGCTCGCCCCCGGTACGCTGGACGGGTTGAACGGTCAGGCCCGCGCCCTGCTGCTCGGCATGATCAACACCGGCTATCGGCCGTCCGAGGGCGCGGCGCTGACGGCGGAGACGATCCGGCTCGACTGCGACGTTCCGCATATCTCGATCGAACCGGAAGGGCGACAATTGAAGTCGCACTATGCCCGCCGCGTGATCCCGCTGACCGGTGTCTCGCTCGAGGCCTTCAAGCAGTACCCTCAAGGCTTCCCGCGTTACCGAAATCGGGCGACCCTCAGCGCAGTCGTGAACAAGTTCCTCCGCGCCAACGGCCTGCTCGAGACCCCGCGCCACTCGATGTATTCCCTGCGCCATGCCTTCGAGGACCGCATGCTCGCCGCCGGGATCGACGACCGGATCCGCCGCGACCTGTTCGGTCACCGGCTCGACCGCGAGCGATACGGTAAGGGCGCATCGCTGGAACACGTCGCAGAACTCGTCGCCCGCATTGCCTTCTGAGCCAGCAGCGCCCGCGCCCGGCGTTGCGCCTGCGACAGCCGCTTCTCTTTCTTCACGGCCGCAGCCAGTTCCGCCTCCAGCCGCTCGAAGACAGGTGCGAAGGTCGGGTCCTCCGCGACCAGCGCGGCGACTTTCACCAACGCCGCCTCGATCCGCGTGGCATCGATCGGCTGGGCCGGTTCGGTGCGTGTTGCTGATGGGCGCGACGGTGCCATGTCGAGCAACATGAGGCGGCGCGTGCGTCTTGTGCAGAGCAAGCGAACACGCCGCGCAAAGCGACCTGTCACAGCGTGCAAATCGGATGGGATGATCGTGCGGCCTTGGACCGATATAGGTCGTCGGTGCCCTGACTTGGGCGGTCACTTCAGGATCACGACTCATGCGTCCAGGAGCTTCGCCCGGGTCAGCATGTTTCGGCTATTGGGACAGCGAAAAACGCTCGCCTGGGAGGGCCGCGGGAGACGACAGGAGGGATGGCAAGATAAAGCGAGTGCCTCGCTGGCCGGGCCTCTGGCCCTAAGCTGTTGTCTGCACATTGTTTTTTGAGCTCTATCGGAGTCGGCGTGCGAATATCGTGCGGCATGGATCGACACTTTCTTCCATGAATTCAACACTCTTTCCTGCCACGCGGCGCCGCAACCGGGGAGCAACCTACGCTACGGCCTGTCTTTGCGCGCTAGGCTTCGATGGCCTCCTGACGCCCCTTGATCCGTCCCAATACGACCCCCAATCGTCTCTCCATGACCCGCGACGAGACTGAGTTCCGCATCCGCCCCGGCAAGCCCCGGGATCACCAGCCGCGCACCTCGCGCGTGCGCCGCAAGCCGCAGGGCTTCCTTGCCCAAGTGCACCAGGCCGTGCGCCGCGCGGGTGGCGATCCGAACAAGTTGGCCGGGAAGGGAAAGGCAAGCGGACGGTACAACGCGCGCGGCCGGGGTGCGAAGGTGGCCGCCGAACTGAAAGGCCGGAACCCGTGGTCGCGCGGTCCGGACGGAAGCCGGACGCGCGCCCGACGGGTGACCGTGAAGGCGCGGATCGTGAAGCTCAACCCGCAGCGGGGCGCGGCGCGCGGGCGCTCCTTCGTCAGCGCCAAGGCGGTCGATGCGCATCTGCGCTACCTGGAACGCGATGGTGTCACGCGCGACGGTGAACGGGCCCAGGTCTATTCCGCGAGTGAGGATGCCGCCGACGGTCGGGACTTCCTCGACCGCGGCCGCGACGACCGGCACCAGTTCCGCTTCATCGTCTCCGCCGAGGAAGGCGTCGAACTGTCCGACCTGCGCCAAACGACACGTGACCTGATGGCACAGATGGAGGTCGATCTGCAGACGCGGCTCGATTGGATCGCGGTCGACCATTACAACACCGGGCACCCGCACACGCATATTTTGGTCCGCGGCGTGACCGACCAGGGGAAGATCCTGAACATCGCGGGCGACTACATCGCGCATGGCATCCGCGAATGGGCGAGCGAGATCGTGACGCTTGAACTGGGCCGCCAGACCGAGCTGGAGGTCACCGACCAGCTGCGGCGCGAGGTCGAAGCCGACCGCTTCACACGTCTCGACCGCATGCTCATTGCCGAGCAGGAAGCCGCGAGCGAGTTCGCCGATCTGCGCCCGGATCACGACACGCTGGAGACCATGAAGCGCAACCGCGCGCTGCTGATCGCGCGCGCCCGGCGGCTCGAAAAGATGGGGCTGGCGACGGAAGTGCGGCCCGGCGAATGGCACATCTCCGATCGTGCCGAAGGCACCTTGCGCGCATTGGGCGAGCGCGAGGACATCATCAAGTCGATGCACCGGGCGCTGGACGGCAACGATCTCAACGATGCGCGCGGAACGTCCCAACTGGCGATGCATCGCGACAAGCTGCGCGAGCGGATCACCGGCCGGGTACTGGCGCGCGACCTCGCGGGCGACGGCAATAGCGACCGGGTGCAGCTGGTGATCGACGGTACGGATGGGCGCGTGCACCAGATCGAGCTTCATGCGGATCGCTGCGACGGCATCGGTCGCGGCATGATCGTCGCCGCTGTGCCGCCACCGACCGACCCCCGCACGGCCGACCGGAACATCCTCGCTGCGACGGATAGCGACGGCACCTATCACCCGTCGCGGCATATCGAGATCGCCCGGGCAGAGAAGATCACGCCCGACCCGGAGCGCTTCGTCACCGCCCATTTGCGCCGCCTCGAGGCCCTGCGCCGGGCCGGGATCGTGGAACGCTGGGGCGAGGATTACTGGAAGGTGCCGCAGGACCTGCCCGAACGCGGTCTGGCCCATGACCGGAAAGGACATGGCCCCGGCGCGCGGATGGAGATGCTCTCCCCCATCGGGCTGGACAAGCAGGTCACCCATGATGGCGCGACCTGGCTCGACAAGGAGTTGATGCGACAGGGCAGTACCGATCTGCGAGAGACAGGCTTCGGGCTGGAGATGAAACGCGCCATGGGACGCCGCAAGCAGGTCCTCGTCCAACGCGGCGATGTGCAAGACCTGGGCCAGGGCCGCATCCGCGCCGCGCGCGACCTCGTCCAGAGACTGGAAGCTCGCGAGATCGCCCGCGTCGGCCGCGCCATGGCCGCGGACCGCGGCCGCGACTGGACCCCCATCAAACCCGGCAGCCGCTTCGGCGGAGAACTCGTCGGCAGCACCCAACTCCCCAGCGGCCGCTTCGCCATGATCGACAACGGCCTAGGCTTCAGCCTCGTCCCCTGGAACGACGCTCTGGAACGACGGATCGGCCAGCAGATTGGGGGCGTCGGAATGCCGGGCGGTGGCGTTGACTGGTCGTTTAGGCGGAAGCGCGGGTTGGGTTTGTGAGCCAACTCCCGCCCCCAAGGGCCACTGTTGCAGGACTTTTGCCGGAAAAAGCTTAAACCTCCGCACGCACGATGCAGCAACTTAGCCGAGTGCACACCTTCTTCTTGATAGCATCCGATCAACAGCCATAGTAGTGTCGCTCGAAAACAATGGGAAATCGACCCAGCCAACCAAGCCGGACCGTAAGGAAGTAGATGCAGTTCGAAGATAACGAGTTAGACAAAGCGCTCCAGTCGGGTTTGGCGTCGCTTGATGCAAACCAAAATGCGCAAGCGACTAATGTGCACTTAGAACAGGGCGTCTCAGATGAGCGGCGAAAGTTCTTTGAAGATGAAGCATTTGCACCTTTGAGCAGCTCTTGGGGCGATTTAACGAGGCGCCACATTGACTATGTGAACCGGTATGTGAAGACGGATTTGGACCAGCCTCATACCTTTCAAGATACATTTGCACCCAATGATGTTGGAGACATAGACCACGCGCAATTGATTGTTCGCTTGGAGGGCTTGGCTCGACCAATGTGGGAATTCGGTTGCACCTTTGACGAACTGAAAGCAGCTCGTGACGCCGATGACACCGTTTTTCTCGATGAGTTTTGCGAATTCTGGAATCAAAGACGCGATCTTAGACCCGCATTTTCAACGCTCCTTAGCGAAGTGAAAGATGAGATTGACCAGATTGATTGGGCTGACGCTTTGCGCGACCTGCTTGGTCTTGCCCACTATTCCGCGAATACGGCGCCAGAACCCGTGGCCTTGTGCAAGTATTCAGTCGCCGACGTCCGAAATGAAGCAACTACCGGTTTTCCAATCACCATGCCGACCGTCTTGGACAGCGAACCTTGGGAGCATTACTTTCCCGCTCCCAAGTCGCTGCAGTTTGGTCGCGCTATGGCTCTCACGCCCTGTGACGGTGACGAAAACTTGAAGGTGGAGTTTCTTAACTCTCGCGTGACATACTCGCACAAAAACATCTGGAAAATCGGTATGATAGTGACACCGGCCCCTACCTCCGATATTAGCGACCTGCGCGCGCTGCACCTGCTAGCGCTGCAAATCGCATCTGGCGATCATACGTTCGGAACATGACAGAAGCATTGAAACAAAAAGGCCCGGAGCGGCATCCTTGGCTCGAAGTACTTGAGGCTTCGCCGGAGGCGTCTGTGTCTGATCTCATGGCGGGCTACGCTGCCGTGTTCCCGTATACACGCGCCGATGCTCCGGATGCTGCTCGCACGCTCGTCGGCCATTTACCTGCCGAAGACCCGGCGCGAATAGCCTTGGCCTCAGGCATTCTGTCCTGGCTTCGAATGAAACGCGACGAGCACCTACCTGCCGATCGGGCCAGACTACAGGATTTCATTCGCCAGGTCTCAGAAGCATTCGAAATCATTGCTCTTCTCGATCAGACCGAGCCGGCCCTCGAATTGCGCGACAAATACGTACGATGGTTCGCGTGGGCGAACCGGTTGAACCTGACACCTTCTCGGGACGCGCGGGCCAGTTACTTCCGCATGCTCGCCAACACGCAACCGATCCTTGCAGAGCGTCTTGCCGATCCCGACGCCCTCGCACCCTTCTGGATGCGCCTTTGCAGGGAGTCTGGCTCCACCTATCCAAAAGGGTACTTGCAGATCGGATTGCTGGGCCTTCGTCGGTTGCCTGGTGCAATCGAGCGCGGCGAGCGACCTTGGATTGCCGGGCTTGCGGCTTGGGCACTCGAACAGGCTCCCTCGGACAAGGAGTTCATGCGGGCTTGGTCGCCGTTGAAGCGACTGCATCCCGCAGGACCAAAAGTTCTGCGGCAAAATGTATTCAATGTCCTCTCGCAAAAGACCTATGTGGACGCTGGGATAGAAACGCCCGGTTGGTGGGCAAGCGATCCAGTGTTCCCCAAATTGCAAGACTCCAAAGGGCGTGCTCATTCGCTTGAACCACCGGCACCGGAGCTGCGTGAGAGCATCATTCATGACCTTCGTGACGGCGTCCGATTTTCAGATTTGGATGATCGGTTGAACACGATGGTGGAGCGCTACGAACGTTATACTGACGCGACCGGAGACGTCTATTTTCTGGTGCGATCTTTCTGTAACGTGGGCAACATTCTGCTTCGGAATTCTGTGAATGATCACAGTGAAGTAGCACGTTTTGCGCAGAATTTGGCTCGCAAAACACTGCGATATCAACCCCGCAACCCGATTGCATGGGGGCTTTGGCGCGACGCGCTGTTTAGTGGCGGCGCTTACGATGCTGCGGTCGCGCTTGGATGGGAAACAGTTCGCCGGTTTCCGAGTAATCCGTTGATGCGCAACGAATTGGCTGAAATCCTGATTGCGCTGGATCAAGCAGACGTGGCTTTGGCCTTGCTCGACGACGCAATTGAGGCGCAGGCTTTCAATGCCGTGACCTACGCAATTCTTGCCCGCCTCTTGGCCAATAGGGGAGATATGGAAGCAGCGCGCACGGCAATTGAAGATGGCCTCACGATCGACTCTGAGAATGCTATTCCGACGCAATGGCGCTCCTACTTGGATGATGGCAAACCGCTCCCTCTATTGGCCGCTGCTCGGAAAAGAGTGATTGACGCTGTCGATGCCGATTCAAGCGACGAAGTAATCGCGGAACTCGGACGCAGTGGACATCTGCGGCACTTGCGTCAGCGCCTGCAGAGTGATGCATCTGCCGTTGAGGAGTTGCAGGAGATACTGAATACCGACCCGAGCTTTGCCTATGCTCAAATCCTCGCAGCGCGACACAACCTCTGGCATGCGTCAGAACAGGCGCTTCCGCCAGTTGCCGCCGCTTTCGAAGAGGCGCTCGCGAGCGAGGACATCGAACGGCTGACTGCGCTGACGGAACAGATGCCGCGGTTGGAGTCGTTGATCTTGCTCGCACGGGCCATTCTTGGAGACGCAGTTGCTGCACGCGAAATCGATGGCCGCTTGCGCAGCCCCAGCGCAATGGACGATGCTCGAGCCATCGAAATCCTTCAAAGCCGCTTCCAACCTGTTTTCGAGTTGATCGACGGAGGTCTGGAACCCTCTGAGGCAGTAAGCGAGTATGCAGACCAGCTTCGCATAGCGATCTATGACACCAATGAAGCCGTTTCAGCCCCGGAACTCTTGGTGGCGTGACTTCGATGCTTTTTTGGCGACCTGCGGTAGGGGGCCTCCTGACCAAAAACCTCGCACGGCTATCCACCTGATTAATTCGGATGGCCCACCCTGAGCTTTTTGCTGCACATTTTGCTGCACAAACCGCAACACGAGAAGCCCATTATTTTCGCAAATTCAGTCATTTAGGTACATGGAAAGAAAGCACTTTCGGACTGTCTCTCCGCCACCTGCCCCCGCGAAAGCGTTCTCCCGATCCGGCTCCGGCCGGATTTTTCCGTTGTTTTCGAGGGTTATGCGGGACGGGCTGAGCACCGACCTCGGTGCCCGGAGGCCCGGAGGCGGTCTCTCATTGCCGGTATTCTCTGGACCTCATGACTGCGGGAGTTTGGTGTTCAGGTTGCAAGACTCTGAAATAAGATGGCTTTTCGGAGTTCCCGGCTAAACACTTCGGCGCCAGTGGCGTGCGCAAGATGACACTCAGATCGAACTTTCAACAGGCGCATTATACCCTGAGGGCTGAACCAATCAGCTGGACGAGCTGACATATTCGCCTTCTCCTGTAGGTGGCGAGACCCCGCGTTCGCCGAGCTCGAGCGTCTCCGTTTCGGAGAGCAACCAAGTTGAAAGCTGGTCGGCCGCTGCCGCGATCTGTTCCGGTTTTCGAAGGGCACACTCCCAGATCGTCGCTACGCGCCAGCCCGCCGCAAGCAGCGCGCCCCGAACCGCGCTGTCCCGCGCAACGTTCGCGTCGAACTTTGCCTGCCAGAACGCTACGCGCGTCGCGGGAGTGGTAGCGTAGCGGCACCCCTCATGCCGATGCCAGAAACACCCGTGCACAAAGATGACCGCGCGGTGCTTCGGGAGGACGAGGTCAGGCCTACCTTTGACTTTCTTCGAGTGAAGACAGTAGCGGAAGCCGCGTGCGTGCAGCGCCCGCCGAAGAGCCATCTCAGGCTTCGTGTTCTTTCCCTTGATCCCAGCCATCATCCGCGAACGAGTGACGGCGTCGACGACATCAGACATATACTAAGCTTAAGCCAGTTCGATTGACGATGCATACTCCTGCGGGGGCAGCAGTCGCTGCACAATCGATCTCGTTCCGCGGTGGCCCAGGCGCCAGGAGGTCAATCGCGTGAAGACCGTTGGAGATGCTCCGTTTTGCGGTCAAGCCTCCTGTAAGGGGCAGTGTGGCTGTCTGGGTCTAGATGATCTTGCTTGTCTGACCTAGGAGGGAGTTCGAGAAGATCCGAATGGAAGTCACATGGCAAAAAGAGCACGAAAGGCCCGACTCTACGGTGCCGACGGCGTTCCCGCTCCTGAGTTCAACAGGATGGTCAAGAGCTGGCTTGAAGGCGACCTCCCAATAAGGGAACACACAAGTCCTGCAGCATTCGATGGCGTTCGCCAGAAGTACATGGAAGCAGTGGATGTCGCAATCTCAGCTGGCCTTGATCGAGCCATCGCGCACAGGGAGGCTCTAAATAAGCTGACAGAGCTTCTGTTTGGCTACGATATTGCAGAAGAGCTCGCCGAGAGACTGAATCCTGGCCTCGTAAACGAAGCAGGATTCAGAACCACCCTTTCGCAAGGCGTTGCCAAGAATGTTGGCGAGAACTTTGTAAATCTTATTGTCTATGCTTTGGCCGACACGCTTTCGGATCAGGACGAGATTCTCATAGACAAGGGCCTTCCACCCGCACTGAAAGCCGCTCTTGAGTTGAGAAGGACCGTTCCACTTAAGACGGGAGATATGGACATCTCTATCCCAATTGAAGGGGACATGGCCATATTCTCCAGAAGAAATCCGCTTA
Source organism: Rhodovulum robiginosum (assembly GCF_003944755.1). GTDB lineage: Bacteria > Pseudomonadota > Alphaproteobacteria > Rhodobacterales > Rhodobacteraceae > Rhodovulum > Rhodovulum iodosum. The sequence continues at coordinate 57,971 of NZ_RWGU01000049.1, forward strand.
ATGCGGTAGTCATCAGCGCGAAGACTCGTTTAAAAGAAGTTTTCCACATTGGGACCATGTGGAAGCTTCTGTTTGACACAATTGATGATGAGTATTGCCTGGACAAATGGGGACTCACGGCACCCGCTGGCTCAGACGTCTCGGAAGTGCTTTACGTGTTTGCCACAGCCGACATGGTCAGGGAAGGTGGTAGAAATAGTCAAGGACCAGATGTAGAACGCGACATGCCGCGAAACCTCATAGCTATGGACGCATCTTTCTTCGACTACGTTTTTGTCTCGAAGGTCGGAATCCCCCACGTCGAAAACAAGATTTCTCTAGCAGAGCGTGGCGCTCTCTTTCACGAGCTTGGGTGTTTGATTGACCTTATCAAGCTCAAATTCCCGCTCCCAAAATAGATACGTTTATCTTGCATAGTGGCTGTCAGCTCGCAGAAAGAAGATCTGTCTTATGATTGGCACATTCCCCCTCGTGCGGGAAGATTTGAATTTCTTCTGCAAGCTCGGAAATCCGCGCGGCAAACAAGCGAGACAACAAAGGTGGCACGGCATTTCCTATAGCTGAGTACGTATCTACGACCCCTGAAACATCAAAACGGAAAAAATCAGGGAACGATTGGACGCGAGCCGCTTCCCTGATGGTCAGAGACCGAGGCTCCGTCGGGTGCCAGTATGCATAGGTATCCTTGCCGATGTGTGCCACGATAGTCCTGCACGGCTTTGTTGCAGAAAGCCGTTCGAACCAGTCGCCATGTGTTGATCCACCGTTCTTCAGGTAGCCTTCGAGCAACAAGTGCTGTTCAGGAAGTTTGAACCTCTCCTTGGTGTGCTCCAAAAGGAGACGAAGCATCAGGCTTCCATCTACTTTGCCAAGCAGATTCTCAAGTGCGTGCTTTGTCTTTGACGATTGAACCTCTTCAATGGCGGCTTCTATGCCGTCTCTTAGGTCCTGAAGGGTCTGCGAACGGTCAACTTTGAGATCCATCCACCTTATACCAGGGGCGACAAAAGACGCGAAGACGCGATCATCATCACGCGGCTTTCGGAAGATGTGAGCATCAGTAGCGGCTGGCCTTACTCCAGAGACGGGGTCAGGCTGCTGAACCCAAGACAGATAATCACGTTGCTCCGGAGGAAGCTTGGGATCCCAAACGTCGTACACTGCGCTTGAATGATCTGTCTTTATCCCACCCTTTGGATCAAACTCTTGCGGATCAGACAAGCCAGTGAGCGCCACACGCAGAGGCACGTCCGCAGCAGCGGACTTAAGTTCAAAGAACTTCGAAGCAATATTGTGAGGAGCAGCCCCAGCCTTCGCGCCAAACATTATGAAGCGGCGACGGTCTTGAGGTACCGCATAATCACGAGCGTTAATGACCTGGTGACTGACATGATACGTCAGTTTATCGGTGGCCAATTCTTCAATCAGCTCAACTAGCAAGGCGGGAGCATCGAAGGTGCCATTCGGAGTTTTTAGTGCCGACTGGAAGTTGGATACATTCTCAAAGAGGAATACTTCGGGCTGAAGCGCCTCGAGAAAGAGCACATATTGCACCATGAGAGCATTGCGCTCGTCACCATATTCTTTGTGCGACCACGCATGCACTCCTTGGTCTCGGAGGCTTTGGATTACCGGTCGCCCAATACGGCTGAATCCCTTGCACGGTGGTCCGCCGAGCACGATGTGCGCCCGATATCGATCAAAATAGAGCTCCTCAAGCTGCGACTTGTTTTCAAGGCAGAATTCGGCACGGACAGATGCACGTGAGGCACGCCAATCGATCCATGCTTCCTTCAGCCTGGAAAATGCGTCGGTGCTCAGAAACTCACAAAGTCGTGTAAGGCGTTTCGAGTTGTTAGAATTCTGGCCGCGGCCAGATTTACCGGCGGCTTCTTGGATTTCATTGAATCGTGCTGACCACTCTTGTTCCATATCATGGACCAGTTCACGATTTGGAAAACCAAGGGCTGGTTCCCCCTCGGCGTTTTCGAGGAGGCTTTCACACTCTTCACCCCACGGGAGACTCCGCGTGCTTGCCAACGGCCTACTGAACGAGGAAACTCCTAACCTGTTTACGAACGCTTTGACTAAAGCGAGTGTGAAAGTCTGCGGCGGTACACGAGACAACTCTTCTACGTAGTCATCACTTTGCGAAATCTCGGCAGCAAGTGATGAGAATTTTTTGTCGATATTGCGAATTCGCGCAAGAAATTCCGACAAGCCGATTTCATTGAGGCGCTCGAATAGCTCGGGATGGAAAGACGAACCCGCGAGGTGAACGAGATAAAAAAGGCGTATCTCAGTAGGGTGCTGGAACCATGTCATATCAGCGACACGGCCGATAGGCAGTGAAGCTCGGTCGCCAAGGCTGCGAAAGTTCCTGTTGAAGATCTTAATTGCCGATGGATCGTTATCGATCCCGAGAACTGTTTTGAACCGCCTAGCGCCATTGAAATTATCAAAGCCGCATGAGAGGCCGCCGGCTCCGCAAAAAAGGTCGACGACCCGCAGTGTATCTTGAAGGGGACGTTCGGGAAGCGAGCGGTAATAGTTCACAGGACTTGCTTTCTTGCTTTGCTCTCGTTTCGCTGCGGCTGGCGTTGTTGTCCCGCAACCCTTGGCTAGGCGCGCGACCCCGCGATGACGCAGGCTCATCACCCAACCCTCAAATACACGATAGTGGGCTTGGGCTCAAAGGTGAAGACAATATCTTGACAGAGGAGGCGGAGGAAAGATGGACGGTGAGGGCTCGCTGCGTGGCCACTATCAGCAAGCAGCATCCGTGTCCGCATCTTGGCTTTGGAGGATGAGGTGCTGGCGGCTCCAGCGCGCCTCCCTTAGTTTGAGCAATCCGGCCAGCGTCGCCCCCGGTGCCTGCTTCCCGTCTAGGATCGCTTCGACGATGTCGGGCGCGAGCAGCGTGAGCCGCAAGACGCGGGTCATGTAGGAGGGCGCGATCCCCTCGCGCTCGGCCAGTTCGGCAATGGTTGCGAACTCGCCCGACTCCAGCATGCGTTTCCAGCGGAAGGCGCGCGCCAGCGCCTTGACCAGCGTGTTGTCAGTCCGCCGTGGTTGCACAGCGCCCTCGGGCATCTTCATCTCTTTCCGCCCGCCGCGCTTCACGATGCGGAACGGGACGTGGAGTGTCACGATGTCGGGGACTGGCGCGCCGCATGTCACGCTGCTTCTCCGATTCCACCGGCCAGCATCTCGCGGGCCAGACCGCCGAGGCCGTCGACGCGCAGGCGGACGTTTAGCCCGTCCACGCCGATGTCGACCCGCTCGACCAGCAGCGCCACGATGCGCGCCTGCTCGGCCGGGAACAGTTCGTCCCACAGCGGGTCGATCTGGTGCAACGCTGCGCGGGCGTCGGTCTCGGTGATGGCGTCGGCATGGGCGCGCGCCGCCTTCCACGTGCCCGCTACGATCTCGGGCTGGCGGAACACGGCGCGGAGCTGGTCGATGACGGCCGCCTCGATCTCGCCCGCGGGCACGCGGCCGACCGGGCACGATCCGGCGCCGTGCTTCAGCACGGTCTGGCTGACGTAGTAGCGATAGAGCTTCCCGCCCTTGCGGGTATGCGTCGGGGAGAAGGCCGCGCCGTCTGGGCCGAACAGCAGGCCCTTCAGCAAGGCGGGCGTCTCGGCGCGGGTGCGCGCGGCGCGCTTTCGCGGGCTCTCCTGCAGGATGGCGTGGACGCGATCCCACGTCTCTCGGTCGATGATCGCGCCGTGCTCGCCCGGGTAGCTCTCGCCCTTGTGGACCGCCTCGCCGATGTAGGCGCGGTTGTTCAGCATCCGGTAGAGGTATTTCTTGTCGATCCGGTTGCCGCGGGGCGTGCGGATGCCGCGCTTCGCCACCTCGCGGGCCAGTTCAGTGCCCGAGCCGATCTCGAGGAAGCGGGCGAAGATCCAGCAGACATGCTCGGCGGCTTCGTCATCGATCACCAGCTTCCGGTTCTGGACCCGATAGCCGTAGGGCGGCACCCCGCCCATCCACATGCCCTTCTTTCGGCTGGCGGCGACCTTGTCGCGGATGCGCTCGGCGGTGACCTCGCGCTCGAACTGGGCGAAGGACAGGAGGATGTTGAGCGTCAGTCGCCCCATGGACGTGGTCGTGTTGAAGCTCTGCGTGACCGAGACGAAGGTCACACCGTTTCGGTCGAACACCTCGACCAGCTTGGCGAAATCCGCCAACGAGCGGCTGAGCCGGTCGATCTTGTAGACCACGACCACATCTACGAGCCCGTCTTCGATGTCCTCCAGCAGCCGCTGCAGGCCGGGGCGCTCGAGCGTACCGCCGGAGATGCCGCCGTCATCATACTGGTCGCGGACCGGCACCCAGCCCTCGGATCGTTGGCTGGCGATGAACGCCTCGCAGGCCTCGCGTTGGGCGTGAAGGGAGTTGAACTCCTGCTCGAGCCCTTCCTCCGAGGATTTCCGAGTGTAGATCGCGCAGCGCTGCTTGCGGACGACCGGCTTGGTCATGTCCGCCTCCGCCGGTTCTTAAGACCGAAGAACACGAGCCCGTTCCACCTCGTGCCGGTGATGGCGCGGGCGATGGCGGACAGCGACTTGTAGGGCCGCCCCTGCCATTCGAAGCCGTCCGCGGTGACGGTGACGACGTGTTCGACGCCCTGCCACTCGCGGATCAGCCGGGTGCCGGCGATGGGCATGGTGTCGGCGCGGACGCGGCTCTTTTTCCTGTCACCGCCGTCGAGCTCTTCGCCCAGCCGCTCCAGCCGCCGGATCGTCTCGGGCTTCAGGCCGCCATAGGCGAGTTCTTGGATGCGGTATGCGAGCCGGCTCTCCAGGTAGCGTCGGTTGAACGGCGGCGGCTCGCTGTCGAACAGGTCGCGCCACTGCGCCTTCAGCTCCGGCGTCGTCGCGGTCTTCAGCGCGGCCAGGCGCGCGGGAATGGGATCGTGGGTCGTCATGCGGGTCTCCGGTGAGTTGGAGTTGCATGACGGCATCGGTCGGTCGGAGAGTGTAGGCAACTTTCTCCAGTATCGTCAGATACTTCGCCCGTCTCCCGCATCCGCAACCGAACCAGCCCGAGCGCCAGCAATCCGCACAGCTCGGCGCGGCGTTCGGCGGCGGTCATCCGGTCGGGCGGCAGGGGATTGGGGCGCTTCATATCGAGGGGGCCGGTGTCTGTGGTGTCGTCACAGAGGAAAAGCCACCTTCGGTGCCCCGATGGGACACCCACACCGGCCATTGGAACAGACAAGGAACAAAAATGCTTGCCTGCGGCCTGCGACTCCGCGATCCTCTCCGGTTGAATCCCTATCGAGCAGCAGTTGAGTGAGGTGTGTTCATGCCGCGCAAGTCTCTTCCTTTGGGCCCCGAATCCCTCGGTCTGATCGAAGATGCGCGGATCGATTTACTTTGCGCGGCGCTCGCTGTTCGGGACGATGATAGCGAACCCGAATTCGACCTGCCCGAAGATATGCCCGATCTCGAGGACGAGGACGCCACCCATGCGTTTCGGGAGCGGCTGATCGAGATCCTCTCCGAGTTCGACCCGGACGAGCTTCGCCCAACAGAAACCCGGTCACGCCGCATGCGCGCGCTCGCCAGCGGCAAGGGCGTCACGTCGCTCGAAACCATCGTGGCCCAGAAGCTCGATCACGAACGGGCGCAGGAATTCGACGATCAGCCCGACCCGCTCTGCAGGAGCATCTGGGCTTTTCTCAATGCCCGCGAGACCTTCGAAGACGCGGAGAGCTTCCACTTCGCCCGACAGTTTCGCGACCACCGCAAGCTCTATGACGCCTTCGAGGTGGATCTGGAAACCGCAACGCCGCTCGATGCGGCGTCCGTCGACGAGCGGGCGCTGTCGATCAGGATCAAGGAGGTCCTCGAGCTCAAGCCGGCGATCTCCTGCACCGTCCGCGCGCTCGACCTGCCGAAGACCGACGCGCACCCCGCGTCGATCATGCTGATCGTGCGCCATGGCGGGCCGCTCTCAAGCGTATACAACCATCGCGACGACGGCCGGCGCGCGGCGATCTATTATCGCCCGCCGAACGAGGCGACATTGATCTACACGCCGTCGCTGCAGCAGATCGAGGTCTGCGCGGACAGCCCGCTCGTCCGCCAACAGGTCAGCGACACCTTCGCCGAGGTCGCGCTCAACCACGACATTTCCCAGAAGCCGCTCACCTGGAAGCGCTACAACCTCACGCGCTTCCGGACCTCGCTGGCGCTCGAACGCCCCGCCATCGAGGGCTACGACATCAGCGACGCCCGCGTTCTGGAGGCGGAAGTGCGCCTCGGCCATTGGCGGCGAAAGCTGCTGCTGAAGGTCACCATCGACGACGACATCGAGGAGGTCGCCGACCAGTACCTCGGCGCGCGCAACGTGTTCCGGCGTGCCGAGCGTTTCAGCCGGATCGGCATCGCGGTGGTCTACAGCCGGGCCGGCGATGCGACCGAGCGGACGCTCAACATCACGATCTCGGGCACGAAGAGCTGCAATCTCCAGAGCCACAAGGATCCGGAAGAGCGCAGCCTCGGATTCATGCTGCTCCAGGAGTGGGGCATCCTCAGCGCCTTCCGTCAGATCGACCCGTCAGACCTGCGAGCGATGTTCGCCGAGTTGATCAAGCTGCACGACCGCGTCGAAGACGAGGTCACGGGCCAGTACCTGCGTGAGCTCGGTCTCGACGCTCAACGGCTGATCGAAGGCGGGCTGCTCGAGCGGCGCGACCGCCAGGACGTCGTACTGATCGAGGATGGCGACATCGATGGCGAAGGAGCCGTGAAACCGTCCGAGAAGCCAGGGATGGTCCGCACCGTGGGGCTTTTCGGCGAGGAAGCCGGCGACGTGCCCGCGGGCGATCTCGACAAGTATTCGCTCAACGCGGACTGGCTCCGCGAGACGATCCTGCGGCTGCTGAAACCGCTGCTGACGCGGCGCGGGTCGCAACAGATCCTCGACCCGGACCTGACCCTGCTCGGCGCGATGGAGATCGGCGGCGCCGAGGTGCCGCTCTATTTCGCGCGGCGGCTGAACGACCCGAAGACCGTCGAACGGCTGGACCTGGCGATGCGCGCGCGCAACCAGGCCGGCGTCGGCATCGTGCTGTCGGCCAGCGAGGACATGCCCTCCCATCTCGGGCCGAACGTCGTGGTGCCGTTGCTGTCGAACATCGCGCCGGCCGAGGAGGAATTCGCGGTCGCGCGCGACGGGCTCGAGATGGCGTTCCGCAGCAACTTCGCGCTGGCACGCGGCGGCGCGACACCGCAAGTGCTCCGCTCCGGCAAGCAGTCGGGGATGCTGCATGTGCCGGGGAAGGATCCGCTGCCTCTTACCGGCCCAGACCAGATCACGATCTTCGAGCGTCTTGTGGCAGCCTCCAAGACGGGCAGCCCGGACGTGCAGGTCAAGGATCTGATGGACGGGCTCGGTTCGCGCAGTCCCCAGCAGGCATTCCGGCCGAAGACCTGGGAGAGCATCCTGAACGTCTACATCGCCAAGGGCGAGAAGCGCGGCTACTGGCGGCTGGTGATCGACGGGGCGTCGCCCGAGGCGGCCGTCTAACAACGGTCTAACATGGCGTGCGGGACGGTCTAACAAGCGGCTGATTACTGGAAGGGCTCCACTTCAGAGGAGCACTTCCATGCCGACTCCCTTCCCATCGCGCCAGGCGGCCCCGACGAGGCGATCCGGCGCCGCGAACGCAAATCCCACCACTGCGTACTGGCGCTGCACGCGCTGCGACAAGCTGCTCGGCGTCTGCCGCGACGGCCGCATGCACCTGCGCTTCGCGCGAGGCCACGAGTATCTCGTGGGCTTCCCGGTTCAGGCCACCTGTCGCGGCTGCGGCACGCTGAACCACGCGACCGCACCCGCGCGCTGACGCGCGCATCCACCCACCCCCCCTGAAACAGCAGAGACGCGCGACGTCCTGACCTGGCCACCACAAGGCGCCGGACGCCTGGCCGGAAGGCAGGCGTCCGATGTCCTTCGCGTGGCACGAAATCCGCGACCACCTCATGCAATCCTCTTCCACTCTCGGCTTCCAGCGCAGCTTCGACGCGCTCCGATGCGCGCACGGATCCATCGCACGGTTTCCGGACCGGGCGGCGCTTCTCGAAGCGTTGCACCGCGGTCCCGACAGCCCGGCCGGCAAGAACCGGATCCTCAGAGCGCTGATCGCGGCGGCGCAGGACGACGATGGCGCGTCCGATTGCGCCGCGACGGTGCTGCTGCTGGCCCTCTGGCCCGGGCTCGACGCGATCCGACGTCGCGCAATGGCGCGCAGGATCGCGCCCGCCGATGAAATCGTCTCCGACATTCTCGCCCGGACGACCGAGGCTATTCGCAGCCTCGATCCCGACCGCGTCACCTCGATCGCCGCCACGGTCCTGCGGAACGTCGAGCGCGACATCATCCGGGCGCGAAAGCGTGAAGCGGAACGGCAGGGCGTCGCCGCCGAGATCGATCCCGATGGGATCCCCGCGGCGCAGGGTGAGCCTGACCGAGCCCTGCATCGCGCGCGGCTCGTCGACGACATGCGCACGCTGATCGGCGGCGACGCGGACCTCGTCAACCGCGTCGCCGTAGAGGGCTGCTCGCAGGCCGAAGCGGCGGTCCAGCTGGGCCTCACCGAAGCCGCCGCCCGCAAGCGATACCAGCGCGCCACCCGCAGGCTCCGCGATCGCCTCCAGGAAATCGTCTGACCCGATGTCCCGATCCGGGGCGCCGGATGGCTTTTCCCCAGTGACCGGCAAGCACGCCGCCGAACAGCACGAACAAGGATGGACCATGCAGGAACGACACCCAGTCCCCGCAGCCGAGATGGTCAGGATCCCGGGCCTCTATCGGCGCTGGGAACTGCCCGAGGTTCTGAAGAACCACCAGGCCTACCGGATCGAGGATGCCGGCGCGCATCAGGACGGCACGCCGCTCCTTGCGGTCTACGCCGCCTGTGACGGCGATGACCCGGCCGATCCTGCCGCCGCCGCCCCGGTCGCCGGTCTCCGCACCCGCCCGGTCGGGCCGATTTCCCGACAGGCCGCCTAGCGGCGCGTGGAGGAGATCATGTTCATGGGCAACACCCCCTTCATCACCGTCCGCGCCAGCCGCCCGCTGACCGAGATCGAGTTCTGCGCATGGGTGGCGCAGGCCGCGCCCGGCGACCGGCTCGAATACCATCGCGGTTTCCTCGTGCTCGACATCTTCCCGATGCTTGGCCGCCTCGCGGACCGCGAGCGGGAGGAACTGGCGCGGCTCGGGTCGCGCGCCTTCTGGGCCGCCGAGCAGGGCCTCGTCCACCTCGTGCAGGAGCGCGTGGGCTCCGACCGCTTCGCCTACATCGCCGTCGCACGCCCGAAGCCGAAGGCCGCCGCCGCCTCGCTGTCGGCGCTGCTGCTCGAGGAGCAGGCGGCGTGACATCCCCCATCCGGACCCCCTTCGCCGATCACGGAGACCCGTTCATGCCCTGGCCGAACAACAGCCCCACGCCCGACGACCTGCCGGGCATCCCCGACGCCGACCTCGCGCAGTTTCCCGTCGAACTGCTCGCCATCCTGCAGCGCGAGACCGATGAGGCGCTGAAGCGCGCCAAGGCGGCGAAGGCCCGCCTCGATGCCGCGCTGACCATCCGCTACGCCATGCGCGCCGCCGAGGAACGACAGGCCCGGGCCAAGGATACCGGGACGGTCCGCTTCGACGACGGCGATTTCACCGTGGTGGCCGATCTGCCGAAGCGGGTCGATTGGGACCAGGATCGGCTCGGCGAAATCGTCGAGCGCATCCGCGGCTCGGGCGACGACCCCGCCCAGTATGTCGAGATCGCCATCAAGGTGCCGGAGCGCAAATACGCCGCCTGGCCCGACAACATCCGGGCGGTGTTCGAGCCCGCGCGGACCGTGCGCACCGGAGCGCTGAAGGTGGAGCTTCTGCCGCAGGGAGGCGCGGCATGAGCCTCCGGATCGTCACCGCCGACGAGCGGCTGCGCGAGGCGCAGGGCAAGACCACCATGGCGCTGTTCGGCCCGAGCGGCGCCGGCAAGACCACGCTGCTGAAGACGCTGCCGGCCGAGGAAACCGTCTGCCTCGATCTCGAGGCCGGGCTGAAATCGGTGCAGGACTGGCGCGGCGACAGCCTGCCGATCCGCCGCTTCGCCGACGCCGTGGACATCGCCTGCCTGATCGGCGGGGCCAACCCCGCGGCCCAGCCCGACGAGCATTTCTCGGAGGCGCACCACGCGCATCTTCGCGGACAGCACCCGGAGCTTGCCGAGCGGCTCGACGCCAAGCGTATCGTGTTCGTGGACAGCATCACTGACCTGACGCGGCAGGCGATGGCCTGGGCCAAGACCCGGCCCGAGGCGATGTCGGAGCGGACCGGCAAGCCGGACACGCGCGGCGCCTACGGGCTGCTCGCCCGCGAGGTGATCGGGCTCCTCAAGCACCTCCAGCACGCGCCAGGCCGGACGGTGATCTTCGTCGGCATCCTCGAGCGGATCACCGACGAGATGAACCGCACCATCTGGCAGCCGCAGATGGAGGGCGGCAAGGCCGCGCGCGAGCTGCCCGGCATCGTCGACCAGGTGATGACGCTTGGCCTCTTCAGCCCCGAGACCGGCCCGGACGGTGCGACCGCGTGGCGGCACGACCCCGAGAAGGGCGGGACGCGCCGCCTCGTCTGCCGCTCCGGCAACCCGTGGGGCCTGCCCGCAAAGGATCGCTCCGGGCGCCTCGACCTGACCGAGCCGGCCGATCTCGGCGCGCTCCTCTCCAAGATCAACCACGCACCGAAAGGATGAACGAGATGACCTTCGACATGAACGACGTGGCGCCGCAGCAATCCGGCGACCTGATCCCCGACGGCACCTTCGCCAAGGTGACCATGTCCATCCGCAAGGGCGGCACTGACGGGGCGAGCGAGGTGGATCGCGGGCTGCTGAAGCCCTCGAACCAGCCCGGCAGCGACGTGCTGATGCTCGACGCCGAGTTCACGGTGGCCGAGGGACCGCATGCCCGGCGCAAGTTCTGGCAGAACTTCACCGTGCAGGGCGGCAAGCTCGACGAACAGGGCCAGTCGATCGGCTGGAAGATCTCCAAGAGCCAGTTCCGGGCCATGATCGACAGCGCGCTCGGCCTGAACCCGGAGGACATGAGCGAAGCGGCCAAGGCGAAGCGCGTGCTGCGCGGGCTCGCCGATCTCGACGGGATCACATTCGTCGCGAAGATCCAGATCGAGCCGAACCGCAACCCCGCCTACAAGGACGCCAACAAGCTCGACCATGTCGTGCTGCCCACCGCGCCCGAGTGGCAGAGGGTGATGGCCGGCGAAACGGTGCCGGCGCAGCCCTCGAACAAGCCCCGGCCGGCCACTGCGCCCGCGCAGCCCGCAACTCCCGCCTGGGGGCAGTCGCAGCCCGCCGCGGCGCCAGCCGCGCCCGCGTGGTCGTCGCCCGCCGCCCAGCCCGCCGCCCAATCTGCGTCCGAGCCCGCCGCGCCGAAGGCCGCGGGCGGCCCGGCCTGGCTCAACCCGTGAGCCCGGACGAATGGCAGGCGCATGTCACCACAGAAGCGGCCCTTGCGATGGGGCGCTGGCTCGAGGCGCGCGGGCGGCTCGATCGTCCCATCGCCAGCCTCACCCGGCGCGATCTGGAATGCATCGCCTCCAACGCCATCAGCCGCTTCATCGTGCTGGCCTCCGAGCGCCGCACCGCCGCGCCCAACGAGGAGGAGCGAGACGCGCTCGACCTGCTCCTGATGGGGTGAGCGGCGTCTCGGGAAGGGTGAGGCGGAGCGGGAAAGGCGCCAGTGGCGCGTTTCCCCGCCGAACGGGGAGCGTTCCAGCCGCGAACGGGCGGAGCCCTCTATCCCGCGCCGAACTTGGCCGTCGCGTGCCCTGCGCGCTCTGCGGCCGGGAAGCTCGGGGCTTCGGCTACTGCCACGGCCTGCGCTGGGACCGCCATGCCCGTCACCGCTTCTGCTCGATGGCCTGCCTCACGGCGGGCTCGGCCAACGCCAAAAGGAACCACGGCATGATCGACAAGACCGACATGGAAACCCGCGCGATCCGCGAGGCGCGCCGCGAGCTGGCCGAGGCGCTGACGGAGATGGGGCTGATGGCGCCCTTTTTCGACCGGCCGGCCGAGGACATCGACCGCCTGATCGAGGCCTGCGTCGACGGATTTCAGGCGTCCATGCAGCGCCAGTCCGACGCCGGCGACTGCCCATTTTGATCACGGAGAACTGCCGATGAGTTTCGGAGAAATCTGGCGCGACGTTCCCAGCGTCCCTGGCATCCTCGTAAGCAGCGAGGGGCGGGTGATGGTCACGCCCTACCGATACCCGATGCCGGGCGGTGGCGTGCGGCCCTATGGCGGTCAGCCGTATTTCGGCGTCTGGAACAAGACCGATGGTCGGTTCTGCGTGCAGGTGAAGCGCAAGACCTACAAGGTGCACCGGCTCGTCGCGGAGGCCTTCCATGGCCCGCCGCCCTTCGACGGCGCCATCGTCATGCATCTCGACGAGAACGCTGCGAACAACCGGGCCGACAACCTGAAATGGGGCACGCAGAAGGAGAACCTGAACGCTCCCGGCTTCCTCGAATACTGCAAGAACCGGACGGGTGAGCAGAGTCCCTGGATCAAGGGCCAGAAGAAGGCTCGCCATCCATGATCGATCTCAACCACCGCTCGGGCTTCGTCTATGGCCGCGCCGCCGATGCCCCGCCGCCGCTCGGCGCCCGGATCAACGCGCTGCTTGATGACGCGCTCGTGGCGGAGCGCGCTGGCCAGCGGCCCCGCGACTATCTCGGGGCCAGCCGGATCGGCGAGCCATGCGCGCGCCGCCTCGTCTACGAGTTCAGAAAGACGCCGGTCGATCCGGGCAAGGATTTCGAGGGACGGACCCTGCGCATCTTCGAGGCGGGTCACGTCTTCGAGGATCTCGCCATCCGCTGGCTGCGGCTGGCCGGATTCGACCTGCGGACCCAGACCCGCGAGGGCGGCCAGTTCGGCTTCGAGACCGCCGGCGGCCGGATCCGCGGGCATGTCGATGGGGTGATCGTCGATGGCCCGGCTCTCGGCCTGACCTGGCCCGTTCTCTGGGAGCACAAGGCGCTGAAAGCTTCCAGTTGGAATGACACGGCGAAGAAGGGCGTGCAGGTTTCCAAGCCCGTCTATTACGGCCAGCTGCAGATCTACATGGCCTATATGGGCCTCGGGTCGGCGCTCTTCACCGCGCTGAACAAGGACAGCTGCGAACTCTACCACGAGCACGTCCTCTTCGACCCGGCGACCGCGCAGGAACTGTCCGACAAGGCGGTCGCCGTGCTGCGCGCCGCGGATGCGGGCGAACTGCTGCCGCGGATCGCGACGAACCCCGATTTCTATCTCTGCCGGTTCTGCCCGTTCTCGGCACGCTGCTGGGGTGAGCCGCGTCCCGGAAACGCTCCGGTGGAGCGTTTCAGCGGCGAACGGCCGGAGGCCAGGGCATGACCGTCACACTTTCCGACATGCAGAGCCGCGCCATCGCGGCCATCCGCGACTGGTACGAGACCCGCCGCCACGAGCAGCAGGTGTTCCGGGTCTTCGGCTATGCCGGCACCGGCAAGACCACGACCACCGCGCAGGCGATCGAGGCGCTGGGGCTGGCGCCGATGACCCCCGGCGCGCCGGGCGGCGTGCTCTTCGGCGCCTTCACCGGCAAGGCCGCGCTCGTCATGACGCGCAAGGGCACGCCCGCGCAGACCATCCACAGCCTGATCTACCGCGTCTCCGAGGCGACGCCGGAAGAGATCGAGCGGGTGACCGAGGACCTGGCGGAGTTGCGTCGCGAGCTGCCGCGCATGGGGCCGGCCGAGCGCGACTTCGCCATGACGCGGATCGCCCAGCTCGAGATGCGGCTCGAGGACATCCACCAGCCCAAGTTCCTGATCAACGAGCAGTCGATCCTGCGCGACGCGGACCTCCTCGTCCTCGACGAGGTGTCGATGGTGGGCGAGGACCTTGGGCGCGACCTTCTCGCCTTCGGCAAGCCCATCCTCGTGCTTGGCGATCCGGGCCAGCTGCCCCCGGTGAAGGGCGCCGGGTTCTTCACTAAGGCCGCGCCCGACGTGATGCTGACCGAGGTGCACCGGCAGGCCAAGGACAGCGCCATCCTGCGGCTGGCGACGCTGGCGCGGCAGGGCGCGCCGATCCCCATGGGCGCGCATGACGACCATGTCTGGAAGATGTCGCGCCACGAGGTCGGCCCGGAGCAGATGTTGCGCGGCGGACAGGTGCTCTGCGGCACTAACGCGACGCGGCGCTGGCTGAACACCGCCATGAAGCGCGCGGCCGGGTTCGCGGCAGACTATCCGACAGGCAGCGGCGAGAAGATCATCTGCCTGAAGAACCGTCACGATCTCGGGCTGATCAACGGCATGTTCCTGACGCTCAGCGACGTGCGCCAGGACCCCGACGACACCTTCGCCTTCAGCGCAATGGTGGAGACCGAGGACGGCGAGACCATCGCCGGGCGGCAGAGCCTCTGGCGCGGCGAATACGCCGACCACATCGCCTACGACCCCGAGCGCGGACGCCGCGAATGGCAGATCAAGCGCGGTCTCATCGAGACCAGCTGGGGCTACGCCATCACCTGCCACAAGGCGCAGGGCTCGCAATGGGAGAACGTGGTCGTCTTCGACGATGGCTTCGGCCGCTCGGCGGCCGACAGGAACCGCTGGCTCTATACCGCGATCACGCGGGCCGAGCGGGGGCTGGTGATCCTTGCTTGATCTGAACGACGCCCTCCCGCCCGCAACCGAGGCGCCGCGCTACGATCTCGACCTGATCGTCGAGCGTCTCCGCGAGACCGCCCCGCACTGGGTGCCCGACCTCTTCCCGCGCGGTCGCCGCTCCGGCGACGAGTGGCGGCTCGCCAACATCCGGGGCGACGCGCCCCGCAACACCGGCTCCTGCGTCATCACGCTGCGCGGCGCGCATGCGGGCGACTGGATCGACTTTGACGGCAACCATGGCGGCGGGCCGATCAGCGCGATCGAGGAGGCGACCGGGCTCGATGGCCGCGCCCTGATCGCGCGGGCCGCCGAGATCGCCGATGTCACCCCCGGCGCCCCCGAGCGCCGCGCGCCCGCGACACCGCCGACGCCGAAGCGCGATGCCACTCGGGAGATCGCGCATATCCTGTCGTCGGCCCAGCCGATCGCCGGGACGCCGGCTGCGGACTACCTAGCGGGACGCGGTCTGGATGTCCCCACTGGGGCTGATCTGCTCTTCCATCCCGACCTGGCGCATTACGAGACGAAGGCGGGCTATCCGGCGCTGGTGGGTCAGGTGCGCGACCGGGACGGCGACGTCATCGGGCTGCATCGGACCTGGCTCGCGGCGGACCCCGACGGCAGCATCCGCAAGGCGCCGCTCGACAAGGCGAAGAAGATGCTCGGCCGTGTGGCCGGCGGCGCGGTGCGGCTCGCGCCCCTCGGCGACGGCGACAGGCTCGCGCTCTCGGAGGGGATCGAGACCGGCCTCGCGGCCATGACCGCCTGTCCCGATCTGCCGGTCTGGGCCACGCTCTCGACTTCCGGCCTCGAACAGGTCGAGCTGCCGCCGGCCGCCCGGCGCGTCGTGATCCTCGCCGACAACGACGCCTCGGGCGCCGGCCTTCGCGCCGCGGATGCCGCCGCGCGACGGCTGCGCGCGCAGGGGCGCGATGTCGCCATCGCCGTGCCCCCCGAGGAAGGCCAGGACTTCAACGACCTGCTGCTGAGCGACGGCCCCGCGGCCGTGGCGCGCGTGATCGCCGCGGCGGAGTCGGTCGTCGAGGCCGAGACGGTGATGCAGATCGGGCAGCACCGCCCGCTCAACTATCAGGGCTCGGGCGACACGGTCCCGACGCTGCGCGCCGACGAGGGTGATCTGGCGCGTGCGAACGAGCAGGTCTGGAGCCTGCTCATGGCCTCGAACCGCTGTCCATGGCTCTTCCGCCTGGCAGGCCAGCCCACATGGGTCGTCCCCGACGACGAGGGCCGGCCCGTCGCCACCGCGCTCAACGAGGAGAAGCTCCGCCACATGCTTGCGCGGCTTGCCCGCTGGGTGCGCGTGAACGCCAAGGGCGAGCCGATCTCGGCGCCGCCGCCTTTGCCGGTGGTCAAGTCGGTCCTCGCCACGCCCGATCCCGCGCTTCCCGTGCTGACGGGCATCGTGAACACCCCCGTGTTCGGCCGGAACGGCACGCTGCTCACCACGCCCGGCTACCATCCCGACGCGCGGTTGCTCTACGTCCCGGCGCCGGGCTTCGCCGTGCCGGACATCCCCGCCAAGCCAACCCCGGCCGAAATCGCCGCGGCGCGCGCGCTGATCTGCGAGGATCTGCTCGGGGACTTCCCCTTCACCGGCGATGCCGAGCGCTCCCACGTCGTGGCGCTCCTGCTGCTGGGCTTCCTGCGCGGCATGATCGACGGGCCGACGCCACTGCATCTGATCGAGAAGCCCGCGCCCGGGACCGGGGCCACGCTGATGGTCGATGCGATCACCGGCATCCTGACCGGTGCGGGCGCCAGCGTGATGACCGAGGGGCGCGACGACGAGGAATGGCGCAAGCGCGTGACCGCGAAGCTCCGTCAGATCCCCTCCATCGTGCTGATCGACAACCTCCGCGCCACGCTCGACAGCTCGGCGCTCGCTGCCGCGCTCACGGCGCCCTTCTGGGAGGACCGCATCCTCGGTCATTCCGAGATGGCGCGGCTGCCGATCCGCTGCCTGTGGATCGCCACCGGGAATAACCCGGAGTTCTCCAACGAAATGGCCCGGCGTCTCGTGCGCATCCGGCTCGATCCGCACACCGACCGCCCCTGGCAGCGCTCGGACTTCCGCCACCCCGACCTGATGAGCTGGGTGCGCGCCAACCGGGCCCGGCTGGTCGCGGCCTGCCTGACGCTCTGCCAGGCGTGGATCGCCGCCGGCCGGCCCCGCGGTGGGCGCAGCATCGGCTCCTTCGAGAACTGGGCCCATGTGCTCGGCGGCGTGCTCGAGGTGGCGGGCATCCCGGGCTTCCTCGGCAATCTCGAAGAGATGATGGAGTCCTCCGACAGCGAGGGCGCCGCCTGGAACGTCTTCATCGGCGCCTGGTGGGACAGGTTCGGCACCGCCGAGGTGACGGCCGCGGAGGTCTACGACATCGCGCTCTTCTGCGATCCGCCGCCGCCGATGAGCGGCGCCAACGAGCAGGCCCGCAAGACCAGCTTTGGGATGTCCATCGGGCGCATGCGGGACCGCGTGTTCCGCCTCGGCGATCTCCGCGTCCGGCTGGTGAAAGCCGGCACCTACCGGCGCGCCACGAAGTGGCAGCTGAAGGTCACCGAGGACGAGCGCCCCTCGGCAGCGGACCGCCGCAGCGCCGATCCGTGTGAGCCTCGGGCCGGTCGTGTGAGCCTCGAAAACGAAGGCTCACATGCGCAACGCTCTGATACCAAACCGAAATGTGAACCTTGTGAGCCTTGTGAACCTTTTTCCACCCTTACGCGTGCGTGCACGCGCGTGCGCACGAAAGGAGATGCCGGAAAAGGTTCACAACCCTCACAAGGCTCACAAAGCATCGTCGTTTCAACGGGTTGCGGGTGTGAACCTCCGTGTGAGCCTCCCGCGGCAGGCTCACAGGCCTCACCGCGCCCGGATTGGCTGCGGGAGCTCGACCGATGAGCCCCGCGCGCCGCCCTCATCCCTTCATCGAGCAGCAGACAGGAAAGGAGCCCCCGATGGCCCATGCATCCCTCACCCCGTCGCCCGCGATCACGCCCGTGGGCGGCACGCCGGTCCTTCTCGCCCTCGACCTCGGCACCACTACCGGTTGGGCGCTGCGCGCCGCGGACGGGCTGATCACCAGCGGCACGGTGTCGTTCCGGCCGAGCCGCTACGACGGCGGCGGCATGCGCTATGTCCGCTTCCGCGCTTGGCTGGAGCGGCTGGCCGCGGATGCAGGGCCCATCGGCGCGATCCACTTCGAGGAGGTGCGCCGGCATGTCGGGACCGACGCGGCCCACGTCTTCGGCGGCCTGCTCGCCACCTTGACCGCATGGGCTGAGACGACGGGCGTGCCCTATCAGGGCGTCCCGGTGGGCACGATCAAGCGCCACGCAACCGGCAAGGGGAACGCCCCGAAGGAGGCGATGATCGCGGCGGCCCGCGCCCGCGGGTTCAGCCCGGCCGACGACAACGAGGCCGACGCCATCGCTATCCTGTTCTGGGCGATCGAGACCGCAGGAGGCGTGGCATGAGCAGGATGCGCTACACGCCCAAGGGTTATGGCGGCCGCCGCCGTGACCCCGAGCAGGTCAAGCGCGAGGGCTGGCACGAACAGCGGATGCTGGCGGTCTCGCTGGACGACCAGCGGCTCACCTGGCCGGAGCGAGAGTTGATCCGTCAACTCGGGGACAAGCTCTATGGCAAGCCACCCGCGGTCCGGGAGGTGCGCCATGACTGACTGGACCATCGCGCAAGTGCAGGACCGCCTGGAACTCGCAGCCGACGTCTTCGCGCAGCAGCCCGCGGTGAAGCCGCAGGGCTACTTCAACGCGTGGCCCGAGTATTTCCACAGCTTCGCCGACCAGGTCGGTCAGGAGCCGCAGATGCGTCGGCCACGCCCGAGCCCTCGCCAGATCACCGAGGCCGAGGAAGCGATGCTATGGCTGCGCTGGCTCGAGAAGGACGACGCTCGCCTCGTCTGGCTGCGCGCCAACCGCACGCCTTGGAAGCCCATCTGTTGGGAGCTCGGCATAAGCCGCGCCACGGCGAACCGGCGCTGGCAATACGGCATCGCGGTCATCGTATGGCGGTTGAACGGGAGGCGGGTACCAGGCAAGCGGTCGATGGAGTTCGTGGTCCGCCGAGCCGCTCAATAGTTGGTAATCTGCGGGGCCTCGATCTTCGCAATCGTCAATTGCGCTATAGACGGCGGAATGGTGCCCTTCTTCGCCTTGTCATTGATGTATTTCCGGAATTTGCCGCCGCCGATGTAGTGATCCTGCAGCCACTCCCGATACGCACCCAATGCTTCGAGCGGATAGCACCAGGCCTCCTGAGGGTTGGACTTCGCCTGCGGGTGGCTATCGGGGTACCGGTGAGGGAACTTGTTGCGATCGCCAAACCGCTCATTGAAGCCGTTCTCGTCCCAGAACTTCGACCAATGCAGGCCGATCGAAATGTCGACAACGTTCTTCTCGTCGACTGGTGCGCCTGCCACGATCATCTCGTAGATCAGGGTCTCAGCTTCGTTGAATACGCTGAAGAATCCCTTGGGCGCGGACTGATAGTTCAAGGCAATGCGCTCATGCCACTTGTCGAAACGCGCGCGTCCGGTCGGGTCGTAACCAACCTGCGAGTAGATCATCTCGCGGAGTTTCGTCCCAGCGAGGATACGGAAATTGTCGCGGGCCTCTGGCTGGCAGTTCGTCCCGGCGTCGAACGCGTAATACTCAAGAATCGCCAGACACACCTCGGCCGGATAGCAATAGTGCACGACACCGTTGTGCGGCACTTCTATATGGGCGACCGAAGCCTCAAGGCCGAGCTTGGACAGGATCCCCTTGATGGCCTTGATCCTCGGCTTCGGATCTGCGTCGTCCCACTGAGCACTGATCGTGCCGATATGTGCGTTCTGAACGCCGCACAGCGCAGCGAGTCCCCGCTGATTCAAGTATGGCGTGCCGTCCGAGAGCACGCCCATGCCGATTCCATTGATCTCGGTGTCCTTTTCAATACCCAGATCGAGGACACCTTGGGTGATTTCCTCTCCATCGTTTTTGACGGGTAACGCCTTGATAGTACGGGGTTTCATGCCGATTTCCTCGCCGTCTGAACTGTTTCGGGCACCGCGATGAACTGCGAGGCCAACAGGCATCCCCGCCCACGGGAACAGAGTGGAAACATATCAGACTTTGGTCGCGACGCCAACCAGATGATGTGTGCTGCGATGCGGTGCGGTCGACATGCGGTAGGTGGTGTCAAGCTGCTTCCGACGACCGAGACAATTTCCTGCGAGACACCGGGCGGCGAGACGGATCGCCCTGCCGACGCTATCAATGGAGATATACTCGGGGTCGTGCGCTCGGGCGAACCGACGCTGATCTCGAGGTGGCCACCGGGGCTGGCTTCCGGGGTCCAGCCGGGGTCCATACCGCCAACCCATTGAATTCAATGGTTCCTTCCTGGCGACTATGTATGCTGGCGGGCTTGGCGCGAAATATCGCCAGCGACAGGGCCGATTTTTTGGGAAGCCACCGGAGTCCGGGGTCCAGCCGCGACGCCCGGAAATCTTCGTGAAATCAAACATCTGACGGGCCGCGCGGGGTGGATACCCCGCGGATACCGGAGTCCAGGCGGAGGCCGGTGGACCCCGCCGTGCCGGAGTCCACCCGGCGGATGCCGATCGACCATCGACAGGAACCTTCATGACCCTCGCCTTCGCCCCCGAGCGGATCGAGACCTGGCCGCTTGCGCGCCTGCAGCCCTACGCGAAGAACGCGAAGGTGCACGGGCCCGACCAGGTCGCGAAGCTCGCCGCCAGCATGGCCGAGTTCGGCTGGACCGTGCCGTGCCTCGTCGGCGAGGACGGCGAGCTGATCGCGGGCCACGGCCGGGTGCTGGCGGCCGAGCAGCTCGGGCTGACCGAGGCGCCGGTTATCGTGCTCGGCCACCTGACCGAGGCGCAGCGGCGCGCCTACCGCATCGCCGACAACAAGCTCACGGAACTCGGCAGCTGGGACGAGGCGCTTCTCTCGGCCGAGCTGCAGGACCTTCTCGCGGACGACTACGACCTGTCGCTGGTCGGCTTCTCCGATGGCGAGCTCGACAAGCTCCTGGCTTTCGATCCGGACGGGGGCGGTGACGAAGAAGGTGGCGCCAGGGGCTCCGTGCCGCCGGTGACCATCCCCGAACCGCCGCGCAATCCGGCTTCGCGGACGGGCGACCTGTGGATCCTAGGCGACCACCGGCTGCTCTGCGGCGACAGCACCAGCGCTGCCGATGTGCGCCGCCTGATGAATGGCGAGCGGGCGATCCTGTTCGCGACCGATCCGCCGTATCTCGTCGACTACGACGGCTCGAACCATCCGACCCGCAACAAGGATTGGTCCGCGTCCTATGGCACAACTTGGGACGACTCCTCGCAGGGCGCGGAGCTCTACGACGGCTTCATCGCTGCGGCGGTCGCCGAGGCCATCGCCGAAGACGCCGCCTGGTACTGCTGGCACGCCTCGCGCCGCCAGGCGATGCTGGAGGCTTGCTGGGAAAAGGCGGGCGCCTTCGTCCATCAGCAGATTATCTGGGTGAAGGACCGCGGGGTTCTGACCCGGTCGCATTACCTGTGGAAACACGAGCCCTGCTTCATGGGCTGGCGCCGTCCGAACCGTCCGCCGAAGGTGGCCGAGCAGACGCTGCCCTCGACGTGGGAGATGCCGTCCTTCGCAAAGGATGAACGCCCCGACCATCCGACGCCGAAACCGCTCGACGCCTTCGGCATCCCGATGCGCCAGCACGTCGCCCGCGGCGGCCTCTGCTACGAGCCGTTCTCGGGTTCCGGGTCGCAGATCATGGCGGGCGAGGCAAACGGCCGCCGCGTCTTCGCGATGGAAATCAGCCCGGCTTACGTCGATGTCGCCGTGGAGCGCTGGCAGGCCGAGACCGGCCGCGACGCGATCCTCGACGGTGACGGCCGAACCTTCGCCGAGGTGAAGGCCGAGCGGCTGGGCGAGACCCCGGCCGCGGCCGAGGGGGCCCACGCGGCCTGACGACGTGGATGGCGTGGCTCTACCTTCCTCCGGCCTGCCTGCCGGAACCGGCGACACGTGCCTCTTCGGCCTCTCGCTCTGCTCCGGCGCCGGCGGGCTCGATCTCGGGCTGCACCTCGCATGCCCCGGATATCGCACTGTGGGTCACGTCGAGCGGGACGCCTACGCCGCGGCGGTCCTCGTGGCGCGGATGGAAGACCCGGCCCTGGATCCGGCACCTGTCTGGGACGACGTTGCCACCTTCGACGGCTGCCCGTGGCACGGCGCGGTGGACATCGTTACTGCGGGCTATCCGTGCCAGCCATTCTCCGTCGCGGGCAAGCGTCGGGGCGCGGACGACCCGCGCCACCTCTGGCCGCATGTCGCCCGCATCATCGGCGAAGTGGAGCCACCGTTCGTCTTCCTCGAGAATGTCGCCCATCATCTCCGCCTCGGCTTCCCCGAAGTCGCCAGCGGACTGGTCGGCATGGGCTACAAGCTTGCGGCAGGCCTATTCACGGCGGCGGAAGTCGGTGCGCCCCACCGGCGCGAGCGGCTCTTCATCCTCGCCCACCGCGAGCGCGACCACCTGGCCGACCCCGCGCGCCTGCTCTGGGACGCGGTCGAGCGGCGGGAACCGGACCGAGATGATGCGGCTCTGGCCGACGCCGCTGGCCGGCGACAGCAAGGGCACGCGGAACCGGACGTGCAATCGCAGCGAGACGGCGCGCCCGCGCAACGACGGGACGACGCTCAGCGATGCGACGCGAATGTGGATGACGCCGACGGCGCGGGATCACAAGGACGGGGCGACGAGCCTCGCGAACACGCCGGTGAACGGGCTGCTTGGCCGCCAGGTCCTGGTGACGCCGATGGCTGGCGGGAGTTCCTGCGACACGCCCCGGACATTGAACCCGCTGTTCGTCGAGGCGCTGATGGGCTGGCCCACCGGGTGGACCGGCTTCGGCTCTGTGGCAACGGAGTGGTCCCGCTGGTCGCGGCGCATGCGCTCCGAACTCTCGCAGCTGAACTGCTGGCCGATGGATGAGGGGGCGGAGTGAAGCAGAGCCGGGCCATGTCGCTGGTCGAGGCGGTCGCCAACGTGGCGGTCGGGTATGGCGTCGCCGTCGTGACGCAGATCCTGATCTTCCCGGTCTTCGGGCTGCACACGACGCTGGCGCAGAACCTCAAGATGGGCGCGGTGTTCACGGTGGTGAGTATCGCGCGTTCCTTCGCCCTGCGGCGGCTGTTCGAAGCGATCCGGGTCGCGTCGAGTAACGACCGACCCAACTAGCGGAGAGCCAACGGTCGGTTTCGAAGTTGTCGCTATCCTTTTCAGTTCCTATGATTTCTCGAAGTGTAGGATGGGCATGAGGAACCGTTTCCCGTCCAGGCCAATCGACGGGATCGAGATCTTGAAGGCTTCAGACGAGCAGACGACGAATTCCGACACCTTGCCGGATGGCCTCGAGGCCCTTCGGCGGGAACTGAGCCTCTCGGACGTGATGGGCCTGATCGAGCGCACCGCGCGATGGGTCGACCCGACGACGTTCGAGTATCTGCCGGTCTGGTACCCGGAGCATGCGCGACGCGCGCTGTTCTACAAGGCCAACTGGTCCGAACCGCAGATGAACCGAAACCGACAGACCGGCGTCAGCATCCACAAGTCCGAAGGAAACGTGCATGCGAACAAGGCGCTGACGCTTGCTCTCGGCCTTCGGGCTGGAGAACGACCGAATTGGTCATGCTGCCACATCTGGGGCGTCGACGACGCGTTCTACCAAGTCAGCAACGCAGTGGTTCAGGACCGACGCTTCTTCTCCTGCGTCGCGAATATGGTCCTGCTGCCGACGCCTCTGAAGGCGTTCACGGACGTCATGACCGACGTAAAGATGATGCTTCGCGTCTGTGCGCTGCACCTCTACGGCTGGTCCTGCGACCACGACGACGTAGCGGACATCGCGGATCAGGTCGCCGACTGGGCGAATTGGGACGCCTATCCGGAAAGCTGGCCCAAACCGGGTCGGACGACGCTCCCGCTGGGCACGGCCAAGTTCTCGCCTCGGATCAAGGCGGCTGCAGACCGCAGGAAGGCCGCCATTCGTAAAGATCTAGCATCCGCTGGTCCGCACTATCCGCGGGAAGAGGTCCGCAAGGTGCTCGGTTATTGGAACATCTCGCTCTGAGAGAAGGAAGCCGCCGCCCCAAGCGGGACGGCGGCATCGGACGGTGGTGTTCTGCGGCTCTAGTCGCTGGGCAGGCTGTAGACCCGACCGCGGCCCTCGACCTTCTCCGAGGTGACTTCGAGCCCGAGCTTCTTCTTGAGCGCGCCGGCAAAGGCGCCTCGGACCGTGTGCGGTTGCCAGCCCGTTTCGGCAACGATCTCGTCGATGGTCGCGCCGCCCCCGGCGCGGAGCATCTCGATCAGCTTGGCCTGCTTGGTGCCCATGCGCGGTGTGCGCGCCTTGGGCGCGGGATCGGCTTCGGCGGGCGCGTCCTGCGAGGCCTCCGCATTCGGCGCTTCGTCGGCGCCCGTGGGCGCGCTGTCGCCGCTCTCCGGCTCGACGCCGATGGCGGCGAGGCCCGCATTCGTGATGTGCAGGAGGATGGCGTTGCCGTCCTCGTTGTTGCGCCAGATGCGGTTGAGGGCGGCGTCAGCCTTGGTCTGGCTGTCCGTCGTCGTCTCGACGATCAGTTTGCGGGAGAGCAGCGCGCCGACCACCTTGGCGGCGGCGCCGCCGCGGAGGGAGCCGGGAAGCGGCAGGACGTTGCGGTCCTCGCGCTGCGCGGCGGCGCTGAGGATCACGAGCTGGGTGTCGGAAAGCTTGGTCATCTGGGGTCTCCGGTTTCGGGGCCGCGACCGTCGCGACCCTCCTACGACCCCGAGCCGCGCGTCGGCGCGGCGGGAGTTCCGGCTGGGCCGGAGATCAGTCGGCGTGCTCGCCCTCGCCGAAGGCGCTGTCGGTGATGCGCTTCAGGAGGCTGGCGTAGTGTTCGAGGGTGCCGACATGGCCCCAGTTCACCTCATCGGGGTGAGCGTTGAAGTGGTCGTCGCTGAGCGCCTGAAGGCGGGCGAGCATCTCGTCGATCTCGGCTTTCTTGCCGATGAAGGCATTCAGGGCTGCGTCCTTGTTCCGGCGCGCTTTCTCGGCGCGGAGTTCGTGGCGCGGGGTCGTGATCGGGTTCAGGCGGGTGGTCATCGTGTTGCCTCCGGGTGAGTTGCATCGTCCTTGTGATCGGACGTTCGCTCCACGCGCCCGGCTTATCAACTCGATAAGCGCCTGACTTTGAATGATAATCGGGGCTGGCGATGCAGGGCATGAGCGAGCGCCAGTACGCCGCCCATGTCGGGCTGTCGCGCGGCGCAATCCAGAAGGCGAAGGCCGCCGGCCGGCTCGTCCTGCACGAGGATGGCAGCATCGACGCCGCGGCCTCGGACCGGCTGCGGGCGGAGGCGACCGACCCTTCCAAGACCAGGACGGCACCCGCGCCGAAGCTGAAGCCGGTGCCAGAGGCGGCGGTCTCGGCGGTCGGCGACACGCTGAAGGAACAGGGGATCGCCGCACCCGCAACGGGCGGCGGGACAACGTTCCTGCAGGCGAAGACGGCGCATGAGGTGCTGAAGGCGCAGGAGCGGCGCATCCGGCTCGCCAAGCTGAAGGGCGAACTGGTTGATCGCGACCGCGCCACGGCGCTGGTCTTCCGGCTCGCGCGCGAGGAACGCGATGCGTGGGTCAACTGGCCGGCGCGGGTGGCTGCGCTGATGGCGGCGGAGTTGGGAACGGAGACGGCGGCCATGCAGAAGGTTCTGGAGGCCCATGTCCGCGCCCATCTCGAGGAACTCGCCCAGCCCCGGATCGCCCTCTGAGGATATCGGGGCCTTTGACGGGGCGGAGGCGCTGCTCCGGGCCTGGGGCCGCGGGCTCACGCCCGACCCCTGGCTGACCGTCTCGGAATGGTCGGACACGCATCGCTGGCTGAGCTCGCGCGCGAGCGCCGAGCCCGGCCGGTACCGGACCGAGCGCACGCCCTACATGCGGGCGATCATGGACGCGCTCTCGCCCGGCGATCCGACGCAGCGGGTGGTGTTCATGAAGGCCGCGCAGGTCGGCGCGACTGAGGCCGGCAACAACTGGATCGGCTTCGTGATCCACCACGCGCCGGGCCCGATGCTCGCCGTCCAGCCGACGGTGGAGCTGGCCAAGCGGAACTCGCGCCAGCGGATCGACCCGCTGATCGAGGAAAGCCCGGCGCTGAAGGAGCGCGTCCGCCCGGCGCGGGCGCGCGACAGCGGCAACACGCAGCTGTCGAAGGATTTCCCCGGCGGCGTCTTGGTGATGACCGGCGCCAACTCGGCGGTGGGGCTGCGCTCGATGCCCGCCCGCTACGTCTTCCTCGACGAGGTCGATGCTTACCCGGCCGATCTCGGTTTACATCGGGCATAACAAACATTTATGTAAGCGCAAGCAGGTGATGCACTTGGAGATGTGATTATGCGAACTTTAGTCTTGTCCTGCCTTTTGATCTTAATGATGCCGCTGGTCGCCGCCGCCAACGAGTTGCGCGGCACATGGTCCGGCTACTACTATTGCAGCCAAGGCCCAACTTCTTTTGATCTCATTCTTGACGGCGTTACAATTGACGATTGGTTGGTCGAGGGTGTGTTCAGCTTTTACGCTCATCCGAGCAATCCTGAGGTGCCATCTGGCCGTTTTAAGGTTCATGCGCTGATGACGGGTGAGGATGAGTTTATTGTTGTTCCGAAGGGGTGGATAGAAAGACCTGGGAGCTTCAATCAAATTTATCTGATGGGTAGCCTCATTGAGCGCGGCAGTAAGATGAGGGGCCGAATTTATAGTGATCTTTTTCAACCTCTATCGTGTCCCGGCTTTCAGGCAACACGATAAAGGCATCTGCAAAACCGTTTCGATCGAAAGCATTCTACAATGCTGGGCGGCAGCGAGAACCGTTGAGGGAGCACTTGCCGCTGGTCTGTTCCTGACCGCCGGCGCCGATGTGCAGAAGGACCGGATCGAGGTCGGTGTCTGGGCCTGGGGCCGCGGCCTCGAAAGCTGGCTCGTCGATCATGTCGTGATCGAGGGCGGGCCGGCGCAACCCGACGCGTGGGCCGCGCTGACCGATCTGCTTGGCCGCAGCTGGCGCCATGCGGGCGGCGCGGAGCTGGGCCTCGCCCGGCTCGCCATCGACACCGGCTACGAGACGGCGGCGGTCTATGGCTGGGCCCGCTCGGTCGGCTTCGCGCTGGTGGCGCCGGTCAAGGGGCTCGAGGGCTTCAACCGTTCAAGTCCGGTCTCAGGCCCGACCTTCGTCGACGCCACCGCGGGCGGGAAACGCCTGCGCCGCGGCGCGCGGCTCTGGACCGTGGCGACATCGACCTTCAAGGCCGAGACCTATCGTTTCCTGCGGCTGGCACGGCCGACGACCGAGGAACTGGAGGCCGGCGCGGCGTTCCCGCCCGGCACGGCGCATCTGCCCGGCTGGGCCGACACGGAGTGGATCCGGCAGCTGACGGCCGAACAACTCGTGACGGTGCGCAACCGGCGCGGCTTCGCCAAGCTCGAATGGCAGAAGCTCCGCGAGCGCAACGAGGCGCTGGACTGCCGGGTCTATGCCCGCGCCGCCGCCTGGATCGCCGGCGCGGATCGCTGGCCCGAGGCGACATGGGCCGATCTCGAGGCGCAACTCGGCGTGCCGAGTGGGATGGACAGCCCGGCCGGCCTGATCGGTCGCTCTGATGCGGGCACGCAAGGCAAGCGCCGCTCCGACTGGCTCGGACGGCGGGAAGGATGGTTCTGACGATGGCCGACTGGACAGAGGCTGAACTCGCGGCGCTCCGGCGTGCATATGCGAGCGGGACGACGCGGGTGAGCTACGACGGCAAGACGGTGGACTACGGCTCGGCCGAGGACCTGCTCGGGCGCATCCGCACCATCGAGCGCCAGATCGCCGGGACGACGGCACGGCCCATCGCCGGCTTCGCCGGCTTCTCGCGCGGGGACCGCTGATGGTCTCCTGGCTCGACAGGGCCATCGCGAGCGTCGCCCCGCGCACCGCCACGCGCCGCGTGCTGGCGCGGCAGGCCTTCGAGGGGCTCGCCCGCTCCTACGAGGGTGCGGCCCGCGGCCGGCGCACCGACGGCTGGCACGCATCGGGATCCTCGGCCGACGCCGAGATCGGCCGGGCCGGCGCGCTGCTGCGCGACCGGATGCGCGACCTGGTCCGGAACAACCCGCATGCGGCCAAGGCGGTGTCGGTGCTGGTCAACAACATCGTCGGCGCCGGGATCATGCCGCGCGCGGCCAGCGGCGACGCTGCCCTCGACCGCGAGGTGGACCGGCTCTTCGAGATCTGGGCGCGGGGCTGTGACGCGGACGGTCAGCTCGACTTCTACGGGCTGCAGACGCTCGTCTGCCGCGAGATGGTCGAGGCCGGCGAGGTGCTGGTCCGCCGTCGCCCGCGCCGCCCCGGCGACGGCGTCGTGCCGCCGGTCCAGCTGCAGCTGCTCGAGGCCGACTTCCTCGACGCCACCCGCAACGGCGCGCTCGGCGCGGGCCAGGCGGTGCAGGGGATCGAGTTCGACGCGCTCGGCCGGCGCCGGGCCTACTGGC
This sequence comes from Rhodovulum robiginosum, assembly GCF_003944755.1. Classification (GTDB taxonomy): domain Bacteria; phylum Pseudomonadota; class Alphaproteobacteria; order Rhodobacterales; family Rhodobacteraceae; genus Rhodovulum; species Rhodovulum iodosum. Next base: position 86,335 of record NZ_RWGU01000049.1, read on the forward strand.
TCTTCGGCGCGCATCCGGGCGACGCCACGCTCAGCCTGACCAGCGGGCTCACCAGCCGGGCAGTCCCGGCCAGCGAGATCGCCCATGTCTACGAGAAGCAGCGCACGCAGGCGCGCGGCGTGCCCTGGGGCGCGCCGGTGATCCGGGCCCTGCGCGATCTCGACGACTACGAGGTGGCAGAGATCGTCCGCAAGAAGACCGAGGCCTGCGTCACCGCCATCGTCTTCGGCGACGAGGAGGCGCAGCAGGGCATCGCCCCCGCGGTGGTCGACGCCGATGGCAACCGGGTGGAGCAGTTCGAGCCAGGTCTCATCGCCTATGCCCGTGGCGGCAAGGACATCCGGTTCAACCAGCCCGCGGCCACGGGCGGCTACGGCGAGTACAAGCGGGCGAGCCTGCATACGATCTCGGCGGGCTTCCGCGTGCCCTACGAGCTGCTGACCGGGGATCTCAGCCAGGTGAACTACTCGTCGATCCGCGCCGGGCTCGTGGAGTTCCGCCGGATGATCGACGCGGTGCAGTGGCAGCTCTTCATACCGATGTTCTGTGCGCCGGTCTGGCGCTGGTTCACGGAGGCCGCATGGGCGGCGGGGCGGATCCCGACGCCGGACGTGCCGGTGGAGTGGTCGCCGCCGAAGTTCGAGGCTGTCGATCCGCAGAAGGACGCGATGGCCGACCTGCTGGCCATCCGCTCCGGCACCATGACGCTCGCCGAGGCAATCGCCCGGCAGGGCCGCAACCCCGACGCGGTGCTGGCCGAGATCGCGGCAACGAACGTGAAGCTCGACGAGCTGGGCCTCGTGCTCGACAGCGACCCGCGCCGGGTCACCAAGACCGGCAGCGCGCAATCCAATGCGCCGGCCGACCCCGCGACCTATCCGGATGACACCGCCTCAAGCAGCGAAGCGGTAGGCGACGAAACACCCGGCGACGGGGCCTGACGAGGATCCATTCATGGAGCAGACGATCGAACTGCCGGCGTTCCGCCGGTCGGCGGAGCTATCGCCGAACAGCATCGACCCGGAGACGCGCAGCGTCGAGGTGATCTGGTCGACCGGCGCCCGCGTGCGGCGCGCCGCGCTCTTCGGCGAGCCGCATGACGAGGAGCTCAGCATGGCGCCCGAGCATGTGCGGCTCGAGCGGCTGAACGCGGGCGCGCCGTTCCTGAAGGTGCACGAGGCGCACGATCTCGACGCGGTGATCGGCTCGGTCGTGCCGGGATCGGCGCGGATCGAGAACGGACAGGGTATCGCCCGCATCCGGCTCTCCGAGCGCAACGCCGTGGGAGACATCTGGCGCGACATCGAGGCCGGGCACATCCGCGCGGTCTCCATCGGCTACCAGGTCCACCGCTTCGAGATCAGCAAGCCCGACAAACAGCGCGAGCTCTGGCGGGCGGTGGACTGGACCCCGTTCGAGATCTCCGCCGTGCCGGTCGGCGCCGATCCCGCCGCGGGCTTCCGTTCCAACAGCGAACATCACGACTGCGTCCTCCACCGCCGGGACGCCCCCACCAGCGAAGGAGCATCCCCGATGACCGACAGGACCGAGACCGCGGCCGAGACGGCCGCGCAGAGCAACACCACGGCAGCGCCCGAGGAGACGAGCATGACCGACGACACCACCGGCGCTGCCGACACGCAGACCCGCGCCGCCGAGCCTAAACCCAAAGCGAAGCCGACAGCCGACCCGGCGCCGGAGGATCGCAGCCGCAGCGTCGACACCGACGCGCTGGTGAGCGAGGCCCGCGCGCAGGAGCGCGAGCGCGTCTCGACGATCCACGGGCTCGCCGACAAGCTCCAGCTCGAGCGCGGCTTCGCCGACGACCTGATCAAGCGCGGAGTCTCCATCGACGAGGCGCGCCGGCTGATCCTCGACCAGGTCGCGGCGAAGGCCGACGAGACGCGGACCTTCCCGCATGTCTCGATCCCGCTCGGAGGACGGGACGCCACGGTCACCCGGCGCGAGGCGATCTCGAACGCGCTCCTGCACCGCTACAGCCCGACGCTGTTCCCGCTGGAGGACGCCGCGCGCGAGTACCGCGGCATGACGCTGATGGAACTCGCCCGCGAAAGCCTCGAGACGGCGGGCGCCAGCACCCGCGGTTTCTCGCGCGACGAGGTGGCCACGCGAGCGCTGCATTCGACATCGGACTTCCCCGAGATCCTCGCGGCCGTCACCAACAAGACCCTTCGCCAGGCCTACGAGGCCTATCCGCGGACCTTCCCGCTCTTCTGCCGGCAGGTGCTCGCCACCGATTTCAAGGCGATGCACCGGGTCCAGCTGGGCGAGGCGCCGCAGCTCCTGAAAGTCGGCGAAAGCGGCGAGTTCAAGCGCGGCACGCTCGGCGAGAGCAAGGAGAGCTACCGCATCGAGACCTACGGCCGCGTCGTCGCCATCACCCGGCAGGTGCTGATCAACGACGATCTCGACGCCTTCACCCGGATCCCGGCGATGTACGGCAACTCCATCGCGCAGCTGGAGTCGGACGTGGTCTGGGACATCGTGACGTCGAACCCGGCCATGGCGGACGGCACGGCGCTGTTCCACGCGACCCACAAGAACCTCGCAGGCAGCGGCGCGGCGCTCGGGGTGGACAGCGTGGGCCTCGCGCGGGCGGCGATGCGCAAGCAGACCGGGCTCGACAAGAAGACGGTGCTGAACGTCCGGCCCGCCTTCCTGATCGTGCCGGCGGCGCTCGAGCTGAAGGCCGAGCAACTGGTCGCCCAGAACCTCGTGCCCGCCCAGAGCGGCAACGTGGTGCCGCAGTCGATCCGCACGCTCTCGCCCATCGCCGAGCCCCGGCTCGACGCGGCCAGCGAGACCGCCTGGTATCTGGCGGCAAGCCCGAACCAGATCGACACCATCGAGTACGCCTATCTCGAGGGCCAGCAGGGCGCGTACATCGAGACGCGCAACGGCTTCGACGTCGACGGCGTCGAGATCAAGTGCCGCCTCGACTTCGGCGCCAAGGCCATCGACTGGCGCGGCCTCTACAAGAACCCCGGCGCGTAAGCCGGGCCATCCCGCTGACCCCTGATCCCTGACGCACGGGCGGTCCTGATGGGCCGCCCGTCGTCGTTCCGCGAAAGGAACCCGCGATGAAGAACTACGTCCAACCGGGCAACACCCTCACCCTGACCGCGCCCTATGCCGTGACCTCCGGCGACGGCCTGCTCGTCGGCTCGATCTTCGGCGTGGCGGCCGGCGATGCCGCCAACGGTGCCACCGTTGAGGCTGCGCTCACCGGCGTCTTCGACCTCACCAAGATCGGCTCGCAGGCCTGGACTGCCGGCGCCAAGGTCTACTGGGATGACACCAACAAGCGCTGCACCACGGTCGCAACCGACAACACGTTGATCGGCGTCGCCGTCGAGGCGGTCGCAGGCGGCGCGGGCGACACCATCGGCCGGGTGCGCCTGAACGGCAGCTTCTGATGACCGCTTTCGCCGCCACCCTCGACGCGCTCTTCGCGGACGCGCATCTCGCGCGCGACGTCGTCTACACCGCCGAGGGCGGCGCGCCCGCACTGGTCCGCGCGATCCTGCGCAGGCCGGATGACGTCACCGGCTTCGGCGAGGCGCGCATCTGGTCGGAAACCACCCGGTTGGATCTGCGCCTCGCCGAGGTGGCGAGTCCGTGCCCGGGCGATCGCATCGAGATCGACGGCGAGGCCTTCCTCATCCAGGGCGAGCCTGTCCGCGATCGCGAGCGGCTCGTCTGGACCGTGGATTTGAGGCCGGCCTGACACCGATGAAGCTGAAGCTCGACATCACGCCCGATCTCGTCGCTGCGATGGCCGCGGAGGTGAAGGCCGGCGAGAAGGCCGTCACCGCCGCCATGCGCGAGGTCGGCACCGGGCTCAAGACCGCCTGGCGCGGCCAGATCACGGGCGCGGGGCTCGGAAGACGGCTCGCGAACTCGATCCGGAGCCGGACCTACCCGAAGGCCGGCGAAAGCCTGAACGCCGCGGCGCTGGTCTGGTCAAAGGCGCCGGTTATCGTCGGCGCCCACGACACCGGCCCGCTCATCCGCTCGAAGGAAGGCTTCTGGCTGGCGATCCCGACCGAAGCCGCTGGCCGAGGTCTGCGCGGCGCCAAGCTTACCCCCGGCGAATGGGAGCGCCGCCGCGGCCTGCGCCTGCGCTTCGTCTATCGCCGGCGCGGCCCGAGCCTGCTCGTCGCCGACAGGGCCCGCATCAACACCCGCGGCCAGGCGGTGGCGTCGCGCGCCAAGACCGGCCGCAACCAGGTCACCGCGCCGATCTTCCTGCTGGTGCCACAGGTGAAGCTGCCGAAGCGGCTGGACCTTACGCGGGACGCGGACCAAGCGTTGGATGGTGTCCCGGGGCTGATCGTAGCGAACTGGGTGGAGGGGAAGATGTAGCCGGACAAAACGTCCAAATCGACTTAGGCGCCGACTTGGTTTCTCGTCTGCCCGGTGAAGCCCCTACTTGATAGGTAGTGCGTGTACTCTCCTCGCATGTGATCGGTGCATCGATTCACAAGAAACGAAACGTCCTCGAGCGCCTTTTGTGTCGCATCCGCTGAAATAGCCTGAATTGCCGATCTGGGGCGATCGCAGTTGTGGATGCAGTCATGGCGCCGCTGAAAAACGGATTGCATTCGCCGCCCAAATTTCTCCAAGGCGTTTTTCTTGGCCTTTGCTTTTCCGCCCGCTGGCGTCTGTTGGTAGGCATGCCTCGTGATCCCAAATTGGCGCTGCTTCATATCAGCATGTAGAATCCAACTCTCGACGGTCTCTTGGGTCAGGAGTTTGTGTTGATCTCGGCAGAAGATGTTCAGCAGATCTTTTATCTGCTGGATGGATAGAACGCTCTCTTTCTCGATCATCTCTCGCGCAGCCATCCTCCAACGCCACCCGTTGCTGGAATTGAGGACTGCAACAACGGGCACTTTGAGGTTGTTGAGCTTGTCCTGAAGGTTTCCAGAGGGCTGACGCTCCTTTGCACGGAGGGTTCGAGTGACCAGGTCTGCATAGGCATCGCAGAAGAATGCATCACTCGCCCCCACTCCAGCCATCCAAGCAGACCTGAGGAGATCATCCTTCAAGCGTCCATCCGCTAGACCAGCAGCATGGGCCTGAATGTCCCTTGCGCGCTGAACATCTTCGTCGAAATGCTGCTTCGCCGTTCCCAAGATCACGCGTTATACCTCCGGATGACTTGCAACAGAAATGACGATTACTCCGCTCAGCTGCAACAAATTCGCGTCTCCAATGATCAATAGAAAACGGCCGAGCAGATGAGTTCGCCTGGGCGTAGAGCCGTTACCGTGCGATCCAAAGCATAGTTCTCGCGCCCAAAGCCACGTACCGTCTTCATGGTGATCTACCAAAATGCCCATGTCCCGCGAAACCATCCTCGCCGCGCTGCACGCGCGGCTCTCGGCGCTGCCTGCCACCGCCCTGCGCGGTGAGGTGCTGCCCGAGCGTGTGCCGGTCGAAGGTTTGCTGATCCTGCGCGACGGCGAGCCGGGGGAGCCCGAGGTAACGATGTCGCCGCTTGCCTATCATTACCAGCACCGGGCGGAGATCGAGGCGGTCGTACAAGGCGCTGGCCGTGACGCCGCTTTCGACACGTTGACCGCCAGCGTCGGCAAAGCGCTCGCTGCCGACCGGACGCTGGGTGGGCTCTGCGATTGGGTCGAGGCGGAAGCGCCACGGCCGGTCGATCTGCCCGTCGAGGGCGCGGCCACCCTGAAGGCGGCGGTCATTCCGGTGGTCTTGCATTATTCAACTGACGATCCTCTCGGCGGGTGACTCAGTTGGCGTTGAGCCCGAACGGTTGCCGGGAGTGAAGGCGTAGCTTCCAGCTGTTTTCCCGGGCGATGACGTCCTCTGGCGGCAGGTCCGGCGCGAGGCGTTCGAGAATGCTGAACCGAAAATGGCGAGGGTCACGACCGCGGAGGTCACGGTTTCCACCATGACCATCCCGGGCGTAGGCCTGCCACCGACCGAGGATGTTGTCGCGACCATAGGCAGAACCGACATAGGTGCGGCGGTCGCTTTCATCAAAGATGAGGTAAATCCCGCGCCATTCGGCCAGCCGCGCCCGCCACGAGCCTGGCAAGGTTGCGAGCTCTGCGAAGGTCAGGTCGATGTCACGCCAGTCGGGCGGTGGAGCCGCGAACGCGCTTTCCTCTAGGATCGCGCTCACGGGGAACGTGCCACGGTCCACCCACCGGAACCATGAGCGCTCTGGCGGCGGAAAATCGATGACCAGTCGCCCGCGCCAGTCGCTGTAGAACGGCAGGCGTTCCAGATCGAACTGAAAGCGCGAACCCAACCTTTCGGCCTCTTCAGTGGTGAAGCCTTCGTATCCCATGTCCCGGAGGATCAGGTTCCCCGGTATCCGCCAGAAGGCGTCATGGTCGAGCTCGCGCGCCTCACCAATGCGATAAAGCCCGACGAAATGCGCCTTGCCCGGCGACACGCCGACGAAGCTTGCCACGTACTCGGCCCGACGCAGGGCGGTTTCAGGTCGGCCGGGGACCGACTGGTAGGTTTCAAAAAGGTTCGGGCGTTCTTCGATTATCCACGGCATTGCCCGCGCGAGACGGGGTTCGAAAGGCCGATGGCGCAGCAGGACGATGCGCTCCCTGGCATCCGGGTCGTATCCTTGAATGCGCAGCAGGTCCTTGAAATCCATAGCAGCTTTGCTCCCAGCCCAATGGGGGCAGACTAAGCCCAGCGTCGCGAGGCAGCAACGCCGCCTCATGCGATCCGTCCCGCGAGACGATGAAAGGAGACTACCATGGCACGAGCCCAGGGGGCGCGGGCGCTGATGGCGCTTGCGTTCGAGACGACCTATGGAACGCCGCCCGCCAGCGGCTTCACCCGCATGCCCTTCGCCAGCACCTCGCTCGGTGCCGAGCAACCGCTGCTGAACTCCGAGCTTCTCGGCTACGGCCGCGATCCGCTGGCGCCGATCAAGGACGCGGTGACGGCGGACGGCGATGTCGTGATGCCGCTCGATGCAGAGGCACTTGGCTTCTGGCTGAAGGCGGCCTTCGGCGCGCCCACGACAACGGGCGTGGAGGCGCCCTATAGCCACGAGTTCCAGTCGGGTGCCTGGACGCTGCCGAGCCTCTCCATCGAGACCGGCATGCCAGAGGTCCCGCGCTACGCCATGTATTCGGGCTGCGTGCTCGACCAGATCACCTGGCAGATGCAGCGGTCTGGCCTGCTGACGGCTACCGCGCGGCTGGTGGCGCAGGGCGAGACGGTCGGGACGACCACCAGCGCCGGGACACCCGCTGCGCTCGAGCTCAAGCGCTTCGGCCATTTCAACGGCGCGATCACCCGCAATGGCTCGGCCCTCGGCAACGTGGTCTCGGCCGAGATCACCTATGCCAACAACCTCGACCGGATCGAGACCATCCGCTCGGACGGGCGCATCGACGGCGCGGACCCGTCCATCGCGGCGCTGACCGGCCGGATCGAGGTGCGCTTCGCCGACCAGACGCTGGTGACGCAGGCCATCAACGGCGAGGCCTGCGAGATGGAGTTCGCCTACGTTCTGCCGTCCGGCGAGAGCTTCACCTTCACGGTGCACGCCGTCTACCTGCCGCGTCCCCGCATCGAGATCTCCGGGCCGCAGGGGGTTCAGGTAACCTTCGACTGGCAGGCGGCCCGCGACAGCGTCGTCGGCCGGATGTGCACCGCCACCCTCGTGAACGACGTGGAGACGTATTGATGCTCACGCTCGACCTCACCAACGCCCCGCGCTGGCACGATCTCGCTACCGGCGTCCGCGTGCAGCTGCGCCCGCTGACCACCGCGCTGATGGTGGCGACCCGAAGCGATCCGGCTGTCGAGGCCGTGCCCGATGAGGCCTCGGATGAGGAACGCGCCGTCGCCTTCGCCAAGGCGCTGGCGCGGCGCGCAGTGCTCGCCTGGGAGGGCATCGGCGACGCCGATGGGAACGCGATCGATCCAAGCCCCGAGGCCATCGACGCGCTGCTCGACATCTGGCCGATCTTCGAGGCGTTCCAGCTGACCTACGTCTCCAAGGGCCTGCTGCTGGAACAGGAAAAAAACGCCTCCGCGCTCTCGCCGAATGGTCCTTCGGCGGGGGCGAGCGGTACTGCCAAGCCTGTGCGCAAGCCTGCCCGGACTGCCCGGCGCGGCTGAACCGTCCGGAAACACCGGAGGGCTGGCAGGTCTGGGACCTCGTCGGCCGTCTCGGCGGCCAGCTGCGTGTCCTGCCCGGCGCGGTGATCGGCTGGGATATGTCGGCGGCGCTCGCGCTCGGTGACGCGCTCGGCGTGCCGCCGCTCGCCATGGCCGAACTGCTGCCTGCCGTCGAGGCGGTGATGGTGGCCAAGCTCAACGAACAGATGGAACGCCACAATGGCTGAAAAGCGTGTGTCCGTCCGCCTCGCCGCGGTCGGCGGGCGACAGGTGCGCGCCGAACTGGAAGGCGTGGGCGAAGCCGGGTCGCGCGGCTTCGGGCGGCTGAGCCGGGAGATGGAAGCGGCCAACGCCCGGCTCGCGGCCTTCTCACGGCGGGTTCGCGTGGCCGCCGCTGCCGCAGTTACCGCCGCGACCGCCGCTGGCGTGGCGATGATCCGCTCCGGTCTGCAGACGGTCGATGCGCAGGCCAAACTCGCGCAGTCGCTGGGGACCACCGTTGCTTCGATCCAGACGCTGGAGCGCGCGGGCGAACTGGCGGGCGTCTCGATGTCCGGCATCGAGCAGGCGACCAAGGACCTCACGCGCCGTCTCAGCCAGGCGGCCGCCGGGACCGGCCCCGCCGCGGATGCGCTGGATCGGCTGGGGCTTTCGGCCAACGACCTGATCGCCCTGCCGTTGGACCAGCGGGTCGGCGCGATCAACGCGGCCATCGAGGATTTCGTGCCCGCCGCCGAACGCGCGGCCGTGGCAGGCCAGCTCTTCGGCGAGGAAGGCTCCATCGCCATGTCGCGGATCGACACGGCGACGCTGCGCCAGGCGACGGAGGATGTCCTTGCCTTCGGTGTCGTCGTCTCCGAGCAGGATGCCGACCAGATCGAGCGCACGAACGACGCCATCTCCCGGCTCGGCCTCATCTGGCGCGGCCTCTCGAACCAGCTGGCCGTCGCCGCAGCCCCCGCGTTGGAAGCTGTGGCCAACGCCATGGCGGCGGTCGCCAGTCGCACCGGCCCGCTCGGCATCGCGATCCGCGGTCTCTTCGACAACATCGGCCGCCTGACCACCTATGCCGCCACCTTCGCGGCCTTCCTCGCGGGCCGCTGGGTAGCCGGTATGGCCGCTGCGGCGCTCTCGGTCCGTGGCCTCGCCACGGCGCTGGTCGTCCTGCGCGGCGCACTGATCCGCACCGGCATCGGGGCGCTGATCGTCGGCGCGGGCGAGCTCGTCCACCAGTTCACCCGTCTCGTCTCCGGCGCGGGTGGCTTCGGTGAGGCCATGTCGCTGCTGAAAGACCTCGCCGTCGAGGTCTGGGAGCGGATCAAGATGGGCGCCGCTGCGGCGGGTGCGGCTGCCACGGCGATGTTCTTCGACCTGAAGGCCGATGCGGCGTCGGGCATGCAGAGCGCCATCGAGAGCGTTGTGGCTTTCGGCAACACGGCCGCGAACACGTTCGAGGGGGCCTACGAGGCGATCAAGGCGATCTGGGGCCTGCTGCCCGCCGCCATCGGCGATCTGGCGTTCCAGGCGGCCAACAGCCTGGTCGACGGTGTCGAGGCGATGCTGAACGGCGTGGTCTCGCGCATCAACGGCTTCATCGGGGGGATCAACCAGGGCCTGGAAGCCCTCGGGTCCGAGCGACGCATCTCCGTCATCCCCGATCTTGACCTTGGGCAGATCGAGAACCGCTTCGAGGGTGCGGCGACGGCGGCGACGACAGCGGCGCAGGCGGCGTTCGACCGGGCCTTCGAGGACAACCCGCTCACCGCGCCCGACCTTGGTCTGACCGAGGCGGCAAACCGGGCGCTCGAGTCGGCGAATGCCTACCGCGGCGCCGCGCGAGATCTGGCGGAAGGGGCACGTGCGCCCCTCGAAAGCTGGCAGGCGCTCCGCGATGCCGTGCGGGGCACCGACGAAGCCAGTGCCGATGCGCTGACCGAGGCCACCGGTGCTGCCCAGCGGCTGGAGACGGCGCTTGGTGACGCCGGACGTGCGGCGACGGGTGCCGGTGCAGCCGCCGGAGCTGCCGCCGCTGCGGCAGAGCCCGCGACCGAGGCAGCCGTCACCGGCTGGCAGGCGGTCACGGCAGCGCTGTCGGACTACGCGAGCCGCGCCCGCGACATCGGCGGCGATATCGGCCAGAGCCTCGTCGGCGCCTTCCAGTCGGCCGAGAACGCAGTGGGCCAGTTCGTGAAGACCGGCAAACTGAACTTCCGCGATCTGGTCACCTCGCTGCTGGCCGATCTCGCCCAGCTCGCGGCGCGGCGGTTCATCCTCGGGCCGATCGCCAATGCGCTCTCGGGTGTCTTCGCTGGTGCGGGCGGCATCTTCGCCAACGTCCTGCATGCGGGCGGCATGGTCGGCTCTGCGGGGCCGTCGCGCATGGTCCCGGCCATGGCTTTCGCTGCCGCCCCGCGAATGCATTCAGGCGGCATGGCCGGGCTTCGCCACGACGAGGTGCCCGCGATCCTGCAACGCGGTGAGCGTGTGCTGTCGCGGCGTGAGGCGCAGAGCTACGGCGCGGGCGGCGGGGTCAACGTCACCATCATGGCGCGCGACGCCGAAAGCTTCCGGCAATCAAGGACACAGGTGGCCGCCGATATCGCCCGCGCTGTGTCCCTCGGTCGGAGGGGTATGTGATGGCGTTTCACGAGGTCCGGTTTCCCGACAACATCAGCCGGGGCGCGCGGGGCGGGCCGGAACGGCGAACCCAGATCGTCGAGCTCGCCTCGGGCGACGAGGAGCGCAACGCCAGCTGGGCCAATTCGCGCCGTCGCTACGATGTCGCCTATGGCATCCGCCGCGCAGACGATCTGGCGGCGGTGGTCGCCTTCTTCGAGGCGCGCAACGGGCGTCTGCATGGCTTCCGCTTCAAGGACTGGGGCGACCACAAGTCCTGTCCGCCTTCAGGAACGCCATCGCCGACCGATCAGGTCATCGGCACCGGCGACGGCGCGACGACCGCGTTCCAGCTGGTGAAGCGCTACGCCTCGGGCAGCCAGACCTGGAGCCGGACGATCGCAAAGCCGGTCGCCGACACGGTGCGCATCGCGCTCGATGGTGCCGAACAGCCCAGCGGGTGGTCCGTCGACACGACCACCGGCGTCGTGACGTTCGATGGTGCGCCCGCTGAGGGCGTTGCCATCACCGCGGGGTTCGAGTTCGACGTGCCGGTCCGCTTTGACACTGACGCGCTCGACGTGACGCTCGACCTCGAGCGGCTTGGCTCGATCACCTCCATTCCGCTTCTGGAACTGCGCCGATGAAATCCCTCTCGCCGGCGTTGCAGGCCCATCTCGACGAGGGCACCACGACGCTCGCCTGGTGCTGGCGCATCACGCGGGCCGATGGCGTCACCTTCGGCTTCACCGACCACGACCGGACGCTCGCCTTCGACGGCACCGACTTCGAGCCGGAAAGCGGGCTGACCGCCTCCGAGGTTCGGTCTGGATCGGACCTTTCGGTCGATGCGCAGGACGCCGAGGGCGTGCTGAACTCCGACCGGATCACCGAGACCGACATCCTCGACGGCCGCTGGGACAATGCGGAGGTCGAAGTCTGGCGGGTGAACTGGGCCCATACGAGCCAGCGCGTGGTGATGCGCCGGGGAGCCATCGGCCAGATCCGGCGCGGGCGGCTGGCCTTCGTGGCCGAGGTACGCTCGCTCGCCCATGTGCTCGGCCAGACGGTCGGGCGGACCTTCCAGGCGACCTGCGACGCCGCGCTCGGGGACGCGCGCTGCGGCGTCAATCTGGAGAACACGGCGTTCAAGGGTACGGGCGCGGTGATCGACCTACTACGCGACCGAGCCCTTACCGCCTCGGGGCTAGGCGTCTTCGCCTCCGGCTGGTTCACCTTTGGGACCATCGAGTGGTCCAGCGGCGCTAATGCGGGGCGTCGGGCCGAGGTGCTTGGTCATGACGTCACGGACGGCGTCGCAATCCTGACCCTGCTCGAAGCGCCGGTGCGCGCGATCGCCGAGGGCGACAGCTTCACCATCCGCGCGGGCTGCGACAAGCGGATCGAGACCTGCGGCGCGAAATTCGCCAACACCGCCAACTTCCGCGGCTTCCCGCACATCCCCGGCCAGGACACCATCTTGCGCTACGCGACCAAGGACGGCGGCCACGAAGGGGGCGTGCTGTGACGCGGGCTGATTCGGAGAGGGTCATCGCCGCGGCGCGCGAGTGGCTGGGAACGCCGTACCACGACCAGGCGAGCCTGCGCGGCGTCGGCTGCGATTGCCTCGGGCTCGCGCGGGGCGTCTGGCGCGAGGTCGTCGGCCCCGAGCCGTTCCGAATCCCGCCCTACAGCCGGGACTGGGGCGAGACCGGCCCGCGCGAGGTGCTGGCCAAGAGCGCTCGCACCATGATGATCGAGGTGTCGCCCGCCGAGGCCGGTCCCGGCGCGCTGGTGCTGTTCCGAATGATGCCGCGCGCCATCGCCAAGCATGTTGGGATCCTGACCGGGCCCGACAGCTTCCTCCATGCCTATGAGCGGCTCGGCGTGATCGAGGAACCGCTGACACAAGCCTGGGGGCGGCGCATCGCCTTCGCCTTCCTGTTCCCGCAACGCTGAAGCATCCCTATGGCCACTCTCGTTCTCGGCGCAGCCGGCGCCGCCATTGGCGGCAGCATCGGCGGCGCAATCCTCGGCGTGAGCGCCGCGACCATCGGCGGCTTTGTCGGCTCAACCATCGGGTCGGTTGTCGACAGCTGGATCGTGTCATCGCTCGCGCCGACCCAGCGGATCGAGGGGCCGCGGCTCGACAGCCTCCGGATCACGTCTTCGACCGAAGGCGCGGTCATCCCGCGCATCTATGGCCGGATGCGCATGGGCGGCAACGTGATCTGGGCGACCGACTTCCGCGAGGAGACAAAGACCACGGCACAGGGCGGCGGTAAGGGCGGCGGAGGCGGCGGCAAGGTCAAGACGACCGAGTATCTCTACTACGCCAGCTTCGCGGTGGCGCTCTGCGAGGGGCCGATCACCGGCATCGGTCGCATCTGGGCGGACGGTAAGCTGCTGGACACCGCCGGGGTCACCTGGCGCTGGTACCCGGGCGACGAGACGCAGACGGCGGACCCGTTCATCGCGACCAAGATGGGCGCCGCGAACACGCCGGCCTATCGTGGTACGGCCTACGTGGTCTTCGAGGAGCTGCCTCTCGGGAACTACGGCAACCGCCTGCCGCAGCTCTCCTTCGAGGTGTTCCGGCCGCTCGCCGATCCCGACACGGCCGAGGGACTGACCTGCGCGGTGACGATGATCCCGGCCTCCGGCGAGTTCACCTATGCGACGACCGGCATCCGCAAGGGCAGCGGCGGGGCGCAGACGCCTGAGAACCTGAACGCGCTCTCGGACACCGCCGACATGGTCGTGGCGCTCGACCGGCTGCAGGCGATGGCGCCCAAGGTCGAGAGCGTCAGCCTCGTCGTCGCATGGTTCGGGAACGACCTCCGCGTGGGCGAGTGCACGATCCGGCCGGGCGTCGAGGTGTCGGCCAAGTCGACGACGCCCGCTACATGGTCGGTGAATGGCGTCAGCCGCGCCAATGCCTTCCTCGTCAGCCGCGACGACCAAGACCGCCCGGTCTATGGCGGCACGCCCGCCGACTTCTCTGTCGTGCAGGCGATCCAGGAGATGAAGGCGCGCGGGCTGAGGGTGACCTTCTATCCCTTCATCCTGATGGACGTGCCGCCCGGCAACACGCTGCCGACCCCGTACAGCGACAACGCCGCCGAGACGGGCCAGCCCGCATTCCCGTGGCGCGGCCGGATCACCTGCTCGCCCGCGGCGGGCTATGCCGGCAGCGCCGACAAGACGGCCACCGCGGCAAACCAGATCGCGGCCTTTTTCGGTGGGGCGAGCCCTTCCGACTTTGCCGTCTCGGGAGAGACCGTCGCTTGGACCGGGGCGCCGGGCGACTGGGGTCTGCGCCGCATGGTGTTGCACTACGCCCATCTCTGCGCGGCGGCCGGCGGGGTCGACGCCTTCCTGATCGGGACCGAGATGCGCGGGCTGACCACGATCCGCTCGGGCGCCAGCGCCTATCCGGCGGTGCAGGCCTTCCGCGATCTCGCGGCCGACGTGCGCTCAATCCTCGGCGCGGGCACCGCGATCAGCTATGCAGCCGACTGGTCGGAGTATTTCGGGCACCAGCCGGGCGACGGATCGGGCGACGTGTTCTTTCACCTCGACCCGCTCTGGGCCGATCCGGAGATCGATTTTGTCGCGATCGACAATTACATGCCGCTGTCGGACTGGCGCGACGGGTTCGAGCATCTCGACGCGGCCGAGGGCTGGCCCGCGATCTACGACCGCGCCTACCTGCAGGGGAACATCGCGGGTGGCGAGGGCTTCGACTGGTTCTACGCCAGCGCTCCGGATCGCTCTGCGCAACTGCGCACGCCGATCAGCGACGGAGCGGCCAGCAAGCCGTGGGTCTTTCGCTACAAGGATCTCCGCGCCTGGTGGTCGAACGCGCATTACAACCGCCCCGGTGGCGTGGAGAGCGGGACGCCGACAGCGTGGGTGCCGCAGTCCAAGCCGATCTGGTTCACCGAGCTCGGTTGCCCGGCCATCGACCGGGGGACGAACCAGCCGAACGTCTTCTTCGATCCGAAATCCTCCGAAAGCTTTGTGCCGCACTTCTCGCGGGGCTGGCGCGACGACGCGATCCAGCGGGCCTATCTCGAGGCGACGTATCTCTGGTGGGGCGAGGCCGCGAACAACCCGGTGTCCTCGGTCTACGGCGGCCGGATGGTGCATGTTCCCGAGTGCGCCGCCTGGACCTGGGACGCGCGGCCCTATCCGTTCTTTCCGGCGCTGACCGACGTCTGGACGGACGGGGCGAACTGGCGGCTCGGCCACTGGCTGACCGGCCGGCTCGGCGCGGTGTCGCTCGCGGCGCTGGTCCGGCACCTCTGCCTGCGCGCCGGACTTCCCGAGGATCGCATCGACGTCACCGGGCTTTGGGGCGCCGTCGAGGGATATGCCATCGGCGCACTCGAAAGCCCGCGCGCCTCGATCACCACGCTGTCGCGGCATTTCGGCTTCGACGCGGTCGAGACCGAGGGGGTGATCCGCTTCGTCATGCGCGGCCGGGCGGCGGTGGCGAGCGTCAGCCCCGACGACCTGGTCGCCGCCCGCGAGGGCGATGTCCTCGAACTGACCCGCGGCCAGGAGACCGAGCTGCCGCAGGCCCTGAAATGGCAGGTCGCTCGCGCCGACGAGGATTACGAGGCGGCGCAGGTCGAGGCCCGGCGCATCACCGTCGACACGACGCGCATCGCGTCCGAGTCTTTCCCGATGGCGGTCCCGCCCGAGGAGGCCGAACGGCGTTGCCGCCGCGCGCTGATGGAGGCCTGGACCGGCCGCGAGAGCGCGGTCTTCCGACTGCCGCCCTCGCGCCTCGCGCTCGACCCGGCCGATGTCGTGTCGTTCGTCCATGACGGGCGCTCCATCCCGCTGCGGCTCGTCTCCGTCGCCGATGCGGATGCCCGCGGCGTCGAGGCGGTCCGCCAGGACCGGGAAGCCTATGACCTGCCGCCCGGCGCGCCGCGGCCCTCGGCGTTGTCACAGGCCGTCGTCTTCGGCTTGCCGGAGGCGGTGCTGCTGGACCTGCCGCAGCTCACCGAGGATCAGCCCGCGCACCGTCCGTTTGCCGCGGCGCGTGCCGCCCCTTGGCCGGGCGAGATCGCGGTGTTCCGCAGCCCCTCAACGGACGGCTTCGAGCTGCTCACCAGCTTCGGCACGCGCGCCCGGATCGGGACACTGGTCTCGGACTTGTACGCCGGGCCAACCTCGCGCTTCGACCCCGGAAATGTGCTGGTGGTCGATCTACTGTCCGGCACGCTGGAAAGTGTGACGGACCTGACGCTCTTCGGCGGTGCGAACGCGCTGGCCATCGAGACCGCGCCCGGCGTCTGGGAGATCGTGCAGGCAGGCGCGGCGGAACTGCTGGCGCCCGGTCGGTATCGCCTGACCCGGCTCCTCCGCGGTCAGCGTGGCACGGAAGGTGCTATGGGCGATCCGGCGCCCGCGGGTGCTCGGGTCGTCGTGCTCGACGAAAGCCTCGCATCTCTGCCGATCGCCGAGGCCGACCTCGGCATCCCGTGGAACTGGCGCATCGGCCCCGCGAGCCGCCCGGTGACCGACGAGACCTATGTCGCGCAGGCCTTCAAGCCAGCGGGCGTCGGGCTGCGGCCGTTTTCCGTCGCCCATATCGAGCAGCCATGGCGCACTCCACGCGCGCCCGGCGATCTGACGATCCGCTGGACACGCCGGTCCCGAGCTCTCGCGGCCGACAGCTGGGGCGGGCTCGAGGTGCCGCTGGGCGAGGAACTGGAAGCCTACGAGGTCGAGATTCTCGACGGCGCCACCGTGAAGCGGGTGCTGTCCACCGCCACCACCAGCGTGGTCTACACCGCTGCCCAGCAGACCGCCGACTGGGGCGGGCCGCTCGCCCCTGGCGACACGCTCGACGTCCGCATCTTCCAGCTCTCCGCCCTCGTTGGGCGGGGCGCGCCGAAAACCGTCACGCTGAGCTTCTGAGGCCGCGCAATGAGTTCTGGCCGGCCGCGCGCTCTGCGGCGTAAGCTCGGGACATGCGCCCCGAGGACGAAGACCGGATTGCCGCGAAGCTTTCCAGAGTGATGGCCGTGGCCTGCGTGCGAAACACGCAGCTCGAGACCCTGCATGCCGGCCTCACGCCCGTGTCACACACGGGTGATGGCACCGACGTCATCGTCGAGGACGCTGCGGGCAGACGCATTCCGTGGTCCGAGGTCTCGCGGATCAATGACGACGAGATGCGTGCGCTGATGCGTGAGATCGTGGACCGGCTCTACACCTTCCATCTGCGGATCGACGATCCGGCATTCCGAGCGGAAATCGATCGCTGGGCCGCGATGACCGCGAAGTGGGATGCGCCGAAGCCCGATCCGGTTCTCTCGGCCATCCCAGGGGAGACGCCCGAACACGGGTAGCCCGCCAAAGTCCATCGCCGCGCCATTGCTCGCCGTCTGCCATGCAGGCGGCGTTCTTCGTTCTGGAGACCGCCCATGTCCGATGCCACGACCCATCTGCTGCTGCCGTACATCCTGGCGGCGCAGGCCCAGAAGCATGCCACCCACAACGAGGCGCTGCGGATCCTCGACGGGCTCGTGCAGCTTTCCGTCCTTGATCGCGATCTGGCAGCACCCCCGGCAGGCCCGGCGGACGGCGACCGCTACATTGTCGCCTCGGGCGCGACGGGCGACTGGGCGGGGTGGGACCTGAACGTCGCACTCTGGACCGACGGCGCGTGGCTGCGCCTGCCGCCCCGGACTGGCTGGCGGGCGTGGGTCGAAGACGAGGGCCTGCTGCTGGTCTACGATGGCGCGGGCTGGATCGGCACGACGCCCGCGGCGCTGCAGAACATGGCGCTCCTCGGGCTCGGCACGACGGCGGATGCGTCGAACCCGTTCTCGGCCAAGCTGAACGCGGCGCTCTGGACAGCGAAGACCGTCGCCGAAGGCGGAACCGGCGATCTGTTCTACACCATGAACAAGGAGGCCGCGGGCGACGACCTCGGGCTGACGCTCCAGACCGGCTTCGTGACCAAGGCGCTGGTCGGGCTCTTCGGCTCCGACCGTTTCCGCCTCGCGGTCTCCGCCGACGGCGGCACCTTCTTCGACGGGCTCAGCGTCGACAACGCCACCGGCATCGTCGACCAGCCCCGGCTGCCGCGGTTCAAGGCCTATACCAACTACGACAACTATGTCGGTGTGGGGGCCTGGACGAAGATCGGCCTCAACAACGCCGACTACAACGACCAGGGGGCGTTCGACGCCGCCAACAACCACTTCGTGGCGCCTGCGGACGGCACCTACATCTTCGGCGGCACGCTGCTCTACAAGATGAACGCCAGCACGTCGGCGCGGATGAGCGGGCGGCTCGTGCTGAACGGCACGACCGAGATCCGCGGCTCGTTCGGCGAGATCAGCGGCGCGCATGTCTCGGAGGCGACGGCCCTCTCGCTTCACACGATGGTCGCGCTCACCGCCGGCGACACCGTCGAGCTTCAGGGCAACTTCCGCGCCGCGGATGGCTACTTCGCCGCCGACCAGACCTCGTTCTGGGGGGCCAAGATCGGCTGAGGGAGGCACGCCATGGCCCCACAACGCCCGGAGGACGGGTTCGTCCGCATGCCCGAGCACGAGTTCGAGGCGATCCTTGCGCGGGCGGCCGAGGAAGGCGCGAAGCGCGCACTGGCCGATGTCGGACTCGAGGGCGACGAAGCCGCGCTCGACATCCGCGACCTGCGCTCGATGCTGGACTTGCTCCGATTGGTGCGCCGCACGGCCGTGCAGACGGTCGTCCGCGCGGTCACCACCGCGATCCTTCTCGCGCTGCTCGCGGGCGTCGCCATCAAGCTGAAGGTCTTCGGCAACGGCCCGTAGTCCCAGCCATCCGACATGTTTGACCCACCGGACCCGCCCTTCGAGGCGGGTTTTCTCATTTCTGGAGGACCCCCTATGACCACGAATTTCTACGACCACTGGCGCGAGGTGCCAGAGGATGACTGGCGCTGGCCGAATTTCAGCCCGGACGAAATCGCGTGCCGGGGCACCGGCAAGCTGCTGGTCAATGAACAGGCGCTCGACAAGCTGCAGGCGCTGCGTGACCGGCTCGGCAAGCCGCTGATCGTCCGCTCGGCCTACCGCAGCCCCGAGCACAACCGCGCGGTCGGTGGTGCGACCCGCTCCAAGCACCTCGACGGCGCTGCATTCGACATCGCCATGGCGAACCACGATCCCGTGGCGTTCGAGGCGGCTGCGCGCAAGGTCGGGTTCCTCGGCTTCGGCTTCTACCCGCGGTCCGGATTCATGCACATCGACCTCGGCCCCGCGCGCCAATGGGGCGAGCGCTTCCCTGCGCGCCCGGCGCCATTCGCGGCCGAGACCCCGCCGGCGCGCGAGATCCTGGTGCAGAGCCGCACGATGAAAGGCGGAGGGGCGGCTGGCGTCGCAACGCTGGGTGCGGCCGGCGTGGAGGTGGCGCAACAGGTGCTGGCCGAGACGCAGACCGCCATCCTGCCGCTCGTGCCGTATCTTGCCACGCTGCGCTGGGTGTTCATCGCCGTCGCGCTCGGCGGCATCGCGGTCACGATTTACGCCCGCCTCGACGATTGGCGTCGGGGGCGGCGGTGATTGCCGGTTTGCTCACCGGGTTCGCCGCCAGCCCGTGGGTGCGGGCGGCGGTGCGCTACGGCGCCATTGTCCTCGCCGTGCTCCTGTTCCTCCTTTCGCTTCGGCGCTCCGGGGAGCGAGCGGGACGCCTCGCCGAACGCCTTGAGACCACGGAGAAGGCCAATGATGTCCACCGCCGGATGCTGGAGGCTGCGGCTCGCCGCCCTCGTGATCACCACGAGCTTGCTGAGCGGCTGCGCGACGGTTCGTTCTGAGGACGGCAGGCTCGCGACGTGCCCGCCCGTGGTCGAGTACAGCCGGGAGTTCCAAGCGCGGGCGGCCGAGGAACTGGCCCTGCTGCCGCATGGCTGGGCCATTGGCGAGATGCTTGCCGACTACGCCGTGATGCGGGAACAGGCGCGGGTGCGCTGATCCTCCGGCACTTGTCGCGGATTACGCGTCGCGCCCGGCGCCGAACCCGGGGCTATCGGTCGGCAAAATGAGTGATGCCTCGAAGCCGGAAGATCCACCAGGTCGCGGCGATTTCAGAACGAGCGAGCTTCCGATCCGGTTCGCGATGGCCGCGACGATGGCAAGGCCAAGCCCGCTGCCATCGGTGCTTGCGTTCGCCCGTTCGAAGCGTGCCGTCAGGCGGTCGAGCATCTCGCGCGGCACCACGGGACCATCGTTCGCGACAACGAGGTGGCCGTCCGCCGTCAGCGTCACCTCGACTGCCAAATTTTCCGCTCCGTGACGGAGAGCGTTTTCCACAAGGTTTCGGCACAAGATGGCGAAGGCGTCGGGGTCAAGGTCCGACATGACAGCTGCGTCGGGAAGATTCAGCACGATGCGGCCAGGAGCGCCCGCGCGTCCGATATCGTCTACCACGACGCGTGCGACCGCCCTCAGGTCTGCGCTCCGGTCCATCCGCAGCCTCCCGCCTTCCGCCCGCGCGAGCTGCATGAGGCGTTCGGAGAGTCGGGTCAGGCGTTTGAGTGTCGCCTCGATCTCAGTGGCACGAGCTTCGGTCGCCGGCTCGTGCGTCTCCGTTTTCAGCCGCTGCGCCTGAGCGATTGCGCCGGCCAGCGGCGTTCTCAACTCGTGTGCCGCGTTCGCGGCAAAGCTGCGCTCGGCCTCGAACGCATCGCGCAGCCGGGCCAGAAGGCCGTTGAGTGTCGTGGCCAGCGGACCAATCTCCGTCGGCAGATCGCTCGCGGGAACCTCCGACAAGTCACGGGCGTTGCGCGCCTCCAGCCGAGCGCGGAACCGGCGCAGGGGATCCAGGCTGAAGCGGACCGCCAGGATGATGGCCGCAAGCGCGACCGGCAGGACGATCAGCAGCGGCAGGCCGAGGCCCATCTGGATTTCGCGCGCGACCGCCGTTCGATGCGCCAGCGGCTCGGCCACGGTGATCCGGATCGTGTCCTGAAGCGCCGCGTCGCTGTAGAGCCGGTGGGTTGCGGTCTGCCGAAACCCCTGACCCTCCCAGTGCGGGAACACGGCAGGGTCGGCCGCGTGCGATTGCAGCAGGATGCGCCCCTCGGCATCGCGGACGAGGTAGGTGAACAGCTCGTCGTGCTCCCGGATGGGCGCGAGCCGTTGCGTCACGCCCTGATCTTCCCGGCCGACGATGTCGGTCACCGCAAGCGGCAGGATCCGTTCCGCAGTCTCCCGCAGGGCGCTGTCGAAGACCTCGTCCAGCTCGCCCCGGACGATCACGGCCGTCACCGTCGCCGCGAGCAGCCACAGCACCGTAAGCGCCAAGCCGAGCGACAGGCCGAGTCGGCCCTGAAGGCTCGCGGGCCATCTCATGGACGGCCCAGCCTGTAGCCCATGCCGCGCTCAGTCTCGATGACCGACGTCCCCAGCTTCTTGCGCAGGCGGCTTACATGCACCTCGATGGTGTTGCTCTCCACCTCGGCGTCGAAGGCGTAGAGCTTCTCCTCTAGCTGTGCCTTGGACAGCAGCTGACCGGGACGTGCGAGGAAGGCTTCGAACAGCGCCCATTCCCTTGCGGTCAGTTGCACCGGCTTGCCCTCGCGATGAACGCTGCGGGCGGCGAGATCGATTTCCAGCGGCCCGTGGGTGACGATTGGATTAGGGTTTCCGCTGTAGCGTCGAGCGACAGACCCGATCCGCGCGGAGAGTTCGGCAAGGTCGAAGGGCTTCACCAGATAATCGTCGGCACCCGCGTTGAGGCCCTCGATGCGGTCCGATACCTGATCGAGCGCGGTCAGGATGATGACCGGCGTCACGTCGC
Organism: Rhodovulum robiginosum; assembly: GCF_003944755.1. Classification (GTDB taxonomy): domain Bacteria; phylum Pseudomonadota; class Alphaproteobacteria; order Rhodobacterales; family Rhodobacteraceae; genus Rhodovulum; species Rhodovulum iodosum. The sequence goes on from NZ_RWGU01000049.1 coordinate 107,920, forward strand.
CCCGCGCGCGCAGGCCCTTGAGGAAGGTGATGCCGCGCCCGTCCGGCAGCATGAGGTCGAGCAGGATGAGGTCGTAGGACGTGGCCCGCACCGCGTCGCCCGCCGCGTCAAGCCGCATGACCCAGTCGACCGATTGGCCATCCGCCGCGATCTGGTCGCGCACGGCCGCGCCGAGAGTCGTGTCGTCCTCGATCAGCAGTATGCGCATGGTCGTCCCCGTCCTGTCCCGATGACCCTCCATGATCCGTCTGACTGACGCGAAGCTGAAGCCGATGGGCCAAGCCCCTTCAGGCTGCCGTCAGCTTCGCCGCGCATGAAGTGCATTAAGAGGCGAGCGACGAGGAGTTTGGCCCATGAAGAAGACATTGACAATTCTCGGCTTTCTCGCGGTCTTCCCGGCCGGCGTCGCGCTGGCGGACGACGACTGCTTCGTGCCGATGGCCGACTGGCAGCCGCGCGACGCCGTCGCCCGGCTTGCCGAGGAGAACGGCTGGACGGTGCGCCGCATCAAGATCGACGACGGCTGCTACGAGATCGACGGTCGGGATGCCGAGGGGCGCCGAATCGAGGTGACGGTCCACCCGGCCACGCTGGAAGTGATCGAGTTCGAATACGAGGACGACGAGGACGATCGACGCGAGCGGGACCGAGAGGGAGGCGACGATGACTGATGCAGTGCATCGCGCCGGTGATGTCCCGGCGCCCGGCGTTCCGACACTGCCCCGGCTCCCCGTCATATCGCCTCTGCCCATGATGGGCCCGTTGCTGGTGGCGCTGCCATGCCTGCTGGCGGCGCTGCTCGGGTTCAACACCTATGCGCCCTATGGCGCGGATGCGGCGCTCGGCATTGCAGTTGGGGCCGCGGCGGTTGTCGCAATGGCGCAGACCCTGATCCTCGCCGCACGGCCGCCCTTGGTGGAGCCGTTGTTCGGCGGTCTCGACCGCATGTACCGGGTCCACAAATGGCTGGGCATCTCCGCGATCATCCTGATGATTTTGCATCAGCAGATCGAGCCGGACTTCGAGCGGACGGTTCGTGAAACCGGCCTTGGTGAACTGGGTGAAGAGGCGGGCGAGCTCGCCTTCAACGCGCTTCTCGCGCTGATTGCCGTCAGCTGGTTCCGGCGGTTGCCCTTCATCGGGCTTGAAATCCCCTATCAGATCTGGCGCTTCAGCCATCGTTTCATGGGCGCCCTGTTTGCTATGGTGGTCTTTCACCAGTTCTTCGTCGACATGCCGACCGGGGTAGATTCATCGCTCTCGGTGCTTCTGAACACATTCGGCATCGCCGGAGTCGCTGCGTGGTTCTTCACCGAGTTGGTCGCCCCGCGGCTGCGGCGTCGGGAGTTTACCGTGAGCGAGATCAGCCAGACCGGTGACACCACCACACTGACGCTCAGCCCGAAAGGTCGGGCCATGCGGTGGCGTCCGGGGCAATTCGCCTTCGTCCGTGCGCCAGAGGCAGGACTGTCCGAGCCGCACCCCTTCACGATCGCCAGCGCCCCGCGCCCTGACGGTACCCTGACGTTCTCCATCCGGGGCTTGGGTGGCTGGACACGAAGCCTGCCCGCCATCTTGCGGACCGGAACGCGCGTGCAGGTCGAAGGGCCATATGGACGGTTCAATTTCCGCAAGGGCGGTGCGCGCCAGATATGGCTGGCGGGCGGCATCGGCATCACGCCCTTCCTCGCCTGGGCGGAAAGCCTGACCGAGGCGGAGAGGCGCGACATTCACCTCGTCCATTGCGTCCGGACGCAAGAGGAAGCGATCGGGGTAGAGACGCTGCGCGCTGCGGCCGCCCGCAACCCGAGGTTCAGTTTCGAGGTGGTCGTCTCGACGCGCGATGGCCGACTCACGGCCGAGCGCCTGATCAGCGCGGCGCCGTTCGCGGTCAAGGATGCGGATCTGTGGTTCTGCGGCCCGACCGGCCTGAAGGACGGACTCCTCAAGGGCCTGAAGGCACAGGACCAGATGCCGCGGCGGGTCCGCTTCGAGCAGTTCGAATTCGCCTGAGAAAGGGCCTGTCACATCGCCACGCCAGCCGTGTGGCTCTCGCCTGCGCCTTTTGGCCCCGCTCTCACCGGCGGGGCCTTTTCTTCCTGACGGCAACCTGAAGCGGGAATCGCTGCGCCGTCAGCAAGCCCTCAGGTCGGTTCTCCAGATTGGTCTCAGCAGACGAAAGGAGACCCTGCCATGAAAAAGACCCTGACACTTCTGGTCGCATCCACGGCGCTGACCGCCGTGATCGGCGTCCCCGCCTGGAGTGCGGTGCAAGCCCCGGCCGATAGCGTCCTTCGGCCCATTGCCGCGCTCTTCGATGACTCATCGCAAGCCATGCCGCTCGTTCTCGCAAGCGACGATGACGACGACGACGACCGCTGGCGGGACGGTTCGCGTCGAGGACACGACGACGACGACGATGACGACGATGACGACGACTGCGACGAGGACGATGACGATGACGATGACGATTGCCGCGGTGGCGCTCGCAATCCCGCGCCCGCCGGCACGGTCGCCCCTCCGCAGAACGGCCTCTTCGGGAACGGCGCACCTCCGCAGGTTCAGGTGAACTGAGCCGCTTCGCAGCCCCTCTCCGAACAAGGATCCATACGATGAAATCGCTTCTCGCAACGCTCGCGCTGACCACGGCCCTGACGCTTCCCGCCCTCGCCATGGCGCGGCCGGTGACGCTCACCACGACCCTCAACAATTATGGCGGCGACGGGGCCTATCTCGCGCTCTACGTCACCGACGCTTCGGGCGCCTATGTCGGCAGCCTGTGGATGGCCGGCGACAAGTCCAAGTACTACGAGCACCTGAGCGACTGGTATCGCGCCACCGGCGGCGACACCGCGCAGGTAAACGGCATCACCGGCGCCAGCGTCGGCGCGGGCCGCACGCTCGAGATCACGCTCGACCTCGCCGACGCGCTCTTCGACGCGGGCTACACGCTCCACATCGATGCGGCCGTCGAGGACATGCGCGACAGCCCGAACGAGGTGGCCGTCCCGCTCACGACCGATGGCGCGGGCACGCCGGTGACCGGGCGCCGCTACGTCGCCAGCTTCGCCTACGACATGTGAGGAACGGGGCCATGATCCGTGCACTCCATCGCTGGCCGGGTCTTCTGGCCCTCGCGCTCGTCACCATCCTGAGCCTGAGCGGCGCGGCGCTGTCGGTCTTCCCTGCGGCCGAGCGCATCTCCGCGCCGCAGGCGGAAGCCGGACTGACCGTCGCCGCTCTCGCGGACCGCATCCAGGCCGTCTATCCGGGCGTCGAGCAGATCCGCCGATCGTCCTCCGGCCGGATCACCGCCTACTGGTTCGATCAGGGCGCGCCGGGCGCCGCAGTGATCGACCCGGCAACAGGCGAGGGCGTGGCCTCGGCCGACCCGAACCAGGCCGAACGCTGGCTGACCAACCTGCACCGGTCGCTGTTCCTCGGGGATGGCGGGCGCATCGCCATGGCGGCAGGGGCCGCCGCGATGTTGCTCCTCTCGCTCTCCGGCGCGGCGATGGTGTCGCGCAGGACGGGTGGCTGGCGGCACTGGTTCGCGCGCCTGCGCGGCCCGCGCGCCGGCCGGCTGCACGTCGAGATCGCCCGGATCGCCGTCGTCGGCCTCGTTCTGTCCTCCACGACCGCGCTGTGGATGACGGCGTCCACCTTCGATCTCCTGCCGGATGGCGGCGCCCTGCCGGCCGCCCAGGCCGAGGTGAGCGGGCAGACCGGCTTCGCGCCGGGCCAGATGCCCACGCTGCAGCTGACGCCCGTCGCCGAACTGCGCGAGCTGAGCTTTCCCTATCCCGGCGACGCGACGGACGTGTTCACGCTCAAGACCGACCGGGGCACCGGGTATCTCGACCAGGGCGACGGGGTCCTCCTGGCGTGGGCCGACCTCACGGGATGGGAGCGCGTCTCGGAAACGATCTACATGCTGCACACCGGACAGGGCGCGGCGACGCTGGGGCTCGTGCTCGGGTTCATGGCGCTCGGCGTGCCCGCGATGGGCGCGACCGGAGTGCTGGTCTGGCTCGCCGGGCGGCGGGGTCGGCCGCGCATCCGGGGCAATCAGCCCGCCGGTCGCGCCGAGACGATCCTGCTCGTCGGCAGCGAGGGCGGCAGCACCTGGGGCTTTGCCGCGACGCTTCATGCCGCGCTGACGCAGGCCGGGCAGAGCGTGCATGTCGGCCCGATGTCGGCCTTCACGCCGGAGCGCTACACTAGCGCCCAGCGGATCATCCTGCTCGCCGCGACCTATGGCGACGGGGCGGCGCCCGCGTCGGCGAAAGGCTTTCTCGACCGGCTGAACGCTTCCGACCGCGCGCCGAACATCCCTCTCGCGGTACTCGGCTTCGGCGATCGGAGCTTTCCGGCCTATTGCGCCTTCGCCAGGGACGTCGCGGCAGCGGCGCAGGCGAAGGGCTGGCCCGAACTGCTGGCTTTCGACACCATCGACCGGCAATCGCCGCAGGATTTCGCCCGCTGGGGCCGGGCGCTCGGAGACGCGCTCGGGATGGAACTCGACCTCGCGCACCGGCCTGTCCAGCCGCAGACGACCACGCTGACCCTCGTCTCGCGGCGCGACTACGGCGCCGAGGTGCAGGCCCCGACCGCCATCCTCCGCTTCGCGCTTCCGCGCGCCTCCCTCTTGCAACGGCTGCTCGGGGACGGGTTCGCCCGGTTCCAGGCGGGCGATCTGATCGGCATCCTGCCCGAAGGTGGCGCCGTCCCGCGGCTCTACTCGCTCGCCTCCGGGCACCGCGACGGTTTCGTCGAGATCGTGGTCAAGAAGCACCGCGGCGGCCTCTGCTCGGGTCAGCTCACGGCGCTGGAGCCTGGCGACACGGTGAGCGCCTTCCTGCGCCCCAACCCCGGTTTCCGCCCCGGGCGCGGCCGGGCGCCGCTGATCCTGATCGGCGCGGGGACCGGCATCGGGCCGCTCGCGGGCTTTGTGCGCGGCAACACGCGCGGCAGGCCGATCCACCTGTTCTTCGGCATGCGCGCTCCCGACAGCGATTTCTTCTACGGCGAGGAGCTGGCGACCTGGCAGGACGAAGGGCGACTGAGCCGCCTGGTCACAGCCGTCTCGCGTGGGGCGCATCCTCACTACGTGCAGGACGCGCTGCGCGGCGAGGCCGCCGAGGTCGCAGAGCTCATCCTCAACGGGGCGCGCGTGATGGTCTGCGGCGGACGGGACATGGCCGCGGGCGTGGCCGATGCGCTGGCCGAGATACTCGCGCCGGCCGGGCTGACGCCGGCAGTCCTGAAGGCGGAGGGGCGGTATGTCGAAGATGTCTACTGAGCTGGTTAGGGTCGCCCTGAACGGCCCCACGATGGGCACGCGATGGTCGGCGCTGTTCTTCGCTGGTCCCGACGTCGACAAGGAGGCAGTCCGGGGCGCGCTGCAGGCGGCCGTGGAAGACGTGGACGCGCAGATGTCGACCTGGAAGCCCGACAGCGACCTGATGCGGCTCAACGCAGCCCCGGTGGGCCAATGGGTGCCGGTGCCCGCGCGATTGCTCGAGGTGCTGCGCCTCGGCCTCGAGATCGGCCGCGCATCGCACGGGGCCTTCGACATCGGCATGGGTGATGCGGTGACCGCCTGGGGCTTCGGTCCGAGCGACGCGGCACCCGAGGGTATTCGCACGGCGATGGCCGTCCAGCGTTGCCCTGCACATGAGGTTCTGGAGTGCGACGGCGACCATGTGCACAAGGCTGAGCCCGTCGCGCTTGACCTCAACGGCATCGCCAAGGGCTATGGCGTCGACCGGCTCGCCGAGACCTTGCGCGATCATGGGATTGCCGACGCCCTTGTTGGCATCGACGGCGAGATGCGTGCGATGGGCCTCCGGCTGGATGGTGAGGCATGGACCATCGCGGTGGAAGCGCCGGACCCGGGGCGCCGGACGCCGCATGCGATCCTCGCGCTGCAGGATGCCGCCGTGGCGACGTCGGGCGACTACCGCCACTGGGTCGAGGTGCAAGGACGACGCCTCTCGCACACCATGGATCCGAGACGCGGCGCGCCGCTGATCGCGTCGCCGGCCTCCGTCACCGTCGTCGCCCGCTCTTGTGCCGAAGCCGACGCCTGGGCGACGGCGCTGATGGTGCTCGGCCCCGAGAGAGGCGCGGCACTTGCAAGAAAACACGGGCTCGACGCCCTGTTTCTCCTGCGCGATGATGAAGGGAACGCAAGGGGCGTGGGAGTCGGACGACTTTTCTCCGAAGAACCAGCGGCGATCGCCTCAGCCCGGGGAAGATGAGCCGCATGGAACAGAACCGTACCGACCGCTTCAAGACCGCCATTCTGCTGACGGCCGTGGCCGGTTTGACTGGCGGACTTGCGTTCTACGTCGCGGGCGAACCCGATTTCGCGAACCTCATCTGGATCGCCGGGGTCGTTCCGGCGCTCGCCGCGCTCGTGGTCGAGATCCTGCGCAGCATCGGGCGCGGCGAGGTCGGCCTCGATATCGTTGCCGCGCTGTCCATGTCGGCGGCGCTCGTCTTCGGCGAGACCCTGGCGGCGGCGGTGGTCGCGGTGATGTATTCTGGCGGTACCTTCCTCGAGGCTTTTGCCGAGGGCCGCGCCCGGCGCGAGATGCATGACCTCCTGTCCCGCGTGCCCCGGACCGCGACCCGGCATCGCAACGGCGGGCTGGAGGACGTGCCGCTCGATGAGATCGCCCCCGGTGATCGCCTGCTGATCCGGCAGGGCGACGTGGTGCCGGTGGACGGCATGGTGGCCTCGGACACGGCCTTCGTCGACACCTCCGCGTTGACCGGCGAGTCCCTGCCGGTGCGCCTTGCCCACGGTGCCGACGCCATGAGCGGGTCGACCAACGCGGGCGAGGCCTTCGACCTGACGGCGACACGCGAAGCCAAGGACAGCACCTATGCCGGGATCGTCCGGCTGGTGGAGGAGGCGCAGGCGTCCAAGGCGCCGATGTCGCGGCTTGCCGACCGCTGGTCGCTGGGCTTCCTCGCGGTCACGGTCAGCATCGCATTCGCCGCCTGGTGGTTCACCGGCGATCCGATCCGGGCCGTCGCCGTGCTTGTGGTCGCGACGCCCTGTCCGCTGATCCTGGCGGTGCCGGTCGCGTTGGTCGCCGGTCTGTCGCGCGCTGCGCATTTCGGCGTGCTGATCAAGGGCGCGGGGCCGCTCGAGACGATGGCGCGCATCCGCACGCTGATCCTCGACAAGACCGGCACCCTGACGGACGGCCGCCCGCAGATCGTGTCTATCGACAGCCACGATGGCATGGCAGAGGGCGATATCCTGCGCATCGCGGCATCGCTCGACCAGGCATCGAAGCATCCAGTGGCGCAAGCCATCGTCGCCGCCGCAAAGGCGCAGGGCTTTTCGCTGCCCGTGCCGTCGGAGGTCGCCGAGTTTCCGGGCGAAGGGCTCGTGGGCCATGTCGAGGGCCGCAGCGTGATCGTCGGCGGCGACGGTTTCGTGGCGTCTCGGGTCGGGCGGATGGTGGGCGATCACCCCGCCAAGGGCGCCGGATCGGTCCTCGTCGCCGTGGCGGTCGACGGTCACATGGCCGGGCATCTGGTGATGTCCGATCCGCTGCGCGAGGGCGCGGGCGCGATGCTGGAAGGTCTGCGCCGCGAGGGCATCTCGCACATACTGCTGGCCACCGGCGACCGCGCGGACGTGGCCGAGCGCGTGACCGAGGGGCTGGGCCTCGACGGTCTGCGCGCCGGGCTGACGCCGGATCAGAAGGTTTTGCTGGTGCTCTCCGAGCGCAAGCACGGGCCGGTCATGATGGTGGGCGACGGGGTGAACGACGCGCCCGCACTCGCGGCAGCCGATGTCGGCGTCGCAATGGGTGCACGGGGCGCCGCTGCATCGGCGGAGGCGGCGGATGTGGTGCTGCTTGTCGACCGTATCGACCGGCTCGGGCCGGGGATCGAGATTGCGCGCGGTGCGCGCCGCATCGCTGTCGAAAGCGTTGTCGCCGGGATCGGCCTGTCCGTGCTGGGAATGATCGCCGCCGCCTTCGGTTATCTCACCCCGGTGCAGGGGGCGCTCCTGCAGGAAGTGATCGACGTCGCCGTTATCCTGAACGCCCTGCGCGCGCTGCGCATTGCGCCGCACGACCCCGCCACACCGAAACCAAAGGCTGTCTCCTCCGGGCAGGCCGACCTCGCGCAAGGAGCCACGCCATGAGCCGCCTCTCGCATTCCGAAATCCACATGGTGCATCGCATCGGCTGGTTGCGGGCCGCCGTGCTCGGGGCCAACGACGGTCTTGTTTCAACCGCGAGCCTCGTCGTCGGCGTCGCCGCAGCCGGGTCCGGAAAGCCGGAGGTCCTGATCGCGGGGCTGGCCGGGCTTGTGGCTGGCGCGATGTCCATGGCGGCGGGCGAATACGTCTCGGTCAGTTCCCAGACTGATGCGGAACAAGCCGATCTTGCCCGCGAGACCCGCGAGCTGGCGGAATCGCCTAAGGCGGAACTCGAGGAGCTCACCCGGATCTACGTAGACCGGGGGCTCGATCGCGACCTGGCGGAGAAGGTGGCCCACCAGCTGACCGAACGCGACGCGCTCGGATCGCATGCCCGCGACGAACTCGGCATCTCAGAGACCGTGACGGCCCGCCCGATCCAGGCGGCGCTGGTCTCGGCCCTGACCTTTGCCGTGGGCGCGGTGCTTCCGTTGATCGTCACGCTGTTGGTGCCGGAAACGCGGATCGGGGTTCTGGTGGCGGCATCGACACTAATCGGGCTGGCGGTGCTCGGTGGAATGGGCGCGTCAGCCGGCGGAGCAGGCGTCGCGCGTGGGGCCGCAAGAGTGACGTTCTGGGGCGCGCTGGCCATGGGAGCGACCGCGGCGGTGGGGGCGTTGTTCGGGGTCACGGTGGGGTAGCCTTGGGTTCCCGCTCTGGGGGCGACTTCGTCCGGGACAATCTCAGTGTTCGTAGCGACGCGGCGGACGTGGCGGTGCAGTTGCGGAAACGTGGCTCTGGCAGCGGTCAATCTGTTTGGCTGCCAGTCGCGATTGAACCAAGTGACGATCCAAACCATCAGTCACATCAATTAAAACAATGCCTTAGGGGATGGAGAACGTCCGATCCAGGTCCCGCCCGCTCCGCCACTTGCCCTTGCGAAAGCGCTCTCCCGATCCGGCGGTGGCCGGATTTTCTCGTTGTATTAGAGGGTTATGCAGGCGGGGCTGAGCACCGGCCCCGGTGGCAAGTGGCCCGGAAGCGGTCTCTCAGGGCGGATATTCTCTAAAGCTGTTAACTGCGCCGGTTTGGGTAACAGCTTGTAAGGCTCTGAAAGCATGAAGAATAATTCTCGATCATCTGTTGCCTGCGACGCCAGTCGCGTTTCTGGGAAAGGAACTGGGATCGAACCATTCGTCGCTTGGCGTATGCTGCTTGGCTGACGGCGCCCGCGCCGCAGCATGCGCAAAGCCTCGTGGTATGGGCGATCGGCGGCCGTTCTCTGCGATGTTGGCGAATGGCTGCTTCGGGCCCGATAGGCGACTGGCGGCTTTGCGATAGGCCACCTAGCATGGAGACATGCGCTTGCGCTCTCAGCGGACATTCCGCCCTGACCTTGCGGCGGCCGATCAGCTTCCGTCTTCCGCGTCGGGATCGAGCGTCAAGATCGGCCAGGGGCGCCCTGACGCAAGATCGGGATGGCGTGGTTCCGAGTCGGGCGCACCATACTCGTCCCGTAGCTTGTCCATGACGTTGAGGCAGCGGGCGGCGGGGTCATCCTTGCCGCCGCTGCCCGTCATCGCCAGCAGCTTCCGGCGCAGCTCAGTCGCCGCGACCGGCACGATATTGTATGCGCCCTCCCAATTCTCGGCCGGAACGTGCTGTGTGACGGCGCTTTCGATCGCCGGCCTCGCCATGAACGAGCGTCCGGTTTTCATCTCAAAATCGATCAGCATCAGTACGCCATCCGTGCTAGGATCTTCGGCGACTGCGCTTGCGAGCAGGCCAAGCTGTTTCGTTGTCGGCCCATCCTTCAGAAGGTCAAAGACGTACTTGCGGACCTCTGGGAACTCCGAAATCAAGCCACTCAATTCGCGCTGCCAACCCCACCCATCGTATGACTTGCCGTCGAGCGCGCCGCTGACGGTCAAATCAACAAGGCGGCGCGCGGCGGATACGGTGCCGAAGCTCAGCGCGGTCGCGCGCCACCCATGGTTCTGGTAGAGACGCGGGTCATCTTCGGCGAGCGTGAAAGTCACGTCTTCTGCGTCGTCCGAGGACGAACTGCCGAGTCCGCGGACCATCTCTTCGAGCACTCGTGGATGGCGCTGCGCGTCCGGCCTGCCGCGCACGATGGCGGGCAGATCGGTGACAGGCGTGGCGAACGGCAAAAGGCGCAACCAATCGCGTAGCTGATACGCGTCGCTCTGTGTCAGAATCCAAGTCTCCTTCTCGGCCGCCTCAAAGGTCTCAGCTATGCCGTCGGCCACGAGCTTGATGTCGATGTCCTCGCCAGAGAGGACCAGCGACAACAACAAGGCTGCGCGCGCCTGCCTCGGCGCGAGAGAAATGAGCTTCTGGATCGTCGCGTCACGCTGGCCGTGGGGGAGCCGTGCTCCAACAATGCCGAGCGCAACCGCCAGCTTCACTTGCGCATCCGACGAACCATCGACAATCAAGGTCTCGATTGCGCCGAAGATCGCCTCCGCCTCGATCGATGTCGCGGCGGGATCGGCGGCGCGGGCCTCCCGGCGCGCTTCCACGCGCGAGAAGTCTACGCCGATGCGGAACTTTTTGTCGTCCTTGGGTTCGTTCGCCTCAAACCACTGGGCAGCCAGCACACGCGCTGCCAGCTCGCCAAAATGCTCATCCGTCAGGTATTGACGCATCAGCGCAGCGGTCTCCGGCGCATTGATTGCCAAGAACGCACGTTGGTACTCGTGCATGTGCGGATGCTGTGCTTCGTGTACAGCGTCGCGATCTTTCCAGCCGCTAGCGGTCGCTTCTTCGCGGAAAGCCCGATAACGACGTAAGTTGTCGTCAAGCATCCTTTTCAAGAGTGGAAGATGTGCGACGGACGGTGCGTGGCTCGGCTGCGGTGATGTCGTCCGCGTGGGAGCGCGCGACCTTCCACGTGCCCGACACGATCTCCGGCTGGCGGAACACGACGCGCAACTGGTCGATGACGGCCGCCTCGATCTCGCCCGCGGGCACGCGGCCGACTGGGCAAGATCCGGCGCCGTGCTTCAGCACCGTCTGGCTGACGTAGTAGCGGTAGAGCCTGTCGCCCTTGCGCGTATGCGTCGGCGAGAAGGCCGCGCCATCCGGGCCGAACAGCAGCCCCTTTAGCAGCGCGGGCGTGTCGGCGCGTGTGCGTGCGGCGCGCTTCCGGGGGCTCTCCTGCAGGATCGCATGGACACGGTCCCACGTCTCGCGGTCGATGATGGCATCGTGCTCGCCGGGATAGCTGTCGCCCTTGTGGACCGCCTCGCCGATGTAGGCGCGGTTGCTGAGCATCCGGTACCCTGCGGATGCCGGAGTCCGGCCGGAAGCCAGGGTATCCACCCCGGTGGAGTCCAGGCCGCGGGAGTCCAGCGCGGCCGAGACCAGCGCGCGAACAGCATCGACAGGATCACGCATGACGCTGAGCTTCTGGTCGGAGACCACGCGCATGGATCTTCGCGTGTCCGAGGTACCCAATCCCCGGCCCGGCGACCGCATCGAGATCGACGGTGAGGCCTTCCTCATCCAGGGCGAGCCCCTCCGCGACCGCGAGCGGCTCGTCTGGACCGTGGACCTGCGTCTGGCCTGACGGTCATGAAGCTGAAGCTCGACGTCACGCCGGACCTCGCCGCGCTCATGGCCGCGGAGATCAAGGCCGGCGAGCGTGCGGTGACCACGGCGATGCGAGAGGCCGGCGGGCAGCTCAAGACCGACTGGCGTCGCCAGATCACTGGCGCGGGGCTGGGCCAGAGGCTGGCCAGGAGCATCCGCGCGGAGACATGGCCCAAGGGCACCACCAGCATCGGCGCGGCGTCGCTGGTCTGGTCGAAGGCCCCCGCCAACGTCGGCGCCCACGACACCGGCCCGCTGATCCGCTCGAAAACCGGCTTCTGGCTGGCGATCCCGACGCCCGCCGCCGGCCGCGGCCTGCGTGGCGGCAAGATCACCCCCGGCGAATGGGAGCGCCGCCGGGGTCTACGACTGCGCTTCGTCTATCGCCGCCGGGGACCGAACCTGCTCGTCGCCGACCGCGCCCGCATCAACAAACGGGGCCAGGCGGTGGCGTCGCGCGCGAAGACCGGCCGCAACCAGGTCACCGCGCCGATCTTCCTGCTGGTGCCGCAGGTCAAGCTGCCGAAGCGGCTGGATCTCGCACGGGACGCGGACCGGGCGCTGGACAGCGTGCCGGGGCTGACCGTGGCGAGTTGGGTGGAGGCGCGAACATAAATCGGTACTGGTCCGCAAACAGGCTCACACCGACTTCAGAAGCAGTTCACCGGTCGAATTCGGCCGTGTCCATGCCGAAATCGTCGACGAGCGCTCGCACTTCTTTTGCATCGAGCACACCGGGGTGCCTTTTGTGCGCGACGTAGACGCCTTCTAGCGCGAGATCATACTCCCCGACATAGAAGAATGTTCGATCACCTGACATGTCGATGCCTGCCTGTTCGAGGGCCTTGATCTGCTTTTCAAGGAGTTCAATTGCTTCTTTGTCGTCCATCTCTGCCCTAGTTCCTTCTTACACCCGGCCCCGAGAGCGGGTAGCCCGTCCGCACTTCGCCGTTTGGTTGTACGACAACTTCGATCGTGACGCCATTTACCTCGCCGACGACGACCAGATCGCCATCACGATGCGCGGGTCGATCAACAGTACCAGTTCCCGCGACTTGCCTTATGGCCTCCAGAATATCATTATCTGACCAGGTGGCGGGAAATTCAGTCTTACCCGGAATGCCCGTTCCGTATCTATGCCCTCCGCTACGCCCCTCGCCATCGAGAATATGCCGCGCGCGATCTTCGGGGATGGAGACGCTGTCAATCGAATGCGGGTTCTCCATGGTCACGACGTTCGGACCCGCCGCATCCGGGATAGGCGTGGAGATGGTGTTGCCAGTGGGGTCTTCGACGGCGGGCGATCCAGTGTGGTTCGGCAGGCCAAGAACCTCGGCCGGGTAGGTTTCCAGCCACTGCTCGATGCGTTCGGGCGTAAAACCGGGAAGCTGCCCGAGGCGTCGTTCATCTTCGGTCAATCCCGGAAAGACCTCGGCCCAACCCTGCGAAAGAGAACCTTCGTCGATGACAAGGCGACCGGCGTCCAGTGCGGCGAGTGCATCCACGGCGAGGCGGCGTGCGAGATTGACTGCGTCACCGGCGTTCTCGTTGGGCAACGTGAACAGACCGGGCCGGTACATCTCGTACAAGCCGAGGGCTTCAGCTATCACTCTCGCCCGTTCGCCACGTTCCGGAGACCCTGACAGGAAGCCATTCTCAGCCAGAACCAGCGCCTGAGCGTAGGATTGCGCGGCCAGCAACCCCTCCACGGTGCCAAGGTCAGCACCCAGGACCGCAGCGGCGTCTCTAACTCGCTGCTCTCGGGCGGACTGTACGAAGCCTTGAAGCAGGTTGTTGGCTTCCAGCGCAGCATAGGCCGCCATCCCCGCCGGTGACCGGGCCAAAAGGCCATTTGCCAGCCTGCGTACAATCCCGCCGCTGCTCGGAAAACTGTCTGCCGGTAGCGCAAGTTCTGCAAGAATAACATCATTCTGCAATCCCGGCGCAACTGGCTCTGCATAGCAGCGACAGTTGTGCGCCTGTCCCGGATGGCCGCCAGCGGGCGGCTCGTCCCAACGAAACACCTGATCGTCGTACTCAGCGTGGCTGTCGCGAACCTTGGAATCATCACGCGAGCGCCAGATGTATCGTTCGATGCCGAGGTCCTGCTGCCGAAGCTGGTTGATCAGGCCTGCGAAGGCCCGCAGCAGGCGTTCTTCCATGGCGGTTCGCAGGGGGCGAAGGCGCTGCAGATGGGTCTCGTACTCCTCGAATACCGTCAAGAGCACACGTGTTTTGCCCGCCTTGATGCGCTTGTCGGCCGTGCTCGGTTCGTTGCCATACAAGCTGTCGCTGGCTGGCAAGCTGCCATAAGCGGAAAGGTGGAAATAAAATCAATAGCTTGTATCTCGGAGAACGTCCGATCCCGGTCGCGTCCGCTCCGCCACTTGCCTTTGATTTCATTGATAAATTAGGCAAGTTGCCAAATCTACTAACGCCCTACTACTCATTTTCAGCCGGTGTTCTCGCCGGTTTGAAAGCGAATGTTGTGCGTTGGCATTCGGCTTCACTCTACATATGGTTGGTCGCAAGAGTTCACGCACAATGCGAGTTTGTTATGCGACGCTATAGTTCAACGCCAGAAGACCACCTTTTCAACAAAGGCGATTGGTTCGCCACGCAGGAAGCTTGGAAACAGAAGCTAGTGGCATCTATTGAGGCCATGAACGGCGACGAATTGCTCAACACTTCAACGTCAGACTTGGCAAAATACTATGTTTCTGAGTTTGTATTTGACGTTCCTACGATCCTCCCCGACGAAATCGTCGCGGATCAGCGCGAAGCTGAAGTTGAAGTTGGCCGTCGTAACGATCCATTCTACGATGGTTATGGTGGAACACGGACAGTTACAGGAACAGCGGTTGACGTAGAAATCCCTTACACTGGGAACAAAACTGGTTTCGACATTCAACCGACGACCCGAAACTTCAACAATCCCCGTGCCTATGTTGGTAGCGATAGTCTCAAGTTCTCCATAACTGGAACAAACTTGACGGCGGACCAAGTGCGGAAGGAAGTTGACAGCCGCGTTTCGTCGATCAACCAACATCTTGAATGGTTGACAAAGGATGCGCAGGGATACAATGCCGGATTGTTGGCTCTAGCGACGCAAACTATTGAGCGCCGCAAAGAAAAACTCCTCAAAGACAAGTCGCTAGTCGCGGGCTTGGGCTTCAAGATGAAAGAAAGGCCCGGTGCATCGGAGACCTTTGCCGCGCCGTCCGTCCGCCGTAAGATCAGACCCGCCACACCGAAGCCCAAAGCTTCTAGAGCTCCCTTTGAACCCGAACCGACGCTTACAAGCGATGACTACGAACATATTCTGAAAGTGCTTGAGAATATGGTTCAAGTCATGGAGCAAAGCCCCGGCGCCTTCAGAGAGATTGACGAAGAAAGCCTACGGACTCATTTTTTGGTCCAGTTGAACGGCCATTTCTCCGGAGATGCGACCGGGGAAACATTCAACTACGAAGGTAAAACCGATATTCTCATCAAGGTCGATGGCCGAAACATCTTCATTGGCGAATGCAAGTTCTGGACTGGAGAGAAGGCGTATCTAGAAACGTTGGACCAAGTGCTTTCCTATCTGAGTTGGCGCGACACAAAGGCCGCAGTCCTAATGTTCAGCCGAAACAAAGACTTCACGGGTGTTCTTGAGAAGATTTCTAGCAGCACTCCGAACCACGCAAACTTCAAGAAGTTGGTGAAGCAGCGTTCGGAAAGCAGTTGGACCTACCTTTTCGGCCACAAAGACGACACCAACCGCGAAATCTCCATCACGGTTCAAGCTTATAACGTGCCGGAGCGTATCGAACCGCGTATTCGACCGCTCGGAAGGTAAAAAAATGCCGCGCAGTCGGCGCGGCAAGTTGCCCTTGGCACTTGGGTTCAAGGATGTTCGCAAAGGGCCGCGACGGTGGGTCGGTCGGCAACGGGTAGTGCCCACAGCGGCACCGCCAAGACCGCCACGGCGGCTAGGTCAAGGTCGCCTAGTCCTTCCCCGGTCAGAACGTCCATGACGCTCTGTGAGGGCGACGACAGGGCCAGCGTCAGCACGTCGGGCAGGTCAACCCCTAGCCGGTGCCCGAATAGGTGCCACACGCGTTCTACAAGCGACGGCAGCTATTCTTCAACACGATCCATTGCGTCGAAGACATCCCGTTTGAGCGCTTCGAGGATGCCGTCAACAGCTACAACGATCTGGCATTTCCACAATTGAGCGACCTGGCACTATCGCAAACGATGGCAGACCTTTGTCGTAACTGGCCTGTGGGAGCCGCGCCCATCCAGGTCAAAGACCCGGTGAGTAGCATGGTTCCGACGCTGATCCTGCAAGGCGCATACGACAGGCGGACGCCGGTCTTCATGGGCAAGCGTGCCGCCCGCGAACTGGAGAACAGCACTTACGTCCTTGTCCCGCAGAGTGGGCATGAGGTTTGGAGCTACGCGGGTGACTGTGTGGGCCAGATTGCCGGCGCCTTTATCCAGGATCCAGACGCTGACCTTGACCTGAGCTGCCTGGTCGCGCGACAACCGCAATGGGTATTGCCACGCGACCAGTGATGGCGACCCCGAATGGTTGATCGTGGAAGCCAGTCCGCATAGCGTCTGAAGGCCTCTGTGACGTTCCAAGAATTTGTACTGTTCAAACATTGAATCCGACCCGTTGTGTTTGCCCAAAGTCTGCTGAGAACGCTTCATTGGAGTGCGGAATGGCTAAATCATATCACGTCAATACTTTTGATTTGGCACCAGATGAGGCGCGAGCAATTTGGGGTGAAATCACCGATGGCACCTATGAGCTTAATCCGGAAGGCTCCGCGTCGAGCAATTATAGATTTTCTACCCGTATATGGTTTGCACCGGATATTTTGTTTTCCAGCGTCCGAGCGGAAGCTAACACCATAATCAGATCGAGCAAGCTGGTTGAGAGGCACCCACCAAATTCATAAAGGTCAAAATGCTTAAATCTGGCAAAGAGACCATTCAATTAGATGTGGAAAAATTCGATTTAAATCGCAGCGCTCTCTATTTTATCGATCAAAATCGATCCAAGCGCGAAGCTCACACCGATCACGAACTGGTTTCGATCTTTTTGCCCTATCACGCACTCGGCTATGACCCATTGATCCATCCCCCCGTTTTAAGTTTAAGCCTAGACACTGCTCTTGGGCGTTTTCTTTCGGCGAGCATTGACGCCGCATATCAGGAGCTTGACCATCTGAGCCAAAATGAGCTTTCGGTTCTTTCAGAAAGCCTCTCCGGGACACTTAGAGGCGTTTTTGCTCATAGAACGAAACATGCAAAATATCCAAATAGCCGAAATGACCAAGTCAATGCCATCAAGAACTTCATTGAAAAGAATCTCAACTATTCTTGGCTTAGCGCAGACAGGATATGCCAAGAATTGAAACTGTCCCGAGCGACACTATTCCGCCACCTGGCAGACTTCGGCGGTGTGAACCGGTACATTCTTTCGCTCCGATTGAACAGAGCTTATAGAGATCTGTCGGAAGCACAGCCCGTGAGAGGCGTTGTTAAGGCCGTTGCCGAACGTTGGGGGTTTTCTTCACAAGCTCACTTCAGTCGAGTGTTTAAGGAGGAATTCGATGTAAGTCCCGCGTCCTTGGTCGGTCGATGGGCCCAAAAGCCTCACGATGCGGCAGCAACGGACAACGCTAGTCAACAAGGGAACATTTTTCAATATTCGTCGGACATCGCTGCGCTGAAGTGGGCGTACGAACGGTACAGATAGTCGAGCGGCCTTCTTGTGACTGTTTGAGACTCTCAGACAAGCACTTTGCGACGGGCAGCCAACGACAGCCAACGAATAGTCTGGTAGAGCTGACTGGGATCTATAGCCGCTAATTTTAGTTCGGGTAGCAGCGAAACAAGCACAACGTAGGAAATGGAACGCCGTGATGGAAAGCCGAACAAAGTATATGATAATTGGCGCAGTAGTGGCGATTGTTGTGATTGGGTATATTGTGAACATTGTCGTATCAGGTTGAGCCTGCCAACCCATCCGCAGTCGCTTTTCGTGAGCGCCACTTAGGCGAGAAAGAAGTTAACGCGCAGCACTACCGTAGGCGTCGATCATGGTCCGCCATTCGACAGAATGCTCCCCCAGAAAAAGACAAAAAAGGAGTAAGAACGATGACTATACAAAGCCGGAAAACGCCGAAGATCCTGTTGGCGGCCTTGCTGCCACTTGCTTTGGCCGCCTGCGTCGAGACAGATGGCTCATCAAGCAGACCGGCGATGGACGCCAGCGAGACCAACGCCGTTATCGGCATGTTGGGGCTTGGATGCAAAAACCGGGTATTGCAGCAGTTTAGTGTTCCCAATTCGGATATTACCGTGCGCCCGGGCGCGACGTTACAGCAAGGTATAAATTCCGGTTCAATGAGTGCGGCAGATCTGAGGCGGGCCGGTGCCTCGTTCGATTGGGAAGTTGCCGGTAGAGGTGCCAGAGGCTATTGTAATGTTGACGGAACCGGTCGAGTGACCGAATTCCAGCAGTTTTAACGGCACAGGCCGTCCAGCACCCTCGCGGCCTCCGGCGCTTGCGAACATCCACAGTGACAGCGGCCCGGCCTCAAGGCCGATCCCTGACGAAGAGGTCCTTGGCCAGCCGCGTTCGCGTCGCGGCGAGGCGCTCGGCCAATTCTAGCAACCAGGGCAATCGCGCGGGATGCCCGTGAGGCCGAAAAACTGAACATGCGCAATCTGCAACGACATACGTTGGGCGCAAAAAGAGGAGATGGAACATGGGTAAGGCCGTTACAGGGATTATCGGTCTGATCATTGGCGCGGTGCTGGGAGTGGTCATTGGCGGTCCGCTGATGATGGGAACCGCTGCGGGCGTCGGTATCGCCACGGGCCTCAATGCAGGCATATGCGCCACGGTGACAGCGGCGGAGAACGAAGGATTGCTGTCTCCTGAACAGGTCGATCAGGTCCTCACACGGGCCGCGTCCGACATCGCCGCGATGCAGGGGCTGGAACTGGAAAACGAAAGCCTTGGATCATCTGAAAACTGCGAGCAGGTCATGGCAGACCTCGCTGAAGCGGCCAAGAAATAGGCCTAAGCTCCGAGCGTTTGGAACGTTTTGTTTCTGGCGTGCCGCCCCTACGGTCGCTCGGGCACGCCTACCAACAGTGGAGGGACGTCATGAAAGTGCATCTGGCGGCGAGCCTCGCAATCGCCGGGATGATTGCCACGCCGGCGGTCGCGGAGTGGGGGTTCAGCGGGGAGCCGACGCCTATGGCCTTCGCGCAGTCCGGGAACATGGATCTTGAGTTGCAATGCGATCGCATCCGTTTCGCGCCGGCCGGGTATGACCAGAGCGAAGACATCGTCAACAAACAGGGCCTCTCCATCCGGTTCATGAAAGACGGTCAGACCGAGGTCGGCTCGTTTCAAGCCGGGGGCGGAAATGCGCAGTTCCTGATCGTGGACAATTATCCCGTCGAGATCCTGTTCGATGACGCGGCGGACTACGGCTTCGTTCTGGATCAGATCGCGGCCAATGCCGTTCTGAACCTCTCGATGATCGATCAGGATGTGAGCTATGGATTTTTCGACCTGTCCGGCTCGGCAGCGGCCGTGAAGTCGCTCCGGGCTACATGTTCAGGCGCAGGTGCCGCACAGGAGGCCGCTGTCCCTGAGGCTCCCGAGGGCATCGTCTATTGCGGAGGGGGCGCCATCAAGCGCCAGATCGAATACACGGTCCTGGAAAATTCCGACGATCAATGGGATGCCCGTGTCACGGTCAACGGCGAGACACTTCGTGCCATGACCTCCTATTCGTACTTCGGTTCAGCCGAGACACCTGCGGGATTCGTCGTCGCGCTTCTCGGCGAGGATCGTTCGGAATTTCTGGTCTTCCGCGATGACGGGCAGGACTGGCTGGAGTTTGGCGACTATCGGTACGACAAATGCAATTGATGGTCCGGCGTAGTCCACGAGAGCACGGCCTCTCGTCCAATCTCACCGCGATGTTTTGGGCGATTGCCCTGTCCTGGTCTTTCACGGTTGCCCCGGCTTTTTCGGCCGATCTGCCCGAGTTGCCAACCCAGTTGCAAGACAAAGTCGAAGCCGCCACGAAGGCCTGCGCAGGGTACGAGAACGGCGAATTCGCTATTGAGTGGGGAGCGGTCGAACGAGTGGATCTGGACGGTGACTTGTATCTCGATTGGGTCTTGAACGAGAGCGGATTCGCCTGCTCGACGGCCGTGTCGCTATTTTGCGGAACGGGCGGATGCATGTCTCATTTTCTCGTGGAGGATGATCTTCACTCCCTCCTGAACCAGGGTTGGGATATGGTCGATCTCGGGTCAAACAGGGTTCTGCTTGCGGTTGTCCACGGGTCACAATGCGGTGGCATAAATCCAACTCCATGTGTAGCCGCGAGCACCTGGGACACGGAAGAGAAACGTTGGCGGACGACAGGTGCGGAGTGGGAGTGACCGGCGTGACCTGTCCGTTTGGTCCGCAACCTACACTTGAGCTGGTCCGGAAGGTGGCGCGACCATGACGAAACTCACACTGGTTGCTCTGGCTCTGCTGACCATCGGCGTCGTGTTGTGGGCTGGGTATGCGTCACAGGGATCATATGTCGACGAAAACGGCGTCCTGCAGGAGCCCTTCGCTTTATTGGCTTTTGGCTGGTTTTTTGTTCTGGCCGGAGGCGCCGTGTTGGGCGGCGTAGTTGGCATCAGGATTTTCAAGAATCTCAGGGGCCCGAAATGAAGCATCCTTCCCGTCACCACACGGCACCGACAGGCCGATTGATCGGATCGACTGCCGGTGGAACGCTCCGCAGATGCGTTGGCGTAGCCGGTATCCTGTCCTGTGTCGCCATGACAACCGGTTGCAGTGAACCGACCTCTGTCGTAGGCATAAGCGAACCCGACCCCGAACTGGTGTTCGTGCGGGGCTACCGCTCAGCCGACGACGACTGCAAGCTCACTGGCGAGTCTGCATTTACTGTCGACTTCCTGGACGATGCTGCGGATCTCGTCACCTGTTCGACAGGCGGTCCCGCTGCAGAGAGCTTGGTATCCGAGACATCGGCCACAATTGTCACACAAACGAACAGCTATACCCTCTACTCCGTCCCACGTTCTTGAGACCCCTCCGTCTGTCCGTCGTCAGTTTCTTCGGAAAATTCGAGGCAAAGTCCTACCGCGGCTGTGTTTTCCGGACCGACCTTGGTGCAGGCTGCCGCGAACGTCCGGTCCTTGTCCCCGTCACCGGATGCCGGATAGGCGCGGTAGGCAAGGTTGCAGGCACAGTGAATGGCAGCTAGGTCGGCAATCTACCAGTTCATTCTGACCGCAGCATTCGGAACTATGGGCTCTCACCGGTCCATCCGGAAACTTAATACCTCTCGCAGTGGCCCGGAACAACGCGCAGGTCACGCCGGTAGCAGGCACGTTCCTCGGAACGAACGTCGATCTGCTTTCGATGGAGGTATTAGTAAGAATGGAGAGTGCTTCGGCTCAAAACAACTCGCTCCTGGCCCGAGGAGGCCGGGCGGACATCGCGCTTGTCTGATGGCGTTTCGGTGGGACTGGCTTGCGGTGGCTAGTTTAAACCAAGCAATACCAATACCTTGACGTCCGGGGAAGGTTGGATATCAGGCCCATCCCCTCCGCCACCTGAGGGCGATCAGCAGGATCAGGCCTGCCACCATCATCGCCTGGACGAACCTATTGGCGGAAGACCGGCCCTTGGTTCGTGATGCCCTGTCGTCGGTCCCCCCCCGGCAGACCACGTTCTACTGGCCGCGTTCCAGAAGCGTGGCTTCAAGACCGTCCAGCGCGGCACGATTCAGAACCTGCCCGCCGACGACGACCATTTGCGGTCGGCGGAGCGTCGCGAGGCCCTCCAGCGGGTTGGCATCGAGCAGAACCAGGTCGGCGCGCCGTCCGGGGGTGATGGTTCCATCCTGATCCGGTAAGCCGAAAAATCGCGGCGGGGCGACGGTCGCAGTGTAGAGCGCTTCGCGGGGGGTGAGGCCGATGGCCACGTAAAGGTTCAGCTCGTCGAGCAGCGAGAAGCCATGGAAGAGATAAGGGTTGGCGAAAGAGGCATCGCTGGAGGCCAGGATCGGCACGCCTGCCCAGTGGGCCATAAGGAAGGTCCGCCGGTCGAGCGCGATGCTGTCCTGGGCAAGGGCACGCACCTCGTCTGTCATCGCCTCCAGCCGGAAATCCGGTTCTCCCCAGGCCTCGCGCACCTCGGCCGGGATCATGCGCATCCGCGGCGCATCAGCCGCGGGCCAGTTGCCGGTGTAGAAATCCGCCACGACCAGCGTCGGGCTGACATGCATCCCGGCCTCGGCCATCCGCGCCAGCATCGCGTCGCAAAGGGTTTCGTCCCAGGTCTCGAGGATGATCCGGTTTCGCGACGCCATGATCTCGAAGACGCGGTCCAGCTCGGCGCCCTCGGCCATCGCGGCGCGCAGCTCGTCCAGCATGGCCTCTTCTGCGGTCGAGCAGGCCATCGCGACCCGCCCGAAATGTTCCATCCCTTCCTGACCGGCGTCGATGGCGGTGCCGAGCGCGACCCGTTCGGGGATGTGGCCCACGAAGGGCAGCCCAACGTCGTGGGCCGCCTCGGCCAGCGCGAGATAGCTCGCTTCATCGAGCATCGAATAGGCCTTCACGGCAGCCCAGCCTTCGGCGGCGATCCGGTCCACGACGCTCCGTGCCTCGTCCGGCGTGTCAGCAAGGAACATGCCGGGCCAGGACCCGGGGCTGGCATCGACCCAGGCCCCTGCGAGGATCAACCGGGGGCCCAGAACCTCGCCCGACTCGATCCGGGCCTGCAACGCCTGCTGTTCGGCGATCGGCCAGAGCGCGCCCATGTCGCGGATACCCGTGATCCCGTTGATAAGGTATAGCGGCAGCGCCGTATCGGGTTCGGACGCCGAGGAGAAGATGTGCACATGGCTGTCCCAGAGCCCGGGAATAAGGTAGCGGCCCGCGCCGTCGAGGCGGGTCGCCGAAGCCGCAGAAATATCAGGGCCGACCTCCGCGATCAGACCGTCACGGATCAGCACGGATTGGCCGGGGGCGAGCGTTCCCTCGATTACATCGACGATGGTCACATCGCTCAGCAACATCTCCGATTGCGCCTGTGCCTCTGCCGCGATCCCGAGGGTCAGGGCGAGCGCAAAAAGAACCTTGAACATGTTCCTCATTGCTCCGTCACCCTCAGGACGAGTTTACCCGCAACATCTCCCGCCTCGACCCGTTCATGCGCCCGCCGAACCTCGGCCAGCGGCAGCACCTCGGCGACCGTGGGGTCGATGCGGCCCGCCGCGAGCATCTCGAAGAGCGTCGCCAGGTCTTCACGGAACCAGTCGGGGTGCTTTCGCCGCATCGCGCCGATGGAATAGAACGCGGTCGCATGCCCGTTCGGCATCCAGTCCCAGAGCTTGAGCTTGACGAAATCCATCGGGATCGAGCCGCCGCGCCCCAGCACCTCGTTCTGGAAGCCGAAGGCCACCAGCATGCCGCCGGGCTTCAGCGCGTGGAGAGAGCGCGACAGGCTGTCGCCACCCAGCGGGTCGAAGACGGCGTCGACGCCGCCGCCCGTCGCCTCCAGAAGGGTCGCCTCTGGCGCATCCGCGTCGATCGGCGTCGCGCCAAGGCTGCGGATCAGATCGTGCTTTGGGGGGACATCGGTACCGAAGGCCGCCATTCCCGCATCGCGTGCCAGTTGCAGCATCGCCGTGCCGACCGCTCCGCCCGCGCCGTGGATCAGCAGGCTCTGGCCGGCCCGCATCTTCGCCACGCGGGTGAGCATCTGGTAGGGCGTGACCGCCGACAGGATCATGCCGAGCGCATCGACATCAGACACGCCCTCGGGCACCGGCGTCAGCCGATCCTCGGGCAGGCAGATGTATTCCGCGTAGGCGCCGATGGTCGTCAGGTCCGCCACCCGGTCACCCGGCTTGAAGCGCGCGGCACCCGGACCGGTCGCATCGACGATCCCCACCATGTCGTAGCCAAGGGTGAGGGGCGGCTTTTCCTTCACGTCGGGATACATGCCCTTGCGGATCATCACGTCAGTGAAGGCGGCGCTGGTCACCAGGACACGGATGCACACCTCGCCCGTTGCGGGCTCGGGCCGGTCGGCGACCGTCTCCAGCATGAGGTTTTCGGGGCCGCCGAAGGCCTGAAGCGTGACGCGGTTATAGGGCATTGGACCTCTCCTCGAAGAGTCAGGGGTTGGGCATCCCGGTGATGAACACGCCAATGTCTCGGCTCAGGTCGGTGTCATGGCCGAGCCAGATATGCCCGCCGTCGGGATAGACGATAAGGCGCGCGCCGGGAATTCGGTCGGCCAGCAGCCGCGCCGTCTCGGCCGTGCCGAAGAGATCGTCCTCGCAGGACAGGATCAGGGTGGGCACGGCGATGCTCTCGAAGGCCGTCTCCGTTCGCGTTCCCGCCCAGTGGCCGTCGTTCCGCAAACCGTCCGTTTTGCGGCTGATCGGCATCAAGCCTGCGCGGATCAGGTCGGCCCGCCGCCGCTCGTCCGGCGAAACCCGGTCGAGCAGGGCGGGGTCTGTCGCGAGCAGCGTGCGCAGCAGCATGTCGGGGGCGAGCGTCGCGAAGCCCCAGAACCAGGCATCCGAGGTCAGGACGCGCTCCACTGCCATGTGTTGCAGAGCGGTGAAGTCCACCGGATCGCGCCCCGACAGGTTCGCCGCCGGCACGATGAGGATGAGATGCGCGCAGCGGTCCGGGTGGCGCAGCGCGAATTCCGCCGCCGTCAGCGCCCCCGCCGAGCCGCCCGCGACGGCGATCCGCTCGAGGCCGAGATGGTCGAGCAGGTCGACAAGGACATCCGCCTGGCGGGCCGGCGATGCGTCGTCGGGGAAGCCGGTTCGGAGGTATCCGAAGCGCGACGGCGCGACGATCCGGAAGCCGGCCTCAAGCAGGCCGTGTGCAAAGAGAAGCCCCTGGTCGAACCCGCCGCCAGTGCCGTGGATCATCATCATCGTCGCCGGCCCGTCCCCGGCGACGGCGTATTCAAGTGGCCCGGCGCCTGTCGGGATGACGCTGCTGCGCCGCGCGATGCGGGCCTCTGCCCCCGCCATCGTGGCGCGGTAGGCGCCGGCGCTCCATGCGCCAGCCGCGAGCGCGATGCCCGCAAGGCCGCTCAGCAGGGTGCGCCGGGCCATCATCGGACGGCCTCGATCGCAAGCTCGGCCAGCGCCGCTTCCAGTGCCGGGACGAGATCGCTCGAGTCGTCCGCGATGCCAATATCGGTGTTGATCTGGAAGGCCACGGTCACGCCGTGATCCGCGTAGTGGCGCAGGCTCGAGACATAGGCGGGGATCCACCCGCCGTGGCCCCAGACCGGCCCGCGCGGCGTATCGGCGTAGATCGCCACGCCCGCGCCGTAGAGGATGCCGGGGGCCTCCGGATCGACGGGCACGCCGTCGAGCAGCCGGTCCAGATAGGGGCCTTCCATCGCGTCGCCGCCGAACAGGAGATGTCCCCAGCGCGCCAGATCGGCGGAGGTCGAGGCGAAGCCACCGCCCGCGGATTCCACGGCCGGGTTCCACAGAAGCCGCCCCTCCGCATCGGCGGTGCGTGCGGGCAGGCCGAACGGATTGTCCGCATCGACATAGCCCACCGCAAGCCCCGGCAGGTCGGGTCGATCCGACGGGAACGTGCCGTCGAGGTCAAGCGGACCGAGCAGGCGGGTGCGGACGGCCTCGTGCCACGCCTGTCCCGTCACGTCCGCGATCACGAGGCCCAGCAGGACATAGCCCGTATCGCTGTAGGCCCAGGCCTGACCGGCCTCGAACAGCGGCTCCCGTCCGGCCACGAAGGCCATGAGCCGCTCGGGGTCGAAGTCTCCTTCGGCCGCTGTCAGCCGGGTCCAGCCCTGCTGGAACTCCGGCAGATGCACATGGTCCGGCAGGCCGGAGGTGTGGTGCAGGAGGTGATCGATGGTGATGGTGCCTGCATTGGGCAGCGCGTCGAACCACGGGCGATCCCCGAGATGGACGGAGAGCAGATCGTCGCGCGACAGACGCGCCTCGCGTTCCAGCGCCAGCACCGTTGCGGCAACGAAGCTCTTCCCGATGCTCGCGGCCAGCATGGGCGTCTCCGTCGTGATGGCGCGCCCCGCCTCAACATCGGCCAGGCCGATGGCCGCCGACATCACCGTGCCATCCGGCAGGGCGATCGCCGCTGTGGCGCCCGGAAAGCCGTAGCGTTCGTGGAAATCGTCCAGCATCGCCGCCAGCTGGCCCTCCTGCGCAGCCACGGGCGCCGCGAGGCCGCCCAGAGCCAGCGCGAAGGCGAGAAGAAGGCCTCGGCGCATCTCCCTACTCCGCCGTTTGCGGCGCGGCGCCGCGCGCCGCCGGGATGACCTCGGTCGCCGCGCCGTCGCGGCTGAACATCGTCTTGCGGTTCAGCCAGACCACGACCAAGGCCACGACCACCAGGATGCGGGTGTCCCAGGGCTGGGCATCGGGCCAGAACGGATTGATGAGCTGCCAGTGGAACAGCATCGGCAGAAGCAGGCTGCCGCGTGCGCTGTTGAAGATCGGCGTCACGAGGATCGCAAGCGTCACGTTACCGATGAAGAAGGGCAGGAAGGACCAGTTCTCATAGACGACACCAGCCAGATAGAAGGCGGGCAGGTGCCAGACCCCCCAGGCCGTCCCGATGAGGGCCCCGGCCCAGAAGGGGGCCATGTGACGCTGCAGGAGCGGCTGTGCCACGCCGCGCCAGCCGAATTCCTCCATCGGACCCAGAAAGAGCATCATGAACATGAGCGCGACCATGGCGCCCACGCCTTCCGGGGGAACCGGCGCAAGGAGCGGCCCGCCCTTGATCAGCGACCCGGCCATGAAGACGACGGGAATGCCGATCACGATGAAGGCCCACCAGACCGGGGCGCAGCGCCAGTAGAAGAGGCGCGAGAAGAAGGCGCGCAGGCCCCGCAAGCCGCCGAAAGCCAGCACCAGAAGGATACCCGCGATGCCGGGTGCCCAGGTGGCGAGGAAGTAGAGGGGGTGGCTGCCGCTGATCTCTCCAAAGGTCGCGGCAGCCTGGTCTGGAAAGTAGATATAGCCGCCGATCACGCTCCACGTGATGCCGAACGTGAGCAGGGCGAAGAACAGGAGCGCGTAGGACGGGAGGCTCGATTGCGGTCTGATCACGATGGAAGCCATGTGTGGGTCCGCTCGAAACGGTTCTTCTTGGACTTGGGCGGAGCATCTCCCAAGTCGCTCGCGTATGCGCTGATCGAGATCAATCGGGAGGGTGTCAGGCAACCACGAAAGGGGAGGGCATGGTCGCCATGCCAGCGAGATGCGCCCTTGGCCCATCCCCACCAGACGCCGGTGCGCATCGTCACCGAGTGTCCGACCGCGAAGATGCTGACATAAATGGCGACGTCCTTCATCCGGTAGAGGAAGAACACGACGCCCAAAACGAACAGGATGTGGTCGTACCCCGTCACCATGTGCTTGGCGCCGAGATAGAGGAAGGAGATGACGTGCCCCCCAGATTTCATGGGTGTAGCCCGCGTCACCCGGGGTGACGTCGTGGGCCAGCGCCTGCGCAACGCTTGACGCGTAAATGGCAAGGACTGTCAGAATGACCTATCCGCTCTCGGGCTGGCTGATGACGCAGCTCGGGCCGGTCGTCGCGCTCGGGATCCTCGCCGCGCTGGCAGGTGCCGGGGCGCTCTTCGCCCTGAGCCTCTGGCCGAGGGAAGATCCCGAGGTAGTCGCGCATAGCTACGACAACCTGCCGCTCGACCATCCCCACCTCAAAGGAGGGCGCCGCCACGCGCATCCCTTCGTCGTGGACGACGAGCACCCTCGCTGGGCCTCGCATCTCTGAGGGCATTGCTTCGCGGGGCCGGTGCGGCCCGTGCATCGGCCGAACCGCTGGATCAGGCGTGACGCTGGAACACCTCCGCCGTCCCGCCCTTCAGCACAATCAGCGTGTCGAAGGCGTCGCGCTGATTGCCCATCTCCATGCCAGGCGACCCGATCGGCATACCCGGGACCGCGAGCCCGAGCGCATCGGGGCGTTCGGCAAGCAGGCGCTCGACGTCACTGGCGGGGACGTGCCCCTCGATGACGTATCCATCCACGAGCGCCGTGTGGCATGAGGCCAGTTCGGGCGTGATGCCGGATTGCGCCTTGAGCGCATAGAGGCTGTCCTGATCCACGTCTTGCGCGTCAACGGCAAAACCGGCCCCTGCCATGTGCTCGACCCAGGCCGAGCAACAGCCGCAGGTCGGCGACTTGTAGACCTCGATGCGGGCGGGCGTCGCCAGCACAGGGCGGGCGAGCAATGCCGCACCGACGCCGGTGAAAATGAAGTGTCTGCGATTCATGTGTCGTATCTCCCTTTTCGATTTGAATGGTGGTGGCGCGTCAGGCGACACGCAGCCATGTCATCATGCCGCCGGCGGAATGCTCCAGCATGTGGCAGTGAAGCAGCCAGTCTCCGGGGTTGTCGGCCACGAAGGCGATGTCCGCGGTCTCGCCGCGGTTCATGAGAAGGGTGTCTCGGAGCGGGCCGACGGTGCCATCAGTGCCGACCTTCCGGAAATGGTGCCCGTGCAGGTGCATCGCATGCGGCCAGGCCGTGTCGTTCGTGATCGAAATCCGGACCGTCTCGCCCCGGTCGGCCTGGATCAGCGGCGCGTCCGGCATGTCCGCCATGCCGTTGAAGGCCCAAACCTTTCCGGCGCTCGCCATGTCGCGCATGTCCATCATGCGACCGTTCATCATCGCCCCGCGCATGCCGCCCATGGCACCGCCTTCCATGAGAAGCTCCGCGCGTCGTGCGGTCTCGAGGGAACCGAGTGCGGCAACGGGATTGGGCGGCAGCGGGCCGGCCGCCGGCAGGCGCTCTGCTCGCGCAACACCATCGACGTTAAAGGCTGCAATCGCATAGCCGCCGTCGCGCTCGAAGCTTACGAGCATCGCTTCCTCGCCGTCGCCAGCCACCACGTCGACGATCAGGTCGGCGCGCTGAGCCGGTGCCAGAGCGAGTTGGCCCAGCGGTCGCGGGGTCTCGAGCGGCATGCCGTCGAGCGCCACGACCCAGCCCTCCAGACCCCGCGCCTCCAGCGAGAAGATGCGCGCATTCGCGGTGTTCACGAGCCGCAGGCGCATCCGAGCGCCGTGCTGGACGGTCCGCGACCAGGCGCCGTCGCCATTCACCGTGATCCAGTTGCCGATCCGGCCGGCATGGGCCCAATCGTGCATGTTGCCGAAGCCCCCGGCAATCTGTGCGTCCTCCGTGAGCCGCCAGTCGTCGAGAAGCAGAACCTCGTCGATATCCACGTCCGGGGCGCCTTCCGCTTCGTCCACGATCAGCGCGCCGTAGAGTCCACGTGCCATCTGCTCCCAACTGCGATTATGAGGGTGATACCAGTAGGTGCCGGCGTCGGGGACGGTGAAATCGTAAAGGAAGTCTGCGCCCGGTTCGACGGCTCCCTGCGTCAGGCCGGCGACGCCATCCATGACGTTGTCGATCCGGATTCCGTGCCAGTGCACGCTCGAGGCCTGCGGGAGATCGTTGACCAAGCGCCGGGACACCCGCGCGCCCCGGGCCACGCGAAGGGTAGGCCCGGGCACCGAGCCGTCATAGGCCCAGACCTCCGTCTCGGGATACCCGGCAGGCGCCAACCGGGCGCGTCCGGCACGGGCGACGAGGTCTGCGGGCGTGTCGGCCCGACCGATCCGCGGAGCGCACAGAAAAGCCGTCGTGCCTAGAAGTGTCTGATGGAACCGGCGGCGGGTCATGAGAGCCATGGAAAGTCTCCGGAAGCATGTGCGACGGCTTGCACCGTCTTCGGTTGCTGCGGCGCGACACGCGCCTGTTCGGACGGGAGCGACGTCACCGTGGTAAGGGCTGCAGTCGTCGCCAGAATGGCCAGGATGAGCACGCTTTCCGCAGCGATGGACCGCCGCAGGCGCTGCGCAGCCCCCGTCGCCGCGGACTGCAGCGCCGGGGTGAGCCGCACCTTGTTGAGCGCCGCGAGACCGAGCACGCCGGCAAAAAGCGCGAGCTTCACGAGAAACGCCTGACCATAGGGTGTGGTAAGGGCGGCAGGGTCCGCCGCGCCAAGCAAGACGAGCGTCACGGCCCCGGCGGCGACCAGCGCGGAGACGACCCATAGGGCCTTCGTCCCGAATTCATGCACCAGAGCTGCGGCTATCGGTGGCGCCTCGGTTCGAGCGGCCCGAGACATTGGCGCGAAAGCGCCGAGCCAGAAGGCAAGTCCGACTATGTGAGCGGTCACCAGCGCCCCGAGCAGAAGACGCGGCTCGCCAAGGGCATGGCCGCGAAGCGCGAACGACGCGCAGGCCATCAGCGCCCCGGTCAGCGCGATCCACCTTGCGCCCCGCAGGGGCAGAACAATGGCAAGTATGAGCGCAAGTCCGATCAGCCGGACGGTCACGCTGGTGCCCAGCGGGCTGTCGAACACGATGCCGAGCATCATGGGATCGACTGCGCCGTCGAAGGTTCCGCCCATCAGGAAGCTCGCGCGCAAGGGCACGCGGAGCACGCTCAGCACAGCCGCCGCCAGCGCGGCGACAACCGCCATCCGAAGAAGTGACGCGCGTCCGTCTGCGCTCAGTTCTCGAAGCGCCAACCACACGAGCACGCTTCCTGCCGCGACCAGCGTCGCGGCATATGCGAGCGTCTTCACGAGGATGGAGATCCAGGTGACGGCGTCAGCAGATGCGAGCGCGGCCAGCATCGCGCCTCAGTCCGTCAACTCGAAGGAAAAGCTGCCCTGCATGGCATGGCCGTCGGAGGCGAGCCCACGCCATTCCACGGTGTAGCTTCCTGGCAGCAGGGACTGGGGCTCGGCGTGGAACTCCAGCGACGGTTCCAGTCCCGCGCCACGCTCTATGGGCATCTCGTCGCCGTCCGCATTCACCAGGCGCACCATGGTTATGCGCATGGGGTCGTCGAACACCATGTGGATCATCTCCGGCGTCTCGGTCAGCTGTGCGCCATGTACCGGTGTGGTTCCTTGCTTGTCGGAGTGCGCCAGAAGTGGGTCTGCCGCCAGAAAGAGCGCCGCAGCACTCAAAACGGAAAAGAGTTCTCGTTTCATTTGCCTGTCCATTTGCTGGGATTGAAGGCGACCGGCACAGCGTGACCGGTCGCCTCGTTCCTGGTTCAGTTCGGCATCATGGAGCCGATTGCGTACATGCCGTCCGCGCCCTTCACGAGCATCAGCGTAACCTCGTCGCCTTCGGAAATCGCCCCCATCATTTCGGCGTTCTCAAGCAGCGGCAGATCCATCGTCATCGCAGGCCAGCCGATCTCTGGGATCGGGTCATGGCTCACATTGGCCGTGCCGTCACCGATCGAGTTGACGACGGCCCTTGTATGAACGGCACCCTCCATTTGCTCGGACGACATCGGCATGTTGGAGTGATCCATACCGTTGTTCATCTGAGCGAGGACCGGAGCGGTCGAGAGGGCCAGCAGGCCAAGTGTTGCAGTCAGTATCTTCATCGGAAGCTCCATGTTTCTGGATTGCAGTTTCGATTATTCGGCAGGCACCGCTTCTTCAGGCCGCAGAATGATGGGGGTGATCTCGCGGTTCACGCGCCGCAGCGCGAGCTGTTTCCAGATCACGAAGATCGACGGTATGACGAAGAGCGTCAGCAGCGTCGCCGTGACCATGCCCCCGATCATGGGCGCCGCGATCCTTTGCATGATCTCGGAGCCGGTGCCGGTGCCGTACATGATCGGGATGAGCGCCGCGAAGATCGTCGCCACCGTCATGACCTTGGGCCGCACCCGCAGCACCGCGCCCTCGAAGACCGCCTCTTCGATGTCGTCCCTCGTCAGCTTGCGGTTCTCGGACTGCGCGAGCCTGCGCCGCTTTTCCCAGGAGAGATTGAGGTAGAGCAGCATCACGATCGCGGTCTCGACCGCGACGCCGGCCAGCGCGATGAAGCCGACGAGAACGGCCACCGAGATGTCGAAGGCAAGATACCAGAGAAACCAAACGCCGCCGGCCAGGGCGAGGGGCAGCGCCGCGAGAATGATCCCGACCTCGATGATACGGTTGAAGGCGAGGAAGAGCATGAGGGTGATGATCAGAAGCGTTGCCGGCGCCACGATGGTAAGGCGCTCCTGCATCCTCTCGATATACTCGTACTGGCCCGACCAGCTCAGCGAATATCCCGGCGGCAGGGAAACCTCTTGCGCCACGCGGGCGCGGGCCTCGGCGACGTAGCTGCCAAGGTCGCGGCCCGCGATGTCGATGAACACGAAGCCGGTACGTCGGGCGTTCTCGGACCGGATCATGCCCGGACCATCGACGATCTGGATGTCGGCGAGGGCGGCCAGAGGGACATGAGCGCCAGAGGGCGTGACCACAGGCAAAGTCTCAAGCCGTTCCGGACTGTCCCGCCAGGATTGCGGGTATCTCAGGTTGATCGGGAATCGTTCGAGCCCTTCCACCGATTCCGACACCTGGATTCCGCCGATGGCCGTCTGCACCACGTCTTGCACGTCGCGCACGCTCATCATGTAGCGGGCGGCAGCCTCGCGCTTCACGTCGATCTCGATGAACCGCCCGCCCACGGGGCGTTCGGCATAGGCCGATGCGGTACCATCGATGCCCCGCACGGCATCCTCGACAGCGATCCCGATCTGCCCGATGACCTCCAGATCGGCGCCCGAGATCTTGACACCGACAGGCGTCTTGATCCCCGTCGCCAGCATGTCGATCCGGTTCTTGATCGGCTGAATCCAGACATTCGTGACTCCGGGGATCTGCACGATGCGGTCCAGCTCGTCGCGGATCCCCTCCATCGTCATCCCTGGGCGCCACTCCTCCTCAGGTTTGAGCTGAATGGTGGTCTCGATCATGGTCAGGGGGGCCGGATCGGTCGCCGTATCCGCCCGCCCGAGTTTGCCATGAACGGTCTCCACTTCAGGGATGGTGGCGATCAGCCGGTCGGTCTGCTGCAGGACCTCGCGCGCCTTTCCGATGGACACGCCCGGATAGAGGGTCGGCATGTAGAGAAAGTCGCCCTCGTTCAGTTCCGGCATGAACTCGGAGCCGAGACGCTGGAGCGGGTACCACATCGAGGCGACGACGGCGGCGGCCAACAACGTCGTTGCCCAGGGCCAGGCGATGGCCGCGTCGAGGAAGGGGCGATAGATCAATACGACGATGCGGTTCAGCGGGTTCTTGCGTTCGGGCAGGATGCGGCCGCGGACGAAATAGCCCATGAGGACCGGAACCAGCGTGATCGATAGGATCGCCGCTGCGGCCATCGCGTAGGTCTTTGTATAGGCGAGCGGCTTGAACAGCCGTCCCTCCTGGTTCTCGAGCACGAAAACCGGCAGAAAGCTCACCGTGATGATCGCCAGCGAATAGAACAGCGCAGGGCCGACCTCGGAGGCGCATTCCTGCACGATCCGCCACCGGTTTTCGGGTGTCAGCTTCTCCTTCTCGAGCCGCCGGTGCATGGCTTCGATCATCACGATGGCGGCGTCGACCATGGCGCCGATGGCGATGGCGATGCCGCCCAAAGACATGATGTTGGCGTTCACGCCCTGCGCCTTCATCAGGATGAAGGCCGCGAAGATGCCCAGCGGAAGCGATAGCAGGATCACAAGCGACGAGCGCAGGTGCAGAAGGAAGGCGGCGCAGACCAGCACGACCACGATGAATTCCTCGGTCAGCTTCTTCTGCAGGTTCTCGATGGCGCGTTCGATGACGCCGGAGCGGTCGTAGGTGGTGACGATCTCCACCCCTTCCGGGAGGTTCGGGCGCAACTCCTCGATACGCGCCTCCACCGCCTTGATCGTGGCGAGCGCATTCCCGCCCGAGCGCAGGATCACGACGCCGCCGACCGCGTCGCCGAGCCCGTCGAACTCGCCGACCCCGCGCCGCATTTCGGGGCCCAACCGGATATCCGCCACATCGCCGAGGGTCAGTGCGGCACCACGTTCGTTGACCATGAGCGGGGCGCTCGCGAGATCGGCCAACTCGTCGACATAGCCCGAGGAGCGAACCATGAATTCCGCCTCGCCCATCTCGATGACGCTGCCGCCGGTTTCGCGGTTCGCGGCCTGGATCGCGCCGCGCAGCTGCGCGAGCGTTATGTCGTAGGCCCTGAGCTTGTTCGGATCGACGACGACCTGATACTGCTTGACCATCCCGCCGATGGTCGCGACTTCCGAGACGCCTTCGACCGCCTGAAGCTCGAATTTGAGGAACCAGTCCTGCAGCGTGCGAAGTTGCGACAGGTCGTGGTTTCCCGTGCGGTCGATCAGGGCATACTGGTAGATCCACCCCACGCCCGTCGCGTCCGGGCCCAGTTGCGGAGACACGCCCTCGGGCAGGCTTCCGGTGATCTGGCCGAGATACTCCAGCACGCGGGAGCGCGCCCAGTAGAGATCGGTGCCGTCCTCGAAGACGACATAGACGAAGCTGTCCCCGAAAAAGGAAAAGCCGCGCACGTCCTGCGCGCCCGGCACAGCGAGCATGGCCGTGGCCAGCGGATAGGTGATCTGGTTCTCGACCACCTGCGGCGCCTGCCCGGGATACGGGGTGCGGACGATCACCTGAACGTCCGACAGGTCCGGAATGGCGTCCACCGGCGTTTCGCGGATGGCCCAGATGCCCGCCGCCGCAATCATCAGGGCGAGGACCACGATAATGAACCTGTTCGCAATCGAGGCGCGGATTATGGCGGGGATCATTGCGAGACGCTCCGCATGGCGGTGGTGCCGACGAGCGTCATGGAAAAATCGGGGTTGCGGTGCAGCAGCAGGGTAAGCTCTTCCCCGGTGGGCAGCGCGGCCGGATCGATTTCGTCCGCGATGGCGAAATCCATCGTCATTCCGGGCATTCCGATTTCGGCCATGGGCCCATGGGTGATGTTGGCCATCCGGGTTTCGGGATCGACCGCGTTGATCGTGCCGGAAACCTCCATCGCAGGTTGCGCAGGCTCCGCAGCGGTCAGAACCATGGTCATGCCGTCGGGTCGGGCGAAGGTCAGCGAAAGCTCCGTTTCCGTCGCCAGCGCGGAGACGTCGAGGCCGGTGTCGACGGCAAAATCCATCGTCATTCCGGGCATTCCGATTTCGGCAATCGGACCGTGGGTGATCGTTGCACGCCCGGTATCGACATCGACGGCATCGATCATCCCGGTCACGACGATTGGCGGCGCGCTCGGCATGACAGCCTCGGCGGCGGCCAGCACCATGCTCGTTCCGTCCGGCCTTGCGAAGGTGAGCG
Source organism: Rhodovulum robiginosum (assembly GCF_003944755.1). Lineage (GTDB taxonomy): Bacteria > Pseudomonadota > Alphaproteobacteria > Rhodobacterales > Rhodobacteraceae > Rhodovulum > Rhodovulum iodosum. The sequence continues at coordinate 143,001 of NZ_RWGU01000049.1, forward strand.
TCATCTCCGTGCCGGTTTCGAGGCCAGCGAGATCAAGCCCCGGCTCGACGGCGAAATCCATCGTCATTCCGGGCATTCCGATCTCCGTCATCGGACCGTGGGTGATCGTTGCACGCCCTGCGTTTTGGTCGACGGCGTCGATTGTTCCCGAAACGACGATGGGCGGGGCTGCTTCCATCTGCGTCGCGTCGCCATCTTGCGCCGGTTCTGCGACCTCGCCTTCGGTCCGCACGGCGATGATGGAGAACATACCACTGTCATCCTTGGCCAGATCGAACTCGATCGGCGTATCGAGCGGAACGCTTCCGGGATCGAGGCCCGCCACATCCAGGTCCATCTGCATCGCAGGCCAGCCGAGTTCCGGAATCGGGCCGTGATCGAGCGTCAGCTTCCCGTCCGGCGTCACGGCGAGCGCCATTCCTGTTCCTGTCGCCGCGACACCGTCGTCGGGACCCAGTTCGATCAGGCCAAGCAGGCCATCTGCGAACCGGGCAGCCCGGAACGAGACCTCATCGCCCTCGCGCAGTCGTTCGAGGGATATGTCGGCCCGAACCGGAAATTCCGAAATCATGGCGGGCCAGTCGAGGCTCTCCAGCGCTGCGTGACGGACCGTCGCGACCCGTCGTTCCCGGTCGAGCGCGACAAGAGTGCCGGTCCCGCGCGCGGGCTCTTCATCGGTCGGCGCCATGCGCATGAAGCCCGCGCTCAATGCGCTTTCGCTGTCGATCAGGAACTGGGCCGAAGCGACGACCTCCTCGCCCGGCGAAAGCCCTTGCAGGATCTCCGTGCGGCCGCCTTCTCCGAAACTGTCGCGCAGGCCCGTGGTGACGAGCCGGGGCCGGAACGTGCCTTCACCGGTCCTGAGAATGACCCTTTCAGCCGATCCGGTGCGGATCACCGCCTCGGACGGCACCGTCAGAACCTGACGGCTCGCGTTGGGAACAAGACTGACGTTGCCGAACATTCCCGGCCTGAGCAAACCTTCGGAGTTTTCGAAGCGCAGGCGCACGGGAAGGGTGCGCGTGCGCGGGTCCAGTTCGGGGTAGACGTAATCGATCTCGCCTTCGAAGACCCTCCCGGGAAGATGCTCGAAGCTGGCAAAGGCGCTCATGTCTTCCGAGAGGCGTGAAATGTCGCGTTCGAAAACATCCACGATCAACCAGACCCGGCTCAGATCCGTGATCGAGACAGCTTGCGTTCCGGGTTGCAGATACATGCCGTCGGCGGCTTCCAGCGCGACCACGATACCGGCCCTCGGAGCTTCGACGGTGATGCGACGTGCGACCTCGCCGGTCTCTTCGATTTCCGCGATCTGCCTTTCGGTGGCGCCGTGGCTGCGCAGGTTGTTGCGAGCCGCCTCGAGCGACAGCCCTGTTCCGTTTTCCGAGGACCTTAGAAAATCGAAGCTTGCGACGGCGAACTCAGGCGAAAAGAGCTCGAACAGTGCGTCACCCTTTTTCACGACGTCGCCAACGGCCCTGACGCTGAGAACCTCGACCCACCCTTCGACACGGGTGTGAACATGGCTGGTGAGATGCTCGTCGTAGCCGACGAAACCGACGCTTTCGATCTTCTGGGCCACATCCGTCATCCGGGCCAGCGCGGTCCTTACCCCGATCGCATTGATTTCCGCGGCGCCGAGAGAGACTTCCGAGGGATCGCCAGATGGTTCCTGACCTGCGTGAACCGGGACCAGGTCCATGCCCATGGGCGACTTTCCCGGTCCGGGTTGCCGGAAATTGGGATCCATCGGAGCGACCCAATAAAGGATTTCCGGCCCGTCGGACGCTGTGGCGTTCGTCGGATTGAGGTAAAGCCGTTCAAGGTAGATCCCGCCCGCAGTCCCGCCCGCCAAGGCGAGGATCGCAAGCGCCGTGTAGCGTCCACGCATTACAACCTCCTGACGACCGATCCACAGGGGACCAGCCAAATATTCGAGATCGACCCGCGCCGCACGAGGGGCCGGGTCGGCAAGAAATTGTCAGGAGAGTCGAGGAGGTCGTTCCGGGAGAGACGTGTCGACCGAGGGTCCGGGCGCACTCACCATCGACTGGGCACAGGCGCCTCGCCCGTACTCTGTAGCGGCCGGAAACTCCGAGTGTTGCAGTTCGGAAAGACAGCACGCCGACACATGGCAGCCTGAGTTAGCCGTGTTTTCCGGCTCACAACACTCCGCGTCCGAAGCTCCAGCCGGCATGTGATGCTCTTCGTGGCCAGAGGCTCCGATGTCCGATGCGGCCGATGCGAGGGTGTGCCGGTCGCCCGAGTGCCCCGCATGGTCCATCGCGGCAGACGCAGCCATGCCAGTGATCATGAGCGCAAGGCTCATGATCAACGCCATCAGGCGCCGCATTGAAAAGCTGCACGTGAGGATCCGCATATCGGAAAAATAGTTGCGGCGACACGTTGAGACAACAAACTTCCGCGTGACTGCACTCGACGCGGCGTCCAGGCAGCCTTTCCAGCGATCCCATCCCGAGGAACCGGTCGTGCGACGGGTCCACACGCTTCCTGTCCGGGCGCATTCCATGCCTTAGTTGATACCGTTTGCGCGCTGCAACGCGCGGACATAGGCCGTGATCTTCGCCGCGTCATCGTTGGTCACGCCCTCGACGGCCGGCATGTTCCCGAAGCGCCAGTGATGGGCGCGCACGCCCCGCGTTGCTGCGAGAAGGAACGCCATGTCGCCATGATGGCTTGGTTCGTATACGCGATGAACGAGCGGGGGGCCCTGATCCGAGCCGTTCGCGTTTGCACCGTGACACGCCGCGCAATTGCGATCGAACAGCGCCTTGCCGCTCGCCTGATCTTCCGTGAGATCCGGGATCGTGAGCGTTGCGAGGTCGATCTCTCCGGACACGTCGCCACCCGGCCTCTGGGCATACCAGAAGGCCATGGCCACCAGGACGAGACCGCCCAGAACCGCTATGGCGCGTCGTGCGGTCAAGCCTGCTGTACCTCGATACCTGCGAGATCATCGAGGATCGGACAGTCCGGGCGGCCGTCCCCGTGGCACTGTGTGACGAGCGTTTCCAGCGTGGCTTGCATCGCTTGCAGCTCCGCGATCTTGCGCGCGATCCGGTCGAGGTGCCCGGTGGCGATCTGCTTAACATCTGCGCTGGCCCGGTCCCGGTCCTCGTAGAGCGACAGAAGGGTGCGGCACTCCTCGATCGAGAAGCCGAGCGACCGTGCCCGGCCGAGAAAGGCAAGCTTGTGCGCGTCCCGCTCACTGAAGGCGCGATAGCCGTTGGCGCTTCGTGCGGGGCGCACCAGGTCGATGTCCTCGTAGTATCGGATCGTCTTGGCAGGCAGACCGCTCGCGGCTGCGACCTCACTGATATTCATGCCTTCTCCCCATCGAGGACCTTTCGCGACGCCTCGTATTCGTCTTCGCTGATCTCGCCTTTGGCGAATCGTTCCCGCAGAAACATATGTGCCCTGTCTTCAGATTGCGGGCCGGATCTCGATGCGTCGGCTCCAAGCAATCTGACGACAAGCACGACCGCGCCCACAAGGAGGGCGAAGAAGATCACCATCATGACCGGCCCTGCGAACCAACCGCCCCATCCCATCGCGCCGTAGTGATCGAAGTATCGTCCGTCTCCGGGGGCGGCGATTGCGGCGCTGGGCGCGGCGAGAACGAGACCGACCATCCCGGCTGCACCGGGTAGCTTGAGCTTCTTCATGGTGTTTCTCCTTCCTTGTGGCGCCTACGGTCCTTCCGCATCATACATGGGGCTTCCAGCAACTGGAGGGTCAATAGCGGATCACCTCTTGACCTTCCAGTAACTGGAAGAATTAGGTGTCCGCCCATGGAGGATTTTACCATGGCCCAGACCGCCCAAGCTGCCGAGACTGTCACGCGCGATCCGGTTTGCGGGATGACCGTCGATCCGGAGGCCGGCAAACCCCGGCTGGAACACGACGGGCACGTCTACCACTTCTGTCACGACGGATGCCGGGACAGGTTTGCGGCCGATCCGGACGCATACATCGAGGCGGAAGACCCCGTGTGCGGCATGAGTGTAAACCGCGCTACGGCGCATTACATGGCCAAGCACGGGGGCCAGCGGTTCTACTTCTGCTCCGCGCGCTGTCTTGAGAAATTCGAGGCCGCGCCGGACGATTACCTCGACGGCCGGCCGGCGCCCGAGCCGATGCCGGAGGGCACGCTCTATACCTGTCCGATGGATCCCGAAATCGTGCAGGAGGGGCCCGGCGATTGCCCGATCTGCGGCATGGCGCTCGAGCCGATGATGCCCGAGCGCGACGCCGGCCCGAACCCCGAACTGATCGATTTCCGCCGTCGGCTCTGGATCGGCGCGCCGCTCGCTCTGGCGGTCCTCGTTCTGGAGATGGGCGGCATGATGGGCCTGCCATGGGCGGAGTGGTTTGGCGGAAACGCCGTGCGCTGGATGCAGTTCGCGCTGGCCACCCCGGTCGTCGTCTGGGTGGCGCAGCCGTTCTTCAAGCGCGGCTGGTCGTCCATCGTGACCGGCAACCTGAACATGTGGACGCTGATCGCCATCGGAACCGGGGCGGCCTACGGCTTCAGCCTGGTGTCGCTGCTGCTGCCGGGCATCTTCCCCGCAACCCTGCAGGGGCAACACGGTCCGCCACTCTATTTCGAGGCCTCGGCGGTGATCCTGATCCTCGTCCTCGTTGGCCAGGTGATGGAGCTGACCGCGCGCGACCGCACGGGCGACGCCATCCGCGCCCTGATGGACCTGGCGCCGAAGACGGCGCGCCGCGTGACCGAGGCAGGCGAGGAGGACGTCCCCCTCGACGCTGTGAGGTCTGGCGACCGTCTGCGCGTGCGCCCGGGCGAGTCCGTGCCCGTCGATGGCACGGTGGCCGAGGGCCGCTCGTCGGTCGACGAAAGCATGATCACCGGCGAGCCGGTCCCGGTCGAGAAGACCGGCGGCGACACGGTCACTGGCGGGACGCTGAACAAGACCGGCTCCTTCGTGATGACGGCGGAGGCTGTCGGCAGCGACACGGTGCTCAGCCGCATCGTGGCCATGGTCGCACAGGCGCAGCGGTCGCGCGCGCCGATCCAGGCCCTGGCCGACAGGGTGGCCGGATACTTCGTCCCGACCGTCATCGGCATTGCGGTGCTGGCTTTCGCCGCGTGGCTCGCATTCGGGCCGGCGCCGGCGCTTGGTTATGCGGTCGTGGCAGCGGTCAGCGTCCTGATCATCGCGTGCCCTTGCGCGCTCGGCCTCGCCACGCCGATGTCGATCATGGTCGCAACCGGGCGCGGGGCGCAGGCGGGCGTCTTGATCCGCGACGCCGAGGCGCTGGAGCGGTTCGCGAAGGTGGACGTGCTGGTCCTCGACAAGACAGGAACCCTCACCGAGGGACGGCCGAGCCTGACCGAAGTGATCGCCTTGGGCGACATTGGCGAGGACCGGGTTCTCGCCCTTGCGGCCGCACTCGAACGCGGCTCCGAGCATCCGCTTGCAGACGCGATCCTGTCGGGGGCCGAAGAGCGCGATGTCGAACGCCTCGACGCGACCGATTTCGACGCTGTGACCGGCAAGGGCGTCCGCGGCACGGTCGACGGCGCGCCGGTCGCGCTCGGCAACGCGCGACTCATGGAGGATATGGGGATCAACGTCGCGCAGGTCGAAACGCAGATCGCTGAACTCCAGGACGAGGGCAAGACGGCGATGTTCCTTGCTGCGGAAGGGCGGCTTGCCGGGATCGTGGCAGTTGCCGACCGGATCAAGGAGACGACCGCAGGCGCGATCCGCGACCTGCACGGCGTCGGCCTGCGCATTGTCATGGCCACGGGCGACAGCCAGCGCACGGCAGATGCCGTCGCGCGGAAACTGGGCATCGACGAGGTGCGCGCGGGCGTGTCGCCCGAGGACAAGGCCGACCTGATCGCCGAGCTTAACGCAGAAGGCTTTTCAGTGGCCATGGCCGGGGACGGGGTCAACGACGCGCCTGCTCTTGCCGCCGCGGATGTCGGCATCGCCATGGGCACCGGCGCGGACGTTGCCGTAGAGAGCGCGGGCGTAACCCTCGTGAAGGGCGATCTTCGTGGCATCGTGCGCGCGCGGGTGCTGGCACAGGCCACGATGCGCAACATCCGGCAAAACCTGTTCTTCGCCTTCGTCTACAATTCCGCGGGCGTGCCCGTTGCGGCGGGCATCCTGTTCCCGTTTTTCGGCGTGCTGCTGTCGCCGATGATCGCGGCGGCGGCCATGAGCCTGTCTTCGGTCTCGGTCATCGGCAATTCGCTACGCCTTCGGGGGGTGAAGCTTTGAGGGCCTTCGCTATCGTCGGCGGTCTGCTCCTGGTTTGCGGTATCGCTGCTTTCGGTTGGATTTGGGGCGTCGCAACCAGCGATGCGGACGATGGCGCCTTGGCGCCGGACCTTGCCCGGGGCCAGGCGATATACGCGCAAGCTTGCGCGTCATGTCACGGGGCCGCCCTCGAAGGGCAGATCGACTGGCGTTCGCGTGGCCCGGATGGACGGCTGCCAGCCCCGCCCCATGACGCGACGGGGCACACCTGGCACCATTCCGACCGCGTGCTTCTGGACATCACCATGCGCGGCACCGCAGCCGTCGTCGGCGGTGGGTATGAGAGCAACATGCCGGGCTTTGCCGACATCTATTCCGAGGACGAACTGCGCGACGTCCTCGAGTGGATCAAGACCCAGTGGCCTGAACGAGAACGCGTGCACCAGGCGCAGGTCACCGCGCGGGACGAGGCGGCCCGATGAGCGGCGACGAAGCGGCGAAAAAGCCCCGGCCTGTGCATCGGCGCGGCGCACTCGTCGTAATGGCAGCGGCGGGCGCAGGGGTCTGGTGGGCATGACGCCCAACGACGGATGCTCGAGGCGGCGGCGCGGCGCCCTCGTTCGCGCGACGATCTGGCTGAGCGGCTGCGCGACGGGGACTTCTGATGGCGCCAGCCTCGGGGCATGTCCGCCCGTCATCGAGTACGGCCGGGAGTTGCAGGCGCGGGCGGCCGAGGAGCAGGCCCTGCGGCCGGAGGATTCGGCGAACGCGAAAATGCTGAGCGACGATGCGACGATGCGACTATGCGGGAGCAGGCGGTGCTGCCCCCTAGGTTCAACTGGAGGTTCGGTTTTTCAAGTCTCGATCTGCCCACTTAGTTCCGAGCGCCGAAACGCGAGCCGCATCTGCTTCTCGGTTTCGATCAACGCGAAGAAGATGGCTCCCACTCCCATGATCAGGAGACCATCGAAGATCTGCACCGCCTCTGTGCCAAAAATCGGCTGTAGCAGCGGCATATACGTGATGGCGAATTGCGCCGCAGCGACAACGAGAACGCAGGCCCAGACGATCCGCGTCCCACGCACTGCCGTCCAGTTCAGGGACGTGCCGTGAATGTTGCGGATGAAGAAGAGGTGGAAGATCTCCAGGACCACAAGTGTGTTCATCGCGATGGTCTGTGAGAGCGAGACCGGATATCCCCTGTCCATGGCGTAGAAATACATGCCGAACACGGCGGCCAGGAAGAGTGTCGAAACGAGCACGATGTGCCAGACCAGCCCGCCGGTCAGCAGTGCCTCGTCGCGGGGACGCGGCGGTCGGCGCATCGTGCCCGGCTCAGACGGCTCGAAGGCGAGCGCGAGCCCGAGCGTGATGGCGGTGATCAGGTTTACCCACAAGATCTGTACGGCGGTGATGGGCAGGGCCATGCCGGCGAAGAGTGCCACGATGATCGTCAGGGCCTCCCCCGCATTGGTGGGCAGGGTCCAGCTGATAACCTTCTTGATGTTGTCGTAGACGGTACGCCCCTCGCGCACGGCGGCGGCGATCGACGCGAAATTGTCGTCGGCGAGTACGAATTCGGCCGCCTCCTTCGCGGCCTCACTGCCCTTGAGCCCCATGGCAATGCCGGCATCGGCGCGCTTGAGTGCCGGTGCATCGTTCACTCCGTCGCCGGTCATGGCCACGGTCAGCCCGCGCGCCTGAAGGGCGGTGACGAGGCGCAGCTTGTGGGCCGGGGAGGTGCGGGCGAAGATGTCGGTCTCTACCGCCGCATCCGCCAGCGCGATGTCGTCCATTTCGTCGAGATCGGCGCCGGTAAGTACCCGATCATGGTTCTTCAACCCGATCATGCCCGCAATCGCGCGCGCCGTGGCGGCGTGATCCCCGGTGATCATCTTTACCCGGATACCGGCAGCGTGGCACTCTGCGACGGCTGTGACGGCTTCGGCGCGCGGCGGGTCGATCAGGCCGATCAGACCGATGAGAGACAGCCACCCTTCGATGTCCGCCGTATCAAGGCTTGTCTTGTCCGGCGACACAGAGCGTGTGGCAACCGCAAGCACTCGCTGACCTTCCGCGGCGAGGCTTTCTACCATGCGGTGCCAGTAGTCGGTGTCGAGCGGTTCCACTTTGCTATGCGTTGCGCGCTGATTCTCGCACAGCGCCAGGACGGCTTCGGGCGCGCCCTTCACATGGATGCAGGCCCGACCGACGTCGTCATGATGCAGGACGGCCATGTAGCGACGGGCGGCGTCGAACGGGATGGCGTCGGCGCGTGTCCATTGGCGGAACGGCTCGGCCCCTTCGCGGGTGATCTTGCCGGCAAGCGCCACCAGGGCGCCCTCCATAGGATCGCCCTCGACGCGCCAGCCCGCCTCGTGGGCATGCAGCATCGCGTCGTTGCATAGCCCGGCGGCGCGTGCGAACTCCATGAGCACCCGGTGATCGTCCGGATGCACGTCTGCCTCCCGCCAGCGCACGGCCCCTTCGGGAGAATAACCGTTGCCGCCGACCGAGTAGACATGCTCGGCCGCAGCCAGAGTGGCCGCCATCATCTCGTTTCGGGTCAGCGTGCCGGTCTTGTCGGAACAGATTACGGAGACCGATCCCAACGTCTCGATCGCAGGCAGGCGTCGGACGATGGCGTTGCGCCGGGCCATGGCCTGCACGCCCACCGCGAGTGTGATCGTCAGGACCGCCGGCAGTCCTTCGGGGATCGCAGCCACCGACAGCCCGACCACCGCCATAAAAAGGTCGGAGAAGGGCAGGTGACCAACGAAATATCCGTAGGTCAGCAGAGCGCCGGCGACGATCAGGATGAACAGGGTAAGCCAGCGTGCGAAGCCGTCCATCTGGGCGACGAGTGGCGTGGTCAGCGTCTCGACACGCGACAGCATCCCGCTGATCCGGCCGATCTGGGTGTCGGGTCCGGTGACGGTCACGACGCCGCGCCCGGCACCCGCCGCGACGAGCGTACCCGAAAACAGCATCGACGTCCGGTCACCGAGGGCGGCGTCTTCTGCAGCTGGTGCCGTGCCCTTGTCGACAGGCACGGACTCGCCGGTAAGGATCGCCTCCTCGATCTTGAGGCCGCGCGCTTCGATCACGCGCAAATCGGCGGGCACGCGATCGCCGGCCTCGACCAGCACGACGTCGCCGGGCACCAGATCGGCCGCATCCACGCTGATGCGCCGGCCGTCCCGCAGGACGGCTGAACGCGGCGCCAGCATCCCGCGGATCGCGTCCATCGACTTCTCGGCGCGGCCTTCCTGGACGTAGCCTATGGCCGCGTTGACGATCACCACCGCGAGGATGACACCAGTGTCGACCCAGTGCTGGAGCGCTGCCGTCACAGCGGCCGACACGATCAGCACGTAGATCAGCACGTTGTGGAAGTGGGACAGGAACCTCAGGAGCGGACTGCGTTTTGGCGGCTCCGGCAGGCGGTTCGGCCCGCTCTCGGCAAGGCGGCCGGCGGCCTCGTCTTTGGTCAGTCCCGCGCGCCCTGCGGAGAGCGCTTCAAGGACGTCCTCGGCGGAGCGGGCATGGAAAGTTGGCAGCATGCGGGTTTCTGTCATTCGCTCGGTTTTGCCATGGCGAAGGTTCCGGAGGGCAGCGTTCAGCGTTCAGGATGCCTGTTTCTCTTCCGTCACGATCGGCGGAATTTCGGTGCGATCTTCTTCCGGAGCGCCGCAAAGCAGTTCCAAAGCGCGGTCGGCCGCGTCCTGGAACGGCTCGAGCACGATGTCGGCGCCGGCGCCGAACAACTCTGCCGTGTCGCTGGCCTGGTGCGAGGCGACCGCGACCTTTCCGCGGAATCCCGCTGCGCGCGTCAACTGGATCAGCGTGGTCCGTGTGTCTTCGTGACTCAGGCCGGTCGGATGGACCGGGACGGTCGAGACGACCCATTCGGCGCGCGACAGCGGCAATGCACTCACGAACTCCGCATCTGTCGCATCCCCGAAGTCCGTAGCGAGGCCCAGTTCGCGCCAGCGTCGCACGGCGAGAGGGTTGAAGTCCACACCGAGCACCTTGATCCCGCGCTTTCGCAGGCGCATCCCGATGGCGGTGCCGAACCGCCCGAGCCCGAAAATGATCACCTTGTAGCCGTCTTCGGCATGGGCGCCCGCCGCGGACGGCTCGCGCGGGGTGCCCTTGCGCTCGAAAATGCCGAGCAACGGCTCGAAGATCGCGTAGAGTCGGTGCGAGTAGGTGATCATGTAGGTCGATGCCGCGATGGTCACGAGACCGACCATGGTGACCAGCCCCAGCGCGTCCTCGCGCAAATGGCCGAGCGACACGCCCATGGCCACGAAGATCAGGGAAAACTCGCTGATCTGTGCGACGGTCAGGCCGGCCAGGAAGCCAGTGCGCTTGCGGTAACCCATCGCCCCCATGATGGCGAGGACGATCAGGGGGTTGCCGATCAGTACGAACAGCGAGAACACGATGGCCCCGGTCACGTGCGCGCCGAGAAGCGACAGGTCGAGCGCGGAACCGAGCGCGATGAAGAAGAATAGCAGCAGGAAGTCGCGCAGCGGCGCAAGCCGGGCGGCTATGGTCTCGCGATAGGGTGTCGAGGCGAGCGCCACACCCGCGAGGAGGCCGCCAACCTCCTTGCCCAGTCCGACTGTGTCGCCGGCCGCCGCAAACATCGCAGCCATTGCGATGGCGAAGATCACCAGAAGTTCGGGTGCGCGCGCCAGACGCTCGGTCAGCGGATTGGCCGCGTAGCGCACGAACAGAACCACCAGGCCGACCATCGCGATGCCCGAGGCAAGAACCGACAGGACCGATTCGCCGCCGGGCCCGCTCTCCTCGGCCGAAGTGCCGATGCCGATTGCCGAGAGAACGATCATCGCGAGCACGACGACGAGGTCCTGCACGATCAGGAAGCCGAGCGCGATCTGCCCGTGCAGCGAATCGATCTCACGCTTGTCCGACAGCAGCTTCACGATGATGATCGTCGAGGAGAAGGTGAGCGCCACCGCGACGTAGAGGCTGGTGACGTGCTCCAGCCCCAGAGCCAACCCGATCAGATAGCCGAAGATCGAAGTGAACAGGACCTGGCCGAGCCCGGTCAGGAGCGCCACCTGGCCCAGAGAGCGGATGAGCTTCACGTCCAACTTGATGCCGACGAGGAACAGAAGCACGGCGATGCCAAGCTCCGACAGAAGGTCGATCTGCTCGTCGGAATGGACGACGTCCAGAGCGGACGGCCCGGCGATGAGCCCGACCGCTATGAAGCTCACGATCAGCGGCTGGCGCAGCAGGATGCCGAACAGACCTATCGCGGCGGCCATCACGAGCAGGACGGCGACCTCGGCGAAGGGCGAGTGGATCAGGGCATCGATCATGCACCGCTCTCGCGGTCAGTCTTGGCGTCGACGATGGATCTGCGGCGCGGCTCGGCAGTCTCCCGCGCCCGCGTCGCGTGGTCGCTCAGGAACGTCTCGAGATCGCTGTCGGCGATCCGCCAACCCTTGCCGATCTCGATCGCTCGCAACTCGCCGTTCTTGATCCAGCCGCGCACCGTCGCCTCGCTGACCTTCAGCCGGTCGGCCACCTCCTTCACCGTCTGATAGCCATCGCGCGCCATAGGTTCGGCCCTTTTGGGTGTCGTTCGGCCCAGAATACTGAACTTCAGTGCAATTCAGATGATTTCGATCAAACGAGTTTTCGTGACGACATGCTTGAATGGATACGTCGCCAATGGCGCCGGGACAGGGAGCGCGAGATGCAGAAGATCCTGTTGGCCACAGATTTCTCCGAACGCTCGGATCGTGCGCTCCGGCGGGCAATTTTGCTTGCGCGACAGTTCGGTTCATCCGTGTCGGCGGTACACGTTGTGGATGACGATCAGCCGCGCCGCATCGTCGACAGTGAACGCGACGCGGCGTCCGCGCTTCTGGACGAGTTGCGGCACACGGTGCAGAACGTCGACGGGATTGCCTGCGAGACCCGGGTCGTTCTGGCAGACCCTTTCGCCGGCATAGCGCGCGCGGCAGAGGAAGAGGCCCCGGATCTTCTCGTCGTCGGGCCGCACAGGCGCCAAGCGCTGCGCGATGTCTTTGTCGGAACGACGGCGGAGCGGACGATCCGCTCCGCGGCCTGTCCCGTTCTGATGGTCAATGCGCCACCCGTGGGATCCTATCGTCATGTAATGCTGACGACGGACTTGTCGGAGGGCGCCGCGCAGGCAGCGAAAGCCTCCGTGGTGCGCGACATCGCTCACGGCGCGAACGCTTCCATCCTGCATGTCTTCGATGCTCCCGCCATTCATCTGGCCATGAGCCACACCATTCCGACGGATGGGCGAGAGGCCTATCTCGAGGACCAGCGGAAGGAGGCTTCGCGCGCGCTCTCTGCCTTCGTGAAGTCGGTCGATTGGCGATCGATCCGGCAGATGGTACGTCAGGTACGAAACGCACCGGCCGAAGAAATCCTATCAGCGGCGCGGGACGACTCTGCCGATCTCGTGGTCATCGGAACGCACGGTCGCAGCGGCCTCGCCCGCTTCTTTCTCGGGAGCGTGGCGGAAGCCGTCCTGCGCAGTGCCGATCGCGACGTTCTTGCAGTCCCTCCGTCGCAGCCCGTTTGACCGTCGCCCGCGCGGGACGGTCGCGTCCGGCCATCGGGCCGCCGCGTCACGTTTGACGATCAGCTTGTCGATCCGCAAGCCGTCCAGGTCGATGATTTCCATCCGCCAGCCATCGATGTCGACCGTCTGACCGACGCGCGGCACCTCGCCGAGGCGTTCCAATGAAAAGACCTGCTAAAGTTTCGGCAGCGGAAGGGCTCGGGATCGTCAGATCGATCCGCTTGATGAACTCGTCGACAGGCATCTAGCCCGCGACCAGCAGTGAGCCGTCGAGGGAATGCGGTCCAGTCGTCGACGGTGGCACCGCGCCGCCAAACTTGCCGAGTGGCATTGGCTCGGCGCGGCATAAGGGACAGCGTCATTGTCCTTTGGGAGACCGGTTCGATTTCGTCTGCCAGCCCCCTCGAAAACCGTCACTGGCGCGACGATGACCCGATGAGGGCGGAGGGCCCGACGGCTTCATAAGACGTGGCGCCAAGCTGGCCGAGCGCGCGTACGAGTTCCAGCTTGAGTATGTCCATTGCGCGCTGGGCTCCCGCGGCCCCGCCCGCCCCGACGCCGAAGGCAAGGGCCCGGCCTGCGAGTACGAAGTCCGCGCCAAGTGCCCTGGCGCGCAGCATGTCGGCCCCGCGACGCACGCCGCTATCGAGAATGATACTGATCCGGCCGCCGAGCGCCTCGGCGATGCCCGGCAGGGCCTCGACGGTTGGCGGTCCAAATGCCACCTGGCGCCCGCCATGGTTCGATACGACGATGCCGTCGCACCCCAACTCGGCGCAGCCAGACGCGTCCTGCGGGTGCAGAATCCCCTTGACCAGGAGCGTTCCGCCCCAGCGGTCGCGCAGGCGCTTCAGGTGATCCCAGGTGAACCCGGGGGTGATCAGGGTTCTCTGAACGTCGGCATAGGACGTGGCGCCCTGCAGCAGATCCGCGTAATTTGCGATATCGGGTTTTCCGTGGCGCAATGTGGCCAGTGACCAGCGCGGGTTGGCGATGAGCTCGATCGCGACCTCAGGCGTGATACGGAATGGCACGGCGAGCTGGTTGCGGATGTCCCGGTCGCGCTTGCCCGCGGCGGGAACATCGGCGGTGACCATCATCACTGTGTAGCCGGCCGCCTCGGCCCGCGCGATAAGGCTCTCGGTCACCGCCTCGTCGCCTGAGACGTAAAGCTGGAACCAGCCGTTTCCCGCGGCGGCTTCGGCCAGGCGCTCAAGCGTCGTCGAGGCGGCCGAGCTTGCCACGTAGGGGATGTTTTCGCGTGCGCAGAGCCTTGCGAGAATCAGGTCGGCGCCGGGCCAAAAGGCGTTGAGCATGCCGATGGGCGCCACGCCCAACGGCGCGGCATAGGTCTGGCCAAAGAGATCTGCGCGCGTGTCGATCTCGGAGACGTCTGTCATGTAGCGCGGCGTGAGAGCGACCTCTTCGAAGGCTTCGACGTTGCGTCTTAGATTGCGTTCGGATTCAGCGCCGCCGTCGACCAGGTCGAAGGCGAAACGGGGGATCCGGCGTTTCGCGAGACGCCGCAAATCATCGACCGAGGCCGCCCGGTCGAGCCCCATCAGATCGACCATCCGCCATCGACGGCGAAGGCCTGTCCAGTGGTAAAGGCGGAAAGGTCCCCCGCGAGGTAGCAGACCATCTCGGCGATCTCCTGTGGGGTTCCGAAGCGGCCCATGGGTTGGCGGGCGGTGAAGGCGGCATGCGCCTTGTCGAAATCCCCGGTTGCCGCCAGCCGCTCCTTCAGCGAGGGGCTGTCGACGGTGCCCGGACAGATCGCGTTGCAGCGAATGCCGTCTGCCACGAAATCTGCGGCGATGGACTTGGTCATGCCGATGATCGCGGCCTTCGACGCCCCGTAGGCAAAGCGCCGCGGTGCGCCCTTCTGGCTGGAGACAATGGAGGCGATATTGACGATCGAGCCCGATCCCTGCTCGAGCATGCCGGGCAGCACCGCCTTCATCATCCGGAACATCGCCTTGGCATTCAGGTCGAAGGCCCGGTCCCAGTCGCTTTCACCGCAGTCGATGATCGTTCCGTCGTGCACCCATCCGGCGCAGTTCACCAGGATCTGCAGCGGCGGCGAAGACCCGACCAGCGCACCGATGGCAGCGGCGTCGAGCACATCGAGGGGCTGGCCTGTGATACGCTCCGAGCCTGCGGCGAGCCGGTCAACCGCTGCTCCGTCGATGTCGGTCGCGATGACGGTTGCTCCGAGAGCGGCGAGCGCTTCGGCCGAGGCGCGCCCGATGCCTTGGCCAGCTGCGGTGACGAGGGCGGTCTTTCCTTGAAGTGACTGTTGCATGCATCCTCTCTCAGCGGGCGAGCCAGCCGCCATCCACGGTGACGACGCTGCCATTGCAGTACGAGCCGGCGTCGGAGGCGAGAAAAACGGCCGCGCCAGCCATCTCGGACGGATCGGCAAAGCGGCCAGCCGGTATTCTATCCAGCAGTGCCTGCGACCGGACCGGATCGTCCCGCAGCGCCTTGGTGTTATCGGTCGCGGTGTAGCCCGGCGCGATAGCGTTGACGTTGACGCCATGCGGCGCCCATTCGTTGCAGAGCGCCCGGGTCAGGCCGATCACGGCATGCTTGCTGGACACATAGGCCGGTACACGGAGCCCGCCCTGAGCGCCCAGCACGGAGGCCACGATCACGATCTTCCCGGCACCCTGTGCGACCATGCGACGTCCGGCGGCCTGCGACAGCAGCCACACCGAGTCGAGGTTCACCGACAGCACACGGCGCCATTCCTCGAGCGGCATGTCCACCGAGTCCTGCCGGTGAATGATGCCCGCGTTGTTGATGAGAATGTCGAGACCGCCCAGCGCATCGGTCGCAAACCCTACGATGTTCGAGGCCTCGGTTTCGTCCATACCGACGAAATCCGCCTGGACCGCAGCGGCTTTGCGTCCCATCGCCTCGATCTTGCCGATCGTTTCCTCCGGCTTGTGGCTGCGATAGGTCAGCGCGATATCGGCCCCGGCGGCGGCAAGGCCAACGGCGATGCCCTCGCCAATGCCGGTTGCGCCGCCGGTGACCAGGGCCTTGCGCCCAGTAAGGTCGAATGGGTTTGCCATGGTCAGTACCGGTTCGCGATGGGGAGGTCTTCGGCCGGGAAGAGCGAGATCACCTCGCAGCCGGTCTCGGTAACGACGACCTCTTCCTCGATCCGGGCGGCGGAATAGCCGTCGGCGGCTGGGCAGTAGGTTTCCAGCGCAAAGACCATTCCCGTCTTGATTTCCATCGGGTGATCGAGGCTGACCGCGCGGCTGATGATCGGACGCTCGTGCAGTGCAAGCCCCAGGCCGTGGCCGAATTGCAGGCCGAAGGCCGCGTCTTCGCTGGGGAAGCCGAACTCCTCGGCCTTGGGCCAGGCCTGCGCGACGGTGTCGGTGCTGACGCCGGGGCGGATCAAGTCGATTGAGGCGTCGATCCACTCGCGCGCCTTCACATAGGCGTCGTTCTGCGCAGAGGATGAGCGCCCGATGTTGAAGGTCCGGTAGTAGCAGGTCCGGTAGCCTTGGTAGCTCTGCAGGATATCGAAAAACGCCTGGTCGCCCGGGCGGAAATAACGGTCGGTGAAGTTGTGCGGATGCGGGTTACAGCGTTCGCCGGAAATGGCGTTGATCGCCTCGACGTCGTCGGAGCCCATCTCGTAGAGCATCTTGTTCGACAGCGCGACGATGTCTGCCTCGCGCACGCCCGGTTTCAACTCCTCATAGATCATGTGATAGACGCCATCGACCATGCTGGCCGCTTGGGTCAAAAGCTGGATCTCGTCCCAGTTCTTGATTTCTCGCGCCGCCAGCATGATCTGCTGACCATCGACGACATGCAGCCCCTCCTCCTGCAGCGCGTGGAACATCGCGGTTTCGGCATAGTCCACGCCAACGGGCATGTCCGCCACGCCCGCGTCCTTGATCAGGCCGGCGATCTGCTTGGCGTATTTTCGCATCAGGCCGAATTCCGGCGGAATGGTTCCGCGCATGCCAACAACGCCGGCGAGGCAGTGATCGGGTTCAAGCCAGTCTGAATACTTCTGGTGATGCACGGCCGCCGAGCCGAAATCCCAGACATAGGGGCTGTCGTCTCCGGTCAGCAGGCAGAACCGGCACATCTTGTCCCGTTCCCATTCGCCGATCTTCGTTGCGCTGACGTAGCGGATGTTATTGACGTCAAAGAGCAGGAGCGTGCCAGCGTTCGAGTTCTGAAGCGCCTGCCGGGTCCGCGCGAGACGGTAGCGGCGCAGGCGATCGTGGTCGATCCGACGTTCGAAATCCACAGACGTGTGTCCCCAGGCAGGAATCCGTCCCTCCCACTTCCAGTTCGGTTCGAGATCCTGCGGTGTGAGCAGGTTCGGCATCAGTGCGCGTGACATGGCAAACTCCCTCGGGCGCGGCAGTCTGCGCCCGTTTCCATTTTGTGTCAGGGTATTGGGCGGGTTATTGGATGCACCATCCCCCGTCGATATGGATCATCTGGCCGGTCATGTAGTCGCTGTCGTCGCTGGCGAGGAACGAGGCCGTGCCGGTGATGTCGTCAGGATAGGACACGCGCTTGATCTGGAGCGCTTCGCGGACGATGTCCTCGTAGGCCTGTCCTTCCTTCTGCTTGAAACCAATGTCCACGAGGTCCTTGTCCAGCTGTTCCCAGAGCGGCGTGACAACGACGCCCGGAGCATAGCCATTGACGGTGATGTTGTGCTCGGCCAGGCCGATCGCACCGCAATGGGTCAGCGCAAGGCAGCCGTATTTGGACGTGCAGTAGACAGTCACGTCGACCAGCGGCTTGCGAGAGGCGATACTGCCGACATTGATGATCTTGTAGGGGTGATCCTCCATCGGGCCCTGCTCGATCATCTGGCGCGCGGTTTCTTGCATCCCCAGCCACATCGCCTTGGTATTGACGTTCATGATCATGTCCCAGTTGTCCTCATCGATATCCATGAAGAAACGGGGTTTGTTCAGGCCGGCATTGAAGAGGCCCACGTTGATCGGCCCGAACGCGTCGACGGTCGCGGCCACGGCGGCGGCGTTATCTTCGCGCTTGGTCACGTCCATTTTCACGGCGATGGCCTTGCCGTTTCCGGCGGCATTGATCCGCTCGGCAACCGTCTTTGCCTCGCGCTCGTCCAGGTCCCCAAGGCACACGTTGGCACCTTGCGCAGCGAAGCATTCGGCATTCGCCGCGCCCATCCCGCGGGCGGCGCCGGTAATCAGAATATTCTTACCCTTCAGGCGATTGGGGTCCATGGTTTCTCCTCCTCCTGTCACGGTTTCCCGTTTGGTCGTATCAGCGCGTCTGCCCGGTCCTGGGCGCGACGCAGGGCATCCCGCGGGGAAGAGATCCCGCGCAGCATGTCATGAAATTCCTCGCCGCAGATCTGGATGATGCCGCAGATTTCGGGCACCGGCGGGCGGGGCCAGAATTGCAGTTCATCGCGCCAGGACATCGCGTCCACCGCATCGAAGATAGACGATGCGCCTCGCACCTCGGGGTCGGCAGCCACGGAATAGCGCGGGTTCGTTCGGCTCCCGTTCTGTACGAATAGTTTCTGCGCTTCGGGCGACGTGAAGACGGCGAGCGCCTCGACCGCGGCCGCCAGGCGTTCGGGGGGAAGGTTGGCCGGGATGCCCAGGACGTAACCACCCACGGGCGCGATCTGGCGTGCTCCCGGACCGGCCGGATGCGGCAGGTAGCCGGTTTGCCCGTGGGCGGGCGAGCTTTCGTCACCTTCGAAATACGGTGCGAGCAGGGTGTAGCCAAACGCCATGGCGATCTTGCCCGAAGCATAGGGCCGAACCCGTTCGTACCAGGACATCGACAGGATGTCGGGCGGCGAATACTGCATCAACTCGAGTAGAAACTCCGCCGCGCGCAACCCGGCCTCGGTGTCTATGGTCGGCCGATAGTCGCTTTCAGCCAGGTGGTCGGTGTCGAAACCACCCGCAATTTCGGGTAAGTCCAAGATCGGCTGACCGAAGTCTGCTATCATCATCAAGACAGTGTGGCCTAGCGCGGTTCCCCGCGCGGCATTCCACGCTATGCCGTAGTGGCCTTGACGCGGGTCATGCAGGACGCTGGCGGCGTTAAGCAGGTCATCGGTCGTCGCCGGCGGTTTCAGCCCTGCCTTGGCGAACAGGTCTCGACGATAGAACAGCAGTTCGGGGGTGGTCTGGGCCGGCACGCCATAGGGACGGCCACCCCAATGGGCGGCCTTCCAGCCGGCGGTATGGAAGTCGGCGGGATCCAAACGCGCTACGTCCATCGCCTCTGACAGCGGCATCAAGACGTTCTTTTCGGCGAACTCTCCGATCCACGGCAGATCGACGGCAATGATATCGTAACGGCTGGCCGGGCGTTCGGCATTGCGCAACGCTTCTTCGCGCAGGCGATCGATCGAGAAGGCGCGCTGATTGATCGGGGTCCCGAGCGCCTGTTCGAACTGACGCTTGAGGTTTTCCATGACCATGAAGGTCGGATCACCGTGCACCAGGACCCGAATGCCCCCGGGCACCTTGAACGGTTCGGTCAGGACATTCAGTGGCGGTATCAACTGCGCGGCGGCATAGCTGCCGCCGAAATAGTAATCGCGGCTTTCCCGTCCGGTGGCCTGTCCGCCGAAATGCCCTTCGGCCAGCCGTCGCAGACGGCCCGACAGCTGAACCCATTGCGACAGCAGTTTCTCGCTGGGGTGCAGCGAAAAGCTCTTACCGGTCCGGGTGCGGGGGCGTTGTTCGATAAGGCCGGCCTGCACCATTTCTTTCAGGCGCCGGTTCGCCGTCGCGTAAGGGGCGCGGCTGGCTCCTATCAGCGACGTCGGCGTGATCGTCTTGGCCTCGAAATGCCCCTTAAGCAGGTGGAGCGTCATGCGCAAATGCGCGTTCGGAGAGATGATATCCAGCGTGTCTTCGATCTCGTCGATGAGTTCGTCCAGAAAGGGCAAGAGCTCGCGCGTCTCGCTCGGCGCATTTGGCGCGACCGGCTGCGATTGGCGATGTCCTCCCATGGCATTCATTGGTGACCCAAGACTTCTTCGTTTCTGGCTGGTTCTCCGCCCGGCGGATTTGTCCGATGCGGATGAAGATGTGCCACCCATGTCGGCCCTCCCAAGAATGTCCACAATGATCGCCGGACCGTATCATAAAAATATCCAATCTGGATTATAGAATAACCAATATGGATATTATTGCTGCGTCGCCTTCGAGGGGAAAGCGTCAGGCTACTGGCAATCGTTCGGTGTGCCGAATGATGATATGGCGTCCGGGGAGGGACGCCTTTGGGAGCCGCCCAAATGCGCGGTGTCCCAGACTGATAGTCTTTGGGAGGAACCAGATGAAACTTCGCTTCGCTCTTGCGGCAACAACGGCCATGGCCGTAATGACCGGGACGGCATCCGCCGACACCATGAAGATCGGCATCACGCAGAACAACGTCGGCGTCGACAGCTACCAGACCACCTATGAAAAGGCTTTCATTGCGGCCGCCGAAGCCAACGACGCGGTGGAAGCTGTCGTGCTGGACGCCGGGGGCGACGTCGCGCGCCAAATCGCCCAGATGGAAGACCTCATCCAGCAGGAAGTCGATGCCATAATCATCTGGCCGACGAACGGCGAAGCGGTGATCCCCGCGGTCCGCAAGGCGCACCAGGCCGACATCCCGGTGATCGTCACCAATTCCAATATCGCCGAACCCGGCTTTGACTTCGTGGCAAGCTTCTCGGGACCCGACAACATCACGCAGGGCTCGCGGTCGGCCGAGATCATGTGCGACAAGTTCAAGGAAATGGGGATCGAGGACGAGGCCCAGATCGTGCAGATCTCCGGCCAGCCCGGTTACACGACCGCAATCGAACGTGCCAAGGGCTTCGAAGATCGCCTTCCCGAGGTCTGCCCGAACGTCACTTTGATGGAGACGCAGCCCGGTGACTGGAACCGCGAGAAGTCGCAGCAAGTCATGGAAGCCTTCCTGGTCAAGTACGATGACATAGACGGTGTCTATGCCGGCGACGACAACATGGGTGTCGGCGCGCTGAACGCCGCCAAGGCCGCCGGGCGCGACGGCATCATCTTCGTGGGCGCCACCAACTTTGCCGTGGGCTACGAGGCGATGGCGGCGGGCGACTATTGGGGCTCGATCTACCAGTCACCTGTCGATGACGCCGAAGCGGCGCTCCAGACCGCACTCGACGTACTGAACGGCAAGGAGGTGCCGTTTCTGAACTACTTCGACACTCCGAAGATCACGCAGGACAACATGGACGAGTTCAGCAAACCCGTTTTCTGAGCGTTTCCTCCCTGGTGCGGGGTGTGGCCGGTTCATGCCCCGCACACCGAATCCGAGAAATTGCATTGCGGGTAGGTTGTCGTGGGACGTGTTGCTGGACGGGTCTGTATCGTGACCGGTGCCGCTCAGGGAATCGGGCGGGCCATCGGAGAGGCGCTACTGGACGAAGGTGCGAAGGTGTGCTTCGCGGATATCGACGGCGCGAAGGTCGCGGAGGTCGCCGAGCAGAACCGGGCGCGGCTCGCAAGCCGGGACGCCAATGTCACCTCGGCGCAGGTCGACGTCACGGATCGCGGGCAGGTTCGTGCGATGATCGCACACACGGTGGAAAACCTCGGGCCGCTGCACGTGAAGTTCAATAATGCCGGTGTGAACAAGCCGATGAACTTCCTCGACGTGACCGAGGACAACTGGAATTTCATCATGGGAGTGAACGCCTTGGGCTGCATGATCGGAATGCAGGAAGCCGCGCGCCAGATGATCGCACAGGGCAGCGGCGGAAAGATCATCAACACGGCGTCCATCGCCAGCCGTCAGGGCTTCGACAACGTGGCGCCGTACTGCGCTTCGAAATGGGCGGTGGTCTCGCTCACGCAATCGGGCGCCCGGGATCTTGCCAAGCATGATATCACCGTGACGGGCTTCGCGCCGGGCGTGGTGGCGACCGAAATGTGGGAACAGGTCGACCGCGACCTGATGGAGATCGGCGCCGCGGAGCGCCCTGGCCAGGCGATGGAGAAGTTCTCGGCCGAGATCCTGAGGGGGCGCGTTGCGCTTCCGTGCGACATCACAGGAACAACGACCTACCTCGCTTCGAAGGACAGCGATTACATGACCGGTCAGATCGTCATGATCGACGGAGGCATGACGCTGGTCTGATCCGAAAGGCCTTCGAAGCGGCGCGAGTCTGACACTTCACGGAATGCCAGCGGCCTTAGGGAGGGGTTCATGGCGACACTCACCAAGCAGCAGATCGGCAGTATTCTGGCGAAACAGGGCATCCTGATCGCCTTTGCACTCTTCATGATCGCCTTTGCCCTCGGGAACCCGAAATTCCTCACGGTCGACAATCTGTTCAGCGTCGTGCGGTCCTCGGCCATCCTGGGGGTCATGGCGCTGGGCGTAACCTTCGTGGTCATTAGCGGCAATCTCGACCTGTCCGTGGGGTCGATGATGTCGTTCTCGACCATCGTGGTGCTGGATCTGCATGACAAGATCGGGCCGTTTCTGGCGATCCCCGCGATGTTCTTGATGACGCTCGCCCTCGGCGGGCTGATCGGCTTCCTGGTCGGCTATCTCAAGCTCAACTCGCTGATCGTGACGTTGGGGATGTTGTCGGCGATACATGGGCTCACACTGACCTATTCCGGCGGCCAGAACATGGACATCGCCGACAAAGAGGGCACCTGGTTCAGCGTCTTCGGACAGGGCACGGCGCTTGGCATCCCGGTGCCGATCCTGATCTTCGCGGGGCTCGCCGCGCTGTTGGGCCTCGTGCTGGCCAAGACACCGTTCGGGCGCAAGGTCTATGCAGTGGGCGGGAACGGCACCGCTGCGACCTTTTCGGGCATTCGGCGCGCACGGACCGTGTTCACCTGCTATCTGATGTCCGCGGGCTGCGTCGCGACCGCCGGTCTTATCCAAGCCAGCCGCAGCCTCGGGTCGCAGAACACCGTCGGTCAGGGCCTCGAGCTCGAAGTGCTCGCGGCCGTCATCCTGGGCGGCGCGTCCCTGTTGGGAGGGTCCGGCACGGTATTCAAGACCGTTATCGGGGTCCTGATCCTCGGCTTCATTCAGAATGGCCTGCTGTTGATCGGCCTGCAATTCTACGTCCAGTTCGTCGTGACTTGGGTAATCATCATTCTTGCCGTTTGGCTCGACGTCGCAGCCAAGCGCGGCAAGCTCTGGTCGCCGATCGCGTGAGGGAGGCATAGATGAAAGCGGGCAAACTCTCCGACGCGCTCAAGAAGGGCGCCATTTGGGGCTTCATTCTGCTGGAGTTGATCTTTTTCAGCGTCGCCGGGCAATTCCTGTCGCTGAGCGACAGCGCCTTCATGGATCTCGATAACATGCTGCTGCTGCTCAAGCAGTCGGCACCGATCGGAATCATCGCGATTGGGATGACCATCGTGATGATCAACGGCAATATCGACCTCAGCGTCGGTGCAACCTTCGCCATCGCGGCCATCGTCTTGCTGGACAGCATGACCTGGCCGATCTTTGCCGGCCTCGGTGACTGGGTCATCCCCGTGTCCTGGCTCTTGGCGCTGACGGTCGGCACGCTGCTGGGCGCCCTGAACGGGCTCATCGTGTGGAAGACCGGCGTCGACGCGTTCATCGTGACGCTGGGGGCGATGCTCGGCTATCGCGGCATGGTCTTCATGTTCAATGGCGAAAATCCCACAAGTCACTTGAACTGGACGTTGGTGGATTTCGCCGAGGCGCAGTTGCTGGGCATCCATACGCCGACCTGGTTCCTGCTGGGCGTGACACTGGCGATCTGGTTCGTGATGACGCGCACGGTTCATGGCCGAAATGCCTATGCCATCGGCGACAACCGCGAGGCTGCCGTGAACGCCGGTATCCGTGTCGGGCCGCACATGATGATCAATTTCGCCATCATCGGTTTTCTCGCCGCACTCTCCGCAGTGGTCTTCTACTCCGAAAGCGGATCGGTGAATCCCAATGACGGGCAGCTCTACGAGTTGTGGGTCATCACCGCAGTTGTGCTGGGCGGCACCAAGATCACCGGCGGCGCGGGCAGCGTGATCGGCACCTTCGGCGGCGTCATCGCCATACAGCTCTTGCGCAAGGGGTTGGGACATATCGGCGCCGACACGTCGACGGTAAACCTGGTGATCGGTCTGATCCTGATTGCCGTGCTGATCCTGGACCGGCAGCTGAACATCAGGGGCAAAGAGGAGTTGAAGCTATGACCGACCCGATTCTGCGCCTCGAAGGTATCGTCAAGACGTTTCCCGGGGTGCGTGCACTCGACAACGTGTCGCTCTCGGTGTTGCCGGGCGAGGTGCATGCCTTGATGGGTGAAAACGGCGCGGGCAAGTCCACGCTGATGAAGGTGCTGGGGGGTCTGCACCAGCCCGACGGCGGCGGGATCTATATGGGGCGTGACCGGATCGTGATGTCCGGCCCACTGGAAGCAAAGGCCAATGGCATTGTCTTCATTCACCAGGAACTGAGCCTCGCCGAAGAGTTGTCCGTCGCCGAAAACATATACCTCGGCGAATTGCCCCGAAAGAGTTTCGGGCGGGTCGATTGGAGCAGGCTCGCCGAACAGACCAACGCGATCCTCAAGAAGCTCAACGTCGGGTTCGATGCCCGGACGCTCGTCGGTGACCTGTCCATCGCCAATCAGCAGATGGTTGAAATCGCCCGCGCTTTGACTGTCGACGCCAAGGCGGTGATTTTCGACGAGCCGACCGCGTCGCTGACCGATGCCGAGAAAGTCGTGCTGTTCGACGTGATCGCCGATCTCAAGGCGGATGGTGTGGGGATCATCTACATTTCGCACCGGATGGAGGAGATCTTCAAGATCACCGACCGAATTACGGTTCTGCGCGATGGCGAATACCAAGGTACTGTCGAGACGGCCAATGCCGACGAGGAATCCGTCACCCAGATGATGATTGGCCGCAAGCTCGACCTCAGCCGAAATGCCTCGCATCATGAGCTGGGCGATGTGGCGATCGAGGTGCGGGGACTGAGCTGCGGCGGCCTCTATCAAGAAATCGACTTCGAGATCTACCGCGGCGAAGTTGTCGGCTTCTATGGCCTGGTCGGTGCCGGGCGGACCGAGATCGCCGAGACGCTGTTCGGCCTGCGCGATCCGTCCGCGGGCAAGATCCTGCTTGACGGCCAGGAGGTGCGCATCCATTCGCCCGCCGATGCCATCGCACGGGGTATCAGCCTTGTCCCCGAAGACCGCAAGGGGCAGGGGCTGGTTCTTGGCATGAATTGCCGGGACAACATGACCCTGCCGCAGGTGGACGATCTGAAGGCAGGACCTTTCGTGGCCGAGGGAGCGGAGATCGCGATCTTTGACCTGTACCGTGATCGGCTGGATATCCGCACACCGGGCTGGAAACAGAAGGTCGGCAACCTTTCAGGCGGCAATCAGCAGAAGATCGTGATTGGCAAGTGGTTGTCCATGCATCCCAACGTATTGATCGTCGACGAGCCGACGCGGGGCATCGATGTGGGTAGCAAGTCGGAGATTCACAATCTGCTGCGTGGCCTGGCAGCCCAAGGCTACGCCGTCATGGTCATCAGTTCCGAGATGCCCGAGGTGCTGCATGTGTCTGACCGGATCGTGGCCATGTATTCGGGCCGGATCATGCGGACCTTCACCTCTGACGAAGTGACAGAGGACAGCCTGATCCAGGCCATATCGGGCCTTGGCGACCACCGGGCTGCGTAACGCCTATCCTGTCCCCATGACGGAGGTGTCGTGGAATCCTGGCTTGAGGCGGGGCAGGGGGCACTGTCGGAAATACCCGGCCGGAGGCGGGGCAGGGTGCTGGCTCGCGTCGACACATGGCCGAACCCAGCCCCATCAAGTGGTTCGAGACGAGCCCGGATATCATCCGCCTGGCGGTGATGATGTACATCCGGGGCCCTCAGTCGCCCCTCATCTTCGAGGACCTCCCGCACGAGTGCGGCGTCGACATCTGCCACGAGACGGTGCGCATCTGGTGGCATCGGCTCGGGCCGATCTTCGCAGCCGAGAACCGGAACCGGCGGACCGAGGGAATGCGGTCCAGTCGCCGGCGGTGGCACCCCGACGAGAATTTCGTGAAGATCAACGGCGAGCGGCACTGCCTCAGGCGGGCGGTGAATCTCTAGGGCGCGGTTATGGAAACCTTCGTGACCAAGACCCGTGACAGGAAAGCCCCTTTGAAATTGCTCAGGAAAGCAATGCGTAAGCACGGTCGTCCCGAGGTCATCGTCACCGACAAGCTTCGTTCCTGCGGCGCTGCATAGGGGACAGCGTCATTGTCCTTTGGGAGGCCCGTTTGAACTCGTCTGCCAGCACCGGCTACGGTTATTCAGTCGCGAGCCCGTGAATGGTGGCGTGCAGGGCGCATGGCCGACGCCGCAATGAGCTTCAGGAGAGTGAATGGGAACAATCGACATCATCCCCGATATCCACGGACAGATCGCCAAACTGCGGACCGCGCTAGACGCGCTCGGATGGCGGCGCAGCCCGGCAGGCTGGATCCATCCGGACCCGGAGAGAAGCATCGTCTTTCTGGGCGATTTCATCGACCGCGGGCCTGACAACCGCGGCGTCATTCGCCTGGTGCGCGATCTGATCGACAGCGGCAAGGCCCGCGCGATCATGGGAAATCACGAACTCAACGCCCTTCACTTTCACACGGCGCACCCCGAAACCGGCCTGCCGCTTCGGGCCCACTCCGACAAGAACCTGCGCCAGCACCGGAGCTTTCTGGCGGAGTTTCCCGTCGGTGCCGACGAGACCGAGGAGGCGCTTGCCTGGATGCGCAGCCTCCCGCTGTTTCTTGAAGCCGAGGGATTCCGCGCCGTACATGCGTGCTGGATCGATGGCTCGATGGCTCGATTGATCGGTTGCGCGAGCTCACCGCAGACGGAGTGCTGTCGGACGAGCAGTTGATTCGGGCCGCTGATCCGGCCGCCGAGCTTTTTCACCTTGCGGAGGAAATCACCAAAGGGCCCGAACACCGCCTCCCGGATGGGTTTTCCTTCCGTGACAAGGACGGCACCCACCGCGATCATGTCCGGCTGCAATGGTGGAATGCGGACGCGCGAAGCTGGCGAGATATCGCGATCTCGGTACCGGTCCTTGCCGATCTGCCGGATGCCCCGCTACCAGGCTCATTGGTGGCGCAGACCTATCCCGCCCACGAACGCCCCGTCTTCTTTGGCCATTACTGGCTCAACGGCGATCCGGTGCTGCAGGGCCCGAACGCGCTGTGCCTCGACTATTCCGCCGGCAAGGACGGGCCGCTGGTAACATACGAACTGCACCCGGGCGAGATGATGCTCTCCCCCGATCGGGTCTGGGTCCACGCCATACCCGTATGATCGAATCCTGAGTGTCGAAACGTATTAAATGATGGTCGGGTAGCTCATGTTGAAACCCGAGACCGAGCTGCCCATCAATCGTCTGAGCAATGCGCTTAGAACGAGTTTCGAATGGATCGTGAAGCGCGACCGCGAAAGCCCCATCGGTGACATAGCCGAGGCATGGGCGGAGCTTACGGCAAGCGCCCTCCAGGACGTGAGACTGATGGCGCCGCCGATGGTCGACCATACCGAACCGTTCCTTCCCTTCATCGAGACACACAGGATCAAGACAGATCGCTTCCGTGTGGCCCGCAGCGGGATGCGCGGCGGCCCTACGCGGATCCTGACCGGGCGGCGGTTGCGACGTTTCGATGTCTCTCAGCCGCAGGATTCGGGCGGCAGAGCATCGCAGGGGCAACCAAGATAACCGTTTCGCAGTCGTGAACCTCCTGCACGATCCAGCGACGACCCGAGAATATCAGCATCATTCCCGGTGACAGAACCCTTTCGACCGGAAGGGTGCCGAGATCCCGACCCTCCGCGACCGGCCGAAACTCCTGGGGTGTCTTGAATACGGCATAGAAGCTTTGGTGCTCTGCTCGACTGGGGCCCGCCGGGCTCCCGGCAAGAAAAGCTCGCCCTCGATTTGCTCTATCAACCCGGTCTCCGTATCACGCCGCGAGGAGCTCCTGCGGCTCCGCCCAGATCAGACCGGGACGATACCGGGCATCGACCTTGCCATCCTTCAACCTGAAGAGATGCAGCCAGCCGTTGTCAAATAGATCGCGGACCTCCGGATGACGCATGAGGACGCCGGTGATCGCCTCGCGCGGTGCCTCGATCATGACGGATAGGCGCAGCGGTTCGTGCATCAGCTTTTCGCCATCGTGAACGGCCTGCCATGGCAGGCCCGGTCTCAGCCGGCCCGAGTTACCCTCGATGACACCGATGCCGCCGACGATGTTGTGAATGAGCTTGTTGCCGCCACCGAACACGTCCGGCATCACGGACGAGCCGTAATATTGCAGGCTGATCCAACTTGCCACGACAACAGGTGCGGTGATGATCAGTTCCAGCGTGCCAAAGCTGTCGTCGGCCTGCCAGTCGTAGCTGTGAAGGAAGGCACGTCCTCCAAGGTCCCTGCCTGCGGTCGCCGCGCGTGGGGCCGCGATGAAGGCGGCGCATCCGGCGAGACCCCATTCCGGCCGGACCTCGGCCCAATTGAGCGCGCGCTCGGCGATGGTCATCGGCGTGGCCCCGGGCAGGCTCGGCGCCCGTTCCGCACGGGTTATCTTTCCGGCCTGTTTCAACCAGCCCTTCATCCGGCGGATGTCGTCGCCCCGGTCTGATGGCAACCCGTCGTCGTAGATCGTGATCTCGTCGGTCGTCGTGTCGTGCAGCCCGGCGATGAAGAGCGTGTCTTCCGGGACCATGATATCGCGCTCAGCCAGACCTGTCCTGGTCTCGGGATCATTCAGCAGAGCGGCCAAGAGCCGGGCCGACACCTCACCCGTGTATCCGCCGCAAGCGCCGCAATGATAGGCGCTCTCGTGCGGATTGTTGGTCACCTGTCCGCCGTGGCCCAGTAGCAGAACGATCTCGCCATGCCCCTTGGTCAGGCTCATGGCGCCCAGCACGGCGGCTGCCGTATCGGCCTTTGCCCTGGCATCGAGACCGCCGACAACCCATGGCGCCGGGGTCCGCTTTTCCGACCTGGCTCCTCGGCCCAAGGCATCGCGCACCAGCTTTCCGGCATAGAACGGCCCTGCCGCCTCGACGAAGGCAAAGGACGATACCGCTGCCTGACGGAACCGGCCCCAGGCCCGGGCGGTGCGCGCGGCGATCCGGGCGTCCTTCTCTTTTTCAGGCTCGGCATGGCTCGTCGTTACGACGGCCGGGTTCAGAAGGACCGGCAGGTGTGCCTCGACGACATCCGAGCCATGCGCCTTGTGCGCCAGCGGCAGACCGAAGAACCCCGCGAAACCGATCGTCTCGATCGACGGATCGACGTCTTCCAGCGCCCGCCGGAAGAGCTCGGACCGGACGTCGATGCAGAATGCGGCCTGAAGCGCGGGGCGGTCTTTCGGCGCGGTTTCTCCGTCCAGTGCCGCAAAAAGCCCGCGTTGATGCGCCCGCTCCGACGCCTCTTGCAGGATTGCCAGGGCAACATCCTCTGCCGAGGGCTTAACTGGTGCGCCATGCGCCGAGACGGTTTCGGCCCACTTTTCTCCGATCTCCGGCACATGCGCCAGAAGCGCTTCCTCCCAGATCAGTCGGATCGCAAGCAGATCGGCCATCGTCCGGTCCGTCCCACCGGTGAGTTCCGCATGCCACAAGAGCCAGCGCGCATGCTGCGACCAGCCGCCGAGTTCCATGTAGAGACGGTGAAAGGCGGTCTCCGCCGCGGCCTCGTCCAGGCCCAGTGCCTCGGCCGCGCGCAGGATTGCGCGATCTGCAGTGTCCGGAGCCGCCGCCACATGGGCACAGAATCCGGTCAGGCCAGCGATCTCGGGGGTCAGGTCGTGCGTGGCCCAAGCGCGCCAAGAGGCGAACGCTTCGGCGTCGGGCGCTGGCGACCAGAGGGCCTGGCCCCGGTCGAACTGCCCCGCAGCCCAAACGCCAACGGATTTTTCGATGATCGAAGGCCAGTCCACGTCCGTCGCCTCGGCCGCAAGGTCGGCCACGGTTGGCAAGGCAGTTGGTTCGCAGGTCGCGGTTCCGGCCGCGAACGCTTTGAGAGAGGCCAGGTCCTTGGGCTTGAGAGGCGACGTCGAAGCGGAGAGTGCTTCTGCCAACACTGCGTCGGTGAGCTGTCCATCCTCGATGGCAGCGGCATGGTCCGCACCCGCCCGGACCGCCCGAACGCCCGCGACCCGTTGCAGTCGTGCCGAGGCCGTTGCGAGGTCTTCGCCGGTCTGCCCGAGGAACGGGTTGACCGCAACGGTCGCCTCCAGAGGGAACGCGGGCGGGATGCGCCGCGCTGCAACTTCGGCGGCTTTCAGGATCGCTGACATCAGGGAGGGTGCGATTTGCGAGTGCTTCAGGACCATGTCGTTCTCCATGATTTCAGTGGGTTTTCGGGTTGCGAAAGCCGCCGATGGCGCGGTCGAGCAAAGCGTTCAGGTAGAAGCCGTTGGCGAGGTGCACACGGAGTCCGGCGGTGGAGGGGTGATGCGCCCAGAGCGGGAAGAGCGCCTGCGCGAAGGCGACAAGGCCGAACGAGGCCACCGCAAGCATGATGAGCGCCCATTCCAAAGGCCCTGGCACCGGCGTCGGCGGCAGGGCCGGTCCCCAGATGGCTTGCGCGGCTGCCTGGAAGGCAAAGTAGGCCACCGCCGCGCCCAGCGACGCCAGCGACGTGCGCTTGGTCAGTTCGGCCGGCGCCTGGTCGGCCAGTCCCTGCGCAACGAGGTAGGCGACGCCGAAGATCAGGATCGCGCCGAGGGCCAGCGCCTGGGCCGTCTTCGGCCCCACGAGCGCGGTGAAGACGGTGGCGATCGCAGCGTAGAGCACTAGCGCGAGGGCGAACGATTTGAGGACCGCCAGGATTCTCGGGACCGCGATCGGCCCCGGGCGTCGCAAACCCGCCACGGCCTGCACTGCGCCGCCCGAGGAGAGGAAGGCGTGCGCCTTGTAAAGCGAATGCGCAACGATGTGCAGCAGGGCAAGTGCCCAGAGACCAAGCCCGCATTGCAATAGCAGGAACCCCATCTGCGAAACGGTGGACCAGGCGAGCGAAGTCTTCACCGCACTCTGCGTCAGCATCACGGCTGCACCGAAGAGCGCGGTGAACCCCCCGATCATCACGAGCGCCGCCATGGCGCCGGGGCTCTGTTGCACAAGGCCCGCCAGCGAAATCAGCAGGACGCCGCCCGAGTTGATGATGCCAGCGTGAAGCAGTGCAGAAACTGGCGTTGGCGCCTCCATGACTTCCGTCAGCCAACCATGCAGCGGGAAGGCTGCGGTCTTCAGCGCCGCCGCGAGAACGATGAGCGCGATCGCAAGCGAGGCGGCCCAGGTCAGGCTCGCATCGGACGCAGCCGTCGCAATCCTGCTGACATCGCCGGTTCCATAGCTCCCGGCCAGCAGCACCGCCGCGAGAACCAGTGCCGCGTCGGCACCATGCCAGACGAGCGCGAATTTCGTCGACGCCCTGCGGGCTTCGGGACGATCGGAATAGAACAGCAGCAGGCGTTTCAGGCCCAATCCGACCAGAAACGAGGACAGGATCAGGATGGCCAGGCTGCCCGATTGCACGAACAACAGCACAGCAGCCAATGTCGCGAGCATGAGCGCCAGGAACCGGCCCTCCTGCGCCTCGCCGTCGAGATAGGTGCGGCTGTAGCGAATGACGACCCAACCGATGAAGGCGACGAGAAGCGCCAGAGTGACGGTTACCGGATCGGCTCTTAGGATCAAATCCAAGGGACCGCCGAGAACCGAGAGCATCGCAGGACCGGCGACCGTGACCTGCACGACTCCGAGCTCAGCGAGAGCAAGCGCCGCAAGTGCCGCGTATTCCGCAAGTTGCGGCAAGCCCTCCGGACGGCGGCCGGGCCGGCGCCATGCAAGGGTCGCGACAGCCAACAGAACGCAGGGTGCAAGAAACGAGAGCGAAACCATGATGAAATTTCTCCGTGTGGGGCCTTGGTCGCCGGATATGTGATGGCAAACTTAAAGAAAATTTCATATTATGAGAGAAACCATTCTAATTTATGGAATGATGTCGGAACTCAATCTTCATCACCTGCGCCTGTTTCGTGCTGTCGCAAGGGACGGTACGCTGACGGGAGCGGCGCGGGCGCTCAACATCTCGCAATCGGCGGTCTCGACGCAGATCAAGTCGCTCGAGGCCGCCCTGGGCCACGATCTGTTCGAGCGGCGCGGGCGCAATTTGTTCCTGTCAGAAGCTGGCCGGATCGCGCTCGATCATGCTGACGAGATTTTCAGGGCCGCAGAGAACCTGACATCGACGCTGAAACGCGCCGAGGCGAAGCGTCGTGTTCTAAGGATCGGTGCGCTTGCCACCCTGTCGCGGAACTTCCAGATATCGTTTCTCGCGCCCCTCATCGGGCGCGACGATGTTGAAGTGGTTCTGAGGTCGGGAACACAGGAGGTGCTCCTTCGCGGCCTCGAGGCGCAATCGCTCGACATCGTGCTGACGAATCTCATCCCGGCAAGGGACGCCGCCAGCCCCTATCTCGTCCATCACGTGGCTGACCAACCTGTCAGCCTTGTCGGCACACCGGATCGGCTGTCCGGTGGCGAAACCGATGTCGCACGCATTCTGGCGTCGGAACCACTTGTCCTGCCGACCCCAGAGACGTCACTCCGCGCAGGGTTCGACGCCCTTCTGGAACGGCTCGGTATCGTCCCGCGGATCGCGGCAGAAGCGGATGACATGGCCATGCTGCGCCTTCTGGCGCGCGCCGATGCCGGTGTCGCGGTCATTCCTCCCATCGTCGTTCAGGACGAATTGGAAGCTGGAAGACTGAAGGAATACGCCCGTCTTGACGACGTCCGGGAAGCCTTCGCGGCTGTGACGATCGGCCGGAAGTTTCCAAACCCGCTCATTCATGAGGTACTACGCGCGGAACGACATGCGTAGCCTAGCATCGGGCAGCAGGTCGCCGGCCGGGGGTGTTCGGCTAAGCAGCCATAGAGCGGGCATCAAGGTCGGATGCGGCGGATGCGAAGTCCGCAGAAATTCGCCGCCGCCGGTGCCGAGTGGCGCGGTCTCGGCGCGGTATCGGGGACAGCGTCACCGTCCAAGCCGATACTGCTTCGAATTGGTCTGCCAGAACCGGCCCTCCCGCAGGCATGAGAACGCGCAGATACTGCGCAACTCGGACCCGAGATCCCGCGATCGCTCAGCGAGGTGAGTGCCGTCCTCGGTTAACCCGAAATACGGATTGTGCTGCGGGCCATTTCCCTGCTCTTGGCGCGAAACTCCGTAGAGACAGCTTGGCGCGCCCCAATCGGGGCCGGCACAGTCGTGGCCTGCATCATCTTCATGCTCTACGGTTTCTTCTTTTCTCCGATACTGACCTGCGATTTTCCTTTCGAGAAGTCGGCCGTTGCCAAGACCTTTTCCTTGACCTTCTTGGGCTTCTTCGCTTCTCGGTTTCCGCGCGACTTGTTGCCTTTGGGCATCTGATTTCCTTAAGGTTGAGTTGTGTTCGGATTGGTACTGAGCCAACCGGTCGGTTTTCCGCGCGGCGAACTTCAGGGCGTGAGTGACTATGCGCGGTTCGACGGAAAAGGGCCAGTCTGCATGACACCGCCCGTTTCATCCGTGTCGGACATTCCGCCGGGCCTTGTTTGTTGGTCTCGGCGCCGGTCGTCGCCGTGTGCGCCTTCTCGTGCTTCACCCTTGTGGAATTCGGACCGACCATGGTTTCCTTGGCGGCGCACCATCGTAAATCGGGTCGCCAGTCCCCATATACATGATACCGACGCCAAACATCCCGGTCCGGCATGGACAAGGGATTTGGCACCGGCCAATCAAAGGATCTGTGAAATGTCTTTCAAAGACCTGACCGCCAGGGCTGCGGCCGCAATTCAGCCGAAGCCTGCCGAAACCGCGGCGACCCCTGCCAAAGAGAAAGAGCCCAAGGCCACCGGCAAGGATGCGCCTCCGAAATCCAAGACATCCTGAGACTTGCACGGGGCACGCGCTGCTTTTCGGAAAGCCGGCGCGGACCACCCGCCGCAACACCGGAAAGGACCGCGCCGATGGACGACCTGACCAGCAAGACCGTTGCTGTTTTCGCCCGGCCGTTCACCGTTCCCGGCTTTGGCGAGACGCTCTCGGCGGGAGAGTACGAGATCGAAACCGAGCTGGTTTCGCCGTCGGACCATTTGCACCCCGACGCCTGGAAAGCCTCCGTTCTGGTGAAGCTTCATCCTCGGAGATCACATCCCGGGCTTGCAAGGACCCTGACCGTTTTGCTTGCCGACCTGGACCATGCACGCGCCCGGGACAAGCTGACGGGCAGGGCGTTGTCCGACTTCTTTCTTGAAGAAATGCTGGCCGATCCGATGGTGCGCCTCGTGATGGTGGCCGACAGCGTCACCGAGGCGCATCTGCGACAGCTCTACTCGGGGCTCCGCACGACCGCGTCCGACGGGGATGTGCCGGACTCGAGCACGTATAACCAAGTTGCGCGGGACAATACGCCAATCCAGGCCGCCGAAAACGAAGGCATGCCTTCGAGACCGGAGACGTGGCCGCCCTCGCGCACCCGCCTCGTTGCGGCACAGATATGAGTGCGAACAAGGCCATGGCTAAGGCAGCAACGCCGGACATCGCGCCCGAAAGGGCCTTGGGCGACATACCACGCGCGCGCCGATGCCTTCGCTGCGACACCGAATTCTGGAGCGAAGGGTTCGGAGAGCGTATCTGCCGGCGCTGCAAGGGCTTGAATTCCTGGCGAAACGGCATTCCTGCCGGTCCTGGCGCGTCTCGCCGCCGCTGATCCGCATCGGACGCCGGTTCCGTGTTCCTCGAACCGTACCCGGAACCCGTTTGGGGTGTGTCTCGACCTTGTTCCCGCCACAACCTACCGACAAGGTCACAA
Source organism: Rhodovulum robiginosum (assembly GCF_003944755.1). Lineage (GTDB taxonomy): Bacteria > Pseudomonadota > Alphaproteobacteria > Rhodobacterales > Rhodobacteraceae > Rhodovulum > Rhodovulum iodosum. Next base: position 177,791 of record NZ_RWGU01000049.1, read on the forward strand.
GGTCTGCTCGGGTTCCGGCGTATGCGACGTCTTCAGATGTTTGCCGCCGTTCACGCCTCCATGTCGAACCACATCGGCGACGGCCGCAGCCTCTTTGCCGAGAGAGTCACTGGACCAATCGCGCCGCTGCACTGGCTAAAGTGGCGGGGCCCTGCCGCGGCATGAGCGACAGCGTCACTGCCCTCGATCAGACGGGTTCGAATTTGTCTGCCCGCACGCCGTTATCCCGTTTCAAGGTCGATACAAAGCCTCCGCTAACCGGACTCTCGTTCCGATTGCATCGACTCTGCATAGACCATGCGCGCCACCGTCATCCAGAATCCGGCCGTCAACTGGCCGCGGTCGACATGATCCTCGGTGAGCCGCGACGGCGGTAGTACGAACTCGGGCTGGACCTCGGCCACCCGCTCGACGAAGCGGCGGTTGGCGGCGTCGAAATGGTTGATGACGGCGCGCAGTTCGGACGCGTTGAAGATCGTCGTGCGGCAATCCTCGCCGAACTGCCGTCGGATGGCCTGGCCCACGGCATCCAGAAGCTCGGGCCTGATCTGATGGCCGCCGGCGATCATTCGCGCCGCCCAGAAGCTGAGCGGCTCGGGCGAGACATTCGCCGGCGGCCCATGGTCCAGATCATCGGCCGTCAGGGGCGCCCCCGTCATCTCCAGTATCTTGCCGATCACGCCGCCGGGCGCACGGCACGCCGCATCGTAGGACAGGAAGATGATTTCCTCGGGTGCGAAACCGGTCAGGATATGGTCGTAAAGCTGGTTGTAGTTGAGAAACAACCCTGAGGCTAAGCGCGTTTTCATGGTCTTGTCGTAGAACTCGCGCCAGTACATCCCGACCTGACGGTGCGATTTCGCCATCTGGAGGAAGATCGATTGCAGGAACGCGGCCTGTTCACGCAACAGGCACAACACCTTTACGTCCTCGAAATCGGATACCAGTGCGCGCAATTCGGTGAAATCGACACGCCGATCGCGATCGCCACGGGAAAACTCCTCGCTGCTCAGCACGACCGTGGCATCGGTTCCGGCGTAGCGCTCGGAGATGGTCCGCCAAGCGGCATCTATCGGGCGGTCCAGGCCGGCGAACTGGGGCATGTCGAACCAGTGGGTGACCAGCGCGTGATGCCCGGCTGATGCGCCGATCTCGGGGTAGATCACACCACGCTCCGCCAGCAGCGCCCGGTTGCGCTTGAAGGTTCTCTGGAGAGTGGTGGTCGCCGTCTTGTGGGTGCCGATGTGCAGGATCAGCCGCGCCATTCAGCTTGGTCTCATCTTCAAATGATTTCCCGTCTGTTGGACCTTGAACCGATGATTGGCCTCTGACGCGGCCCGGAGCAAGGAGTCATCACGCTAAAAGAGGCTGCTTTCCCCGCACGGCGGACCATGCGTGACCGCGCCGCTGCGCTTTGCGAGTGGTATCAGATCTGGGCGGCACAAGGGCAATCATACCGCACTGTGGAGATGGGGCAATCGGGTTGCAAGCCGCCCGGTTGATGACCGTCGAAATGGCGTCTGTCAGGGTTTGGTGGATCGTTGGATGGGTCCATTCGATGCCAGGCAGGACGCGATCGATTTCATCGTGAGGTTCTACAAACCGACCATGACAGACTGGTCCTGCCGAGTCTGCGCCGGCCGCTTTTTCGCCTGACCGGACAACGACGGCCTCTGGAGATAATGGGCCATGGGACCGCGGTACCGACGGCCCCAATCCGGTCGCTTCATCGCTCTGTGCTGACGAGACCGGGGAAATCCTCTTCAGCGACTTCCCGGATGACCGAGGCGAAGCGGCGGAAGCTGGCGTCGTCCGCGGACGACGCCCGCCAGACCAGACCTATCGAGCGGGCAAAGCGGTCGCGCCGGAAGGAAAGGATCTCGACATCGTCGCCGCGGTTCGTGACCTCCGATTGCACATAGAGCGCCGGCAGGAAGGTAAGCCCCATGTCCATGGCCGTCATCTGGCGCAGGGCATCCAGGCTGGTGCCCTCGTAATCCTGCCGCAGGGTCGCGCCCAACTCGTGGCAGAGTCCGATGATCTGATCGTGCAGGGTGAAGGCGCTGGACAGCGATAGAACGGTCTGGCCTGACAATTCCTCATCGCGCACCGCAGCTTGCCCAGCGAATGGATGGCCGCGGGCAACAGCCACTTTCAGCGGTTCGCGGAACAGCCGCTCGACCGTCACGTCCGAGGAGTTCACGGGAAGATGGGTCAGGATCAGGTCATGTTTGCCCGCGAGTAGATCTTCCAGCAAGCGCCGGGGCGCCGCGTCGTGAATATACAGTCTCAGTGAGGGGTAGCGGGCATGCAGACGGCGGACGACCTTGGGAAGGATATACGGGCCCAGCGTCGGGCTGGACCCCAGCCGCAGCGCGCCGGCCATGCCCGTCTTAAGCCGCGCCGACAGGTCGTTCAGCGACGCGACGTCGTCGAGGATGCGGCCGACCCGGGCCAGCACCTCGCGCCCCGCGGGCGTCAGCACGGCGCCCGCCCGGCCGCGCTCCACCAGGATCAGGCCCAGACGGGTCTCCAGCGTGGCAATCTGTAAGCTGAGCGAGGGCTGGCTTATTCCCACGCGCTCGGCGGCCTTGCGGTAGTGGCCTGCCTCGGAGAGCGCCGCGAAGTACTTCAGCTGTTTCAGCGTCGGGTCCTGGTCCATCTTTCTCCGGGGGCAGTCAGGCCGTACTGAAAGAGGCGCAGGACGCGACGCCAGCGCCGCACAGGGGGCGGGCGGATCGCGTCACGAGGCCGACGTGACATCACCGCCATCGGGCGGGGCAGCGGCGCCGAGTTGCAGGTCGATCACTGCGCCGTCGCCGCGCGGCCTGCCGGGGGCCGCGGGATCGCCGGCATGGGCGGTTTCGATCTCCGTCGCTTCCTGCAACTCGTCGATCGAGGGGCTGTGGAACAGGCGGCAGGCGGCTATCAGGGCGAAGGGTGGGCCAGGAAACATCGGTGCAGTCCTACGTTGCGTTCGTTTCGGCGCGGGGACGGGACGCGGCCACTGCGGGCCGCGTGCCTGGATCAGTGATTTTGACCCGGTGCGCGGGCAATTGTGCGCATCGTGCCTTCCAGTTCGGACAAGGCGTCCTTCAGCCGAAGGCGGTCGCGTTTGAGGCTGCGCAGGCGGTCGAGGTCGGGCAGAGGGCGACGGTATTCCTCGTGCACCAGCGCATCGAGTTGGCGGTGACGGTCGCGCAGCGCTTCCAGGCGCGGGCCGAGGGCCGAGGCGGCAAGACGTTTGGTCATGATGCGTGCCCCGCTTTTCCGGCGTCATCGAGCTTGTGTGCGTGGGTCCATCGCACCGTTCCGGCGACCAGGTAGAGAAGGCGCGGGATCTCGCGTTCCGCCTCTGCCGCGGGCGCGCGCGAGGTGAACCGGCACTGCCAGGCGCGCCCGGCCCCTGCGGGCGCACCGGCGTCGGGCCAAACCAGTTGCCCGTCTTTCCAGATGGCGGCAAGCCGAAGCCCGCAAGGCCCGGCGCACACCCGCAGCCTGTGTGCCAGCGTCTCGACATCGCCGCCCCAGTCCACCACCAGGTCGATACCTCCGAACCGCGGCGTGACAGGCGACACCAGCGGACGAACCGCATTTTCTGCATCGATTGCGCCTGTCGCCGGTGAAAGTCTTGTCTGGTCAAGCATGTCGAACTCCCTGTTTTCGTTGCACCACCGTTGATGTGGGTGCGCCGGGGTACGGGTACGATCCTATCCAGGCGGTTTGTTTGATAGGATTGACCTATCGGTGGCCGTCTTGGCGCAGGTCGCCCGAGGCAGCGCCGGACCGCGGGGTGTCGGCGTCCGGCGCAAGTGCCCGGATTTCCTGTCGCATGAGCTGCAGTTCCTCCCTCAATCGGGCGAATTCCTGTGCCTCGCGGTCGCCGGCGGCATCGGTCGCCTGGGCCTGCATCGCCTCGACGATGATGCCGATAAACAGGTTCAGCACCGTGAACGATGTGAGCAGGATAAAGGGCACGAAGAACGCCCAGGCCAGCGGGAAGCTTTCCATCACCGGGCGCACGATTCCCATCGACCAGCTTTCGAGCGTCATGATCTGGAAGAGCGTATAGGCCGAGGCGCCGACGCTGCCGAACCATTCGGGAAAGGCCGCGCCGAACAGTTTGGTCGCCATCACCGAGAAGACGTAGAAGACCAGGCCCAGAAGCGCCACGATCGAGCCCATCCCCGGGATCGCCGCCAGAAGCGCCGCTACCACCCGGCGCATGGCGGGCACAGCCGAGATCAGCCTGAGCGCCCGCAGCACCCTGAGCGCGCGCAGAACCGACAGCCCCTCGGAGGCCGGGGCCAGCGCGATGCCGACCACTGCCGCGTCGAAGACGTTCCACGGGTCGCGCAGGAAACGGGTGCGAAACACGACCATTTTCGCCAGCAACTCGACGACGAAGATCGCCAGGCAGATGCGGTCGATGGCCAGCAGAACCGGCCCGGCGGCCTCCATCGCCGCATCGCTCGTCTCAAGCCCCAGGACAAGGGCGTTCACCACGATCACCGCCATGATCGCGCGCTGAAAACCGGGCGTGCCGATCAGCCGTTCCATCCGGTCAAGGGGCGCTTTGGGCGTGTCGCCCCGGGCGGCGGGTCCTGCGGTCATCGTGTCTCCTTGGGTCGTGGGGTGGTGGACGGGGGCTGCCGCGTGTTCCACAGCGCCACCCCGGTCGAGACCGCGGCGCGCCCGATCATGTGCGCCGCGATGGGCGCGGTCAGCAGCAAGAACAGCAAGATCGCGACCGCCCGGATCGTGATGTCGGCCGAGCCGAAATGCACCGCCGCGGCGATCACGATCAAACCGCAGGCCAGCGTGCCGATCTTGGTCGAGGCATGCATACGGATCAGGACGTCGGGCATGCGCAGCAGGCCCACGGCGCCGAGCACCCCGAAAACCCCGCCCAGAAGGATGAGGACAGACGTGATCGCATCGCTCATGCGTCGTCCCCCCGGTTTCGGGCGCTGTTGCGTTCGGCAAAGCGCGCCAGCGCCACGGTGGCCAGAAAGCCTACCAGCGCCAGCACGACCGCCACGTCCAGAAAGGCCGGGGCATCATGGCGGATCGCAGACAACCCGCAGAAGGCCACGATGGACACGGTCATCATGTCCAGCGCGACCACCCGGTCGGGCAGGCTGGGCCCGCGCACCAGCCGGACAAAGGCCAGCACCACCGACAGCACGATCATGGCAAAGCCCGCCTCCAATGCGATTGCAAAGAAATTCTCCATCAGGTTCCCTCCACGGCGTCGATCACCCAGCGTTCCATCCCCGATTTCAGAGTGGCGCGCAGCGCCTCGGGGTCGTCGGCGAACATGGCGTGCACCAGCAGCGTCTTGCGGTCGTCGCTCACATCGAGGCTCAGCGTGCCGGGCGTCAGCGAAATCAGGTTGGTCACCAGCAGGATGCCGGCATCGGTTTGCACGTCAAGCGGCACCTCGATGATCGCGGGCCGCGCGGTCTGGCCGGGCGTGAGGATGTCGCGGGCGACTTCCAGGCTGGACAGGGCCAGTTCATAGAGGAACAAGACCACCAGCTTGATCCAGGCGATCACCCGGCGGAAATACTGGCTGGACCCGGTCAGCGGCTGGATCAGCCAGAGCGCGCCATAGCCGATCACGAACCCGCTCAGCAGGCCGCCCAGCGTGACTGAGCCGGTCAGGAACACCCAGGCCAGCGCCAGCAGGATATTGTTGCCGAAGGTGCTCATTTGGGGTCTCCCAGTACGGCGGTCACATAGGCCGATGGGTCCAGGATCTGCGCCGCCGCGGCCTCGGCGAAGGCGACGAAGGGTTCGGGCGCCAGGCCGATCACGATTGTCACCGCCGCCAGCCCCGCCACCGGGGCCAGCAGCGCGGCGCGCTCGCGCGGGGCGATCAGTGACAGACGGGGCGCGATGCCGTCGGGATGGGGGGCCCAGAAGGCGGCTGCCCAGATCTTGGTCATCGAGTAGATCGTCAGCAGACCCACCGCCAGCGCCACCCCGGCGATCACCCAGCCCTCGGCCTCCAGCGCCGCCTTGACCAGCAGGAACTTGGCCCAGAAGCCCGAGAGCGGCGGAAAGCCCGCCAGCGAAAAGGCCGGGATCAGGAACAGCACGGCCAGCAGAGGCGCGGATTTGTAAAGCCCGCCGATACGCGACAATTCGGTGCTGCCGGTCAACCGCTGGGCGGCGCCTGCGATCAGAAAGAGGTTCGCCTTCACGACGATGTGGTGGACCAGGTAGAAAACCGCGCCGACCAGCGCGAGCGGGGTCAACAGGGCAAGCCCCAGGATCATGTAGCCGATCTGGCTGACGATGTGGAAAGACAGGATCTTGCGCATGTCGCTTTGCGCCGCCGCACCCAGCACGCCCGTCACCATGGTCAGCCCCGCCACCCACAGCAGGATCTGGTGGGTGAACCCGGTGTCATGGTCGAAGACCAGCGTGAACATCCGGATCAGCGCGTAGACGCCGACCTTGGTCAACAGCCCCGCAAACACCGCCGACACCGAAAAGGCCGGCGTGTGATAGGCGGCCGGCAGCCAGAAAAACAGTGGAAACAGCGCGGCCTTGACCCCGAAGGCGATCATGAACAGCATCGCCACCACCGTCAGCAGGCCCTGGTCGGTGCCGTCGACCGCTTGGGCCAGGTCGGCCATGTTCAGGGTGCCGGTCATCCCGTAAAGCAGCCCGATGCCGGTGAGGAACAGGATGGTGGAGACGAGGTTCAGTGCCACATATTTCACCCCGCCGTCGATCTGCTCGGGCCGGCCGCCCAGTACCAGCAGCCCGAAGGACGCGATCAGCATCACCTCGAACCAGACATAGAGGTTGAACAGATCCCCCGTCAGGAAGGCGCCGGTGACGCCCGCGATCAGCACGTTGAACAGCGCGTGATAGCCCAGGTGTTCCATCCGCGCGTCGATGTCGGCGAGCGCATAGACCGCCACCGCCAGCGCGATGATCGCGGTGATCAGGACCATCACCGCCGACAAGAGGTCCGCCACCAGCGTGATGCCGAAAGGCGCCGGCCAGCCGCCCATCTGCCCGGCGATCACGCCCTCGGCCAGGGTCGCCCGCATCAACAGCGCCGCGGCCAGCAACAGCAGCGCCGACCCGCCGACCGAGACCCAGCGCCCCGCGCTCCGATCGCGCAGCAGGAAGGCCAGGACCGCCGTGGCGAAGGGGATCGCGATGGGAAGGGATAGCAGCCAACTCACGGCCGCGCCTCCGGTGGCTCGGCCAGGCGCATCTCGTCGGGCTCCAGCGTGCCGAGGGTGGTCCAGGCGCGGAACACCAGCACGATGGCAAAGGCAAACAGGCCAAAGCCGATCACGATCGCCGTCAGCACCAGCGCCTGCGGCAGCGCGTTGGCCGCCGTGCCGGTCAGCGTGTCGGCGCCCTCGGCGATCAGGGGCGGTGCGCCCTCGGTCAGGCGCCCGGCGGCAAAGATCGTCAGGTTGGCCGCGTTCGAGATCAGCACCAGCCCGAAGATGAACCGCATCAGGTTGCCCGCCAGCATCAGGTAGATCGCGGCACCGGTCAGCGCGCCGATGGTCAGCGCAAGCAGCGTTTCCATCAGAGTTCCTCCTCCATGGCGAAGACCAGCGTCAGCACTGACCCGAAGACGACGAGATAGACCCCGATGTCGAACACCAGCACGGTGGACAGCGGCAGGCCCTTGTCGGTCTCGCTGGCGCCCAGAAACAGCCATTGCCCGGTAAACAGCGCGTCCCCGAACAGCGCCGATGCCAGCCCCGCGATGAGGGCGAGGCCGAGGCCCGCAACGGCGATGGCCTGGGGCGCCACGCGCAGGGCGGCGCGGGCATCGCGCGTGCCGCATGCGATGGCGTAGAGGATGAACCCGGTGGCCCCGGTCAGCCCGCCGATGAAGCCGCCGCCCGGCTCGTTATGGCCGCGCAGCAGCATGTAGAGCGAGAACACCAGCAACAGCCCGACGAGGTAGCGCGTGCCGGCGCGCAGGATGACGGAGTTCATGTCCGATCCCCCTTGGTGGTGCGCAGCAGCGCATAGGCCGACAGCGCGGCGATCACGACGACGGCGATCTCGCCGAAAGTGTCGAGGGCGCGGAAATCGACGAGGATCACGTTGACGATGTTGCGGCCATAGGCCTCCGGCCAGCTTGCGGCCTCGAAATAGTCCGTCAGGCGGCGGTCGAGCGGCGCGGACAGTACCGCCAGCAGCACCAGCGCCACGGTCGCGCCCAGCGCGGTGGCCAGTGCCGCATGGGCCGGACGAAACCGGTCGCGCGCCAAGGCGGGCAGGCGCAGCAGCGCCACGGCGACCAGCACCACCACCAGCGTTTCGACCAGAAGCTGGGTGATCGCCACATCGGGCGCGCCGAACACGATAAAGACCAGCGCGGTGCCTATTCCCACCACCCCCAGCGCCGCGATCGCCGCGATGCGCGAGGCGCTGCCCACCGTCAACCCGGCGCCGGCCAGCAGAAGGGCGGCCAGCGCCACATGCACCCAGGTTGCCCCGCTCACGTCGATGGCCAAGGGCGGAAGCCCGCCCGCCATGATGCCCGCGGCGAGCCCCAGCAGGATCGTCGCGAAGGTGGCAAAGAGGTAATCGGTCAGCCGCCCGGTCTGGATCACGCGGGTTTGCCATGCCGCCAGCGCCTTCAGCCCGTCAAGGAACCGGTCCCAGCCGGCATCGAGGCTGGGCAGGCGGCTGAACGCCGCCTCCAACGCCGAACGCAGCGGGCGGTGCCACGCATAAAACGCCAGGCCCAGCACGAAGGTCGTCGCGCTGAGCACCAGCGGCATATTGATCCCGGCCCAGAGCTTGAGTTCTTTCACCTCGGCGGGTGTCCCGGTCAGTGACACGACCGTCGGGGCCACCAGCGCGCGCTGCAAGACATCTGGGTACAGCCCGAAGAGCGCCCCGAGAGCAGCCAGGATCACGGGTCCCGACAGCATCGCCCAGGGCGCTTCGCCCGGGCTGCGGGGCAGGGGACCGCTGGCGGGTCGCCAGAAGGGGCGGAACGCCACCACGCCCGCCACGGCCAGCATCAGCGCGTTGGACACCAGCACCGCGCCCGCCACCAAAACGGGTTCTGACGCGACGGCGAGCGCGCCCGCGTATTTCAACTCTTTCCCGATGAAGCCCAGGAAGGGCGGGAAGCCGGCCATCGACATCGCGGCCACGGCGGCGGCAATCGCTGTGATCGGCATCGCGCGGCCCAGCCCGCCCAGCAGCTCGGCCTCGCGGGTGCCGGTCGCCTTGTCGATGCAGCCCACCACCAGAAAGAGCGCCGCCTTGTAAAGCGAATGCACGATCAGGAAGGTGGCGAACGCGGTCATCGCGTAGCCCGACTCCTGCCCCAGGAACAGCGTCAGCGTGCCCAGCGCCATCAGCGTGGTATAGGCCAGCGCCTGTTTCAGGTCGGTCTGGCGCAGCGCCAGCAGGCTTGCAAAGACCGCCGTCACCGCCCCCAGGATCGTGAGCGTCCACAGCCAGACACCGGTGCCCGACAGCGCCGGGTGCATCCGCGCCAGCAGGTAAATCCCGGCCTTGACCATGGTGGCCGAGTGCAAAAAGGCGCTGACCGGCGTGGGCGCGGCCATCGCGTTGGGCAGCCAGAAATGGAACGGCACCTGCGCCGACTTGGTGAAGGCGCCCGCCAGCAGCAGCACCAGGATCGGCAGGTAGAGGGCATGCGCCTTCAGCGCGTCCCCCTGCGCCAGGATATCGGATATCCGGGTGGTGCCGGCGGCAAAGCCCAGCAGGATCAGCCCGGCAAGGAAGGCCAGCCCCCCGGCGGCGGTCACGAACAGCGCCTGCAGCGCGTTGCGCCGGCTTGTCTCGGCCTCGTGCGAGAACCCGATCAGCAGGTAGGAGGTGAACGTGGTCAACTCCCAGAACACGAACAGCAGGATCAGGTCGTCGGCCAGCACAAGCCCCAGCATCGAGACCATGAAGGCCGTCAGGTAAAGCGCGAAGCGTCCGTATTGCGGGTGCCCCGCGAGATAGGTGTTCGAGTAGAGCAGCACCAGCGCCCCGATCCCGCTGATCAACAGCGCAAAGGTCAGGCTGAGCCCGTCCACCAGCACCGCAAGCGAGAGGCCCAGCGAGGGCACCCAATCGGCCTGCCAGCGCAGCACCGATCCCGCGGCGACGGCCGGCAGCATCGAGGCGAAGCCCGCGAAAAGGGCCGCGGCCAGCACCACGGGCAGAACGCCCACCCAGCCGTTGCCGAGCGGCGCCGGCGCGGCGCTTTCGGAAGCGGGCGCGCTCATGCCAGGGCCTCTTCGGTGATGCGGTCCAGCGTGACGGGCGAGACGAACCCTTTCGGTTTCACCGCCAGCACCGAGGCGGTGACGCGGTTCAGCACCGTCTCGGCGGTGTTGCCGATGAAAAACCCCTCGACGCTGGTGCGGGCAAGCGTGCCGATCACGATGGTATCGATGCCCTCGGCGGCCACGTGTTCCAGGATCACGTCGGCCGCCATGCCCTTGATGTGCAGCACCCGCATCAGGTCGTTGTAGCGGGCGAATTCGCCGGTCAGCTGCTGCAGGCGCGAGGCACTTTGCCGTTCTGCATTGGCGACAAGTTGGTCCACCTCTTCGGGCGGCACCTTGGCCAGGCTGTGGCGCAGGGTCGATTCCTCGGGCAGGTCCCAGACGTTCAGAACGTCGAGCCGCGCCTCGTCCTGCCGGGCCAGCGATGTGGCGAGCTCCATGATCGTGCGGTTCAGGCCGCCTTGCACCTTTTCGTCCGGGTCGGGGGCGACGGCGGCGAGGATGTGGCGCGCGCACGGTTCGGCGCTGGAATTCAGCACCCAGACCGGGCAGGGGCATTTTCGCATCAGGTGCATGTCGGGTCCGCGCAGAAACGGCTGCGCCGGGGCACGCTGGGCCCCCTTCACCACAAGGTCATGGCCGTCGCGCAGGACGCGGCGGATGATCTGGATAAACGGAATGCCCAACTGCACCGTGGTTCGGACGGGTACGTCCTGTTCGCGCAGGGGGGCTGCAAGCGCCTCCAGCCGCGCCCGATGTACGTCGATCACCTGGTCTTCGATCTCGTGCCCGCGCGCCCCGGGCAGCGCCGAGAAAAGCCGCGCCAGCTCGCCCTCGGCGGTTTCGACCACGTCGATCAGCGTAACTTCGGCGGTATTGGCCCTGGCCAGCCCGGCCACGCGGTCGAAGGCGCTCTCGAACGCGCTTTGCCCGTCGCAGACCACCAGTATGTTCTTGAAACGCTGCATCGACCCTGCCTCGTGATTTCCCAACCGAGGTAGACGCGGCGCCTGATTGATCAAATCGAAAATCGGGATACTATTGATAGCTACAGTCTATAAGAGGTTCCGATGCCCACCCTGCAACAGCTTCGCTATCTGGTCGCCGTGGCCGACACCCTGCATTTCCGCCGCGCGGCCGAGGCCTGCCACGTCACCCAACCCACGCTCAGCACCCAGCTCAAGGCGCTGGAAGAGCGGCTGGGTGTCGAGCTGGTCGAGCGCAGCCGGGCCCGCGTCATCCTCACCCCGATCGGCCGCTCGATCGCCGAGCGCGGGCGCCGCGTGCTGCGCGATGTCGAGGAAATCCGGTCGATGGCGCGGGCCGACATGGCGGTGCTGGCCTCCACCATCCGGGCGGGCGTGGTGCAATCGCTGGGGTCGTACCTTTTGCCGCTGATCGTGCCCGACCTGCATGAAAGCCACCCCAAGCTGGGGCTCTACATGCGCGAGGGGTTGCCCGACATGCTGCTGCGCGGGCTCGACGAAGGCGCGCTCGACCTGCTGTTCTTCCCGATGCCGCTGAAGACCGTGGAGTTCGAAACCCTGTCGATCTTCCGCGAACCGATCCAGGTGGTGATGCCCTGCGATCACCGTCTTGCAGAGGCGCCGGATATCGAGCCGGGCCAGCTCAGGGGGGAACGGATCCTGTCGCTGGAGCCCGGGCACAAGCTCTACGAACAGGTACGGGCGCTTTGCGAGGAGTGCGGCGCAGAGCTGTCGCACGATTACGAGGGCACCAGCCTCGACACGCTGCGCCAGATGGTGGCCATGGGCATGGGGCTGTCGCTGATGCCGGCGCTTTACGTGAAATCCGAGGTTGCCCATCGGGATATCGTCGTGGCGCGCCCGTTCCGCGCCACGCCCCCCTCGCGTACCATCGGCATGGTCTGGCGCAAGGGAACGGCAAGAGAGGATGATTACCGCCTGCTGGCGCGGCTGATCTGCGGCATCCTGAAACGCCGCGCGCCGGAAATCACGGTGCTGGGCTAGGCGGCGGCCCGGTCAGGCCGCCGGTTGCGCGGTGGATGCCCTCTCGCAGCCCAGGCCCGGGCAATACCCGCGAAAGACCGGGAAGCGAGCCTCGATCAGCTGACAATGCATTCCGACACCGACGGGCCGCATGTCGCACCCCGGGCGCGGCGGTCGCCTCATGGCGACTCATAGGAAAGCGGCAGGTTTCGGATCATCTTCTTGAGGTCCTCTCCGATCCGCAGGAGCCTCTCCCGCTCCTCCGGGCTTGTCGCGGTCTTTGCCATGGCCTGCCAGTGCTCGTGCCGGCGAAGCAGCTCATCGAGCGAATCGAGAAGCTCGGGGGTCGAGCTATCGGTGACGCTCTGCGCTTTCGCGCGGACCTGTTCGACCAGACGCGAAAGCTCTTTGCGTTTCGATGTGAGATCGTACCGGTCCGAACGGTCCATTTTCGATCCCTCCTTGCCAGAGCGAACGGCGCCGGACGATCCGGTGCCGCGACCGGGCCTTTGAATTAGGAACGTTCTGGCCGCTGAAGCGTTCCCTCAACGTAGGAATGAATTTCCGCCCTTCGTGGTGCGGCATGACACCCCCCGACCGATGCTGCGCTCGGAACGTGCGGCGGCGGACCGCTCAATGACACTTGGATGAGAAAGTTTAGCAATGACCCCTCCGGACACCGACATCAAAAAACAGAAACGCAGACACCGCCCTGTGATCGTTCTGGTCCTGGCAGCGTGTGCCGTGTTCGTGTTTGCCTCTCTGCTGTTCCTTTCGAGCCCGCTGGGGCCCGAGCCTGAAGAGGATGCAACACCCCAGACGGTGGAAGAATAGCGAAGGCTTGGTTCGCAGCAGCGCCGGCGGGCTGTCGATAGGGGCGGCCCGTCCCGTCCGCCAACCGCCAAGGCGCATGCGAGGCGCGCACGCGGGGTTCGCGCCGTTTCGGCGGGGTGGGGCCATTGCCGGCATCAATCCCTTCCGCTCCCTGGCCGGACTTCCAGAAATCACGACCGCGCGGCCGTCTCCTCGCCGATGTCGACCTGGCTCTGGTCGGTGCCCGTCACCATGCCCGACAGACCGGTGACCGGCTTTGGCACGCTGGCGTCGGACAACGTGGCGATCCAGGCGAAGTCGCCGTAGTGCCGAACGTCGAATTTCATTCCCTAACAGATCGTTATCGGCTTTATCTCATCCAAATCTTCCACTCACGTCAACGCAATCAGGGGCGCGCGAGCCGCCTAGATCGCCCGATCGATCTCCGAAACGGCCCGATTGAAATCGGCACGTCAAGCCGGCCCGATGCACGGATCGCGGCAAGAATTCTGTCGACGACGTGATGGGTCTCAATCCTGCGGCTGTCTCCGTTGGTCTGGATTGCCGACGCGAACACCACTCACCCGGGCCTTGGGCGTTATCGCCGGAAGATCCGCGAGATACGCCGCGCAAGAGAGCTCATGCTGTAGCGGCGCAGGTCGGTGCGCTCGACCACGCCATAATTGTGAACGTCAGGTGCGTCGGCGGGTTTATCGACATGCATTTCCGCCCTGGCCTGCAGGGCGACGATTGCCGCCTGCACCTCCTGGCCGGAGGGTCCCGCCGCGCGGCCGTCGGCCGTCCGTGCAAGCCAGCTCTGCAGCAGATCCAGCTTGACCTCGTAGCGGTAGCGCTGCGCGTCTACGATCTCCATCGGATCGTCGAAAAAGCGATCGGGCGCCTTCCGGAGTTCCTCTTGATTCATGCTGTCGCTGTCGGCCATGATCTCCCTTCCACGCCCAAGGCGCCAAGCGGTGTCGTCACCCGATCAACGCCTGACGCCGGGTTTGCGTTGCAAATGAACGCCGTCTTTTGAATGCCGGACGCTCTATCGAACGCCGGGCCTGGAAAACGCCAGCGCGGCGAGCTTTTCGCCGGCGCGCGACCGACGGCTGCGCATTGATCCATCGGCAACTGCCGCAGGCCACGGGCGGGGTCGATGTCCGCCATCCAGGCGCCCTGCGACGCCCAGCGGCTCAGCTGCGGATCGACATCATTCAACTCGACATGTGGGTCCCGGCGCCAGCTCTTGTGGGATTTGTAGAAAGGTATGATTTTCAGGATTTTAAAGAGCGATCTTGCCATAGGGAGCTGGTGTGAACCGTTGCCTGCTGCGCATGGTCCGCACCATGCAGTCCCGTACGAGATCCTCGGCCGCGACCGCGTGCCGGGCGAGCGATAGCGCGCAATCGTTGCGGGCGGACGTCTCGGTCGCCAGACCCGTTTCGAACGTCCCGGTACGGTCGCCCGGCGACCCGGTGCATGGACGGGTGGCGTATCCGGCACCGAACGCCGCGCCCGAAAACCACCTCAGGGCCTACGCCCCGTCGCTGCCCGTGGTCTCGATCTTCAGGGATTCGCCGCAATGCTTGCAGTGGATCGCATCGGGGTCATGGCGGTTCAACCCGCATTCTGGGCATTTGTACTTGATCTTGGAGGGCTGGAATATGGCGCGCGCCAGCTGCACGAACAGCGCAACGCCAACGACCATGATGAACACGCTCAAAAGCTTGCCGCCCGGCGAGGCCAGCGTGATGTCGCCGAACCCTGTCGTCGTCAGTGTCGCAACCGTGAAATACAACGCGTCGATATAGCCCGCCAGGCCGTCATGCGCATCGAACGCCAGCACGAAGACCAGCGAGGTGGTGACGAAGATGAAGACGATCAGATTGACAGCGGCAAGCACCGCATCCTCGTGTTGGCGGAAAAACAGGCTCTCGCGCCTGAGGTCACGCAAAAGGTGGTAGGAATGGATCAGGCGCAGACCGCGCAGGATGCGCAGGAAGGCGAGGTTTTCCGAAAATAGCGGCGCAAGCAGCAGCGATGCGACGACGATTGCGTCGGCCAGGGTGTAGATGCGTCGCAACTCCCGGCCCCGGTTCTCCGAAATCCAGAGCCGCGCCGAGAAGTCCAGCAGGATCAGGATGCCGAGTACCGTGTTCAACCCGGTGGTGAGAGGCGATACCGGCAACGCCGCCGTGGCGATGAAATAGACGATACTCATCGCGTCGAAGGCGATGAGCCCATAGCGAAACCTGCGGGCCTGCTTGCTGCGCCCGGTGTAAAGCAGACGTACTGTGCGTTGAAATTCCTCCATGGCGATACCCTAGCCGATCTGCGCCCGGTTGCGAATGAAACGAGCTGCGCTTGGCACGGGACCGAGGCCTCCACACGCCACCTCTCGACTCCGAAGGCCGAGGGCGTTGTCGACAGGTCTTTCCGTCCCATGGAACTGCCCGCGGTCGCTTACGTTGACTCCATTGAAGGTTGAGGCGGTCGCGGCATCGGCACGGGCGTTCGCCCGACGCGGATGTGCGCCCACCGCGCCGTCTCGGCAGGCTTGAACGGACGGAGGTTCCATCATGGCGGTTGTCGGCCTTCGGGCATTGTATCTCAGCGAACTGCAAGAGGCCCGGTCCTTTGAGGAAAAGACGGCCAAGGCATTCGACCAACTCGCCACGCTGGCGACCGATACGGACCTGAAAGAGTTTTTTCTGGGCGAGGCCGACAACAGCCGTCGCCATGCGGCGCGTATCGCCAGGCTGCTGGACACGCACGGGGCCGATCCGTCGCTGCACGAGGATCAGGCGATGATCGCCATTCTGGACGAGGCGATCGCCTGGGCCGGGCAAATCGACCCCGCCGCCGCGCGGGACGCGGCGCTTGTTGCCTCGGCACAGCGCGTTCTGCATTACGAAATGGCGGTCTATGGCGCGCTTTTCGCATGGGCCAAGCAGCAAGGCCTGGCCGATGCCAAGACCCTCGAAAGCAATCTGGAAAAGGCAAGAAAGGCGGACGCCAAGCTGAATGTGCTGGCCGCCGCTTCGATCTATGCGCAGGCCGCAGCCTGAGCTTTAACGCAAAAAGGGCAGCCGGCGCCTGCCCCAAAGGAGTAAAACGTGGATTTCGAGAAATGGTATGCGCGTTTCGAGCGGTCTGTGGCGGCCATCCTGATGGCCGGAATGGGCGTCGTCATCCTATTGGCGACGTTCAGTTTTCTGCGCACGACCGTTCAGGCCACGCTGGGCTTCGGGGGTGCACTGGACTACGCCACTTTCCAGACGCTCTTCGACCGGGTGCTGGCCGCGGTGATCGCGCTGGAGCTGGCCCATTCGGTCCAGCAGATGGCGGCAGGCCACCGTGGGCTGGTCCAGGTCAAGACCGTGATCATCATCGGCGTTCTCGCGGTCGTTCGAAAGCTCATCCTTCTGGAGGTCGAAAGCACATCCGGCCTCTTCCTGATCGGCGTCGCCGCCGCCATCCTGTCGCTCGGGCTCGTGCTGGCACTGACGCATTGGGTCGGGCGGACGCGTGGTGACGACGGCGGGCCGCTTCCCTCGCCGGGTGCTCCGGCCGGGGACCGGCCGCAAGCCAAGTGAACGCCCCAAGGCGACGGCGTGACGGCACCCTTCCGCCGCGCCCCAGCCGGGGTGCACGAGATCATCCGCCCCTCGAACACAGGGGCGGGGCCTCGGGCGTTCCGATCGCTTCGCGGCTCTTTGTTTAAGAGCCCCCAATGCGGCCGATCACTATAGACGTGGCCGGTCAACGCGACCATATTGCCTGCGGCAAAGTGGCCCGAATTTGGCGAGCAGGGAACCTGTGACGTGACGTATACCGGCATGACATCGGTCGAACTGCGGGCCAAGGACGACCTGTCGCCCGGCAAGCTCTCGGAGACCATGCATCGGGTGGATTTCCACGATACCTGTGACGGAATTGCACGCGTTTCCAGGGTCAATCTCGGCGAGGTTTTCCTCGGCGAGGTCGTGACCGACGGCTTCGATTCCGTGACCGAAACATCGCGGGTGACCGTGCTGCTGCCGGTGACCGGGCGTGTTGGGCTCCAGCGAAATGGCGTTACGCAAAAGGCGACGGGCGCGGATACCCTTCTTGTCCAACCGGGGATACGGCAGAACTACATGCGGGCGGATCGCTCCGGGCGGGCGCGCACCCTCGCCGCGTTCGTGCCTCTGCCGCCCTGCGCGACAGCGCGCAAGACGCAGTTGCCTGCGATGATGTCCGTTGGCGCATCGGCCGAGGCACGCAGCCTGCGCGGCTTTCTCGACTATGCATTCGCGGAATTACGCAATGCCGACAGCCCGCTGCGCCGCCCGGCCGCGAGCGGCGCCATCGAAGCGGTGGTGACCGACGCCGTGCAGGCGTTCTACGGGATCGCCGCGCCGCTGCCCTCGACCGACGCCACATGCCCCGCCCGCGTGCGCGCGGCCCGCGATTACATGCACGCACATGCCGACGAGGCGCTGACGGTCGAGCAGATCGCCCGCGCCGTCGGCATCGGGCCGCGCGCCCTGCAGGCGGCCTTCCGCGACGGGCTTGGCATGACCCCGCGCGAGGTGCTGGCCGAGATCCGGCTGGAGCGCGCCCGCAGCCGTCTTCTGTCGCCCGAGCGCGGGACCACGGTCACCGATGCCGCGCTCGACAGCGGATTTGCACATCTCGGCCGTTTCGCGGGCGCCTATCGCCAACGCTACGGCGAGAGCCCGTCCCAGACGCTGCGCCGCGCCATTCGCTGAGAGGATTTCCCTTCGACCGCGTGCCGTGGACAAGGGACTTCGCGTTTCGGATAGCGCGGCGGCCCGACACGTGTCACCTTCACCATCGTTCAATTCATTTCTTCGTGGGGGCATCGGAAATGAACGCGAGAGTGAACCGGAACCGAACCTGACAGGTTCAATCGCACGCGCCGGAGATATGGGGCGAGCGTTCTCACGAGGCCCCAGATGAGATTTCCCCGACTCCACCACTTCATGACATCCACCAGCGCGGTCGCCCTTTACGGTGCCGGTGCGCTGACCCTCGCCGCCGTCTCGGTGGCCTCTGCGGACTGCACCGTCAACGGCGCACCTTCCAGCCCCCTGGTAACCGATGTCGTGCCTGACGGCGGGTCCGTGGTTTGCGATCCGGGAACCCGGTTGCAGAGCTTCGACGGACGCGCGGATCTCGACACCGCGACACCGGCCGGCACGTTCGATGCCACGATCCGGACGGGCGCGGAA
Source organism: Rhodovulum robiginosum (assembly GCF_003944755.1). GTDB lineage: Bacteria > Pseudomonadota > Alphaproteobacteria > Rhodobacterales > Rhodobacteraceae > Rhodovulum > Rhodovulum iodosum. The sequence continues at coordinate 196,070 of NZ_RWGU01000049.1, forward strand.
CTGGTTGCCCCCGGATCGGGTCTCGGACAGGGGTCAGATCAGGCCGCGCTCTTTTTCGGCCCGCGAAGCACCGCCACCATCGAAAGCGGCGGAGAGGTCCGCGGCCCGGGCGCCGGGCCCGGTCTGATCGTTTTCACCGGCCCAGACAGCCGTCTCACGAACGACGGAAGACTCGCGGTGGTCGGGCGGAGGCCGGTCATACAGGGCAACCTCAACGGCGCGCTTCCGGCCACGGGGCTCGAAATCGTCAACCGTGGCGAGATCAGCAACGTCGATGACAGCCCGACATTCAACGCCACGACGAGCGATCTGAGGGGCAGCGCCGCGATCTCCACCGCACCCGGAACCGTCATCCGGAACGAGGGGAGCATTCGACGAGCCTCTTCCGCGGGGTCGGCCGTGCTGCTCCAGGACGATGGAGCGCTGACGAACGACGGCACGATCACCTTCGAATTCTCCGGCTTTCCCAGCTACGCGCCTTCCCCGAGCAACAGTCAGCAGGACACGATACTCGTGAATGGCGCCCCCGACGCGACCATCGTCAACCGGGGGACGATCAGCATCGAGGGCGGCCGCGGCGACGCGATCAGTCTTTCGCAGTCGGATGGCGCCACAATCCTGAACGACGTTTCCGGGGCGATCCTGGCGACAGACGGTATGCTCGCGATCAACGTGTCTTCCGGCGACGATCTCCGCATCACCAACAGCGGTCGGATCGCGGGCGGTTCGGGCGGGCCGGCCATCGACGTCAACGGCGAGAACTTCCTGCTGATCCACAACGATGGCTCGGACCTGTCGGGCGACGTGAATGTAGAGGTCAGCACCAAAGCGTTGAAAACGCTGGACGAGTTTGCGGCCGCAGTCGGCCGGCCACCGCAACAAGCAGAACCCGTGTACAATCGGCGATGCACGGCTGGAACGCCCCCCCTGCCTTGTCTCAAGTCTGTGATTGCGCGCCCCCTTCAGGCGACCGCCGAATGGCGCACCGATGGTCCGATCGCGGTTGACCAGAGCCAAACCCGCTATTCGGGGATCAATACCTTTGTTCTGCGTGGCGACGGCGCTTTGACGCTGAGACAGGATTTCGAGGCTGCCAACGATCCGAGCACCTCGAACGGGACGATCGGAGATTTCGCTGGCCGCCTGACCTTCTCGGCCCTGAACGCATCGGGCGAGATCAGGGCGTCCGGCGTGATCTCGGACGCCGCCGACGGGACGCAGGGCAGCCTGCGCAAGACCGGGGACGGCACCCTGATCCTGACAGGAAGAAACACCTATACGGGAGCTACGGCAATTGATGCTGGCACGCTGCAGCTTGGCAATGGGCGCGCGTCCGGTTCGATTGTCGGCGACGTGGCGAATGAGGGGACGCTACGCTTCAAGCGCGGTGACGTTCTTACCTACGGTGGCAAGATCACCGGATCGGGAAAGGTCGTTCAGGCCGGTTCGGGCGTCACCGTGCTGACGGGTAGAAACACCTATACCGGCGGCACTGAGATCCGTTCGGGCAAGCTGCAGCTTGGCGGCCCCGGATCCATTGAAGGCGATGTTCTCAACGAGGGCGTGCTGGTCTTCAACACGTTCCCCGGATATACGTTCAGCGGTGCGATCAGCGGCTCGGGTGCCGTTGACAAGCAGAACCCAGGCACGGTCACGCTGACCGGTGCGAACACCTATACCGGTGCCACGACGATCAGGGGGGGCGAGCTTCGGCTCGACGGCAGCCTGACATCGTCCCGTGTATTCGTTGCGCCGGGCGCGAGAATGAGCGGCACCGGCGCGACGACGGGAGAGGTCGTGGTCAGGCCGGGGGGCACGCTCGCCCCGGGCGGCAGCACACCCGGCGAGCAGCTGACGGTGGGCGATTTCAATCTTCTCGCCGGTGGTATCCTGGCGATCGATGCCGCGGAAAACCCGGTCGGCGGGCTCGTGTCGGACAGCCTGAACGTCAGCGGAACCGCGACCTTCGGCGAAAGCGCTGTCGGCGCGGGCCGGCCCTACGGGCCGACGGTGATCGACGTGACCTTCGACGCCAACGCAACGGTCCCGGCGCTGGAGGGGATTAACGTGATATCCGCGGATGGCGGCGTAAAGGGCACCGCGCCCGGCATCGTCCTCGACCCGGCATCGCTGCCTAACGGCCAGAATTTTCACTTGAACCTTGAGGCCACGAACCTCGGCGGCACCTCCGCCGCGCCCGGCGAGGCGATCCCGGACGGGGCGGGCGGCGCAGGCTTCGTCATCCTCCAGGTCGAGAATACCGACCCGGTTTACATCGCGCCTCCGCAGGTCACCGTGATCAACGCGCCGCATCTCGTGCCGAGTGGCCGGCCGGTTCTTGCGCCGACGCATGTGCCGTCTTTGGTGCCGACGGCAACGCCCACCGCCACGCCGGTTCTGGTGCCGGCGCTGATCGCCGGCCCGACATCGAACGTGACGACGCCCGTCGTCGTCGCACCCTCGACCGGCACGCCGCCCACGACCGGCACACCCCCGGCGACCGGGATCGCCGTAAGGCACCACGGCGTGCAACTCGCCGGTGGTACGTTGACACCGCAGCCGCAGACGCCGACCGGCGTGCAAACGACACCGACCTCGATTCCGGTCGGAACGGTCAGTTCGGTCGTCGTCGTCGAACCGCCGAGCGATCTGGGCACCGTTGAATACGTCTCGATCAGCGGAAGCTACGGCGAAGTGAACCAGACGCACGCCAAGGACGGCACGAAATACGCACTGATCTACGCCCCGCACCAGGTTCAGGTTTCGAGTATCCCGACGGACTATGGAAACCTGACCACGCTCGGCGTTGCCCAGACCAGCACCCAGCAATCCGTCGGCCAGGCCGCGTCCGCGATATTGCCGGAACCGCACCAACGGCCCACCACGACGGATCAGGCAAACCTGGTCGCGGGGCTTTACCCCCTGGCGCTGGGCACCATCAACGACGCGCTGGATTCGCTGGCCGGCCTGGACGAGGACCCGACCTTCGTCACTGTCCTCAACACAAGAGCGTTCCAGAACACGATGGCAAGCCGTTTGCGCGACCGCCGCGACGGAACCGCGGACATGTCCCGCGGCCTGACGCGGGACGCGGCCGTGCCGGCAAGCGACCGCCAGGCCTGGGGCGAGATCCTGGGGGGATATGCCGAAGGCGACTACCTGAACGGCTCGGATACCTGGACCCGGGGCTTTGTGCTCGGCGCCGACCAGAGTGTCTCGGAGAACCTGTTGGCCGGTGTCGCGCTCAGCTACTCTGGCGCGGGCATCTCTACTGACACCGGCTCGCAAGACGAGGTCAACACGCTGGAGGCCGCGGCTTACGGCACGTGGACTTCGGGCGACTGGTTCCTGAACGGTAACGTCGGGATCAGCTACAACTGGCTGGATATGGACCGTGCCATTCGCGTGGGAAGCTATGGCGACGCGGTCTCGGGCAGCACCAACGCGACCAGCATCTTCACCGGGATCGAGGCCGGCAAGATCATCCGCACCTCATGGGGCGCATTGGAGCCGACGGTCGGCCTTCGCTATCAGTATGTCGACCGCGACGGCTACACCGAAGGCGGCCCCGACACGCTCTCCCGCAAGGTGTCCGGAGAGGTTTTACACAGCAGCCAGGGTGTTCTCGGCCTGCGTGCCCACGGTACCTACAGGGGGGCCGGCGGCATCAAGTGGCGCCCCGAAATTCGCGCAGCCTATTCCCGCGAACTCGGAGACAGCGACATCAACGGCAGCGCGTCCCTGGTCAACGCGCCGGCAAGCACCTTCGACGTCTTCACGGCCGGTCCAGGCGAGGATGTCGGGATTCTTGGGCTGCGGCTGGACGGCAAGGGAGAGCGGGTCAACTACTTCGTCGACTATCAGGTCGAGGCCCGCGACGGCCTCGTGGCCAATCAGCTTCGCGTCGGTTTCAACATGAGGTTCTGATGCTTCCCGGCTCTTTCGAAAAGCCCAAGTGAAAGCCGGGCTTTGACGGATCGAAATGCCGTACGGCATTTGTGGCGCTGAGTTCGCTTAACCAATTGCCGCCCGCTCGGTTTTACATTGAATCGTGCGGGGCCAAGCCGTTTCGCCTGCACGTGCAAAGCCCTCTTCGCGTCCAAACCTCCATATGATCGCCCCGCATCCAGCAAATGGCCTGCTGAAATTTTTTTGGGTCAACTTCGGAATCCGGATTACCATTTCGCAATTCGGATTGCCCCGGACTCATCCGTACGCGAAGAGTCCACCCAAATCGGTGCCTCTCATGAAACGTCAGGATCGGTGAGGGGGCCTCGGCACCGGGCGCGAATGGATGTTTCTTGCGCCCGTGGGCTTTGGATAGAGCCATTGGTCTCAACGTTGCACCTGAACGAAAAATCAAAATGTTCCAGAAGGAAATTCAGATGAAACGACCTGCCCTCGCCGCGATGACCGCGCTGGTTCTGACGTCGACGGCTTCGGCCCCCGCTCGCGCCAGCGAGGAAAGCGACAAGGCGGCCCTCGCCGCGCTGGCGATCCTCGGGATTGCCGCGTTGGCGCATCACGAAGATCATTACCGCCAAGGTAACGCCCCCGCGAATGGTCAGCAGACGGCGGATTTCGAGCGTGGCTACCGCGACGGGCTGCACAACGAACCCTACAACTCCGCCAGATCGAGCGTGGCCTATGGCTCGGGCTACGACGCCGGGCACAAGGAACGCGCGAACCGCCTTGCCTACAAGCGGCACGGCGCGGCACAGGGCGCGCCCAACCTGGCGATGCGCGGCTGCGTCGGTGAAGCCTCGGCCATGTGGAACCGCAACCCGCGTGACATTCATGTGGTCGCTTCGGCCCGGGGCAGCTTCTCGCAAGCGGGCGGTCAGGAGTACAGGGTGGAGGTCGCGGCCGGGCATCGGCATGCCGTGTGCAACGTCAATGCGGAGGGGACGGTCTTCAACGTCCGGAACGGACGTCTCTGACCAGCAAGGTCAGTCCCTGGTGGCGGCGATGGCCGCCCTCTGCCGCGCCGCCTGTGCTATCCCTCGTCGGGATATTGGCCATCGGCGCGGCGGAACCGGACGACGTATGAAAATGCGCCTCGCCCGAAACACCTAAGATCAGTTCGTTCATGGAGAACCAGAAATATGAAGTCCTTTTCATTCGCCCTGGCAACAGCCTCGACAGCCGTCACCCTCGGGGTCGCGTCGCCGGCAATCGCCGACGAGCAGGCCGCGATAGACGGCTGCATTGACCGACTGCGCGCCGAGGGCGGTCCCGACGCCCAGGCCGGCGGCGAAATCCTCAGCAGCGAGTTTTCCGAGGCCGGCACGCTGGTGATGCTGCGCGACGCGGGGGGCACCGTCTGGCGCTGCATCGGCTACAACGACGGCACGGTCGGCGAGCTGACCGTCGCGCAAGCCGCCGATGACGGGGGCGGTGCCATGGCCGGCGCATCGTCGGAGCCCGCGACCACGACCGTACAAGTCCGTTTCGACGCCGGCACGTCGGGGGCGGAACTTACGGGCACGCTGTCGCCGGGCAGCAGCACGCGCTACGTGCTTGGCGCCAACAACGGGCAAAACCTGTACGTCCGCGTTGCGACAGATACTGACGGCGTATTCTACCAGATCTTCAACCCCGACGGCTCTTTCCTGCTCGAGCAGATGACGCCGGACCGGGAGTACCGCGGCGAGCTTTGGCAATCGGGCGATCATGTCGTCGAGGTGATCAACCGCGGCAACGGCACGGCCGGCTACAACGTCATCTTCGGGATCGACTGAGCATGAAAGAGCTTCGCCATTCGCTTGCGCTGTCTCTCGGCGCAGGGCCGGCCCTCGCTCAGGATGAAACCGCGCAGGCGGTCGGGGCCGGTGTCGGCTTGCTGATCGGGTTGCTGATCATGATCGTCGTGGGCGCCATCGTGGGCTGGCTTGCGAGCCTGATCGTCAAGGGTGGCGGCTCGGGCTTCTGGGGCGACGTCCTGATTGGGATCGGTGGGTCGATCCTCGCCGGCTATCTCCTACCTGCGCTCGGCCTTACCCTTGGGGGCGGGGTGGTCGGGGCCATCGTGCCTGCGCTTATCGGCGCGGTCCTTCTGCTGATGATCATACGTGTGATCCGCCGCCTCGCGGGATGAGCGGGGCATTTCGTCGACAACGCCCTTATCCGGGCAACGCCTGGCCCGGAAACCGGGCCGCTACAAGTTCTATAAGTGAAAGGAAGACCAATATGACCCTGAAACTCAAACTCGCCGTCACCGCCGCCGCGCTTGCCGCGCTTTCGGGCTGCGTCGAGGAAACCGCGTCGACCGAGCCCGGCCGCCCGATGGTCGGCAGCGAATACGACCTGTCCTCGTTTGAGGGCGCGCGCGCCGGTCAGGCCGAAATGGGTCTTCAGAACCTCGGCTACGAGGCCATTCGCACCCAGGGCCTGACCACGTGGTGGTTCAACCGCTCGACGGGGGCTTGTGCCCGGATCACCACTTCCGACGGCCGCTATTCGGACCTGACCATGCTGCCCGCTCAAGACTGCTGAAGAGAGTCCGGCCCTCTCTCACGGGAGAGGGCCAAAACCCACAACCGGCCGGCCATCCCCATCGGTTTTCTGAGAAAGCGGACTCAATTGGGATATTTCAATGATTGCCTTCTTGCGATGAGCGGGTTCCGCCTGATCTCAACGGTCGGGGCTTTCTGTCTTGCAGCGACCTGCACGGCATCGGCCGTCTCTGCGCAGGCGAGTGTCGAACCGCTCGAAGACTGCTTTTTCGCCGCCCCCGAGACCACGCCGCCGGTCGCTCAGGAATGCGGCTACGTGGTCTTGCCGGAAAACCCGGATCGGCCGGACGGACCCGAGATCAAGCTGGGTTTCCTGCGGCTGCCCGCCAAGGCGGAAAATCCGAAAGCCCCGCTGTTCATGCTGGCCGGCGGTCCGGGCGACAGCTTCATCAAGCCACCGACGCATCTGCTTTTCGGGGATGCCTTCCTGGGTCCGATCCTCGACGAGCGAGACGTCGTACTCCTCGACCAGCGGGGCACGCGCAACGCGATCCCCACGCTCGATTGCCCGTCTGCCTACAGCTTGCCCTGGGAGGCCAAGGAACGCGGGCTCGACGAGGCTGAAATGCTCGAGCTAAGCTGGCAAGTGCTCGCCGACTGCGTCGCGGATACGCGCGCGGCCGGCGTCGATCTTGCGCAATACAACAGCGTCCGCATCGCCGCCGACTTGGACGCGGCGCGTCAGGCCCTGGGCTATGGCCGGATCGTCTATTACGGCGCGTCCTACGGCGCCCAGCTCGGCCAGCATTACATGCGCGATTTCCCCGACAGCCTTGAGGCGGTGATACTCGACGGGGCGAACTCGCTGTCGCGGAAAAGCTGGGTGCAGGAGCGCGTGCGCGACGTCGACGTCGCCACCCGAAAGCTCGCCGCCCTTTGTGCCGCCGATGCCAAGTGCGGCGCGGCCTATAACGTCACGGAAATGGTCGACCGGGCGATGGCGCTTTTCGACGAGGGGCCGATCGAGACCACCTATCAGGATCCCGCCGACCCCGAGACGCAGCTCGCTATTACCTTGACCGAGGCCGACCTCGCCGAGACCATCTTCGGCTTCCAGACCGGCCAGATCGGCATCCACGCTCTGCCGGCCGTTCTCGACACGATGCTGGCCGATGGCCGGGCCTCGGCGGCCGCATTGCTGGGCGACCAGAAAGGCGCGGCCATCGTCGCCTCCCGCGGGGCGACCGAGGGCGGCTCGGCCATCCTGATGCATATGGCCGTGGTGTGCTCGGACGATCCGGTGACATCGGCCGACGACATGATCATCGAACCCGACGCCAGCGCCTATGCGCGCGCCTACGGTGCGGCCGTGCTGGAGGAATACGTCGAATTCTGCCGGGCGGTCGATGTGCCCTCGCTGCCCGACGACACGGACGTGGACGTGACCACGGACGTGCCGACGCTGATCCTTGCCGGGGATCTGGACGCGCGCACCCCCGTGATCCGGAGCGAACTCGTCGCCGAGACGTTGCCGCGCGCGACCATCGTCGAGTTCCCGCAAGGCACGCATGTCCAGCTCGGCGAGATCAACCAGTGCGCCGGGAAGATCCTGAGGGCCTTCCTAGACGACCCGGACGCCACGCCCGACACGGGCTGCATCGCCGACATGCCCCGCCGCGGTTTCGTCCTGCCAGATGGCACGATCAGCGTGCAATAGCGTTGGCAACACTCATTTCGGCACCGCCGAATACAAACGTCGGCGACCGGCCCGAAGGGCATGGAGATGCGGTTGCGGGCGGGCATAGTGGCTTGGGCGCATCTTTTACGGCCCCGTGGCATGCCGGGGCCGGCGTCGGAAACGGACAGGAGGTGAAGGTTGGGTTTCCTGTTCCAGGCCGTCTTTCTCGCCGCAATCGCCCTTTGCTTTACCGCCGGAGCCTTGGTGACGGCCAGCCTGTTCATCGCGGACCGGGCCCCGCAAGGCGGCACGTTTCTCGGCATCAGCCTGGTCGCCACCGGTGTCTTTCTGGTCCTTGGTTGCTGCTCTTCGGGATGCAGCGCCATGTCGCCGCGATCGCCGCAGTGGCGCAGCGCCGTGATGACGAGACCGCCGATGCCCTCAGGCCGGACGTGACGCGGCTTGTGGCCTATCTGCTGCTCGGCGGGGGCATGCTGGCCGCGATCCTGGCTGTCCTGAGCTATGCGATCCTGGCGCGGATCGACCAAGGGTTCGCGGTATTCGGCTGAAGGGCTTGGGCCCGCCATTTCTGATGGAGCGAGGAAACCCACCATGACAAGACCTTGCCATTCTGTGCCTGCAGCATCGGCTCATGCTGCCCCAAAGGCGACATGCGCCCGTTGTCGCCGGGGCGGCGACCGGGCATTCGGCGCTTTCGCAGCTTTCAGACAACTCGCCAACCATGCGCGCGCCGTCTGCGGCGGGCCTGCCCGCAGGATGCTGAAGACGGAAACGTGGAATCGCCTCCGATCGAGGCGCCGAAAAAGCGGATCGGAAGATCATTTCGGCCTTGGCCGGGATCCGTATTGTTTGCTCGGGGCTCATGTGCACACACTGGCCCTGTATCTTGCCGGAGCATTGGGTCGTGATGCCAATTGTCTTGGCTGATGATGATCCGAGTGCAGTTATTTCAAAGGGGACCTCATCTCATGAAAATTGCCTTGTCGCTCGCTGCAGCGGTACTCTTGGCGATACCTTGCCACGCCGCCGACATTACCGCGCGAACCGGTGGCCCGTCGCGGGACGCGATGCTTGTCCGAACGGGGCCGGGCACTCCTGACGGCATGACCTTCTTCCGCCCGGTGTTGAGCGGCGTTCTTTACCGCGCCGGGTTTTCCGGCGGCGACAAGGCGCGGACGGGGATGAGCACGGCCCAGCGGCAGGCGCTTTGCGGGGAAGGGTTTTCGCGCGCCTTCTACGCGGATTTCGGCAAGAATACCGAGTACGGCACCACGTCGTGCAGCACGGGCGCGCTCGACTACCAGTCCGCGCGTTCCTCACGGCCGGCCAACGTGATGAAGGCGGTCTACGATACCATCAAGTCGCCCTCGTCAGGGCCGGTTCTGGTTCATTGCATGTGGGGAGTTCACGCCTCTGGCGCGCTGTCCGCGATGGCGTTGGTACAGTTCTGCGGCTGGAGCGAGGACCGCGCGAAAGCCTATTGGAACGAAGCACGCAACGGGGCGCCGTGCGGCGGCGGGTGCGATGCCTGGATCGACAAGAAATTCGACAGGTTCAGCGTCGACCCGGCGCTGTCGATCAGCGCCGCGGAGCGCGCGGCCATCTGCCCGAAATGACCGGTCCGGAGGTCTGAGATGAAGACAATCGCTTTTCTTGGCGGGGCGTTCCTTTTCGGCTCGGCCGTCGGGGCGCTGGCCTCTGACGCGGTTCGCGGCACGGCACAGACGTTCACAAGTCCCAACGGCATCACCGAGCGCTGCGTGCAGATCGCCCAGATCCCCGGCGGCGACTATTCCAAAGGCGATCTCGAGGACGAGGCCGCGTATTGCGCGATCGACCTCTACGGCCCTGACGTCGCGCTCTGCCCCAAGACCTGGAGCACCAGCCCCGGCATGATGATCTACGACATCAGCGAGGGACCCTATGCAGGGGACCGGGCGCGGTTCCAGCGCAACGCCTGCGCGGAGGGCAAGGCCGCCAAGGACCTGGCCAAGGATGATCTGGCCAAGTTCAAGGTCACGATGAACGCCGAGGGCACCAGCGGCACCTTCTCGACCTCGTCGCTGCTTTACTACCATTTCTCGCGCTACTTCGACATGGCGGTGAAGGTGCCCGTCGCGGTGTGGCGCGCGATGGACGCGGCCGAGCATGGGGCCGAGGTCGCCCGCCCAGGCCTGTCGCTGTCGGGCAAAACCGGCCGCATGAACCACGAGGGCTGGCGCCACCTCGTCGAGGCCGAGAAAAACCCTGCCTCCTATTCCCCCACCGATCACATGTTCACCGCCGACCGCGAACAGATCTACGGCGTGCTGCTGTCCAGTCCGGGGCATCGCTACGGGTCCGAGGTCAACGGCACCCGCGAATCGGGCTGGGGCAAGGGGCAAAATTACGACTTCCAGGAAACGCCGGGGTTTTTGGCGCTGCGCTCTTCCCTGCCGCTGGACCAGGCGATCGCCCACGGGCTGAAAGAGGCGCGCAAGGACGGGCAGATCAACCGCGATCTCGGGCCCGACGTGCCCGCCCAGCAGATGGCCTGGTGGATGCGCGAGATTTCCGAAATCGTGCTGCTCGACTACATCTTCAGCCAGCAGGACCGGATCGGCAATATCGACTTCACGCCCTATTACTACTGGATCGAGGACGGCAAGCTGAAGCACAAGAAGGCCAAGCATCACGAGCCGGGCGACGGCGACGTGCCCGAGGGCGCGCTGCTGCTCAAACGCACGAACCTCAACGACAACGATGCCGGTGGCCTCGTGCGCTACGCCAATTTCGCCAAGTCGACCGAAATGCTTGAAAAGCTGAGGCATTTCGACGGGGGCGTCTATCGCCGCCTGGTTGCGCTCGATACCGACCTGCAGGCGCAGGGGCCGATCTATGGCTGGCTGGAAAGCAGCCTTGGCCTGACCGACCGGGAGGTGTCGCAGGTGGTCAAGAATACGCGCCTCGCCACCGGCATCCTGCAGGAGAGCTGCCAGAGGGGCGAGCTGATCTTCGACCTCGATCCCGCGCAATTCCTGCTGACCGGGGCGGTGACGCCAGAGAAAGTGGCGTGCGACGGTGGCTAGGCTGGGCGCGCTGCTGGTCGTTCTGGTTCTCGCCCTGCCGGTCTCGGCGTGGTCGGCGCCGCTGCGCGTCGTCGTGATCTCGGATCTCAACGGCAGCTACGGCTCGGTCCGCTACGATCCGCGCGTTTCGGCGGCGGTGAAGAGGATCATCGGCCTGCGACCCGACCTCGTGATCTCGACCGGCGACATGGTGGCGGGCCAGCGCCGCCCGCACCTGTCGGGCAAAGAGGTGCGGGGGATGTGGGCCGGCTTTCATGCCGCCGTCAGCGACCCGCTGGCCCGCGCCGGCATCCCCCTCGCCGTCACGCCGGGCAACCACGACGCCTCGGCCTATCACGGTTTTGAGCGCGAGCGGCGCATCTACGCAGAGCAATGGCGCGGGCGGCGGCCCGATGTCGAATTCATCGATGGGGCCGATTACCCGTTCTTCTACGCCTTCGACCTCGGCGGGGTGCGGTTCGTCTCGCTCGACGTGACCACGGTCGGGCCGCTTCGGCCGGCACAGATGCAGCGGCTGGAAACGGCGCTGGCGGATGCAGGCCCGGCGCGCATCGTGTTCAGCCATCTGCCGCTCTGGCCGTTCGCGCAGGGGCGCGAGACCGAGGTGATCGGCGACCCGGCCCTCGAACGGCTGTTCGGACGGCTTGGCATCGACATGCATCTTTCCGGGCATCACCACGCGTTTTACCCCGGCTCGGCCGGCGGGATCGCCCTGATATCGCAAGCCTGCCTCGGGTCCGGGCCAAGGCGCCTGATCGGCGACAACGATCGAAGCGATCAGGCGATCACCGTGCTCGACATTACGCAACAGGGTGATATCGGGGTCTGGGCGCTGAGCGGGCCGGCTTTCGACAAGCGAGTCGAGATCGGGGACCTGCCCGCCGCGCTGCGCAGCAAGTCGCGGGTGATTGACCGCTTGGACAAGGCGCCTTTACCAGATGTGCGCTGGCAATAGAGACGGGCCCACGACGCCCGGGGAACAGACAGGACACATGATGCGCCGAAATTTCGACCTCCACAGGATTGCCCTGTCCGCCTTCGTGATGGGGCTGGCCATCCTCTTGGCCCCGGCGGTGTTTGCACAGGCGTCCGAAGGCTCGCTCATGATTCCGGCCGAGATCGAGGTGCGCGGCCGGGGCTGGGCGCAGATCGTCAACTTCCGCGAGATGCTCGATTTCGCCCTGTCACTGACGGAGGTCACGCTTCTCACGGCGCTGCTGGCCTTTCACCCGGTCAATATTGCGTACCGGTCCCGGACGGTGACCGACGACCTGCGCAAGGGCATGTTTTTGTTCGCGCTGATCGGCATGCTGACCGGGTTCCTCGTGGTCCACCACGGCTACCTGATCGGCTTCGTCATCTTCGGGATCGGCGGGCTGTTCCGGTTCCGAATGGAATCCAGCACCATTGCGGACACCGGCCAGATGGTCATCGTGTCGTTGATCGGGCTCGCCGTCGGGCTGGACCTGCCGGTGATGGCACTGATCGGCGCGGTGGCGGCCTGGGTGGTTCTCTTTCTCTTCGGCAGGGGCCAGGCCCTTGGCCTGGAGGTCAAGTTCGACGAGAAGGGCAGCGATCCGGGCGCCGTGCGCCGCCTGCAGGAGCACCTAGAGGGCAAGGGATTCAAGGTCGTTTCCGTTGCCAAGACCAAGTTCAAGCCGGTGGCCCATTACGCCCTGTCCAGCCGGATGCCGCAGGCGCAATCGGCCCTCGTGCAGGAGATGTCGGAGATTCAGGCCCGCAAGGACAGTGGCGTTTCCGACTGGCATATCGATTAGGCCGATGCGAGCCGCGCTCCGCTCCGGCGCCGCGATCGCCACCGCGCTCTGGGCCGCGGTCCTGCCGGCGGCCGAGGCGCAATCGACCGATCCGGGGAAACTGCGCCCGCCCGCCAGCCTGAGTTTTCTCCGCAGCTATCCGCTCCATGACAAGAAGGCCGGGCTGACCGAGCCCTCCGGCCTGATGATCGGGCCGGGGTCTGACGGCTTGTGGACCGTCAGCGACGACACGCGGCGCCTGTTTCGCCTGGATGCACAGGGCCAGGTCATCGAGGTCGGGCCGAAGATCGACGCCCTGGTCGACCTCGAGGGTATCGCGCTGGGCGCAACGGGGCGCCGGATACTCGTGCTGTCCGAAGAGCATGCCGAGATCGTCGCCATCGACCGGCACTCCCCGCAACGCGCCGAACGCTTTGCGCTGCGCGAGATGACAGGGTCGGACAAGCTGGCCGCCGCGATGGACGGAGACCTCGACAAGCTCTCGCCCGAAGGCATCGCCGTCGATACCGAAACGGGCGCCGTACTTGTGGTGAACGAACGCGCACCGCGCCTGCTGATCCGGATTTCACCCGATCTGGACGAGATTGTCTCGGTCCTTCCCCTCGGCGGAGACCGCGGGTTCGTGGCCCATGGCATGAACGACCACAGGCTGGATGCCTCGGGCCTTGCCCATGATGCGGCACGGGGCGGGATATGGATCGCCAGCGATACCGGAAGATGCGTGTTCTATCTGGCCGAAGAGGCCGGACCCGCCCTTCGGTTCGACTTTCTCTGGCGCGACGGCGACAAGGTCCGGCCCATCGAAAATGCCGAAGGCATCGCCCTCGATGCGTCGGGGAAAACGCTGTTCGTGGTTTCCGATGACGGGACCCACTCAAGGCTATTCATCTACGGCGTCGACTAGGGAATGGGGCCGGGCGCAGTCGTGGTATGTGTCCTCCGCCTTGAGACACGCAATCAAAGCGGCGGCTTGCGTTTCGACGCCTTTTCCCGGGGTCCGGCCCGGTGACCTGCCACGCCCTTCGGCGGTTGGTGCACCGTGCGCGCCAAGAAACGGCGTGACGGCAGCAGGCCTGCACTGGTCAGGTGGCCGCGCTGTCGTAGGCCGAAACGATCTTGCGCGCCCGGGCAGCCACTGTCCGGGCGCTGTCGCCGGGGGAATAGAGCGCGGTGCCGATGCCAAAGCCGTTGGCCCCGGCGGCGAACCACGCGGCAAAGCTGTCCGGCCCGGCGCCCCCGACGGCCAGCACCTGGGTGTGCCGTGGCAGCACGGCGCGGATCGCCGTCAGCCCGGCCGGCCCGATCAAGGCCGCCGGAAACAGCTTCAGCGCGTCGGCGCCGGCGCGCAGCGCGGCCAGGCATTCGGTGGGGGTCATCGCGCCGGGGCACGAGACGAGGCCCGCGGCCTTGGTGGCGCGGATCACCTCGGGGTTGGTGTCGGGCGATACAATCAGCCGGCCGCCGGCGGCGGCGACCGCGGCAACCTCGGCCGCGCTCAGCACGGTGCCCGCCCCGATCTCGGCGTGCGCCCCGTAATGCTCGGCCAGGCGCCCGACCGAGTCGAGCGCGTCGGGCGAATTGAGCGGCACCTCGATGCGGGTGAGTCCCGCCTCGATCAGCGCCCCGGCGACGCCAAGCGCGTCGTCGGGAGTGATACCCCGCAAGATAGCAATGATGTTCCGGGTCATCCCGCCGCCCTCAATCCATCGCGGGCCGCGCACAGCCCTGTCAGCGTCAGGCGCGTGCCGTCGACCGGGCGCGCCGCGGCGCCTTGGGTATCCAACGCAGAGACGTAACGCGCCGTCAAATCCGCGCTGCCGAGCACGGTAACGCTCTGGCCGACCCACATGCCCCGCGTCGCGGCCAGTTCCAGCCCCAGAAATAGGCCCGACAGCCGGGCCCGCGCCGCGCCGGGCGGGGCCGGGTCCAGCAGCGCCCGCGCGCGGATCGTGAAGAGATCGGTCGCCACCCGTTCGGGGCGGTTCGCGGCCTGGGCGACCGCCGCGCGAAAATGCGACTCGTCCCACCCTTCGTCCATCGCGTGGCGCAGCACCGAGCGCTCTGCGAACAGCGCGAAAGCCTCGCCCGTCATCGCGGTGCGAAAGGCGGTGACCGCGCCGGCCGCGACGCGCACCCATTTGGTATGGGTGCCGGGCAGGCAGATCAGCCCCTCGAAATCGGGGGTTTCAGCGAGAAACCCCGCGATCTGCGTTTCCTCGCCGCGCAGCACGTCGGGCGGGTCATCCTGACAAAGCCCGGGCAGGATTCGCACCGAAAGCCGCGGGTCGGTGCTGGGCGCGGTCGTGGCGCCGGCCGCGGCGGGGCGCCAGGGCAGGGGGGCATAGGGCGCCTCGATCCAGCCCTGCCGCGCCCCGGCCATGCCGCAGATCACCACCTCGGTCGCCCGGCCGGGGGCAAGCAGGTCGTCGGCGAGCGCCAGCAGCGCGGGCTCGAACGCCTCGGGCGACAGCCCCCCCATGCCGCTGGCCGCGCTGCGCGCCGCCAGAACAGAGCCGTCGCCGGCCATCGCCCAAAGACGCAGCTTCGACGTGCCCCAATCGGCGGCGATCCAGTCGGCCGCCGTCATCGCCTGGCTCCCCGCGCATCAGCGATATGGGTCATGCACGTCCTCCCGTCCCGCGTCTCTCTGGCCTACGCCATTGCGCGGCGCCGCGCCAGCGCCGGGCCGCCATTCGGCGCCAATGCGTTTTTATTGCGAAACCCCCTTCCGAAACGCGCGGCCGGATTTTACCCTCGGGGCGTCGCAGGGAGGAAACAGAGGCCGGCACTTGGGACAACGGCCCGCGTCCTGCGGCAGACATAGTGGGAGGAATACCATGAAAACCATGACAACCGTGGCCTGCGCCGCGCTTCTTTCGCTTGGCACGGCAGCTATGGCGCCGGCCGACACCTCGGACAAACGCATCGCGCTTTCCAACAACTACGCGGGCAATTCCTGGCGGCAGGCCATGCTGCGAAGCTGGGAAAAGGTAACGGGCGAGGCCGTGGAGGAGGGCGTCGTCGCCGAGGCGGATGCGTTTACCACCGCCGAGAACCAGGTGACCGAGCAGGCCGCGCAGATCCAGAACCTTATCCTGCAGGGCTATGACGCCATCGTGCTGAACGCCGCCTCGCCCGAGGGGCTGAACGGCGCGGTCCGCGAGGCCTGCGACGCAGGCGTCGTGGTCGTCAGCTTCGACGGCATCGTGACCGAGCCCTGCGCCTGGCGCATCGCCGTCGATTTCAAGCAGATGGGCAAGGACGAGGTGCTCTATCTGGCCGACCGGCTGGACGGTGGCGACCTGCTGGAGATTCGCGGCCTTGCCGGCGTCTTCGTCGATGACGCGATCAGCGCCGGCATTCACGAGGGCGTGGAAGAGACCGGCAAGTTCGAGATCGCCGGCTCGGTCCACGGCAACTGGGCGCAGGACGTGGCGCAAAAGGCCGTGGCGGGCATCCTGCCCTCGCTGCCCGAGATCGCCGCGGTCGTGACCCAGGGCGGCGACGGCTACGGCGCGGCACAGGCGTTCAAGGCCGCGGGCCGGCCGATGCCGATCATCGTGATGGGCAACCGCCACGACGAGCTGACCTGGTGGAAGGAGCAAAAGGACGCCAACGGCTACGAGACGATGTCGGTCTCGATCGCGCCGGGCGTCTCGACCCTGGCCTTCTGGGTCGCGCAGCAGGTCCTCGACGGGGCCGACGTGCCGAAGGATCTGACGGTGCCCTTCCTGCGCATCGACCAGGAGAACCTGGAGGAGGCGTTGGAACGGACAGAGCCCGGCGGCGTGGCCAACGTGAACTACACGCTGGAAGACGCCAAGGAGGTCATCGGCGGGGGCGCGATGTAGGCGGCCCCGATGGCTGACGATGCGACACCGGTCGTCCGGCTGGACGGCGTCGAGAAAAGTTTCGGCGCCGTCCACGCGCTGACCGGGGTGACGCTGGCGCTGGCCCCCGGCCAGTGCCTGGGCCTTGTCGGCCATAACGGGGCCGGCAAGTCCACGCTGATGAACGTGCTGTCGGGCAACCTTGCCCCCGATGCCGGCCGGATCGAGGTCGGCGGCACCGACCTGACACGCGGCTACGCCCCGCATGTGGCGCTGGCCCACGGGGTGCGCTGTGTCTATCAGGAGGGCTCGCTCTGCCCCAACCTGACCGTGGCAGAGAACGCGCGCATCTCGCACAAGGCGATCTCGGGGCCCGGCTGGCGGCGCCGGGCGCGGGCACTGATCGGCGGCCGGCTGGACGAAATCTTTCCCGGCCACGGCATCTCGTCCGACGACATCGTGGGCGACCTGTCGATCGCGCGGCGCCAGATGGTCGAGATCGCCCGCGCCTTCGCCGAAACCGATACCCCCGCGCGGGTGGTGATCCTCGACGAGCCGACCTCGTCGCTCGATTCGGTGGCGGCCGGCAAGCTGCTGGCCCATGTGCGCCGCCATGTCGAGGGCGGGGGCGCCTGCGTGCTGATCTCGCACCTGCTGGGCGAGATACTGGACACCGCCGACCGCATCGCGGTGATGCGCGATGGCGGCGTGGTCGCGCTCGACGCGGCGACGGCCTTCGACCGCGGCAAGCTGGTGGCGGCGATGGGCAGCGTCGCCGAGGCCGCCCCGCGCGAGACCGCGCAGACCGCCGCGATCCGCGACCACGCGCCGGTGGTGGTCGAGGCCAGCCCGCCGGGGCCGGACAGCCTGGCCCTTACCGCCCATCGCGGCGAGGTGGTGGGGCTGGCCGGGCTCAGCGGGCAGGGCCAGACCGAGCTGCTGGTCCAGATCTTCGACCACCGTCCGGGCACCGTCGTTGACGGCGAGGTGGCGATGGTGGCCGGCGACCGGCAAAGCGACGGCGTGTTCCCGCTCTGGTCCATCGCCGAGAACATCGCCATCGGCTCGCTGCGGCAATTCCTGTCGGGCCCCTTGCTCGACCACGGCCGGGCGCGCGCCTTCGCCGAGGAGTGGCGCGGGCGCATCGGCATCCGCACCCCCGATATCGGCAACCCGATCCTGTCGCTTTCGGGCGGCAACCAGCAAAAGGCGCTGTTCGCCCGCGCGCTGGGATCGACCGCCGCGATCATTGCCATGGACGACCCGATGCGCGGCGTCGATGTTGGCACCAAGCAAGAAGTCTACGCGATGATCCGGGCCGAGACCGCCAAGGGCCGCACCTTCCTTTGGTACACCACCGAGATGGACGAGCTTGTCCATTGCGACCATGTCTACGTGTTCCGCGAGGGCGCGATCGTGGCTGACCTGGCGCGCGCCGAGATGACCGAGGAACGGGTGCTGCACGCCTCGTTCCGGGAGGACGCATGAGCGCGCCGGTCTCTCCCCGCGTGCTGCGCGCGCTGTTGCCGCCGCTTTCGCTGGCCGCGCTGCTGATCGCGATCTTCTGGCTGCAGCCCCGGACCATGAGCTATTTCGGGCTCAACCTGCTGCTCAACCTCGCGGTGCCCATCGCGCTGGCGACCATCGCGCAGATGTTCATCCTCTGCGTCAACGAGCTGGACCTGTCCATCGGGGCCTTTGTCAGCCTCGTGGCCTGCATCACCGCGACATGGCTGCACGACGCGCCGCTGCTGGGCGTGCTCGCGCTTGCGGGGCTGGTGGCGGCCTATGCCGGGCTGGGCGCGCTGATCCATCTGCGCAACCTGCCCTCCATCGTGGTCACGCTGGGCATGTCCTTCGTCTGGCTTGGGCTGGCGGTACTGGTGCTGCCGACACCGGGCGGCGCGGCGCCCGACTACATCCGCAGCCTGATGACGCTGAAACCGCCCATCGTGCCGTTCCCGATCATCGCCTCGGTGGTGCTGGCGCTGGCCGTGCATGTGCTGCTGATGCGCTCGGCCTGGGGCACGGTGCTGCGCGGGGCAGGGGGCAACCCGCAGGCGCTGGCGCGCGCCGGCTGGTCGATCCTGAGGATCAAGATGACGATGTTCGCGCTGGCCGGGTTTTTCGGCGTGCTGTCGGGAATGGCGCTGGTCGGGCTGACCACCTCGGCCGACGCCAATATCGCGCTGCGCTATACGCTTTTGTCCATCGCCGGGGTGATCCTGGGCGGGGGCGAATTCGTGGGCGGGCGCGTCTCGCCGATCGGCGCGGTGATCGGCGCGGTGACGCTGGCGCTGGCCGGGTCGTTCCTGTCCTTCCTGCGGCTCAACCCCGACTGGCAGATCGGGGCGCAGGGGGCGATCCTGATCCTGGTTCTGGCGCTGCGCGTTCTCATCAGCCGCGGGGAGGTTCGCCGATGACCGCGACGCTGAACCTTTTGAAACAGCCCTGGGTCTGGGCCTGGGTCGGCGCGCTGGGGGTCTGGGGCGCCACCGCCGCCTTTACCGGCGGGCAGGGCGCGGGCGAGGTGCTGCGCGCGGCGCTGACCTTCGGGGCGTTCTACGTCATCGTGGCTTTGGGCCAGATGTTCGTGGTCACCCTCGGGCCCGGCAATGTCGATCTGTCGATCCCGGCCTGCATGACGCTGGCGGGCACCGTCGCAATGAAGACGATGGCGGGGGCGGCGGCGATGATCCCGGTCGGGCTGCTGATAGCATTGGGCATCGGGCTGGTGGTCGGCACGGTGAATTACGCGCTGATCCGCCTGCTGCGCATCCCGCCGATCATCGCAACGCTCTCGTCGAGCTTCATCTACCAGTCCGCCGCGATCTGGTGGAACCGTGGCCTGCGGGTCAAGCCGCCCGCGGCGCTGGCCGATTTCACCACCGCCAAGATCGCCGGCGTCCCGGTCATCGCGCTTTGCGTGGCCGTGCTGGCCGTGGCCGGGCACGTTCTGTTGACCCGCACGCTCTACGGCCGCGGCGTCGTCGCCATCGGTCAGAACCCGCGCGCCGCCCATCTGGCCGGTGTCGGGGTCGAGCGGATCCGCGCGGCCACCTACATCCTGTCGGCCACGCTGGCGGGGCTCTGCGGCTATCTGCTGGCCGGCTTTTCAGGCGGCGCGGCGCTGAACATGGGCGAGGAATACCTGCTGAGTTCTATCGCCGTGGTGGTGATCGGCGGCACCTCGGTCGCGGGCGGTTTTGCCAACGTGCCGGGCCTCTGGGGCGCGGCGCTGTTTCTGTTTCTGCTGGTCACCATGCTCAACACCTTCGGCGCGGGGGCGGGGGTGCGCATGGTGCTGACCGGCCTCATCATCATCGGCGTGATCGTTGCGGCCAGCGGCACGCGCCGCCGAACCTGAAGGAGGACACCATGGCCCTTGTCGGCGACGCCTACGAGTATTTCGACCCGCGCTTCCGCGACCTCACCGTGCCGATCGCCGAGGTCGAGGTGCTGTTCGACGGCTGCCGCTGGGCCGAGGGCCCGGTCTGGTTCGACGATGGGGGCTATCTGGTCTGGTCGGACATCCCCAACAACCGCATGCTGCGCTGGGTGCCGGACATGGGCGTCGGCGTGTTCCGCGCCGACAGCAACTTCGCCAACGGCAACACCCGCGACCGGGAGGGACGGCTGGTCAGCTGTGAACATGGCGCCCGCCGCGTTACCCGGACCGAACCCGACGGCACCATCACGGTGATCGCCGACCGCTACAAGGGCGGGCGGCTGAACTCGCCCAACGATGTGGTGGTCAAATCCGACGGCACGATCTGGTTTACCGATCCGACCTACGGCATCCTGTCGGATTACGAGGGCCACCGGGCCGAGCCCGAGCAGGCAGGCTGCTTCGTCTTTCGCGTTGACCCGGCCACGGGCGAGATCGCCGTGGTGGCCGACGATTTCGTCAAGCCGAACGGGCTGGCCTTTTCGCCCGACGAGAGCAAGCTCTACATCTCCGATACCGGGCTCAGCCACGATCCCGACGGGCCCCACCATATCCGCGTCTTCGACGTGGGCGACGACAACGCCCTCAGCGGCGGCGAGGTTTTCGTCGAGGTCGCGCCCGGCGTGCCCGACGGGTTCCGGGTGGACGTGCAGGGCAACCTCTGGTCCAGCGCGCAGGACGGGGTGCGGGTGTTCGATGCCGAGGGCCGCCCGCTGGGCCGCATCAAGATGCCCCAGATGGTGGCGAACCTCACCTTCGGCGGCCCCAAGCGCAATCGGCTCTTCATCGCCTCCACCCACACGCTGTGCGCGGTCTATGTCGGGGTGAGCGGCGCGCAGAGGCCATGACGAAAGGCGAAGGCGCGAGGAGCGCGGCGTCAATCCGGCGTCTGCACCGTGTGCGAACGCCTGGCCCTTCTGCGCGGTGGCGTCGTCAGCGCTTTTCCAGTTCACCTTCCGGCCCACTTCGGTGTCCGGGATTCAGGTCATCGTTTCTGTGCCGGGTGGGATTGGTGCGACGTTCCGGTTGACCTGCGGTCGCTGTGCGACGCACGCTCGCCGGGTCCGAGGTTAAGCGAAAGAAGACCGAGATCGAAACCGGGGAAAAAGAGACAAGCGAGCAAGGCCCGAAAGCGAGCAGCCAGCCGACCCGCATCCGGCCGACCTTGCGGCAGATGCAGGGCTTCATGGCGGTGGCCCGCCTTGGCTCGTTCAGCCGCGCGGCCAGCGAGCTTGGCCTGTCCCAGTCGGCCTTGAGCCAGTCGGTTCAGCAGTTGGAGTTCCTGCTCGATGCCGAGCTTCTGGACCGCCGCAACAGGACGATCGTGGCAACGCCCGCGGGCGCGGTGCTGATGCGGCGGCTGCGCGGGATTCTCGACGATCTCGACGGCGCCCTGAACGAGGTACAGCGCGAGATCAACACCAACGAAGGCGCGATATCGGTCGCGTGCCTGTCGACCGTCGCAACGCTGCTGATGCCGCCGACGGTGGGGGTGTTCAAACAGCAATTCCCCAAGGTCTCGGTGTCGATCCGCGACGAGAACGTGGACGGCATCCTCGATCAGGTGAAATCGGGCGCTGTCGATTTCGCGGTGACCTGCCTGTTCTCGGACGACCGTGAGATCGCGTTCGAGCCGGTGCTGCGGGACCGGTTCCGCTTTGTCTGCACCCAGGACCACCCTTTTGCCACGCGCAAGTTCATCCGCTGGCGCGACCTGGACCAGGCCAACCTCGTCGTGATGACCCGCGGCACCGGGATCCGGCGGCTGATCGACCGTCACCTGTCGGATGCAAGCGTGCTGGACAAGGCGAAATACGAGGTATCGCGGGTGCCGTCGATCCTGAAGATCGTCGAGGAAGGCGGGGTCAGTTCGGTGCTGCCGGCCCTGACATTGGCCGCACTGCCGACCGAAACGCAGCTTGTCCACCTGCCGATGACCGAGCCCGAGATCCAGCGCGAGGTCGGGATAGCGACCCGGACAGGCGTGCCGCTTCAGACCATCGCCGAACGGTTTCGCCGCGATTTCCTGCATGTGTTGGTGAACGGGCATCACCTTGCGCATATGCCGGATATCCACATCCTGGCAGACCCTTAGACCGGGTCAATCGCCCGGAAAATAGAGCCGGGCGGGATTATCGACCAGAACCTGCCGCGCGTGCGGGCCGAACCAGTCGATCGCCTGGTCCAGCAGCGCCGCATCGTCGGGTACCGGCCCGTCGAACAGCATCACGTGAGGCCAGTTCGAGCCCCAGACCACGCGGTCCGGCGCGGTGTCCAGAACCGCCTGCGCAAGCGGGGCCATGTCGGTCCAGTCGGGGCGCGAGGACAGGCGGTACCAGCTGCAGATCTTGGTCCAGACGTGGTCGCAATCCTCCAAAAGGCGCAACAGGCACCCGAAGGCCGCGCTGCCCGGCCCCATGTCGCCGGTTGTGCGCGCCATGTGATCCAGCATGATCGGCACGGGCGACGCCCGGATTGCCTTTTCCAGTTCCAGAATCTCGTCGGCGTCGTGCAGGTGGAACAGGATGTGCCAGCCACGGGGCGCGATCTTGTGGGCAAGCTGCTGCATGCCCTCGGTCCCCGAGGCGCCGCGCAGCATCGAGGACAGGCGGACGCCGCGGATGCCGCCGGCGTCGTAATCGGCCAGCACGCCCTCCGACACGTCGAGCGGGACGACCGCAATGCCGCGCGCGCTCTCGCCCATGCGGGCTATGGCATCGAGCGTCACGGCATTGTCGAAGCCGTGCGCCCCCGGCTGCACCACCACGCTGCGCGAAATGCCGAGCGCCTCGCGCAGCGCAAGGTATTGCTCGAGCGGCGCGTCGGGTGCGGTGTAGGCACGGCCTTGCGCCAGCGCGAAACGGTCGGCCGGCCCGACGATGTGGCAATGGGCGTCGATCAGCCCGGTCGGCACGGTCCGGCCGGGACGGCGGGGCGGTCTTGGCGGCAGGCAGGTCCGCATCAGTCGGTTCCTTTCGTTGACCTTTTCCGCCACAGCCGCCGGGCCGGAGGCCAAAGCAAAAAGCCCAGCGTCAGCGCCAGGAAACCCGCGGCGATCGGGCTGGCGGCAAAGCGGGTCCAGTCGCCCTGGAACACGATCAGACCCATGCGCAGGTTCTGCTCCAGCAGCTTGCCCAGCACGAACCCGATGATGATCGGCGCCAGCGGATAGCCCGCGCGCCGAAGGGCGTACCCCACCAGACCGGCGACAAGTGCGGTCACGAGGTCGAGCACGGAATTGTTGAGCGTGAAAATGCCCACCCCGATCAGGATGACGACACCCGCCATCAGCAGCGCATCCGGCAGCGACAGCAGCCGCCGCCAGAGAAAGGCGAAATACTTGGCGATGGGCAGCATCAGCAGGTTGATGATCAAGAGCCCGAGCAGCAGCGCCGCGACCAGGTCGGCGTGCTGGGTGAATAGCCGCGGCCCCGGCACGATGTCCTGGATGACGAGCGCGCCCAGCATGATCGCCGTGATCGGATCGCCCGGCACGCCAAGCGCCAGCGTCGGCACCAACGCCCCGCCCGTGACGGCATTGTTCGCCGCCTCGCTGGCGGCCAGTCCTTCCGGCGCCCCCTTGCCGAAGTCCTCGGGCGTTTTCGATGCGCGCCGCGCTTCGGCATAGCTTACGAAAGAGGCCGCGGTCGGCCCGACACCGGGCAGGACACCGATCAGGGTTCCGATCACCCCGCTCTTGAGGATCGTGGGGGCAAGACGGCGAACCATGCCGAGACGCGGGAAGGCGAAGCCGCTCGGCAGGGCACCGGTCCCGGCCGAGCGCGCCGGATCGCCCATGCGCCAGAACACCTCGGAAAGCGCGAAGAGCCCGACCAGCAGCGGCACCAGCGACAGGCCGGCGGCCAGTTCGAAGACGCCGAAATCAAACCGAACCTCGCCCGAGAAAACGTCCTGCCCGACCACGGCCAGGAACAGCCCGAACAGCGCGGCGAGGAGGCCCTTGAGCTGGTTTCCCGCCGAGACCGAGGCGATGCAGGTCAGCGAGAACAGGACCAGCGCCAGCATCTCCGCCGGACCGAAATTGAGCGCCCATTGCGCGATGGTCGGGGCGGCGAAGGCCAGGATCAGCAGGGACAGGATGCCGCCCGCGACCGACGCCAGCGCGGCGATGCCAAGCGCCTCGCCCACGCGCCCCTTGCGGGCCATCGGATATCCGTCGAGGCAACTGGCCGCCGAGGACGGCGTGCCGGGCGTGTTGATCAGGATCGCCGTGACCGACCCGCCGTAGATCGACCCGGCGTAAATGCCCAGAAGCAGCGTGATCGCCGGGACCTGATCCATCCCGATGGTCAGGGGCAGCGCGAGCGAGACGCCGACCGCGGGCCCGAGCCCGGGCAGCACCCCGATCACGACGCCCAGCAGAACGCCGCCGACCAGCGCCGCGATCGCCATGGGATCGGCCAACAGCGCGGCACCGGCGAGCAGGGCTTCCATAGCGCGGGCCCCTCAGTCCAGGAACGCGGGCCAGCCGGGCAGCGGCGCCCGCAGACCTTCGGTGAAGGCGAGCCAGACGAAGCCCGCGGTGGCAACCCAAGTGGCAGCCAGGATCAGGGGCCGGCGGTAGCCGAACGTCAACGCGAATGCCGCCATGAAGATCGCCGAGGACAGGAAGAAACCGAGCGGCTTCAGCGTCAGCAAGAAGCCGGCCGAAAGCCCCATCGCCATCAGGGCACTCCGTGTGTCCTGGCCCGATCGGTCGGACGCCCCCGTCCACAGACCGTAGATCAGCACCGCGGCTGCCAGGACCAGCCCCAGGAAGATGAGCGCGCGCGGATAGAACAGCGGATCATAGGCCAGCTGACCGCCTTGCCCGCCAAGCGACGAGGTTGCCGCCCAAAGCCACATCGCCCCCCAAAAGATCAGGAAGGCGGCGGCGGACAAACTGGTTGCTGTCAGAAGGCGGGGCATTTTGCGGCAACGCTCACTGGTCTTGATCTGTGGCCCGGCCGGCATCGGCGCCGGCCGGGCCCGCGGGCGTGCGATGTTACATATCGGACAGGAAGGCGCCGATGGCGTCATACTCGCCGGTCAGCGCCTCGGCGAACCCGGCGCCGGTCTCGCTGACAGGGGGCATCGAGTACTGGCCCAGCACCTCGTTGAAGCTGTCCGAGCCCTGCGCCGTGGCGCAGGCTTCGACCAGCCGGCCGTAGCGGTCGGCCGGGATGCCCTTGGGCGCCACGATCGCACCGGTCAGGCTGTAGATCACGGGGCTGCCCAGCACCTCGCCCACCGTCGGCACGTCCGGATTGGGGACGCGTTCGCGCGACATGATGGCGATGGGGGTCAGCAAGTCGGGATTGCCGAGCGCGGTGCCCGCAGTGATCGGCGCCACGTTGATGACACCCGACAACAGGTTCTGCACCGCCGTCTGTTCGCCGGTCATCGGCACGCCAAGCGCCTCGAAGCCGCCGGCCTCTTGCAGCGCGTTCATGGCGATGTCCTGCAACGTACCCGGCCCTTCGCTGTAAAAGCGCACGGCCGCAGGATCGTTCTCGGCCAGGGCCATCAACTCTTCCAGCGTGGTGATGCCCGAGGACGTGGCCACCGTCAGGATAAGCGGGTTGTCGAAGCCGCGGCAGATCAGTTCGAAACTGGACAGCTCGTAGGGCAGGTCGGCCGTGTGGGGCCGCATCAGCAACGGGGTCGAGGTCAGGATCCCGATGGTGTATCCGTCCGCCTCGGCGCGGGACAATTCCGTCGCGCCCACCGTCCCGGCGGCGCCGGCCCGGTTCAGCACCGTGATCTCGACGCCCAGATCCTCGGACATGGCCGAGGCGATGGCCCGGCCGATCAGGTTGCTGGCCCCACCCGGCGGAAACGGCACGATGAATTCCAGCGGCCCGTCGGGGTAGTCCTGCGCGCTGGCAGGGGTGGCCGAGACCGCGGCCAGGGATACCGCGCAGGCGGCCAGAAGCGGTTGAAGTCGCATGGATAATCCTCCCAAGTGATGAATGTCAGGGGTCGGCCTGCTCTGTCGCGGCAAAGACGTCGGCCAGTATCTCTCCGGCATGGTTGGCCGCCGCGAGCCCGCGGAACAGGAAGGCAATGTGGACGGTGTCGATCAGCTCTTTCGGCGTGGCCCCGGCCCTGAGCGCGGCACGGGCATGGTTGCCCGCCGCGTTCGAGGTCTGGACCAGTAGGATCGCGAAGGCGATGAGCTGCACGGTCTTCTGGTCGAGAGTGTCGGGATCGAGGAACTGCGCGCGGAGCGTTTCCAGCCGGTCCAGCGCCACAGGGTCCCGTTCGCGCATCAGATCGATCCGCGCCGCGACCTTCGGCGGCACACGGCCGATCATTCGCTCGTAGCCCTCAAGAATCTCCTCGACGTCCACCCGGACCTCCCCTGCTGGATGCCCCCATAAACGATGGATTTCCGAGGATAGGTCAAATTGGAAAATCGGGGCGTTGTATTAGCAAAACCGAACCCGCCCTGCCAAAAAGCCAATCTGCGAAACCAATCTCAGGAAATCGACACAGATGTATCGAAAAAATGGATGAACCCTTCCGAAGATCCCATTTGACCGGACCGCAGAAATGGCGGTGTTGTAGGCGCTGGAGGGGTGTGCCCGTGCCGGGCGCGCATTCGTCAATTCGGACGAACCGGGGCCTGGCCCCGAACAGGGAGGATCAATCATGCAGCTTCGCTCCATCACTCGTCGTTGTTCGCTCATCGGGCTTGCTTGCGCGTTCGGGATTTCGGCCTTTCACGCGCCGGCCCTGGCGCAAGAGGATTACCCGAGCGGGCCGGTTACCATCCTTGTCGGGTTTTCGGCGGGCAGTTCCACCGACGTTGCCAGCCGGCTGCTGGCCGCCCAGCTTTCGGAAATCCTGGGGGAGCGCGTTCTGGTCGAGAACCGCCCCGGTGCCGCCAGCAGCATTGCGACACAGGCCGTCGCCTCTGCCAATGCCGATGGACAGACGCTGCTGATGGCGACGGTGGCCAACACCATCGGCACCGCGCTCGGGCGCGACGTGGCCTACGACTTTCCCGGCGATTTCGCGCCCGTGGCACTGGTCGGCGCGGTCCCGATGATCGTGACCGTCCACCCGGATGTCAAAGCGACCTCGATGGAAGAGCTGATCGCCCTGGCCCGGGCCGGCGAGCCGATGCTGCTTTATGGCTCGGCGGGGGTCGGCACGGCACCGCATTTGTCGGCAGAGCTTTTCGCCTCGTCCGTCGGTGCCGAGATGACCCATGTTCCCTACCAGGGTTCGGGCGACGCGGTACGCGACCTGGCCGCCGGACGCATCGACCTGGTATTCGCGCCGCAATCATCGGCCGCCTCGGGCATCGAAGATGGCAGCCTGCGGGGCCTCGCCTCGACGCTGTCGCAGCGCTCGGCCATGTTCCCCGACCTGCCGACAGTGTCCGAAACCGCCGTCGAGGGGTTCGACACGTCGGTCTGGTTCGGCCTGGTGGCCCCAGCCGGCACGCCCGATGCCATCGTCGACGCGCTGGCCGACGCGGTGAACACGGCGCTGGAGACCGACGCGGTGCGGGACGGTATGGCAAGTGCCGGCATCCAGCCCTTGGGCGGTTCGCCCGCGGACATGGCCAGTTACATCGACGTCGAGGTCGGCAATTGGTCGGACGTGGTCGAAGCGGCGGGCATCTCGCTCAACTGAGCGGGGCGCGGAACAGATCGGAGGTCTTGCAGATGATGCGACTGCTTTCAGCAAAGGAATGCCGCCCGTTCTTCGATGCGGTCGAAGAGAAGGCAACCCAGATGGGCGCCCCCGTCGCCACCGCGATCGTCGGCCCTGAAGGGCACGTGATCGCGGTCGAGCGGATGGTGGGGGCGGGGTTCATCACCGCCGACACCGCCATCGCCAAGGCCTACACGATCGCGGCCTTCCGCACGATGAGCCCGCGTTTTCCCGACGGGCTGGTGATCCAGAAATGGTTCCAGCAGCGCAATCCGCAATTCCTGATCAACGCGGCCGCCCTGACCGGCGGCCGCGTCGCGGCCTCGGGCGGGATGGCGCCGATCTTCGACGGCGACGACATCATCGGCGCCTACGGAATCAGTGGCGCGACCTCGGATCAGGACGAGATCATGGGGCGCCATGCGCGGGAAAAAGTGGGCTGGCGACACGAGCCGGAAAGCGACATCATCCCGCAGGAGACACTCGATCATATCCGCGAGGTCTATGAAACGATCGGCCTGAGTGACCGGCTTGGGTAGACGGGCACTCGGAAAGGATCGGGGCGAATGGCACATGCGTTCCCACAGCGGCTGAGACGGCGCGAAACGCTGTGCGGGATCGTCGTCGCGGCGGTGGCGGCCGCGGCCGGCCTGGAGGCGTCGGGCTACGCGTTCGGGTCGGTCGACCGGATCGGCCCGGGATTCCTGCCGGTCGTCTACGCGGCGATCCTCGGCGGGCTGGGCTTGGCCATCGCCGCGGTCGGCTGGCACGACCAGTCGACGGTCGAGCGCCCCGCGCTGAGACCGATCCTGGTGGTGATCGGTGCGCTCCTGTCCTGGGCATGGCTGGCGCCGCGCGTCGGCTTTTTCGCGGCGACGGCGCTTCTGGTCTTCATCGGGGCTTTCGGGCAGGGGCGGCTGCGGCCTCTGGAAACCGCGCTTCTGGCGATTGCCACGGCCGCCGCAACGAGCGTGGTCTTCGTCGGCATCTTCGCGCTGCCTCTGCCCGTCTGGCCATGGCCATGAGCAGACCGTGAGCGCTATTTTGGCCGATCTCGCGGGCGGCTTCGCCGTTGCGCTCGCCCCCGAGGCACTGGCTTTCTGCCTGCTTGGCGCCACCATCGGAATGGCCATCGGGGTGCTTCCGGGGATCGGTGCGCTGGCCACGATCTCGATCCTGCTGCCGTTCACCTTCTCGCTCGACCCGACCCACGGCATGATCATGCTGGCCGGCATCTTCTACGGCGCGCAATACGGCGGGTCGGTCGCGTCGATCCTGCTGAACCTGCCGGGCACGGCGTCCACTGCGGTGACCGCGCTCGACGGTTACCCGATGACCAAGGCGGGCCGCGCGGGGGTGGCGCTGTTTGTGACAACCATCGTCTCTTTCCTGGGCGGGTCGTTCGCGATCCTGCTGATGACGCTGGTCGCGCCGGGGGTGGCGAGCCTTGCCCGCGAATTCGGCTCGACCGAGTATTTTTCGATCATGTTGCTGGCGCTCGTCGCCGCCGCCACCCTGGCGCCGGGGTCGATGCTGAAAGGGCTGGCAATGGTCGCATTCGGCCTTCTGCTCGGGACCGTGGGCACCGACATGACGACCGGCAGCTACCGATTTACCTTCGGGATGCTCAGCCTTGCCGACGGCCTCAGCCTGGTGATCGTGGTGATGGGGCTTTTCGGCGTGGCTGAGATCCTGTCGAACCTGGCCGGCGGCGCGCCGCCGCGGCCCACGCAGGAAACCATAACCCTGCGTTCGATGCTGCCCACGCGAGAAGACCTGCGCCGCAGCATCGGGCCGACCTGGCGCGGGTCCTTGGTGGGGGTCGTCACGGGCATCCTGCCGGGGCTGGGCCCGCAGGTCGCGTCCTTCGTGGCCTATGCGACGGAAAAACGTCTCTCGGACACGCCCGAGCAATTCGGAACCGGCATGATCGAGGGCGTGACGGCCCCCGAGGCGGCAAACAACGCCGCGGTGCAGGCGGCCTTCATCCCGACCCTGACACTGGGCATTCCCGGCGACGCGGTCATGGCTGTCATGATGGGCGCGCTCATGTTGCACGGCATCCTGCCGGGCCCCTCGCTGATCACCAACGAGCCCGACCTGTTCTGGGGCCTGGTCGCCAGTTTCTGGATCGGCAACGTCATCCTTCTGCTTCTGAACATCCCGCTGATCGGCCTTTGGCTGAACGTGTTGCGCGTGCCTTACCGGCTGCTCTACCCCGCGATCCTCGCGCTGATCTGCATCGGGGTCTTTTCGCTGCGCAACAACCCGTTCGATATCGTCCTGGTGGTCGTCTTCGGCGTGATCGGCTACGGCATGGGCCTGCTGCGCCTGCCGCCCGCACCGCTTCTGCTCGGGCTCGTCCTCGGCCCGCTGGTCGAGGAACACCTGCGCCGGGCGCTGATCATCGGGCGCGGCGATCCGATGGTCTTTCTGCAAAGCCCGATCAGTCTTGCGGCCCTTGTGGCGACGGTGGTCCTGATCGCCGCGACCGCACGCCGTAAACCGCCCGTTTCAAACACAAAGACACAAGCCGGAGATTGAGATGCTGACAGAAGAACAACGCCGACAGGTCGTCGACTCCTTGCTGGATTCGCACCGGACGAAGGTCCAGGGGACACGCCCGTCCGAGATGTTTCCGCAGATCGAGATCGAGGACAGCTATGCCATTTCGTCGATGGTCGCCAAGCAGAAAGAGGCCCAAGGCGTCCGTATCGTCGGCCACAAGGTCGGCCTGACCTCCAAGGCGATGCAGGCCGCCTCAAAGATCGACGAGCCGGATTACGGCTACATGTTCGACGATCTCGTGCTGCAGGACGGCGCGAAGGTGCCCTTCGAGTCGTTCTGCGTGCCGCGGGTGGAGCCGGAACTCACCTTCATCCTGAAAGAGCCGCTGCAGGGCCCCGGCATCGGGCTGGTCGACGTCCTGCGCGCGACCGAATGGGTGGTGCCCTCGATCGAGATCATCGATGCGCGGGTGGGCGAACCGCGCCGGATCTTCGACACCGTGGCCGACAACGGTGCGGCGGCGGGTACGGTTCTGGGGGGGCGGCCGGTCCGGCCCGACGAGATCGACCTCAGGTGGGTCGGCGCCATATTCCATCGCAATTCCGAGATCGAGGAGACCGGGCTTGCCGCCGGCGTTCTCGGGCACCCCGCGATGGCCATTGCCTGGCTGGCCAACAAGCTTGGGCCCATGGGAACGGTGCTGGAGCCCGGGCACATGGTTCTGTCGGGCAGCTTCACGCGTCCGGTCTGGGCCGCCAAGGGCGATACGTTGCATGCCGATTTCGGCCCGCTGGGCTCTGTCGCGGTGCAGTTCACATGACCGTTCAGGCACCGAAGAACAGTTTCAAGTCGCGGCTCCTGGCAGGCGAGGTGCAACTTGGCCTGTGGATGAGCCTGGGCAGCGCTGCCGCCGCCGAGGCTCTGTCGCTTGTCGGCTACGACTGGCTCCTGTTCGACATGGAACATGCACCGGTCGACCCGCCGCAGATGCAGCCGCTTCTTCAGGCCGCGGCCGCGGGCGTGTCACAGGCGGTCGCCCGGCCCCCGTGGAACGATCCGGTATTGATCAAGCGAACCCTGGATGTCGGAGCACAGACCCTTCTGGTGCCGTTCGTGCAATCCGCCGAAGAGGCCGCGGCTGCCGTGCGCGCGGCGAAATACCCGCCGCAGGGCATACGCGGCGTCGCGGGGCTGACCCGCGCCAGCCGCTACGGCCTCGCGCCCGACTATTTCGCCACGGCGAACGCGCAAACCTGCGTGCTGGTCCAGATCGAAACGCCCGCTGCCTTGTCACGCATCGAGGAGATCGCCCTGACGCCCGGCGTCGATGGCGTCTTCATCGGGCCCTCCGACCTCGGCGCCTCGATGGGGCATCTGGGCCGGCCCGGCACTGCCGAGGTTCAGGACGCCATACGCGGCGCCGCCGACACGCTGCGCGACCTTCAAAAGCCTGCCGGTATACTCGCGGTCTCTGCGGAAGATGCGGAACGCTATCTCGACTGGGGATATTCCTTTGTCGCCATCGGCATAGACATGTCGCTGCTGCTGCGCGCGGCCAAGGCGCGGCTTGACCACTTCACGGACGCGATGCCCGGAAACACCCCGGGCTGACGGGGCTCTGGGTGCGGGCGCAGGGTGCGCCGGCGCGGGTTGGCCGGCGCTCTGGGCCTGTCAATGGCACCCGCCTTCGGGATGGGCAAGGGGCGGGATAGTTGCCCTCGGGCGGGGAAACGGGGCCGGGTCCGGCACTTCAGAACCGGCCCGGCGATCATCCGCCTGGCCGCAATGGCGTGCATGCGTTTCCCGTATAGGCTCGCCGCCGCTGTCCTTGGCGAGTGGGGCGCGGGGTCTCTGCCAGCATCTTTTCCGGCCGCGCCGGGCGCGCCTGCCATCGCGAAAGGTCGCTCACCCGTCGGGCATCAGCCGGATCAGCGCGCCATTTTCGCTGTCCGTCAGGATCACCACCGCGCCGTCCTGCGCAACGTCAACGTCGCGGACGCGGGCCGTGCCTTGCAGGTATCTCGCCTCGCCGGAGACGCGACCGTCCTGAAATGTCAGGCGAACGAGGGCTTGTCCGGCAAGACCGCCGATCAGCGCATCGCCCTGCCAATCGGCGAACATCTCGCCCTCGTAGAAGGCCATGCCGCTAGGCGCGATGACCGGGTCCCAGTAGTAGACCGGCTGCTCCATGCCCGCTTTTTCGGTTAGGCCGTCGCCAACGGGCCGTCCGCTATACTCGGTCCCGTAGGTGATGACCGGCCAGCCGTAGTTCTTGCCCGCGTCCGGGCGGTTCAGCTCATCCCCGCCGCGCGGGCCGTGCTCGACCGTCCAGAGCGCCCCGTCGGGGCCAAGCGCGGCCGCCTGAAGGTTGCGATGGCCGTAGGACCAGATTTCGGGGCGTCCGCCGTCGATTTGCGGGTTGCCTGCGGCCGGGCCGCCCATCGGGTCGATCCGAAGCACCTTGCCCAGGTGGGTCGAGACATCCTGCGCCAGTTTCCGCGGCTCACGGCGCGAGCGCTCGCCGGTCGTCACGAAAAGCGCGCCCGCGTCGTCGAAGACCAGGCGCGAGCCGAAATGCAGCGTCGAGGCCCAGGCGGGGTCCTGGCGGAAGATCACCTCGACATCGGTCATGGTTCGCTCGTCGTCGGACAGGCGCCCGGTGGCCACGGCGGTGGCGTTCCGGCCCCGCCCGCGCGGCTCGGCATAGCTCCACCAGACGCGGCGGGTCTCGGCGAAATCGTCCCGCACGGAGACATCCAGCAGGCCACCCTGTCCACGGGCATCGACCTCGGGCAGCCCGGCAATGGCCGGCGACAGCCCGTCACCGGAGACGACGCGCATCCGGCCCGGCCTTTCGGTGACCAGCCAGCGGCCGTCCGGCAACTGGTCCATGCCCCAGGGATTTTCCAGACCATCCGCCACGACCTCGCGGGTCAGGGTCATCCGCTCGTCGATGACGGGTGCGCGGGTCTGCCCGTCGAAGGCGGGTGTCTGACCGGGGGCATTCGGCGGGGCCGCGTTGAAGTCCTGCCCCTGGGCCGTGCCGGCAAGGGCTGCCGTCACGACCGCGATGGCCAGTGGGCGGAAGGGGGTCCTGGACGTATTGATCATGCAGCACCTTTTCGAATTGTCTGTCATTGCATTGAATGTGGTTTCACTCCTGCAAAGACCAAGTCACGTCTTCGCGGGGCCTGGGGTCGGGCCCGTCAAGGTATCGGGCCGCGCTGGAAGGGCGGTCTTGGGTGCTGCGGGTGGGGTCGACCCAAAAGGCGCCATCTGGCGACGACGCGGTAACGGTGGCCTCAAGGGGTCGCGTCGAGCGGAAACGACTCGCCGACATGACCGCGATAGCGCACGAGTGATATTTCCAGCTGGCCGGTCGCGGCCAGCAGTCTGGCTTCCGCGGCGGCGAGCCGCGCCTCGACGAGCGCCACGTCGGTTTCGGTCACCTCGCCCCGTGCAGCGCGCGCCCGTGTCTGCGTGAGATAGCCATTGAGAAAATCGACGCTGTCTTGCGCGATCGACACCCGGCCGGCCGCGCCGCTCGCCGACGGGTAAAGCCCGGTGGCGACAAATCCGGGCAAATCCTCGGGCCGGGTGTACGCGGTGGCGCCGGGCTGGGCGTTTGTCGCGGCCCCGGGCGGCACGCCCGGCTCGGAGATTGCCGAACGCGTCTCGCCGCACCCGGCCGCCGCGATCAGGGCGGCGAACGCGATGACAGACGAAACGGGGGGCAGGCGTTTTTTCAGCACATGCATTCACGCGATGTGTTGGTCACACAAAGCACGTTCAAGTGCAGGTTCGCACCGCTCGGGCCAAACGCTGCGTGCCTCGCGCAATGGCCGTCAGTGGGTTCGCTGAACCTGCCCGTGCTGGGTTGCCGCAGCCGCGCCCTGCAGGCAGTCTTTGAACTGCGCGCAAAGGCCTCGCCTTTTCGGGCGATGCGTGAGAGGCCGATGGAATGCATCAGGCGACCCGACCGACGACGCGACACCCGACGCCGATGGCCGCAGCGATTGGCCGGTCGCTGGACATCTACTATCGAGACACCGCCCGGACCGCGCGCATGGACCTGCTGCATCGCGCCTTCATCCCACCCGGTGCACGGGTCTTCGATATCGGGGCGCATGTGGGCGACCGGACCGGGAGTTTCCTGCGGCTAGGCGCATCCGTCGTCGCGCTGGAGCCGCAGCCGCACGTCTTCCGGGCCCTTCGCCTGATCCACGGACGCCACCCCGACGCGGTGCTTTTGCCCATCGCTGCGGGCGCTGCGCAGGGCGCGATTGCGCTTCATCTCAACACGCGCAACCCCACCGTCGCCACCGTGGCGTCGGATTTCATCGCCGCGGCCGCCGGTGCTGCGGGCTGGAGCGACGAGGTCTGGGACCGCAGCATCACCGTTCCGGTCACCACGCTCGATACGCTGATCGCGCGCTACGGCATCCCCGATTTCGTCAAGATCGACGTCGAGGGGCATGAACCCGCCGTTCTGCAAGGCCTCGGCACCGCGTTGCCCGCGCTGTCGTTCGAGTTCACCACGATCCAGCGCAGCGCCGCCCATGCCTGCATCGAGCGGCTGAGCGTCCTTGGACAGTATGAATACAATCTCAGCCTCGGCGAAGAGCACAGGCTGCGCCATGACGCATGGCTGGGGCCGCGGGAAATCTGCGCCGTGATGGAAGCGCTGCCCGACGCGGCGAATTCGGGCGATGTCTACGCACGGCGGGTCTGAGATTGCGACAGCCTGATCGTTTTGGGCGTCAACCGGTGATCCCTGCGCCGGGGATCGGCCGTCGCCAGCCGCCCCTTGCGCGCATTCCGGCCCGGCCCATTCCTTTCCGCTCGGCTTGCCGCAACCCCCGGAGGGACGCATGGCGGCCGGCCAGTCGTGCGCCGCGCAACCAAACCCGGCGCACAACTCGCATCGCTGGCCGGCGCCCCTTCGCCAGCGGCGCGGGCTGCAAGCGGCCTGTGCCGCGCTCAGGACGGATCGTCCGTCTGCTGGCCGGCCTCGGCCTGTTCGGCGGCCCAGTTGCCCGCCGCCTCGACCGCAACGGTCGAGGTGGTGGGGAGCACGCCGAGGTAGCTTTCGGTGTCCTCCGTCGGGACGGCGGCGCGCTGGGTCATGCGGTAAAGCGCATAGAGCGCAAGCAAGGCGAAGGTCACACCCAAAACCGGCCAGAACGCGAAGGGACCGAGCCCCTGCATCGCCCAACCGGTTGCCAGCGGCCCCAGGATGGCACCGAGCCCGAAGGTGAAGACCAGCCCGCCGGACGCGGCCGGCATGTCCTCGGCCGACAGGAAATCGTTCGTATGGGCCAGGAGCAGCGCATAGAGCGGCGTCGTCACCCCACCGGCGAAAAAGGCGGCCGCCATCAAGGGCCACAGCCCGACGCCCCCGGTCCACCCCATGCCGATGCCCGCGAACCAGCCCAGGCCGCACGATGTCATGCCCAGCAAGGCCGCGCCGAAGACCAGCTTGCGCCGGTCCACCCGGTCCGACAGCCAGCCGATCGGGTATTGCAGCACCAGCGCACCCGCGAACAGCATCGCCACGAACAGCGCGATCTGCGATGCCGTCATGTCGATCTGTGCGCCGAAGACCGCGCCCATGCCCGCCTGCGTGGCGTAGATGCTGCCCAGAAGAAAGATCCCCACCGTGCCGAGCGGCGAGCCCACGAAAAGGCCACGCAGCGACATCGGGCGCGCGACCTCGACCGCCGGGACCGGGGTCGCCGAGAGCAGGATCGGCGCAAACGAGATAGAGACCAGGATCGAGGCGCCAATGAACAGCCCCGCGGTCGCCGCATCGCCCAGCGTCAGCAGCCCCTGCGCCCCGATGATGCCCAGCGTCTGCGCCATCATGTAGGCCGACAGCACCTTGCCGCGGGTCTCGTTGGTGGCCGCGTTGTTGAGCCAGCTTTCGGCGGCGACGTAGATGCCGGACATGCAAAAGCCCACCAGCACCCGAAGCAATGTCCAGGCCCAGGGCTCGGCCAGCAGCGTGAAGGCGATCAACCCCGCCGACATGAAGCTGCCCAGCGCCGCGAAGACCCGCACATGCCCCACGCGCCTTATCATCAGCGGGGTGAGGCGCGCACCGGACAGGAAGCCCAGGAAATAGCCCGAGGTGACCACGGCCAGTTCCGCGGCGGAAAACCCCTCGATACCGCCGCGCAGGCCGATCAGGGTGAAATGCATGCCGTTGCCCAGCATGATCAAAACGATGCCGACCAGAAGGGCCCATACCCCGGACAAGACTTTCAACATCAGAACGGTCCTCTGACTCGTAGCGTATTGCGGCGGTCGCCTTTCCTTCACTAGGCGGGCCTCGTGACCGCGGGGCCGCAGCGTCGCAGACGCCATGCCGCCGATGGCTGCGCGATGCTTGGCCATTTGGATCGAGAAACAGTACCACCCAAGGCCGCCCGAGTTCAGCCGTTATTGGCGGGTTTGGAAACCCGCGCTGCACACCGCGCGGCCCATGAGACGCGAAAAACGCCGGTTGCGACGGCAACCCGGCCCCCTTGGCGCGCGGTGCAGTGTCCGCGTTCGGCCGGTTGCGCGGGCTGCGGCGTGCTGCGGGCATTGCCGCGGTTGCTAAGTTGCGATGCGAGACCGAATCGAGGGGGGCGGGCAGCGCCGGCGGCACAGCCCGGTCACGAGGCCGCGTCCCGGACGCGCCGTCTTGGAACCAACGCCCCTGCAAATTCATTTCCGGTACGACGAAGGAGGGCCGCGCCATGACCTACTTCAAGACCCTCTCCGCCGCCGGTTTCCTGGCGACCGCGATCGGGTACGGGCCCGGCCGCGTGGGGTTCGGGCTGTTCGTTTCCGAGTTCAGGCCGGCCTTCTCGATGTCGAGTTCGACCATCGGGTTCATCTCCGGCCTCGGCTTTCTCGGTTTCTTCATCGGCCTGCTGATCGCGCAGGTCCTGCTCAACCGGCGCGGGCCGGGCGTTCCCATCATGGCCGGCCTGGGCGTCGCCACGGCGGGCATGGCGACCGTGGCCATGGCGCCGAGCCTGGCCGTGCTGGCGACCGGCGTCTTCCTCACCGCATCGAGCGCCGGTTTCGCGTGGACACCGTTCAACGACGCGGTGCACCGGAAAGTCCCGGACCGCGACCGCCCGACGGCGCTCTCGACGATCAGCACGGGCACCGGCGTGGGTGTCGTGACCGCTGGCCTCGCAGCGCTCGGGGCGGCGCTCACGGGACTGTCCTGGCGCGCCTGCTGGGCGTTCTTCGCGGTTGCGAGTGCGCTTGCGCTCCTGGCCAATTGGGCGGCGCTGCGCCCCGTCGAACGGGCGCCGGCGGATCGATTGGCGCGGCAATCGCGCCATCTGCTGGATCGCGCGGCGCGTCCGCTTTTCGTCATTGCCTTCGTCTATGGGGCGACCTCGGCGATCTACATCTCCTTTGCCGCCGACTATATGGCGGCACGCGGCGGCGTTCCCGGCGTCCCTGCCGCGGCGACACCGGCCCTCGTGTTCATCTGCTATGGCCTCTTCGGCCTGGCCGGGCTCCTCACCGGACGGGTGAAGGATGCGATCGGCCTGCCGTGGCTCTTGCGCTTTCTCACGGTATCCGGGGCGCTGTCTGTTGCGCTTCTCGTGGTCTTGCCGGGCCGCTGGGCCGGGCTGGTGCCCTCGGCCGGCCTTCAGGGCTTGCATGTGATGATGACGAGCGCCGTCCTGGCATTCTGGTCGGAGAGGCTTTTCCCGTCCATCCCTTCGCTGGGTTTCACCGCGGCGCTTCTGGCCACAGCGGCCGGAAGCACTGTCGGGCCGGCCGTGGCCGGCGTCATGTCCGATACCTACGGGGCGGCCGCGATGTTTCTGGCGACGGCCGCATTGCCGGCCGGCACGGCGGTCATTCTCAGGGACCGCCACGCGCAAGAGCGCCCCGTGAGAGGTGCCTGGCGGGAACCGGCGTGACCCGTCGCTGCGATAGATCGGCAATCGGTCGCACCCGCAGGCATAGCACGCGCTGCCCGATGGAAAGGCGGGCCGGCTCTTGCCGCCGCCCCGGTCCGGTGACCGCCGCGGCGCCTCGGTATCGCTCTCGATCAGAGTGAAGTGGCGCCGGTGGCCATTATGGTGTTACGATGTCCGAAGGAGAGATCGTGCGAGGCGCCCGTTGCCCTATGGCCGCGGCGCCCACGGCGAGACCCGGCGCGGGATTTGGCCTTCGGGTTCACCCGGCGCTTCGCGCCAGGCCCAGTCGTGCGCCCTTACAATCAAAGCGAGGTTCCAACATGTCCGATAAAGACCAGTATATCGAGAAGACCAAGGCGAAGCTGGATCAGTGGAACGCCGAGATCGACAAGATGAAGGCCAAGGCGGACGAGGCCGAGGCCGACGCCAAGATCGAGTATCAGAAGCAGGTTGAGGAAATGCGTGGCAAGCGCGACGAGGCCGAGGCAAAGCTGAAAGAGCTGCGCGAGGCCGGTGACGACGCTTGGGGCGACATGAAGGCCGGGTTCGACAGGGCCTGGGACAGTATCTCCGGCGCCTTCGAGAGTGCCAGGTCCCGGTTCAAGTGACCAGACGCCCTTGGCTGCGCAGGCGAGTCTAAGCGCATAGGTATCACGTTGCGGTGTTTGGGCGGGGCAGGGCCGCCGTTTAGCGTCCTGACATAGCCAGATCGCACCTGTTGGTGGGGTCCCGGCCGGTCCCGAATGCATCCGGCGCAACGTGATGCCTTACGCTCGGCGTCCGCTATCGCTAGGCGGCGCCGAGGGCTTGGTGCATGGGCGCGGCATAGGGAAGGCCGTACCGTCCCGGCGAAGACCGGTTCTCAAAGAGCCAGCCGCACTGACATCCTCGATCGCCCCGTCCCCCAAGACCGCATCGACCAAAGCGCCGTAACATGACCCGGCAGAGGGTCGTTTCACCGCCCGGTGCCGCCTTGGCCCGTGGCCGGCGACACAGATCGGCCCCACCGAATGTGAAAACCAAATTGTTTACCGAAATGGAACTTCCGTGGCACCTTTCCCTGAGGGCACTTCAAGACTTCTGGATTTCAATCAAGAAGCGTGCCGCAGGCCTGGGAGGAGCCGACAATGAATCTGAGACCCGATCCGACATTTCATGCAACCCCGAAACTCGCCATGGAGGCCCCGGCGGAGACGCTGGCTTTCACGCTCATGCTTAGTGCCGACGGCTCGCAGCCCGATGGCCTTGCGGTCATCGACGTTGACCCCAAGTCCGGCACATACGGCCAGATCGTGCATCAACTCATCATGCCCAACAAGGGCGACGAGTTTCACCATTTCGGTTGGAATGCCTGTTCCTCGGCGCTTTCGCCGCTGACAGGGCACGCTTTCCTCGAACGGCGCTACCTGATCGTTCCGGGTATCCGATCGTCGCGTATCTACGTGATTGACGTGAAAGAGCCGCTCAAGGCCAAGATCCACAAGATCATCGAACCCGAAGAAGTTTTCGCCAAAACCGGCTACTCGCGCCCGCACACGATCCATTGCGGGCCCGAGGGGATCTATGTCTCGACGCTCGGCGGCGGCGGCGCGGATGGCACCGACGGCCCGCCGGGGATCTTCATCATGGATTGCGAATCCTTCGACATTCTCGGCCGCTACGAGATGGACCGGGGTCAGCAGGACAAACATTACGATTTCTGGTGGAACCTGCCGCGGGACTACATGGTCAGTTCCGAATGGGGACTGCCGCCGCAGTTCGAAAACGGCCTCGTCGCAGAGGATCTGCTCTCGAACAAGTACGGTCACAAGATCCATTTCTGGAACCTGCGCGAGCGTCGCAACGTCCAGACCATAGATCTGGGCGAAAATCACCAGATGGCGCTGGAAATCCGACCTGCGCATGATCCGGCCAAGGATTACGGCTTCTGCGGCGTCGTGGTGGACACCACAAACCTGCAGGGCGCAATCTTCACCTGGTGGCGCAAGGCCGACGGCACGTTCGAGGCCAGAAAGACCATCACCATCGATCCGCGACCGGAAAAGGCCGAGAACCTGCCGCCGCTTCTGCAAGGGTTCGAGGCGGTGCCGCCGCTCGTGACCGACATCGATCTCAGCCTCGATGACAAATACCTCTACGTGGCCTGTTGGGGGCTGGGCGAGATGCATCAATACGATGTCTCGGACCCGATGAAACCCAAACTCGCCGGCAAGGTCGAGATCGGCGGAATTGCCCGGGGCGCCAAACACCCCAACGGAAAGCCGTTCGCCTTCGGCCCGCAGATGGTGGAAATCAGCCGGGACGGCAAGCGCGTCTACTGGACCAACTCGCTCTACTCGACCTGGGACAATCAGTTTTACCCCGATGATGACGGCGGTCAGATGGTCATGGCCAATGTCGGGGCGAACGGCGGGCTGGAACTGGACAAGGACTTCTACATAGAGTTCCCCAAGGGGTATCGAAGCCACCAGATCCGCCTCGAAGGCGGCGACTGCTCGACCGACAGTTTCTGCTATCCCTCCGTCTGACGCGTGGATGGACTGAATACAGCAACGGCCCTTTGGTGGGCCGTTGTCGCGTCGGGAATTTACCATGGGGTCAATCCCGGCATGGGCTGGCCGCTTGCGGTGTCGGCCGCCCTCATGGATCGGACGCGCGGCAGCCTTTACCGGGCTTTGCTGGCGCTGGCGGTCGGGCATCTGCTCGCCATGGTGGCGGTCCTTTTTCCGTTCTCGGTGCTTCTGTTTCTCGCCGAATGGCAACGCGCGATACAGACCGGCGCGGCGGTCCTGCTGATCGGACTCGGGACTTACCTGATCTTCAATCGCCGGCATCCGCGGTTTCTCGCGCGCGTGCCGCCGTCGCGGCTTGCGCTTTGGTCGTTCCTCGCGGCCATGGCCCACGGCGCAGGTTTGATGCTGGTGCCGATCTACCTGGGTATATGCCGCACGGTAGAGACCGATGCCGGGCACGCAGCCGCTTCGGACCTGATGGCGGGCAATGTCGGCATCGCCTCGTTGGTTGCCGTGGTGCATACACTCGCCATGACCCTTTCGGGCGGGCTGTTCGCCGTTGGGGTCTATCACTGGCTCGGATTGCGGTTTCTGACGAAAAGCTGGTTCAACCTCGACCTGGTATGGGCCTCGAGTCTCGTTCTCGTCGGGGTGATCTCACTTCTGGTCATCCACTGACAACCGAACGGGTATGTCGCGTCGCGGGGCCTGAAGGGGGCCGGGTTGCGTTCCGGCGTTGGACGATGGCCAAATCTGCCCACTTTCCCGGCCTGCGAACCGGCCCCCGAATCATTCGCCTGCTGGCGGTGTTCCAAATCCGGTTTCGGCTCGCGCGAAGCAGGGACGTCTCGATGCGGGTCCGCCCGCTCCGCAACCGGCTCTCGCCCTCCTCACCATACCCGGCGGGGCGAACTTGCCCCCGGTGTCCGTTCGCTCCACTGCGGCCCCGCATCACGCGGCCACTCCTGGCCCGGCGAGAGGTTGCCCCAAGACAGCCAAGCCCGTACCTGTCAGCCATGTGACTGCGATGCGCGGAAATGCTGGGCAAGGATGCCCACGAGACTCCTTGACAGCGCGCGCGCCGTATCGCTCAACTTCTTGCCTCAAGGAACGCAGCGGGAGAGACGGATGTTCAAGAGAGTTTCGGTGGCCATCGCGGCCTTTGCGATCGCCTCGATGCCAGCCATGGCCGAGACGCGGGTCACCTACAAATCGGCCAAGTCGACCTCGTCCTATTACCAGATGGGTGTGCAGATCGCCGAGGCGATGAAGGCGGGCTCGGGGGGCGAGATCATCGTCACCGTCGAGGAAAGCCAGGGCTCCGTCCAGAACGTTATGGAGGTGCGCGCCCGCGGGGGCGACTACGTCTTCACCACGCCGCCCGCGCTGGTGGGGCTGGCCCAGGGCGGCAAGGCGATGTTCGAAGGCAAGGGCGATCCGAAGTTCGACGAGATCCGCGCGCTGTTCCCGATCCCGTCGCTGACCATGCATTTCGTGATGTCGGATGCCTCGGGCGTGAACGAGTTCGCCGGCATGGAGGGCAAGACCATCCTGCTGGGCAAGGGGTCGTTCGGTGCGCGCGAGGGCGAAAAATACCTCGGCCTCTTCGGCCTGGAGGGCAAGGTGAACATCGCCGATGTCGAGCTTTCCAACGCGGTGCCGGCGCTGAAGAACGGCCAGATCGACGGGTTCGTCACCGCAGGCTCCTGGCCGGCGCCGAACGTGATCGAGGCCGCGGCCTCCACCGGCGTTACGGTGCTCTCGCTCACCGACGAGCAGATCGAGGAGACCAAGCGCGCGCGGCTGGTCATCCCGGCAGGCACCTATGCCGGGCAGGAGGCGGATATCGTGACCACCTCGCTGCCGGTGGTGGCCTACACCACCACCGCGATGGACGACGAAACCGCCTATCAGTTGACGCGGTCCTTCTGGGAAGAGAAGGCGAAGATGGCCCAGGCCGCGCGCTGGTGGGCCGGTGTCGACGAGGGGCTGATGGCCAACATCGCCGGCAAGATCCACCCCGGCGCCCTGCGTTACTACAAGGAGGCAGGGTTCCCGCTGACCGACGCGCAGATGTGATCCGCGCGAGCGGCGATTGATCGGCCGGGCCCGCGTGCCCGGCCGTTTTCCGTGTGAGGTACGATGCTCTCCCCCCAGACAGACGCCTATTCCAAGGGCCCGTTGCGGTTTGCCTGGCTCGCCCTCGCGGTCGTGCTGGTCGGTTTTCACCTTGGCCTGATCTTTTCCGGACTGGTGCCCAACCTCGTCGCGCGCCCGCTGCACATGGCGCTGGCGCTACCGTGGATCTTCATCTTTTCCGCGCGCACGCCGCTGGGACGGGCGACCGGGGCGGTCTGGACCGCCCTGGGCGTTGCCGCGGCGGGGTGGGTTGCGTGGAACCACGGGGCCCTCTCGGATCAATACGGGTTTCTCGAAGGGCCGTTTCAGACCGGCATCGCCGCGATCCTGCTGCTGACCGTGCTGGAGGCCGCGCGCCGCGCCATCGGCTGGCCGCTGCCCACCGTCGCGGCGCTGGCGCTGGCCTACGGCCTTTTCGGACAGCATGTCCCCGGCCAGTTCGGCCATTCCGGGACGCCGCTGGCCAGTTTCCTCGGCACCCTGACGATTGCCGAAGGCGGTATCTGGGGCAGCCTGACGGCGGTCTCGGTCGGGGTGGTGGCGATTTTCGTCATCTTCGGGGCGGTGCTGAACGCGGGCGAGGCGGGGCAGGGTTTCATGAACGTGGCCGCCGCCGCGGCGGGGCGGCTGACTGGGGGCGCGGCCAAGGTATCGCTGATCTCCTCGGCGCTGTTCGGCTCGATCTCGGGCTCGGCCTCGGCCAACGTCGCCTCGACCGGCGCGATCACGCTGCCGGCCATGGCCCGGCTGGGCTATCCAAGGCGGCTGGCCGGCGCGGTCGAGGCGGTGGCCTCGTCGGGCGGGCAGATCATGCCGCCGCTGATGGGGGCGGGGGCCTTCGTCATGGTCGAACTGACCGGCGTGCCCTACACCGGCATCATGGCCGCCGCGCTGATCCCGGCGTTTTTGTATTTCTTCACCGTCTGGGTCGGCATCAACGGGTATGCCCGGCATTACGAGCTGAAGGGGCTGGCCGCAGAGGACCAGCCCGCCGCCCGCGACGTGGTGCTGACCTCGCTCTTTTTCCTCGTGCCGTTCTCGGTGCTGTTGTGGGGCATGTTCGTGGCGGGCGTGACGGCGCAATACGCGGCGTGCCAGGCGATTTTGGCCGGTGCGGTGCTGCTGTTGTTCAACCGCCGGCTGCGCATCGTCCCCGCCGAGGCCGCCGAGCGGATGGAGCGCGCCTGCCTGACCGCCGCGCGGCAGGTGTCGATGATCGCCTCGATCATCCTCTGCGCCTCGATCGTGATCGGGGTGCTGTCGATCACCGGGCTGGGGGTCAAGCTGACCTCGCTGATCCTGTCGGGCTCGGGCGGGATGCTGTGGCCCTCGCTGCTGCTGACGGCGCTGGCCTGCCTGGTGCTGGGCATGGAGGTGCCGACGACCGCGGCTTACGTGATCTGTGTGTCCGTCGCCGGGCCGGCGCTGATCCAGCTTGGGCTGGAGCCGCTGCAGGCACATCTCTTCGTTTTCTGGTTCGCGCTTTTGT
Source organism: Rhodovulum robiginosum (assembly GCF_003944755.1). Taxonomy (GTDB): domain Bacteria; phylum Pseudomonadota; class Alphaproteobacteria; order Rhodobacterales; family Rhodobacteraceae; genus Rhodovulum; species Rhodovulum iodosum. The sequence goes on from NZ_RWGU01000049.1 coordinate 240,602, forward strand.
CGACGATCACGCCGCCGGTCTGCGGCGCGGTCTTCATCGCCGCCGGCATGATCGAGGAGAATTGGCTGAAGGTCGCCGTCACCGCCATGGCGCTGGGCGTGGGGCTTTACGTGATCCCGCTCGGCATGGTGGCCAACCCCGATGTGCTGGCCCTCGCGTCGGCGCCCGGTGCCGCCGTGCTGGCGGGGCTGCGCATGGCGCTGGGGCTGGGCCTGCTGTCCTACGGGCTGATCGCCGCGCACCGGCTGGCGCTGCGCATCGTTCTGGTGCTGTCCGGGGCGGCGGTGGTGTTCTCGGGGGTGGTGTTGAGCTGATCGTGCCGCGGAGAGGGACAGCCCGAAGGCGGGCCTTGTTCCGCCGCGCAAGGCCCGACCCTGCGCGGCTCAGAGGTCCTCGAACGTCGCGGTCGCCAGAACCGACCCGGTCGGGACGCCCGTCGGCGAGCCGCCGGGCGGCTCGTCCGAGACCGCAACGGTGCCGGTGCGGACGCCGGGCGCGATCTCGTCGGGAACGCGGATGCGCGTCGGTCCGTCGCTTTCGAGAACCCCCAGCGACACCGGCGCGGTGGCGCCTTCGGCGATGAGCCAAAGCTCGAACACCCGTCCCGCCGGGGGTGTTCCGGCCACTGGCTCGACGATGATTTCATGCGTTGCGGGAATGACGCTCGCCACAAGGACGACGGATTGGTCCTCGCTGCTCAATTCGGCGCGAAATGCCGGCTCGAGATCCCGCCCGACGCCGAGTACATTCGTCAACAGAACGATCGCGGCAAGGCCCGCCACGGCGAGGCCGCCCAAGAGGGCGGGCCAGCCGGGCAGGAACCGACGCCCTGTTTTCCGGGGCGGTCCCACCGCATCGAGAACCGCGGTCTTGACACGCTGCGGCGGCGCGATGTCGGGAACGTCCTCGCCGAGCTGGGCAAGCAGCGCTTCCCATCGGTGAACCAGCGCCCGCAGATCCTGATCGCGCGACAGCCGCGCCTCGAACGACCGGCGTTCGTCGGCATCCAGCAGATGCAGAACGTACTCGGCCGCGAGGGCCTCGTCGCCGAATGTGTCGTCCGGGTCGGTCATCGGGTCAGACAGTCCCTGAGCTTTATCAGGCTGCGGCGCAGCCAGGTTCGCATCGTGTTGACCGGCACATCGTAGCGATGCGCCAGGTCCTTGTAGGTGTCACCGTCAAGATAGGCCCGCTTCACGGCATCCGCGCGGGCGGTGTCGAGCTCGTCCAGGCAGTCGTCGATCGCGGCGCGTGCGGATCTCGCGACGGCGACCTCTTCCGGACCGGGCCGGTCGTCAACGATGTCGAGGGCCCTGTCGATGCCGCCGGTCCGGGTCTCGCGGGCGCGCAGCCTGTCGATGGAGAGGTTGCGCGCGACTGTGATCAGCCAGGTCATCGGGCTGTGTCCGGTGACCGAATAGGTGCCGGCCTTGTTCCAGACCCGGACGTAAACGTCCTGCAAGACCTCTTCGGCTTCGCTGCGATTGTTCAGCACTCGCAGGCAGACGCCGAAAAGTTTCGCGCTGGTTGCATCGTAAAGCGACGAGAACGCGGAATGATCCCGCAGCGCCACGCGGGCGATCATGGCCTCGATGTCGTCCCTCGTGGTCATGGCTTTACCAGATGCATCGCCCGTGTCGCTGTCAATCGCGTTGTCCCGCCCGGGGCGCAAAGAAGAACCCGCGCCCCCGGTGTTACCCGGGGACGCGGGACCTCGGGCGAAGACGGCGCAGGTTACTGCGCGCTGATCACACTCATAACCAGCTTGTCATCGATACGGATCGGCCCGTCTTCCTTGGCCCCGAGTGTGTATTCGAAGATCCCGGTTTTCATGCCGCCGGCCTCGCCGTGGACCATCAGCATCAGCCTGTCGCCCGGCGCGACATCCTCGGTCAGGATCGCCGCCACGTCGAAATTTTCGCCCTCGCGCAGCGGGGCGTGGCCAACGACCGGGCCGGGGGTCATGTCGGCATCGGTGCGATGCACGACCAGCCATCCGTTTTCGCCCGCGACGATCTTTTCCGCGCTCACCACGCCATTGGCGACCGACTGGTCGCGCGCGTCGACCATGGGCGCCATGCCATGGCCCGCGGCAAAGGCGCCCGAGGCTGCGGCGGTGAGGAGGGCTGCGAGAATTGCATGTTTCATGTCGTACTCCTTCGAGTTGCTGTGTGCCCTAGTCACGAAGCGAAGAAGCAGGAAGTTTCAGCGGGTCGGATAAAAAGTTCCGAGGCCGCGCCGGCGGCCCCATCGGCGGATGACGAAACGCAAAGCGTCGACCTCTTGCAAAGACAGTGCCCCGACCATCCGCCCGGCGGCGAGAGGCATGCTCGCCGACGCGCGGCGGATCACGGGCGCGGGCTGCGGCGCGCCTCTTCGCGGTCGAGGTCCAGCGCCACCTTGCCCCATCCGTCCAGCGCGCCGCGAATTTCGCAGCCGGGGGCGATGTAGGACAACCCGCTCAGCGACCCGGTGATTACGACCTGCCCGGGCACAAGGCCGCCGAAACGGGTGCCCAGCATGGCCTCGAGCGCCTTGAAGTTTGCGAAGGCATCGCCGCCCGGCACCTCGCCGCGGCCCTCCAGCAGCACCGTGTCGCCCGCCCGCAGGTGCCCGCTGGCGCCCGACAGGTCGCGCCCGTACCAGTCGCGTGTCTCGGGCCCGACGACCAGCGCGCCGTTGACCTGGTTATCGGCAAGCTTGGCCAGGGGGCTGGGCGTGCCCGACAGCCTTGTGCGCACGATCTCGATCGCCGGGACGAGCGCGAGGCACCCGGCCAACCGCGCGTCGCGGTCCGGGGCGTCGGGCGGCGGCAGCTCGGACAGCACGCGAAAGCCGATTTCCAGCTCGATCCCGATCTGCTCTTCGGCGGGGCAGGCCAGCCGGGCAGGGGAATTATGGGTATCGCGGGCCAGGATCGGCGCCATGATCTGCGGCTGGCCGGGCTTGCAGGCCACCTTGAACCCGCCGACCGGGCCAAGCGCCTCGGCCACGCGGGCCTGCACCGCGTAGGCATCCGCTTCGGTCATCCCGCGCGTGGCGGGGTGGTCGGCCGGCACGGCCACGCCCGTGCACCGCGCGTCGATCAGGGCGCGGGCGAAATCCGCCAGCGCCGTGCCCAGCGCCATCGACACGCCCCCTGTGCCGCTCATGTGGCCCCGCGGGCTTCGCGCCGGGGGCGGGGGTCGGCGGTCTCCAGGCCCTCTTCGATGACCAGCGCGCCGCCGGCAAGCATCTGGTCGATCTCGGCCCCGCCATAGCCGATCTCGGCCAGGATCTCGCGTCCGTGCTCGCCCAGGCGCGGGGCGGGGCGGTCGATCACGCCGGGCGTGGCCGAGAACTTTACCGGCAGCCCGATGGATTTGACCGCGCCGGCGGCGGGATGATCGGTCGTCACGATCATGTCGCGGGCCTGCGCCTGAGGGTCGGCGTGCATCTCGGTGATCGTCAGGACCGGCCCCGCGGGCAACCCCGCCGCCTCCATCCGCGTCAGCCAGTCGGCGGTTTCGCGCGTCTCAAGGTGCTCGCTCAGCACCGTGACCAGCGCGTCGAGGTTGACCATCCGGTCGTGGTTGGAGCCGAAGCGCGGGTCGTCGTCCAGCTCTGGCGCGCCGATCACGTCCAGCAGGCGCAGCCAGTTGGCCTGGTTCGCCGCGCCCACGTTGATCCAGCCGTCGCGGGTGCGGAACGCCTGGTAGGGGGCGTTGAGCGGATGGGCCGAGCCCAGCGGACCGGGCGCCTGGCCGGTGGCGAAGGCGATGGCGCTTTGCCAGTAGGTCAGCGTGATGCCCGCCTCGAACAGAGAGGTATCGACGCGCTGTCCCTCGCCGGTGGCCTGCGCGTGCGCATAGGCCGCCGCGCACCCCATGGCCCCCAGGATGCCGGCGGTGATGTCGGTGATCGGCGCGCCGGGCTTGACCGGCGGGCGGCCCGGCCCCTCGCCGGTGATCGACATCAGCCCCGACATGCCTTGCGCGATCAGGTCGAACCCGCCGCGGCTGGCGTAGGGCCCGGTCCGCCCGAAACCGGAAATCTCGCAATAGACGAGGCGTGGGTTGATCTTGCGCAGCGCCTCATAGCCAAGACCCAGTTTTTCCATCGTGCCCATGCGGTAATTCTCGATCACCACGTCGGCCTCGGCCAGCAGCCGGCGCAGCGCCTCGACGCCGTCGCGGTCCTTGAGGTTCAGCGCGATGCCCCGCTTGTTGCGGTTCATCATCAGGTAGGCCGCGCTTTCGCCCTCGACCCGGGGCGGCACGAAGCGGCGGCTGTCGTCGCCGGCGGGCTTTTCCACCTTCACCACGTCGGCGCCCATGTCGGCCAGCATCATCCCGCAGGCGGGGCCGGCCATGATATGGGCGAGTTCCACCACCTTCATGCCGTCAAGCGGTCCCCGGCTCATCGTCCCCTCCATGTCGGGCGCTCCTTGGCGAGGAAGGCCTCCATGCCGTGGCGAAAATCCTCGCTCATGTAGCACATCGTGATCAGGTCGGCGTCGTCGACCGACACCGCCGCGCGGTTGCGGCGCATCGCCTCCTTGGTGGCGCGCAGCGTCAGCGGCGCCATATGCCCCAGCGTCGCGGCCAGCGCCTCGGCACGGGCCATGAGCGCGGCCTCGTCGGGCAAGACCTCTCCGATCAGCCCGGTGGCCTGCGCCTCTTCCGCACCCATCAGGCGGGCGGTAAAGATCAGCTCGCGCACCCGGCCCGCGCCCAGCAACTCGCTCAGCCGCGCGAGGTTTTCCGCGGCCAGGCAATTGCCCAGCGTGCGCGCGATTGGGAAGCCGAACTTGAGGCTGGCGCTGGCGATCCTGAGGTCGCAGGCGACCGCAATCGAGGCGCCGCCGCCGGTGCAGGCGCCGTGGATCGCGGCGATCGTCGGCAGCGGGCAGGTTTCCACCGCACTCAGCACCCGCGCGATTTCGGCCTCGTAAGCCAGCGCATCCTCTGCTGTCGCAAAGCCGCGGAACTGGGACATGTCGGTGCCCGCCGCGAAGGCCTTGCCGCCCGCACCCGACATCACCACCGCCTTGACCGAGCCATCGGTCGGCACCCCGGAGCAGAGCGCCGCCACCTGTTCGTACATCGCGAATGTGAAGGCGTTGCGCGCCGCGGGGCGGTTGAAGGTGATCCAGAGCGTCTCGCCCCGGATCTCGTGCAGAAGGTCCTCGGTCATCTGTAGAAATACTCCACCAGGAAGAGCGGCACCGAGGGCACGTAGGTGCACAGCATCAGCACCGCCAGCAGCACCGCCACGAACCAGATGTTGACCTTGGAGACCTCCCAGATGTTGGCCCGGGCCACCGCGCAGCTTGTGATCAGCACCGAGGCCACCGGCGGGGTCTGCTGCCCGATGGCGAGGTTCAGCGTGACCACCAGGCCGAAATGAACCGGGTCGATGCCGGCGGCATTGATCAGCGGGATGACGATGGGCACCACCAGGATGATCGCCGCCGCCGAATGCAGGAAGAACCCGATCACCAGGAAGAAGAAGTTCAGGATCAGCAGGATCGCCCATTGCTCGTTGGTGATCGCGAGAATGCCCTGGGCCAGTTCCTGCGGGATCTGCGCGCGGGTCAGGAACCCGCCCATCAGCACCGAGGCGGCGACCAGCAGCATCACCACGGCGGTCTGGATGCCGCCGTCGAGCATCGCCCGCCGCAGGTGCCCCAGGTCGAGGTTGCGGTACCAGGCCGACACCGCCAGCGCCGCGATCACCGCCAGCCCGGCGGCCTCGGTCGCGGTGACGAACCCGCCGAAGATGCCGCCCAGGATGATCACCGGCAGGGTGAAGGCCGGCAGCGCATCGACAAATGTCTCGCGCAGCCGGGGCATGTTGAACGCCTCTTCGGTCGGCAGGTTGTAGCGTCTGGCAAAGATGTAGGCGACGCCCATCAGCCCGGCTGCGCCCAGCAGGCCGGGCACCACCCCGGCGACGAAGAGCTGCTCGACCGAGGTGTTGGCCGAGGCGGCGTAGAGGATCATCGGGATCGACGGCGGAATGATGATCGCCAGCGAGGCCGAGGACGAGGTCACGGCCGCCGACAGTTCCTTGGAATAGCCGCGCTTCTTCATCTGCGGGATAAGGATCGAGCCCATCGCCGCCACGTCGGCCACGGCGCTGCCCGAGATCTCGGCGAAGAACAGCGATACGCCGATATTGACCATCGCCAGGCCGCCGCGCACGAATCCGATCAGCGCCGAGACGAAATTGATCAGCCGGTCGGTGATGCCGCCCGCGTTCATGATCGCGCCCGCAAGCACGAACATCGGGATGGCGATCAGCGAGAACTTGGTCGCGCCGTTGTACATGTCCAGCGCGATCGTCACCAGCGAGCTCACGCCCTCGGTCAGCACCAGCCCGATGACACCGGCCATGGCCAGGGCGATGGCGATCGGCACGTTGATGCAGATCATCGCCACCAGCAGCACGAAGATGAGCAGCATCATCATCAGCGGCTATCCTTGAAATCGTGGGTCATTGCCGCCTTCTGCATTTCCTGCTCGACCTCGACCTCGATCTCGGCATGTTCCAGCGAGATGCCTTTCCGGGTCGCTGTCCAGTAGTCTGGCAGGGACAGCAGTTGGCAGATGATGAAAAGGCAGGCCCCGATCGGGATCACCGACTGGGTGAGTTGCACCGGCACCCAGGTCAGCGACACGAGGTAAGAGCCCTGAAGCACCGCCAGCACCTCGAATCCGGCCTTGGCCATCAGAACGAAGAAGGTCAGCACGATCAGCTCGGCCAGCACCAGTGCCGCGCCGCGCATGCGCGGCGGCATCGCCAGCAGCACCGTGTCAAAGCCGATATGCCGCCGCTTCAGCGCGGCCAGCGCAGAGCCGTAATAGGTGATCCAGGCCAGCATGATGGCGGCCACCTCGTCATACCACGAGAAGCTCTCGCCGATCAGACGCGCAAGCACCGCGACGATCACCACCGCGGTGAGCAGGACCATCAGCAAGACGGTGAACCATTCGAGGACGACCCCGAGCAGGTTTGCAGTCGCTCTCAGCGCGGGCATGGGCGCAAGGTCCATTTCTGACGGGGCATGGGGGCGTCGACCCTTGGGGCCACTGAAGTGAAAACGGTCATCGCTGTCTCGCCGGATCGCGCAAGGAAACTGTCAAAAGGCCCCGAATGGGCCGCCTGCCGCCCGAAAGCGGCCCGCGGCCCGGGGCACCCGATAGAGAGCGGGGGCGCCCGGTTCGGGCACCCCCGACAGGGCTGTTGGCGTCAGCTCGACGTGTCGCCGAGGCCGAGGACGGCCTCGATCATCTCGCCGCCGCCTTCGACCTCTGCGGCGAAGGCGTCGTAGATCGGCTTGGACGCTTCGATGAAGGCGTCCTTGTCTGCCTCGTTCACCTCGACGCCGGCGGCCTTGATGACCTGCAAGAGCTCGACTTCAAGCTCGGCGGCCTTCTCGTAGGTGAAATCCTGGGTCTCGGCGGCGCATTCGCTCAGCCCCGCCCGCACGTTGTCGGGCAGTTTGTCGAAATGGGACTTCGAGGCCAGGATATAGGCCGGCGTGTAGACGTGGCCGGTGATCGACAGGTATTTCTGCACTTCCTGGAACTTGGCCGAGGCGATCTGGGCGTAGGGGTTTTCCTGCCCGTCGATCACGCCGGTCTGCAGCGCGGTGAACACGTCCGAAAACGCCATCGGAGTCGGGTTCGCGCCGTATTCCTGGAACATCTTCACCCGCCAGGCCCCGTTCGGCGTGCGCAGTTTCACGCCTTCGAGGTCTGCGGGCACGTTGATCGGCCGGACGTTGTTGGTGATATGGCGAAAGCCGTTCTCGGCGAGGCCGACGATGGTATAGCCGTTCGCGTTGGCGGCGGCCTCGAAGGTGTCCATCATCTCGGCCTGCACGCGGCGCATGTGGTCGCGGTCCTTGATGATATAGGGCATCTCGAAGATGCCGAACACGTCATCGACCGAGGACATCACCGAAGAGGGCAGGGCGAACTGCACCTGGCCCAGCTTCAGCTTCTGCAACAGCTCCTGGTCCTTGCCCAGCTGCGAGGCGCCGAAGGTCTGCACCTCGGCCGCGTCGCCGAGCTTGCCGTTCGCGCATTCGGCGAAGTGGTTCACGCTCGCTTCAAACAGCGAGCCCGGATTGCCGACATGGCCGAAGCGCAGCGTCATGTCGGCGGCGAAAGCCTGACCGGCCATCAGCGCCGTGGCGGCGATGGTGGTAAGAAGTCCCGATTTCGTCATATCCATCCTCCCTTTGGACTTGGCGTCATGTTCTATGGTGTCGTCTCGGTTCTGCGCCCTTGTCCCGTCTGGCGCGGGTTTGGGCCGCAAAGCTCTTCACCTCATTCCGCTGCGGCGCGGTCTTCCGCGCCCCTCGGGCCCAGCACCGCCATGGCGGCCTGCACGCCGCCCGCCTGGTGCGGCACCCCCGCGTCCCGCAGCCCCATCTCGACGCCGGACAGCGTCGCACAGAGCATGAGATCGTTGAAATCGCCCAGATGGCCGATACGGAATACCCGGTCCGCCACCTTCGACAGGCCGTTGCCCAGTGACATATCGTAATTCTCCAGAGTTACCGCCCGGAACGCGTCGGCCGAATGGCCCTCGGGCGTCATCACGGCGGTCAGCACGTTGGAATACTGCTCGGGCGCCTGGCAGAGCAGCTCCAGCCCCCAGGCGCGCACCGCGGCCCGTGTGGCCGCGCCGTGGCGGGCGTGGCGGGCGAAGACGTTATCGAGGCCTTCCTCGCGCAGCATCGCCAGCGCCTCTTTCAACCCGTAAAGCAGGTTGGTCGCCGGCGTGTAGGGGAAATAGCCCTTGCCGTTGGGGCTCTGCATCGCGTCCCAGGCCCAGTACGACTTCGGCAGTTCGGCGGTTTTCGATGCGGCCAGCGCCTTGTCGCTGATGGCGTTGAACGACAGGCCCGGCGGCAGCATCAGGCCCTTTTGCGAGCCCGACACGGTCACGTCCACGCCCCAGGCGTCGTGCCGGTAGTCGAGCGAGCCGAGGCTGGAAATCGTGTCGACCATCAAGAGTGCCGGGTGCCCCGCGGCGTCGATCGCCTTGCGGATAGCTGCGATGGGCGAGACCGAGCCGGTCGAGGTTTCGTTGTGGACGACGCACACGGCCTTGATCTCGTGGCCCGTGTCCTCGTGCAGCTTCGCCTCGATGGCGTCGGGGTCGGCGCCGCCGCGCCAGTTGCCCTCGATGAAAACGGGGGTCAGGCCCAGCCGCTGGGCCAGCTCTTTCCAGAGGGTGGCGAAATGGCCGGTTTCGTACATCAGCACTGTGTCGCCGGGCGACAGCGTGTTGACCAGCGCCGCCTCCCACGCCCCGGTGCCCGAGGCGGGATAGATCACCACGTGTCCCTCGGTGCGGAAAACCCATCTCATGCCGTCCAGCACGGTGCGGCCAAGCTCGGCGAAGTGCGGGCCACGGTGGTCGATGGTCGGAAAATCCATCGCCCTCAAGACGCGGTCCGGCACGTTGGACGGGCCCGGAATCTGCAGGAAATGGCGCCCTGCCGGCATCGTTCATCCTCCCTGTGCGGCCATTCGGCCTCTTAACGGCGCGACGTTTTCGCCTGCGCCCGGCTGCGCGTTTCCCGACGCCCGCCATGTGTTGACAGGAATTGAATTATGAATTCATTATTCATGTCAAGGAACAATTTTCGCACCGGAAGGGGAGGGCCGGCCGTGCTGGATGGGGCGCAGAGCGCGCGGCTGGGCCGCGACTTCGAAGGCGAGTTGCTGCTCGACGTCTTTTCCCGTGGCCGATACGCGACCGACGCCTCGCATTACCAGATCATGCCCGCGGCAGTGGCCGTACCGCGAACCGAGGACGACGTGGCCCGCGCGTTGGATGCGGCGCGCGATACCGGGCTGCCGCTCACCATGCGGGGCGGCGGAACCTCGCAATGCGGACAGACGATCAATAGCGGGCTGATCCTGGATTGCTCGAAATTCCTCAACGGGATCATAGAGCTTGACGTGGACGGGCGGCGCGCGCTGGTGCAGCCCGGCATCGTGCTGGACGAGTTGAACCGGCAGCTCAAGCCCCACGGGCTGTGGTTTCCGGTCGATGTTTCGACCGCCTCCCGCGCCACCATCGGCGGCATGGTGGGCAACAATTCCTGCGGGGCGCGGTCGCTGCGCTACGGCACGACGCGGGATAACGTGATCTCGATCCGGGGGCTTCTGGCCGACGGCACGCCGTTCGATTTCGGCCCCCATGCCGGCAACCGCGTCCCCGAAGACATGCTGGCGCGGCTGACCGCGCTCGGCGCACGCGAGGCCGACGAGGTCGCGCGCCGCTTTTCCAAGGTGCAGCGCCGGGTGGGGGGCTACAACCTCGACGCGCTGGCGCCCGGCGCCGCGCCGCTCAACCTGGCGCATCTTCTGGTGGGCTCCGAGGGCACCCTGGCGGTGTCGACCGCCATCGAGATCGCGCTGTCGCCGCTGCCGCCCAAGGACCGCGTGCAGGGCATCTGCCATTTTCCGACCTTCCGCGATGCGATGGAGGCCGCGCAGCACCTGGTGCGGCTGAACCCCACGCAGGTGGAACTGGTCGACCGCACCATGCTGAACCTCGCGCGCCAGATTGCGATGTTCGTGCCCACCATCGAGACCGTGGTAAAGGGCGACCCGGCGGCGCTGTTGATCGTCGAATTCGCCGACGGCCCCGAGGAGAACGCCGAAAGCGTTGCCCGCCTGCACGACACGATGGCCGATCTGGGCTACGGCTTCGGCAAGGGGGGCACGCAGGAGGGCGGCGTTGTCGAGGTGTGGGATGCGGCGCTGATCGCCGAGATCGGCGAACTGCGCAAATCGGGCCTCAACATCATGATGTCGATGAAGGACGCGGGAAAGCCGGTGTCCTTCGTCGAGGATGCCGCGGTGCCCTTGGAACACCTGGCCGACTACACCGACCGCCTGACCGAGGTGTTCCACAAGCACGGCACCGAGGGCACCTGGTACGCCCATGCCTCGGAAGGGTGCCTGCATGTCCGCCCGGTGCTGAACCTGCGGCTTGAAAAGGATGTCAACGCCATGCGCGCCATCGCCGAAGAGGCGTTCGACATGGTGCGAGACTACAAGGGCTCGCATTCCGGCGAACATGGCGACGGCATCGTGCGCTCGGAATTTCATGAAAAGATGTTCGGGTCGCGCATCGTGCGCGCCTTCGAGGAGGTGAAGGAGACCTTCGACCCCGAGGACCGACTGAACCCCGGCAAGATCGTCGCGCCGCCCCGGATGGATGACCGCAGCCTCTTGCGCTACCCGCCCGGCTACCGCTTCGACGACATGTCCGCGGGCTTTGACTGGTCGGCCTGGGCGGGGGCCTCGGGCGGGTTCCAGGGCGCGGTCGAGATGTGCAACAACAACGGGGCGTGCCGGAAACTCGCGGGCGGCGTGATGTGCCCCAGCTACCGCGTGACCCGCAACGAGCAGGACGTGACGCGCGGGCGGGCCAACACGCTGCGGCTGGCGCTTTCCGGCCAGCTTGGGCGCGATGCGCTGTTCGACGACGAGATGGCCGAAACGATGAAGCTGTGTGTCGGCTGCAAGGCGTGCCAGCGCGAATGCCCCACGGGCGTCGACATGGCCAAGATGAAGACCGAGGTGCTGTATCAGCGGGGCAAGCGCAAAGGCTATCCGCTGAAAGACCGGCTGATTGCCGAACTGCCGCGCTACGGGCGGCTGGGCGTTGCGCTCGACCCGCTGATCGGGCTCAGAAACCGCGTGCCCGCGGTGGCGCGACTGGCCGAGCGGCTGACCGGGCTGTCGGCGGATCGCGCCTTGCCCCGGTTCCGCAAGGACGCCTTCCGCGAGGCCGAGATCGGCGCGGCCGCGCCCGCCACCGGGGGGCGGGAGGTGGTCCTCTTCAGCGACACGTTCAACCGCTGGTTCGAGCCCGCTATCCCGCGCGCCGCCCTGCGCGTACTGGGCCGCGCGGGCTATGCCGTGAAGAGCGCCGTGCCCGATGGCGACCGGCCGCTTTGCTGCGGGCGGACCTATCTCGCGGCCGGCATGATCGACAAGGCCCGCGCCGAGGCGCGCCGCACCCTCGACGCGCTGATGCCCCATGTAGCGGCAGGGCGCCCGGTCATCGGGCTGGAGCCGTCCTGCCTCTTGACCCTGCGCGACGAGTTCAAGGCGCTGCTGCCGGGAGACGATGCGGGCAAACTGGCGGAACACGCGCTGCTGTTCGAGGAATTCATGGCGCGCGAGGCCGAGGCCGGGCGGCTGAAGCTGCCGATGGCCCGCCGCGACGTGCGGGTCCGCGTGCATGGCCATTGCCACCAGAAAGCGGCCGGCGCGATGGGCGACATGGGCACGGCGCTGGGGCTTCTGCCCGGGGTCGAGGCGGACGTGATCGAGACCTCATGCTGCGGCATGGCCGGCGCCTTCGGCTATGACGCCGAGACCATCGAGGTGTCGCGCGCCATGGGCGAGGCGTCGCTGCTGCCCGCGATCCGCGCGGCGGGGGGCGACGATCTGATCGTTGCAAACGGCACCTCCTGCCGCCACCAGATATCCGACGGAACGGGACGGGCCGCGCTGCACATTGCGCAGGTCTTCGACAGGATGCTCGCCGAGGAAACCGGAGAAACGGGATGATGGACACGATGTCGAACGGCGGGGCAGGCGATATGGGCGTGGCGTTGCTCTCGCGCCCGGCGCTGGCGGTGCAGGTGGCGGATGCCCTGCGCGAGCTGATCATGGAAGGCGCCATCAAGAGCGGCGAAAAGATCCGCGAGAAGGAGTTGACCGAGCGTTTCGGCGTGTCGCGCACCCCGATCCGGGAGGCGATGAAGATCCTGGCCTCGGAAGGGTTGATCGAGCTGATCCCGAACCGCGGCGCGATCATCAGCGAGCGCTCCGAAGAAGAACTGGCCGACGCCTTTCCGGTGCTCGCCGCGCTCGAGGCGCTGGCCGGCGAACAGGCCGCCCGGCGCGCCACCGACGCCGAACTGGCCGAGATCGTGCGGCTGACGGTGGAATTGCGCGCCTCGCTGGAACGGCAGGACCGGCCGCATTATTTCGAGATCAATCAGGCCATCCACAAGGCGATCCTGGTGGCGTCTCGCAACGAAACCCTGATGCGCAGCCACGCGACCATCGCCGGTCTGGTCCACCGTGCGCGGTATCAGGCCAACCTGACGCGCAGCCGCTGGGAGCAGGCCCTGGCCGAGCATGAACGCATTGCAGAGGCGCTGTCGGCGCGCCGTGCCGACGAGGTGGCCGCGTTGCTGAAGACACACATGATGGGCAAGCTCGCGGCGATCCTGCCCGGCCGGGGCGGGCCGGCGGACTGAGGGCGGCCGCGCGGTGCGGCGTCCCAAGTATGGGGAGCGCTCTTGCCCGTTCCGGAACGGATGCACGGGCTGCCCGGCCGTCCGCGATGCTTGACAAAGATCGGGCGTGAAGCGCGCGGCGCCGACAGACCGCAACATCGCCTTTGGCAATGTCATCAAGAAGAACGGTTCCGCTGCACAAGCGCTCTGCCGGCCACAGCCGCAGCATGCAGAAATGCTGGACGGCGTCCAAGCCGCCGGTCACAGTTGGGGCTTCACGGGAGGAGCGCTTGCGATGAATTTCCTGACGGACCCATTCCTTATCGACCCCGGCAAGATCGACGGCCCGGTGCTCGTCACCGGGGCGGGCGGGTGCATCGGCGCATGGACGGTTGCGATACTTGCCCGGTCGGGTGTCCCGCTCGTGGCGCTGGACCTGGCCGATGACCGGCGCAGGCCGGCGCTGGTGATGGGCAACGAGGCGGCGCAGGGCCTGGAATGGGAAGCGGGCGACATCACCGACGCGGCCTGGCTGAACGATGTGTGCGACCGGCACGGCGCCTCGGCGATCATCCACCTGGCGGGCCTCCAGGTGCCGTTCTGTAAGGCCGATCCCGCCGCCGGCGCGCGCGTCAACGTGGAAGGCACGATCAATATCCTGGAGACCGCCCGCCGGCACGGGTTACGGCGGCTCGCCTACGCCAGCTCGACCGCGGTCTACGGCATGCCGCCAGGTGGGCCCGTCATCTCGACCCTTTACGGTGCCTACAAGCTCGCCAACGAATACACCGCGAAGGTCTACTGGCTCGACTGGGAGGTTCCCTCGATCGGCATCCGCCCGAATGTCGTTTATGGCGTCGCGCGCGACCAGGGCATGACCTCGGGGTTCAGCGCGGCCCTTGCCCATACCGCGCGCGGCGAGCCTTTCGAGATCGCGTTCGGCGGGCCGGTCAGTTGGCTTTACGCGGGCGAGGCGGCGGCAGCCTTCATTGCCGCGATCGCAGGCGATGGCGACGGCGCACCTGTTTTCGACCTCAACGGCACCTGCATGTCCGTCGAGGACGGGCTCGCGATCCTGTCCGAGCTTGCGCCGGGTCACGGGGTGACCACGACCGGCACGCCGCTGCCTGTGCCGGCCGATCTCAGCGATGGGCCGATCCGCGCGCATCTTGGCGACTACCCGTCGATGCCGCCGGCGGACGGCATCCGCCAGACCCTCGAAGCCTTCAAACGGTCTGCCCAGACGATCTGAGGGTGCGCCGGGCGGCGGACCGCGCCCTGGGGTCAGTCCTTCGGCGCGTATCTCTTTTCCTCGTCGAAATAGGCGTCGAACCCGATCCGCCGCTTGAGCTCGTCGAACGCCATCAAACGCGCCGCGTCGGGCGTGCCCGCGCGGAACCCGTCCAGCGCCTCGACCATCGCCTGCATCGCTGCGGCCATCAATGTCAGGGGATAGGCGGCGATCCGGTAGCCCATCGCCTCCAGCTTGGCGGGCGGCAGCGCCGGGGTCATCCCGCCCTCGACGATATTGGCCATGCAGGGCCGGGGCAATTCGGCCGGGACACGGGCCATTTCGGCCTCGTCCCGCGGTGCTTCTACGAACAGGATATCGGCGCCGAGCTCTGCAAAGCGGGCCGCCCGCGCGATGGCCTCGTCCAGCCCGTGTTCGTGCCGGGCGTCGGTGCGGGCGAGGATCAGGATATCGGCCCCCTCGGCGCGCGCATCGGCCGCCGCGCGGATGCGCGCGAAGGCCTCGTCGCGGTCCACCACCGACTTGCCCGCCACGTGGCCGCAGCGCTTGGGCGACACCTGGTCCTCGATCATCACCGCGGCAAAGCCCGCCTGGGCAAAGCCCTGCACCGTGCGCTTCACGTTGACCGCGTTGCCATAGCCGGTGTCGCCGTCGCCGATCACAGGGATCGACACCGCGTTGCAGATGTTGCGACCCTGGTCGGCCACCTCGGCGTAGGACATCAGCCCCGTGTCGGGCATTCCCAGCCGCGCGGCCGCGGCGGCAAAGCCCGACATGAAGGTCAGCGGAAAGCCCGCCTGTTCGATCAGCTTGGCCGAAAGCGGGTCGAAACAGCAGGGCATGGTGATGAGGCCGGGTTCGGCCAGAAGCGCGCGGAGCGTGTCGGGTGCGGGTGTCATGGGCCTATAGTTTGAAGGGGATGAAAAGGGCGAGGTCGGGCCAGAGATAGAGCAGCGCCACCAGCGACAGCATCAGCGCGAGAAACGGCAGCGTGCCGAGCGAGACGTCGATCAGGCTCGACCGTGTAACCGACTGGATGACGTAGAGGTTCAGCCCCACGGGCGGCGTGATCAGGGCGCATTCCACCATGACCACCATGAAGATGCCGAACCAGATCGGATCGAACCCCATTCCCATGGCCGCGGGCAGCAGCACCGGCGTCATGATCAGGATCATCGACAGCGCCTCGAAGACGAGCCCCATCAGGAGCAGCACCACGCAGACCAGCACGACGAGGCTCAGCGGCGAGGACACGGTTTCGGCGAGGATCGACGAGATTTCCTGCGGGATGCGGTAAAGCGTGATCGCCTTGCCGAAGACCTTGGCCCCCGCGATGATCAGCAGGATCGCCACGGTGGTGACCATCGAGTCCCATACCGCCTCCCACAGCGCCTTCAGCGACAGGCTGCGCAGGATCAGGCCGGTGATGATCAGGGCCACGGCAAAGCCGATGGCCGCGGCCTCGGTAGGGGTGAAGGCGCCGGAATAGATGCCCGCCAGCACCACGACGGCCAGCAGCAGCGAGGGCAGCGCGCGCCAGGTGGCGGCAAGGCGCTCGGCCCGGCTGGCCTTGGGCGCGGGATCGTACCCGCCGAAGAACTTCGCGTAGATCACCGAATAGGCGATGAACAGCGCGATCAGCGCCAGCCCCGGCCCGATGCCGGCCATGAACAGCGAAATGACGGATTCCTCGGTGACGAACCCGTAGATGATCAGCGGGATCGACGGCGGGATCAGGATGCCCAGCGTGCCGCCGGCGGCCAGAAGGCCATAGACAAAGCGCCGCTGGTAGCCGCGCGAGATCATCTCGGGCGCGGCGACGGTGCCGATGGTGGCGGCCGTCGCCACCGAACTGCCCGAGATCGCGGCGAAGATCCCGCAAGACAGGATCGTGGCGACCGCCATGCCGCCGGGCCAGTGCCCGACCCAGGCCTGCACCGCGGCAAAGAGATCGCGGCCCACGCCGCCCTTCAAAAGGACGTTCGACATCAGCAGGAACAGCGGCACCGCCAACAGGATGAAGCCGTCGAGCGTGGACAGGACCGCCTGCGGCGCCATCAGCGGAGAGAACCCGCCCAGCCACAGCATGCCCAGCCCCAGCGCGCCAAGGGCGAAGGCCACCGGAATGCCGGCCAGCAGCAGCCCGAACAGAAGCGCGAGGATGATCGCGATGGTCATTCGATCATCTCCCCGTCATCGGGCAGCGGCCCGGTCGCGGCGAAAAACGCGTTCTTCAGCGCCGACAAGGTCAGCAGGGCAAAGCCGGCCGGGATCGCCGCCTCGGGCAGCCAGGCGGGCAGGTCCAGCATCGAGCCGGTGGTCCGGCCGCGTTCAAAGCTGTCGTGGAAGATGGCATAGCCGAACCACAGCACCACCGCGCTGAACCCCGCGACGACCAGCATCGCCGCGACCTCCAGCCCCCGCCGCAGCCCGGTCGGCAAGAGCTGCGTCAGTGCCGTCACGCGGATATGACGCCGCGCCGACAGCACCCAGGGCGCGGCCAGGGGGCAGGCCCAGATCAGGCAAAGCTGGCTGAGTTCGGCCGCCCAGATCGTCGGCGCCGTGAAGAAATAGCGCGCGACGACCTCGTAGCTGAGCATCGCGCCGGTCGCGGCAAGCAACACCGCCGCCACCCGTGCGGCGTAGAGTTCCACGGTATCCAGAAGACGCATGGGCGCCCTTTCCAATGGAGGGCGGCCCGCCGACGGGGTCGGCGGGCCGGGGCGTCGGTCAGAAGTCCCGGGCGGCCTCCAGCATTGCCTTCCCGGTGTCGCCGGTGCGCTCGAGGAAGGTGTCGTAGACCGGCTGAGATGCCTCTTTCCAGGCGGCGATCTCGTCGGCCGTCGGCGTGTAGATGGTCATCCCGTTCTCCTCGGCCGCGGCATAGGCGGCGGCCTCGATGCCGGCCATCTCTTCGCGCACGGTGTCCTCGGCCTTTTTCGCGGCGGCCTCGATGATCTCCTTGTGCGCGTCGGGCAGCCCGTCCCAGAACTCGGTATTCACCACCACGATGAACTCGATATCGGCGTGGTTGGTCACCGTGATCGTGTCCATCACCTCCCACAGCGAACGCGACTGCACGCCCGAAACACCGGTCATGCCGATATCGACGGTGCCGCGCTGGTAGGCCAGGTATTGCTCGGAGCCCGAGATGATGGTCGGCGCGCCGCCCGTGGCCTGGACGAAATCGCCCAGCGTTTTCGAGAACACGCGGACCTTCTTGCCCTCCATGTCGGCGGGCGATTTGATCGGGCCGCCATTCGACAGCATGATCGCCCCGCCATAGGCCTGCCACCACAGCACGGTCGACCCGGTGTCCTTGATCGCCGCGTCGATGGGGCTGCGGATCGGGCTGTCGGGCGAGACGGCCTTGCGCACCTTTTCCTCGGTGTCGAACAGGAACGGCTGATAGAACACGTCGACCGCCGGGATGTCGCCGACATAGCGGGTCAGCGAGGCCACGCCCATCTCGATCGAGCCGGAGCCAACCGCCTGCGGCACCTCGTTATCCTTGTAAAGCTGGGCCGAGTCGTAGATTTCCACCGCGATATCGCCGTTCGAGGCGGATTCGACCTCGTCCTTGAACAGCGCGAGGTTCTGCCCGAGATGCGATTTCAGCGGCAATTGAAGCGTGATGCGCAGGGTCGTTTCGGCGGCCTCGGCGGCGAAGGTGCCCATGGCCAGCGCGACGGCCGAAACCGCCCCCAGAACGGTGTGTTTCATCGGTATAGTCCTCCCGGAGTTTTTCTTTTTTGGTTTAGAAAGGATGCAGAAAGCGGCTGCGATAACAAGAGGTCTCTGGCAAGAAACCATCCCCGGGCAGGCAGGGCAGGCAAACCGATGATACGCAACTCGACGTGCCGCCACCGGCCGGTTCGGCTGTCGCTCTTCACCGCCGGGCTGCGCCACGTCCTCTCTGGCCCCGGGGCCTGCGCGCCGGTACGATTTCGGCGCATCATTCCATTTCCGCGTCAAGATCGGGAGGGACGGACATGAGGCGGCAGGTTTGGGCGGCGGGGCGCGGTGCGCTTTGGGCCGCGTGCGTCGCGCTGGCGGCGGTGCCGATGGCGGGCGCGCAGTCGCTCGACCTTCAGGGGCTGCGCGCCGCCGCCGGCCAAGGCGAACTGGCGGCGCAGCGGACGCTGGGCGAGGCGCTGGTTTTCGGCATCGGGGGCGCTGGGCAGGATATCGGGGCTGGCCGGCGCCTTCTGGAGGCGGCCGCGGCATCGGGCGACGCGCAGGCCAAGGCCAGCCTCGGCAAGATGCTGCTGGACGGCTATTACATGCCCGCCGAGCCCGAAAAGGCCGTGGCCCTTCTGCAGGACGCGGCGTCGGCGGGCGTTGCACAGGCCCGGACGACCCTCGGCATGGCGTTGCTGTGGGGCGGCGCGGTCGACCCCGACCCGGCGCGGGCGCAAGCCCTGCTGCGCCAGGCGGCAGGGCAGGGCGATGTCGAGGCGCTGAGCGTTCTCGGAGAGCAACTGGTGGGCGGCTGGGTTCTGGACCAGGACACCGAGGCCGGCCGCGCCATGCTGGAACTGGCGGTGTCGAAGGGCGGTTCCCGGGCTGCCGTCGCGCTGGGCTCGTTCCTGCTTTACGGCGACAGGCTGCCGGCCGACCGTGGCCGCGCGCTGGCGCTCTTCGAACGGGCGGCCGTGGGCGGCGATGGCGCTGGGCTGGAGCGCTACGGCGAATGGATGATGTGGGGCGAACGCGGTGCCGCCGAGGCCGAGGCCTATCTGCGTCGCGCCGGCGGGCTGGGCCGGGGCCGGGCCTGGACGGTGCTGGCCGAGGGGGCGATGTACGGCTACCTGCAACCCCGATCTCGGGCCAAGTTCGACGCCTTCGCCGAAAAGGCGCGCGCCGCCGGGCAAGAGCGCATCGCGGTGCTGGAGGCCGAGCGGCAGATGTGGGGCATCAGCATGCGCGCCAGCGGTCCCAGGACGATCGCCCGCCTTGAAAAGGCCGCCGAATCGGGCAATGCCACCGCGCTGAAATACCTGATCGCGCTGGTGCGTGACGGCAACCGGTTGAATGTGCGCAAACGGCCCGACCGGGCGCGGGGCTATATCGACCGGTTCTCGGTTCTGCTGACGCCGCGCGAGGCCGCGCAGCTTGAGGTTACCGTCGATGCGGCCGAGGCGACCGGCCCGTCCGCCTATGGACGGATCGCCGCTGCGCTGGGCGAGCGTCCCGAGCTCAAGTCGGTTTGGTTTGGCAAAGCGCTGTTCGCGGCCAACCCGAATGTCGCGGTCTATCTGCTTCAGGCCGACATGAAGCGGCGGGGCATCTACCGCGGGGCGCTTAACGGACTGGCCACGCGGCCGACCTTGCGGGCGCTCTGGCAGGACTGCATGACGCTGAAAGAGACCGCGCGTTGCGGCGACAGCGTCATGCATCCCGAGGTGATCGGTGCGCTTCTGGCGCGTTAGGCGGCGGTGAAAACGGTCTTACCGCGCGAAGCAGCGGGATTTCTGGCCGAAGCCGCTGGCCGAGCAGATATAGGTGCCGCGCCCATGCCGGGTGTCCAGCGCCTGGGCAAGGTTGCGCTTGCGCTCCGCCTCGGCCTTCGACCTGGCGCCGCGGTCGGGGCTCAGCCAGTCCGCCACCGAGGCCGACCCCGCGGCCACCGCCGGCAGTTCGCCCTTGGCCGCTGCAGGCACGGGCGCGACCATAAGCGCCGAGACAAGGGCGAGCGCGGCGCCGCCGCGCCGTGAAGTCGAGTTGCACGAGAAGATCCGTTGGGTCATGGCGATGGCCTTTCGTTCACGTTACCACATCGGCGCTGCGCCCCGCTCGCGGCACCTGGGCCGCGACGGGCGGCGCGCCGCGCGATGTCAGCAAAAAGGCTATTTTCGGTTCCGGGCGATTTTGTGGTCGAATCGCCCCCGCCGCTACCCCGGATTGGAAACACACCGTTTCCGGCCTGGCCGGGGCCGCCACGCCCCGGCCTTCGGCGGCCGGCTCAGTCGCCGACTACATGCGCCTCGAACTTCCAGTTCGGGCGGCCATAGCCGTCGGGCCACGGGTAGACCTCGACCTGGTTGAAATAGACGACGGCCACGACATTGGGGAATTGCGGATAGTCGAGGCGCACCTCGGAATCCCATTTCGCAACGTAATCGGCATCGCCCACATAGCCCAGTTCGGCCACGACGACGGGCTTGCCGAAGCCCTCGACCCGCTCGTATCGCGGGCCCAGGATGTCGGCAAAGCTTCGCTCCTGCCCGAGAATACCGCGCTCCCAGGCCTGCAGGCCGAAAACCGACAGCCCGACGATGTCGACATAATCGTCGCCGGGATAGTACTCGGCGAGGTTTTCATAGCCCAGTGGCGACCACATGAAGTTCACGTCGGGCGCGTTGGCGCGGCAGATGTCGACCATCCGGCGGTAGGCGTCGATATAGGTGGCGGGTTCCCAGTTCGACCAGATGAACTGGCCGCTCTCGTCCTCCATCTCCTGCGCCCAGCGCACGGTGACCGGGCTTTCGAAAAGGTTCAGCACCGCGCAGATCGAGCTCATGTACCTGTCGTAGTCGCCGCTTGAGATGCCGGCCCTCAGCGCCTCGGGGGTATTGCGCTCGCTGCGGTTCCAGGTCCAGGGCTCGATGGTGGCCAGCACCGACCGGCCGCGTTCCAGCGCGTAGGCGTCGGCCTCGATGAGGCTCGGCAGGAATACGTCCTCCCAGGGCAGGAACAGGTGCTCGATGGTCACCTCCGCGTCATCGGCGAAGACGCCCTCGGGGTCGTAGACGCCGAAGGGCTTGTCGCCCTCGGGCGCGGCCTGCGCCGGCGACGCGAGGACTGCCAGCATGGAAAGGGCCGCCGCAGCGGCGCGGGCGTCGGCTTGGTTGCGCGTGTTTTTCGCAGTCATGTCATGGCCTCCTGATTTGGTCGCCGATCTTGTCCAGCCGGTCGGCGATTGCGCTGAAATCGAAAACGTACTGAAGCGTGCCCGGCTCCCCGGCGCCTGCGCCGGAGACGACGAAACGTGCCTCGACGAACTGGAACGGGCCCAGCCCGGCCGAAAGATAATGCAACCCCTGCATCCCCCGCGCCCCGCCGGCGGCCAGCACCAGCGCCACCAGCCCCGCGACGGTGGCGCCCTGCAGCAGGCGCCGTGCCGGGTGGGCGAGGATGGAAATATCGTTTTCGCGCAGGTGATGGATCACCGCGGCCGCAACGAGGGCCGTGTAGAGCGCGGCGTTGACGAGCGAGAGCAGGTAGAAGCCAGCGGCGTTCTCGACGCCATCCACCAGCAGGACCGGCAGGCCCGCGGCCAGCGCCAGCACGATGTAAGGGGCGATCACGGGGAAGGGCAGCTCGGCCCGCGCCGCCGCGTCGCCCTTGGGGGTGATGCGGAAATCGACGAAACCGCCCGCCAGCCGGTCGCGCACCGCCATCGCGCATCCCCACAGCACCCAGGGCCACTGGGCGCAGACGAAAAGCGCGCGTTCCCAGCTTATTACGCTGGCGTCGGCCGGCCGGAACAACCCGTCCGCCCGGACCTGGAAAGCGATCCACACCAGCACAAGCATCGGCGGTACGCTGTGGGCCAGGAACCCGGGATAGGTGACATCGGCGAAGCGCACATCGGCCATAACCGCCCAGACCGGCAGGGCGAAGGCCACCAGCATGAAGACCGCGAAGAGCGGGTACCAGAGCTGCGAGAACAGGAACTGGAACTTCAGCAGCGGCGAAAGCCCGCCGAAATACCGCGGCGTGTAGCGCAAAAGCAGGCTGACGAGGCTGCGCGACCACTGGAATTCCTGGGTCAGCATGTCGGCCAGCGTGGCCGGCCCGTCGCCGATGGCGATGGCGTCGATGGCATGAACGCCGCGCCAGCCGCCCGCGTTCATGATCATCGAAGTGGAATGGTCCTCGGCCAGTTCCGGCCCCAGCCCGCCGACCTGCTTCAGCGCCCTTGTGCGCACCGCGTAATGCGACCCGATGCACATCGGTGCCCATCCGCGGCTATAGCCCGCCTGAAGCGCGCCGTGAAACATCGCCTCGGAATAAAGCCGCGTGCGGGCCGCCCAGCTTTGCCCGGCATTGCGCGCGCAGATGCTGGGTGCGCTGACATAGCCCACGGCCGAGTCGGCGAAGGGCCGCAGGATGGCGCGCAGATAGCCCGGCCGGGGCGTGTGGTCGGCGTCGAACTGGGCGACGAAGTCGTAGTCGCGATAGCCCACCGTGTCGTAGAAGAACGCCAGGTTGCCTTCCTTGCAGCGGGTGCGGCGGGGCCATTCGGCGCGGTGATAGTCGTCGCGCCCCTTGCGGGTGGTGACCTTCACGCCATGCGCGGCGCACCAGTTCAGCGTTTCCGGCGCCGGGTCCTCGTCGGCCAGCCAGGTGTCGTGGGGATAGTCCTGGGCCAGCATCGCCTCAAGCGTGCGCCGCACCACGGCGAAGGGCTCCGACGGGGTCTTGGTGACGATCATCGCCACGCGCGGACGGCCCAGCGCCGCGACGGGATCGGCGGCGATGCTGGCGCGGGGGAAGATCGCCAGGAAATAGAGCTGCAGCAGGGTGATCCATCCCAGTACGGCAGTCACCAGCCAGTAGCGCAGCGGGTCGATGTTGTGGGCGGGCTGCAACCACCACGCCCAGAAATGGGCGATGAGCGCGAGCCAGAGCGCAATGGCCAGCGCGTATTTCACCTTCTGGCGGCGGCCGAGCAGCGGGGTGAGATGGGCCCGTGCCGCCGGCGGCGGTTTGCTCAGGATCTCAAGCGCGCTCTTCATGGCGTTTCTCCACGCCGAAGCTGGGGGCGGCATGGCGCACGATCGTCTCTATACCCGAATGCTGCGGGGCAAAGCCCAGCATCCGCCGCGCCCGGCCCGCATCGGCCACCAGCGCGGGCGGATCGCCCGGGCGCCTTGGGCAGAGCCGCGTGGGCACGCTGCGCCCGGTGACGCGCCGGACCGCGTCCAGCACCTCGAAGATCGACTGGCCGTGGCCGGTGCCCAGGTTCAGTTCCAGATCGGCGCCGCCGCCCAGCAGGTGGGTCAGCGCCAGCCGGTGCCCGTCGGCAAGGTCCGCGACATGAATGTAGTCGCGGATGCATGTGCCGTCGGGCGTCGGATAGTCGGTGCCGTAGACATCGAGCCGGGGAATGCGCCCCGCCGCGGCCATCAGCGCCAGCGGAATGAGATGCGTCTCGGGGACGTGCTTTTCCGACAGCTCGCCCGCCGGGTCGGCGCCGGCGGCGTTGAAATAGCGCAAGATCGCGTGGTGCATCCCGTAGGCGCGGGCATAGTCGATCAGCACCTGTTCGCCGATCAGCTTGGTCCGGCCATAGGGGTTGATCGGCCGCTGCGGCGCGTCTTCGCAGATCGGCACCGCGTCGGGGATGCCGTAGGTCGCGCAACTGCTGGAGAAGATCACCTTGTCCACGCCCGCCTCGCGGCAGGCGCGCAGCACCGACAGAAGGCCGCCCACGTTGGCGTCGTAATAGATCTCCGGCTGCTCGACGGATTCGCCCACATAGGCGTAGGCCGCGAAATGGATCACCGCCGACACGCGATGTTGCCGCAAGGCCGCGGCCACGCGCGCGGTGTCGCGCGTATCGGCCTCGACGAACGGGCCCCAGCGCACGTCCTGCCGATTGCCGCGCGAGAGGTTGTCCAGCGTCACCGGCAGATATCCCGCCCCCGCCAGCGCCTTGCAGGTGTGGCTGCCGATGAACCCGGCACCGCCGGTCACGAGGATCGCGGGCGTCGACATCACGAAACCCGTTCGGCGGTCTCTTCGGCGCGGGTCAGAAGCGCGGCGAAATAGGCGATGGTCCGGTCCAGGCCCTCCGACAGCGGCACCCGCGGCTCCCACCCCAGCCGGGTGCGGGCAGAGGTGATGTCGGGCTTGCGCCGGTGCGGGTCGTCCTGGGGCAGGTCGCGATAGACAATGCGCGGGCTCGCGCCGGTCTTGTCCAGCACCAGCCGCGCCAGTTCGCCCACCGTGAATTCGCCGGGATTGCCCATGTTGACCGGCATGTAGGTCTCGGGCCCCGAGGCCATCAGCCGGCACAGGCCATCCACCAGGTCGTCGACATAGCAGAACGAGCGCGTCTGTTCGCCGTCGCCGTAGACGGTCAGATCCTGCCCGGTCAGTGCCTGGACGATGAAGTTCGACACCACGCGCCCGTCATCGGGGCTCATGCGCGGGCCGTAGGTGTTGAAGATGCGCGCGATCCTGGTCTCGACGCCGAAACGCTCATGGAAGTCGTGAAACAGCGTCTCGGCGGCGCGCTTGCCCTCGTCGTAGCACGAGCGCGGCCCGACGGTGTTGACGTTGCCGAAATAACGCTCCGGCTGGGGCGACACCGAGGGGTCGCCATAGACTTCGGAGGTCGAGGCCTGAAGGATCTTGGCATTCTTTTCGCGGGCCATCTCCAGCATGTTCATCGCGCCGTAGACGCTGGTCTTGAAGGTGTGGAGAGGGTCCAGCTCGTATTTGATCGGCGAGGCCGGGCAGGCGAGGTTGTAGATCTGGTCGATCTCGCCCCCGAAGGCCAGGGGCTCGATGATGTCGTGCTCGATGAATTCGAAGCTGCGGCGCCCCATCAGCTGGGTGACGTTCGACTTGCTGCCGGTGACCAGGCTGTCGATGCAGATCACGCGATTGCCGGCTTCGATCAGCCGGTCGCAGAGGTGCGAGCCCAGAAAACCCGCCCCGCCCGTCACCAGGATTGTCTTTCCGCTCATTTCACTGCCCCGTTTTTTTTCTGCCCTGTTTTTCTATGCGAGCAGGATAGCGGGCCGCGCAAGCGGTTTTGCGGAGGAACTTGGGTGTTTTTACGGCGTTGGAAAGGTGCTTGCGAGAGGCAGCACTGGCCACCGCCGCCGCCGTTTATGTCGAGGAAACATTGGGTTCGGTCGAATAGTCATGACCGACCGGACCCGGTTTTCGGGCGGGCCCGTGGCCCTCTCGTCGGGATCGGCCCGAAGTTATGTCGCGGTCCGGAACGGTCGCCTGTTGCCCGGCCACGCAGGTCCGAACCGCCTGGTTGCGCGTCACCGCCCCGTCAAGGTCCGGTCCGTGCCGGTCTGACGCGGCCAAGGCCGGGTCATCCGGTCGGGTCGGGCGCACGGGTTGCGCCCCGCCACGTCCAGATGTCGCTTACCCTGCATCCAGCCGGTCCACCGCCGCTTTCGCCGCGGTGCTCACCGCCGGGCTCAGCCCCTCGCCGGGGGCGAAATCGGCGCCTTCGATGCCGAGGATCGACAGCCGCGGCGGCAGAAGGCCCAGCAACCGCGCGGTTTCGACCGCCTCGGCCAGGCCGAAGCTGTGGGTCGAGCGGCGGAACCTCGTGCCGCCCACGGGGCCCGCGGCTGCATCGAGCGTCAGGATCGTTCCGGGCGCCGCGCCGGTCTCGGTCGCGTCGATCAGCGTGACGGCCCCGCGTCCCCGGAAAAGCTCGATCAGCCCCGCGCCGTCGCCGCCATGGGTCAGTGCCCTGTGGCCGCGCCGCGCCAGTTCGTCCGCCACCCAGGGCCCGACCCCGTCATCGCGCCGGAACGGGTTGCCGACGCCGATGAAAAGCGGCGCCTCAGACACGCTCGATGGTCGGTCTGAGCGCATGGGTCGCGCAGGAGATGCACGGGTCGTGGTTGCGGATCGCCTGTTCGCACCGCCATTGCAGCGCAGCGTCGTCCAGATCGAGAAAGCGACCCGCGACGCGGGCGAGATCGTCTTCGATCTGCTTCTGGTTCTGCGAGGTGGGCGGCACGATGGCGGCGCTCAGGATGCGGCCCTCGTCGTCCAGCGTGTAGCTGTGATGACAGATGCCGCGCGGCGCCTCGGTGCAGCCATGCCCCGTGCCGGCGCGGCGCGGCGCCACCACCGCCGGCGGGTCGGGCGGCACGTAGCCACGGGCCAGCCGCAGCGCCTCTTCGCAGGCATATTGCACCTCGACCATCCGCACGAGGATCGACCGGAACGGGTTGCGCTCGACCGGGCCGAGGCCCGCGGCCGCCGCGGTGTCGCGGCAACTGTCGCTGAGGCGCGCGAAATTGTTGGCGTAGCGCGCGAGCGGCCCGACGAGGTAGGGTGCATCGCCGTGGCGGGCATGGAGCGCGGTCGAGCGCGCCACCTGTTCCTCGGCAAAATGCTCGGCAAAGGCCTCCACACCGATATCGAGCCCCCGGTTCGACCCGATGCGGCCCAGCTCGATCGGGTAGGTCTCGGGGTGGACCAGCGAGACGAAGGTGTAATCGGCCTCGTCCTGGGGAAAGTCGAACCCTGCGAAATCGAGCGTCATGTCGCGGGCCGCGCCGATGCCCCATTCCAGCTCGGGGATCAGCGCGGCGATACGCTCGGGGTCGGGCGCGCGCCAGAACCCGCCGATGCGGGTGTTGACCGGGTGCACCGCCCGGCCGCCGATCACCTCCATCAACTCGTTGCCCAGCTTTTTCAGGCGCAGCGCGGTTTTCACCAGATCGGGGCGCAGGCGGGCGATTTCGAACGCGTCCTCCAGCCCCAGGAAATCGGGCGCGTGCAGCATCGCCGCGTGCAACACGTGGCTCTGGATCCACTCGCCGCAATATAGCAGCCGGCGCAGGGCGGCGATTTCGGGGGTCACCGTCACCCCCAGCGCCGCCTCCATCGCCTGGTTGGCGCTGGTGATATAGGCCACTGGGCAGATGCCGCAGATGCGCGAGGTGATGTCGGGCGCGTCGGCCGCGTCGCGCCCGCGCAAGAGCGCCTCGAAAAACCGCGGCGGCTCGAAGATGCGGAACTCGGCCGCCTCGACGCCGCTTGGGCCGATCTTCAGCTTGATCGCCCCTTCGCCCTCGACGCGGGCCAGCGCATCGACCTTGATGGTGCGTTCAGCCATTGCCCTGTCCCCCTTCGGCAAAGGCAGGCGCGGCGGCGGTGAAGCTGCGCAGCGCGTCGCGGATCTGCCGCGCGTCGAGGCCCAGCTCGGCGAACCGCGCGGTCATCGCGGCGACATTGGCGCCCTCCACCGGGCCGAAACAGCCGTAGCAGCCGCGCCCGACCCTGGGGCAGAGGTTGCCACAGCCGGCAAGGGTGACGGGGCCGAGGCAGGGCTGGCCTTCGGCCACCATCACGCAGGCCGTGCCATGCGCCTTGCACTCGACGCACTGGGCGAATTTCGGCAGGCGCGGCCGGCGCCCGGCCAGGACGGCCGTGACCAGCTCGACAAGCTGGTATTTCGAGATCGGGCAGCCGTGGAGTTCGATGTCCACCGGCACATGCGCCGAGATCGGGGTCGAGGTGGCCAGCACGTCCAGATAGTCCGGGCGCGGGTAGACGGCCGCGGCCATCCCGTCGAGATCGGCGAAGTTGCGCAGGGACTGGATGCCGCCCGCGGTGGCGCAGGCGCCGATCGCCACCAAGCTGTGCGACTGCGCGCGGATATGCTTGATCCGCTCGGCATCCTCGGGCGTGGTGATCGACCCCTCGACCAGCGACAGGTCGTAGGGCCCGGCGACGCTCTTGCGGCTCGCCTCGGGGAAATGGGCGATCTCGATGGCCCCCGCGATGGCCAGAAGCTCGTCCTCGCAATCGAGCAGGCTCAGCTGGCAGCCGTCGCAGGAGGCGAATTTCCAGACCGCGAGGGTGGGGCGTGCCATGGTCAGATCTCCCGCAGGGTCAGCCGGGCGGCGATCCGGTCGTAGCGCAGGACCGGGCCGTCGCGGCAGATGAAATCGGGGCCGTACTGGCAATGGCCGCAAAGCCCGATGCCGCATTTCATGTTGCGCTCCATCGACAGCCAGATGCGGTCCGGCGGCACGCCGGCATCGCTCAGCGCTTGTGCGGTGGCGCGCATCATTACCTCGGGCCCGCACAGGAAGGCCGAAACCGCCGCCGGGTCGTGCCCCGCCAGCGCCGGGGGCAGGCAGCCGATCACCGTACCCACGCGCCCCGTCCAGCCCGGCGCGGCATGATCGACGGTCAGGTAGACCGGCGTGCCCTCCGCCGCCCAGGCGGACAGCTCGCCCGCGTAGAGCAGCGTGTCGGGCGACCTTGCGCCGTGGACGACCGAGACGGCGCCCGGCTGCGCCGCGGCTGCCAGGATTGCCGGGCGCAGCGGAGCGAGGCCGAGACCGCCGGCGACCGCCAGAAGGTGGCGCCCGGCCTGGTCCGCCACGGGCCAGCCGGTGCCGAACGGGCCGCGCAGCCCCAGCTCGGCTCCGGCTTCCATGGCCGTCAGCGCCCGTGTGGTGGCCCCCACGGCGCGGATCGTGTGCATCGGACGGCCGGCCTCGTCGTGACCCGAGAGCGAGATCGCGGCCTCGCCGATGCCGAAGGCGTAAAGCATGTTGAATTGTCCGGGCGCGCCCCCGGACAGGGCGCCTGCCACGGGCTCCAGCGTCAGCGTTGCGACATCGGCACCCTCGGCCTGCGCGGAGGCGACGCGGCAGCGGACCGGCAGCATGGGTGCAGCGCCGTCCATCGCCTCAGCCCCCGCTGCCATAGAGATCGAGCAGCCGCATCCGTTGGGCGCGCATCCGCTGCGCCACATGGGGGGCCCAGGCCCTGAAAAAGGCATAGCCAACCGCCGGGATCGCGTCGCATTTCTCGCGCAGGCAGGCGGCGTCGAGGCTGAGCGCCCGCACATTTGACAGAGCCCGCGCATCGGCCATGTGCCGGTAGGGCGCGACGAGCCAGCTAACCCCCAGCAGATCGCCCGGATGCAGGGTTTCCATGATCATCGGCGGCTGGCCCGGCGTCGCCATCTCGACCGCCACGTCGCCGGCGCGCAGCAGGAACACCTTGTCGGCCGTCTCTCCCTCGCGCAGGACCAGCGCGCCCGAGTCGAACTGCTCGGTCCGGGCACAGCCCGCCAATTCGTCCAGCGTGGCCCCATCGAAACGGGCAAAGAGGGGATGCTCGGCCAGAAGCTCGCGGATCGTGCGCAGGGTCATGCGGGGGTCTCCTCGGTCGAAAGCGCGCGGGCCTCTTGGGTGATGTCGATCCCGACCGGGCACCAGGCGATGCAGCGCCCGCAGCCGACGCAGCCGGATTCGCCGAACTGGTCGTGCCAGCTCGACAGCTTGTGGGTCATCCACTGGCGATAGCGCGCGCGGGTCGATGCGCGCACTGCGCCGCCGCCCACCAGGCTGAACTCTGGCGAAAAGCAGCTGTCCCAGTGCCGCCACCGCTCGGCATGATCTCCCGTCAGGTCGGTCACGTCCTCGACGTCGGAACAAAAGCAGGTGGGGCAGGCCAGCGTGCAATTGGCGCAGGCCAGGCAGCGTGCGGCCACGTCGTCCCAGGCCGGGTGCTCGGGCGCGCTGCGCAATGTCCCGGCGATGCCGGCGGGCATGTGCCTTGTCTGGGTTTCGGCGGTCCGGCGGGACATCGCGGCAGCCGCGGCAAGATCGTCCTCGGTCGCCGGGATTGCATCCAGACGCGCGGCCAGCGCCGCACCCGCCGTGCTGCCGGTCTCGACGACGAAGCGCCCGTCAAGCTCGCTCAGCGCAAGGTCAAAGCCCTGCTCGGCCCGCGGCCCGGTGCCCATCGAGGCGCAAAAGCAGGTGGGGGCGGCACGGGCGCAATTGACGGCCACGATCAGCACGGCGGCGCGGCGGTGCGCATAGGCAGGGTCGCCGGGGCCGGTGGAAAACACCCTGTCCTGCCGGGCGATGGCGGCCAGATCGCAGGGCCGCACGCCGAAGAACGCGGTTTTCGGCCAGGGCTGGGGGGCGTCGTCAAAGGTGACGGCCTGTCCCTCTCGCTGCGCCGACCACAGCTTTTCGCGCGGCGGGAATAGCCACTCCTTCCAACCGCCGGGGCCGATCACGTGGTCGAACCAGCGTCCGGGCGGCCCGTCGACCAGGCGGCAATGGCCGGGCCCCAACTCATCGACCCGGCCGCGCGGCAACGCGTCCGCCGAGGCAATTTCGCGTGTTACCAGCGCGCCGTCACGCTCGACCGCGGCGATGACACGCCAGCCATCCTCGCGCAGCAGGCGCACAACCTGCTGCGGTCCATCGATCGTCACGGCACTGTCGGTTGCGAAGTCCATCCAGGCGTCCTCCCCGCCGGTGCGATTTCGCCAATCGGGCACGCCCCCCCGCACAAGCGGCAGCATACCCGCCACCGAAGTGTATCGGCCCAAGCGCCTGTACGAGTTGATCTGGATCAGGCGTGAGCTGTCTTCTGTCGACGGCCCCGTTCTGCGCGCAGCGAACCGAGCGGTGGCGTCAAAGGGCAGCCCGCCCTCGCTGCGATCCGTGCGCGCCTGTCTGATCGCATCGGCCGTCTGCCTTGTGCAATCAGCCCGTCCTGTGCCGTGGGCGCGGATCGTGCCAAGATGGGGGCAGCGCTGCCCGTTTAGGTCTTGAAAAAGTCGGGGTGCTTGTCGCGCAGCGCCTCGATACGCTTGATGGTCTGGCCCAGATGCGTCCGGAGCGCCCCGATGGCGCCGTCGGCGTCTCCCGCCTCCAGCATTGCGACGATCTCTTTGTGCTCCTTGACGATCCGGGACAGCTTGTCGGTGTCCCACATGTCGAGCCGCCGCAACCGGTCGAGATGGCCCGAATGCGAGCGGATGATCGTATGAAGCCCCGGATGCCCGGCGGCCGCGATCATGGTCTGGTGAAAGGTTTCGTCGAGCCCCTGGAAGGTGCCGGTCTGGCGGTCCTGTCCGATGACCGTTTCCTGCAGGCTGACGATCATCTTGAGTCTGTCGAGCTGGGCGGGGGTGATCGTCGCGGCCAGTTCGCGCACCACCTCGACCTCGATGGCGCGGCGCAGGAAATGCGCCTCTGCGATGCGGTCCGGGTCGATGCGGGTGACGACCGTTCTCGACTGCGGCTGGATATCGACCAGCCCCTCGCTTTCGAGCACCTGCAGCGCGTCCCTGACGGGGGTCTGGCTGACATCGTATTCGCGTGCGAGTTCGGTTCGGCTGAGCACCGTGTCGGGCGGCAGTTGCAGCGAAATGATCCGGCGACGAAGCGAATCCAGCGTGCGTGCCGCCGCCGACCGGGGCACGTTGTCGGCATCGGCATCGGATCCGCCGAGACGGGACAACACGTCGGGAAGCAGAGCGTCGTCGTTCATCGAAAACCCCGAAAATCTTTCGCGCAGTCCTAACCGCCGCCGCGGGTTTGGCAAGTTGCCATTACATAAATTCTAATATATCAGCTTTTCGAAAGCTACGGCAATGGTTCGATGATGAGGGGGCGGGTTTTGAAGGACCGGATCGAGGGGATCAGGCTTTCGCAGGTCTCCCAACCGTTGCGGCGGCCGGCCTCTGACGCCAAGGTCGCCACCGGGCGGCAGGTGCCGCTGACATCTGTCGAATTGCTCTGTGCCGAGATCGTGGATGCCGAAGGCCGGACCGGCACGGGCTTTACCTACACGCTGCGCGCCGGCGGCCCGGCGCTGTTCGCGCTGGCCGAAGAGATCGCGCCGATGCTGCTGGGCCGGCCTGCCGCCGACATCCCGGCGGCATGGGACATGCTGGCCTGGCGCACGATTTCGCTGGGCGCGGGCGGGGCCGCCTATCACGTTCTGGCGGCTTTCGATACCGCGCTGTGGGATCTCAAGGCCCGCCGCGCCGGGCTGCCGCTGGCGCGGCTGCTGGGGGCGTGGCGCGCGGGCGCGCGGGTCTACAATTCGGGCGGGCAGTACCTTGAGGCCTCGATCGACGAGATGCGGGGCGCGGCGCGCGCCTCGGTGGCGCGCGGCATCGGCGGGATCAAGATGAAGGTCGGCCAGCCCGACTGGCGCGAGGACATGCGCCGGATCGAGGCGGTGCGCGACGCCATCGGCCCCGACACCGCGCTGATGATCGACGCCAACCAGCAATGGACCCGCGCCGAGGCCCGCGCCTTTTGCCGGCGGGTGGACGATATGGGGCTCGCCTTCATCGAGGAGCCGCTGGAGGCGCGCGATTTCGCGGGCCACGGGGCGTTGGCGCGCGAGCTGGTCACGCCGGTGGCCACCGGCGAGATGCTGACCTCCTTCGACGAACACGCGGCGCTGGTGGCCGCGGGCGGGGCAGGGGTGCTGCAACCCGATGCGCCGCGGATCGGCGGTGTCACCCCCTTCCTGAGGGTGATGGAGCTGGCGCGGGCCAACCGCCTGACGCTGGCGCCCCATTTCGTGATGGAGCTGCATTTGCAGATGGTCGCGGCCTATCCGACCGAGGGCTGGGTCGAGTATTTCGACTGGCTGGAAGAGCTGTTCGACGAGCGGCTGGAGATCCGCGACGGGCGGATCTGGGTGCCGGACCGCCCCGGCTTCGGCCTGACGCTGTCCGACGCGGCCCGCGCCCGCACCGTATCCACGACAACGCTGGGCGCACCGCCCGAGGGAGGAACCTGATGGCATTCAACGACGAAATCCGCGACCGGCTGATGGGCGTCTCGGTGGCGACGCTGGCCACGGCGTTGTTCAAGCGCGGCCTGCGCAACCAGGTGATCCAGGACGTGCGCCCGCTGGCCGACAGGGGCCGCAACATGGTCGGGCCCGCCTTTACCCTGCGCTACATGCCCGCGCGGGAAGACCGCAACCAGCTGTCGCAATTCCGCAACCCCGACCACCCCCAGCGCAAGGCGATCGAGACCTGCCCGCCGGGCCATGTGCTGGTGATGGACAGCCGCAAGGATGCCCGCGCGGCCAGTGCCGGCGACATCCTGATTACCCGGCTGATGGTCCGCGGCGGGGCCGGGGTGGTCAGCGACGGGGGGTTTCGTGACGCGGCCACCATCGCGGGGCTCGACATTCCCGCCTATCACAGCCGGCCGTCCTCACCCACCAACCTGACCCTGCACGAGGCGATCGACATCGACGTTCCCATCGGTTGCGGCGATGTTGCGGTGTTTCCCGGCGATATCGTGGTCGGCGACGCCGACAATGTCATCGTCATCCCCGCCCATCTGGCCGACGAGGTCTCGGCCGAGGCGGTGGAAATGACCGCCTACGAGGATTTCGTTGTCGAAGAGGTCCGGGCCGGGGCGACGATCATCGGCCTTTATCCCGCGACGCGGGACGAAAACCTCGCCCGGTTCGAGGAATGGCGCAAGGCCAACGGCCGCTGAGCCCGTGCGATGGCCGCGGTCAAGGCGCGCGGTGTCGGACACGCCTGCGGGGCGGGAGCCGAGACCGCTTGCGCAGCCCTGCAGCGGGGGGTCTACTGCGCTGTGACTGCGAGGAGATCGAGATGCTGCACAAGCTGACCAAGGGCCGCCGATGACCGCGCCCCGGGTCGCGCTTCTGGAGGCCTTCGGCCCCGACCTTCGGGCCACCGTCGCCGGGATCGTCGGTCCGGGCCTCGACATGCGCTACCCCGTCAGCAACAGCGAGGCGGACCGCGCGGCGGCGCTGGCCGAGGCCGATTATGCGGTGGTGCGGTCGGTCAAGATGACGCCCGCGCTGCTGGACAGCGCGCCGCGGCTGAAGGCGATCCACCAGTGGGGCACCGGGACCGACGGCATCCCCGTGGCCGAGGCGGCTTCCCGCGGCATCCTCGTGGCGCGCAGCCCGGGGATGAACGCACCCACCGTGGCGGACCACACCGTCGGGCTGATGCTGGCCGTGCTCAAGCGTATCTGCGTGGGCGACGCGCGGATGCGCGCGGGCGCATGGATGGAGCCCGACATTTACGCCCGCGGCCGCGACCTGAACGGCGCGCGGGTCGGGCTGGTGGGCTATGGCGCAACCGGGCAACTGGTCGCCCGGCGGCTGGCGGGGTTCGATTGCGACGTGGTCTATACGCGGCCCTCGGGGCCGGTCGAGGGCGCGCCGGGGTTCGTGCCGTTCGACGCGTTGATCGGCGCGGTCGATATCCTCAGCCTGCACCTGCCGCTGACCGCGCGGACCCGCCACCTGATTGACGCCGCCACCATCGCCCGGATGCGGCCGGGCACGGTGCTGATCAACATGGCCCGCGGCGGGGTGGTGGATCAGGCGGCGCTGCTGGCGGCGCTGGAAACGGGCCATCTGGGCGGCGCCGGGCTCGACACGTTCGAGCCCGAGCCGCTGCCGGCCGGCCATCCGCTGCTGAACGCCCCGAACACGGTGCTGACGCCCCATATCGGCGGCGGCACGCGGGAAAATTTCGAGCGTCTGGTGCGGCACTGGTCGGCCAATCTCATCGCCCATGCGGCGGGGCGCGAGATCGACCCGCGCGATCTTGTGACCGGTTAGGCGCATGTCCGCACGCTCGCCGCGCGATCTCTGGAACAAGGCCATCGCGGCCACCCTGCTGGCCACGATGGCGCTGGTGCTGGCGGCACGATTGTTCGCCTCGGACGCGCTTTGGCATCTGGCCTGGGGTGCGGTGGCGGCGACGCTTTTTTGCACCGCGCCGCGGCTGCGGCTGCGCGAGTTCTACCTGCTGGCGCTCAGCCTGGTCATCGCCGCGGTCGTCTGGGCCACGCGCGAGGACCGGGTCGAGATCCTGACCGCGGCGCTTGATCAGGCGGGGTTTTTGATGGTGTTCATATTGCTGCTGGCGCTCTTGCGCGAGGCGGCGGTGACCTCGCCCTCGGTGGGGGAACTGGGCGCCTTTCTGACCCGTCAGCCCGCCGGGCGCCGCTATGCCGCGCTCTATTCGGGCACGGCCTTCATGGCGGTGATCTTCAACATCGGGGTCGTGTCCTTCCTGGTGCCGCTGATCCAGCGGGGCATCGCCCGGGCCAACACGACCGACGGGCGCGACGCCATCCGCGAGCGGCGGCAGATCAGCGCCATGCTGCGCGGCTTTGCGTGGAGCGTGATCTGGTCGCCGACCGCGCTGGCGCCGCTTGCGCTGATGGAGCTGATCCCCGGCGTCGACCGTCTGCGCTGGATCGGCTGGGGCCTTGTCGTCTTCGCGCTGGTCCTGGCGCTTGGCTGGGCCGAGGAACGCTGGCGCTTTCGCGCGTACCGCCCCACCGGCGCGATCCGGCCGCTGCCGATGCCGCCCGCGGCCGCCGCGCGTTTCGCCGCGTCCTGCGGGTGGCTCTTGGGTCTGTCTTGGATCATCGCGGAACTGAGGGGCGAAAGCGTGGTCTTCGGGCTGATGGTGTCGTGCCCGATCATGCTGGTGGGCTGGCTCGTCGCCCAGAACGGGATCGGCCCGACCGGGCGCCGCGCCACCGCGGCGCGGCTGCGCGAGATACTGATCGACACGATCCCCGCCAGCGGCCCCATCGCGGTGACGCTGGCCGCGTCGGGCTTTCTGGGCCGCGCGGGGGCAGGGGTTGTGCCGGGCGATGCGCTGGTCGCGGCGCTGCATCTCGACACGATGCCCGACTGGATGTTGCTGGCGGCGATCCCGGTGGTGCTGAGCCTGTTCAGCCTGCTGGCCTTCTCGCCGATCATGATGGCGATCTTTTTCGGCAGCCTGTTCGGCGGGCTGACCGAGATGCCTGCAGACCCCACGCTGATCGCGCTGGCCATTTCCTGCGGCTGGGCGCTGTCGATGACGTTTTCGCCCTTTGCGACGGTGGTGCTGCTGATCCAGCGGATCAGCGGTATCCCGGCTTTGCGGCTCACCCTGGGCTGGAACGTGGCGTTCACGGTCCTTTCGGCGGCTCTGCTCGCCGTGTTCTTCGCCGCGATCCGGCCCTGAGGGTCGGCAGTACGCTTGCGCGAAAAGTTCCACTAATATATTAGACAATCAGTTGGGGCGGGGCGGCATTCTGTCACGGATCCCCAAGGGAAAACCGAAATCGGGAGGAACCTATGAAATTCAATGCAATGGCCAGGCTCGCCACGACGGCAGTGCTGGCGGCGGGTATGGGAATCGTTGCCACGGGCGCCATGGCGGCGGACCGGGTGCTCAAGATCCAGACCTCGTCGAACGCCAGCCACGCGTCGCTTGCTTATCTCAACGAGGAATGGGTTCCGAAGCTGGAGACGCTGACCGGCGGCGCGCTGACCGTCGAGCTGTTGCCGGTCGACGCGGTGGTGCCGCGCCGTGAGACCGCCGAGGCGATCAGCGTCGGCATCCTCGACGGCGACCTCACCTCGATCAACTATTTCGCGGGCGTCGACCCGGCCTTCGCACTGATGGGCGACCTGATCGCGGGCTATGACAGCGCCGACCAGATTCAGGCCTTCTGCGCCCAGGGCGGCGGCAAGGAGATGCTGCAAAAGCTTTTCGACACCCATTTCGAGGGGGTGCACGTCGTGGGCTGCGGCGCCTATGCGCGCGAGGCCTTCGTCTCGAAGGTGCCGGTCAACGGGGTTGAGGACCTGGCCGGCCTGAAGATCCGCTCGCCCGAGGGGCTGGCCGCCGACGTGTTCAAGCGCGCGGGCGCGGCGCCCGTGTCGATGTCGGGCTCGGAAACCTACGGCGCGCTTGAGAAGGGCGTGATCGACGCGGCCGACAACTCGGCCTACGCCAACAACGACGCCAACGGGATGCACAAGATCGCCAAGTATCCGATCTTCCCCGGCATTCACTCCACCCCGATCCTGCAATTCACCGTGTCCCAGCAGGTGTGGGACGAGCTGTCCGAGCAGGAGCAGGTGGCGCTCGAGGTCTGGTATCTGGCCGCCTATAACGGGCTGCGCCAGTATTTCGACCGGCTCGACCGTCAGCTCGTGGCCCGCGACAAGGCCGCCGGCGAGTTGACCATCATCGACTGGCCCCAGGCAGAGCGCGACAAGCTGCGGGCGATCGCGCAGGAGGCCTGGTCCGACTTCGCCGCCCAGTCCGACCTCGCGCAAGAGGTCTACGACGCGCATGTGAAGTTCATGAAAGAGGCCGGTTTGCTCTAGGCGAGCGGGCCGACAACGGCGCGCCCGCCCGCCAAGACGGCGGGCGCGCCTCCGGGCCATGCGGGGCCTGACACGAAATCCGGGGATAGCTGCGCCCGCCCGGCCGGGCCGGGCGACGAGGGGGAGCGACAGCGATGACGCGCGACTACGAGGCAAGGCTCGCCGATACCGATATCGACATCGGTGCCCAGGACCCCCTGCACGAAGACGCCGACCTTCCCCGGTCAGATTACACGGTGGTCGAACATATCAGCCACCTGACGGGCATTGCCGTCTCGGTCTTCTATTTCATCGCCGCGCTCGCCACGCTTTACGAGGTGTTCTCGCGCTACCTGCTGAACGCGCCGACCTACTGGGCGTTCGAGACGGTGATGGTGATGGTCGCCGCCGCCTGGATGCTGTCGGCGGGCTATGTCACCCTGAAAAAGCGTCACATCGCAATCACCGTGTTCCACATCATGGCCAGCACCCGTCAGCGATGGTGGCTGGATCTCTTCGCCATGATCGTGGGTGTCGTTGCGCTCTACATGCTGCTGACCGACGCCACGATCCGCGCCTATGTCAGCATCGGGCGGGTCGAGAAATCGGGATCGGCCTTCAACTCGCCGCTGCCGATGATGATGAAATCGCTGATGGTGATCGGCGCCTTCATGTACCTGGCGCAACTGATGATGAACCTGCACCGCCACGTTCAGGCCGCCTGGCTGAAGCATCTGGTCAAGTTCGTCGGTGCCTATTTCATCGTCTACTTCGTCTCGGGCTTTCTGGCGCACTTCTTCGATTTCTCGATCGCCAACGCCTTTTCCGGTTTCGTCTCGGACATCGGCAAGGCGCTGGACCCGTCCGCGGCGCTGAACATGCGCGACATGGATCTCGGCACGGTCTCGCTCATCATGGTGCTGCTGCTGGTGGCGCTGATGATGACGGGGATGCCGCTGGGCATCGTGACGCTGATCGTCTCGGTGATCATGGCAGTGGCGTTTTTCGGGCCGCGGGGCTTGTTCCTGGTCTCGTCGAACGCCGTGGGGCTTTTGGAACATTACAGCCTCGTCGCGGTGCCCTTCTTCGTGCTGATGGCCTCTATCCTCGAACGCGCGGGCATCGCCGAGGACCTGTTCGACGCGATGTCGATCTTCGCCGGCAACCTGCGCGGCGGCGTGGCGGTGCAGACCACCGTGGTCGCGGTGATCCTCGCGGCCATGTCGGGCGTGATGGGCGGCGAGATTGTGATGCTGGGCCTCGTGGCGCTGCCGCAGATGTTCCGCCTCGGCTATGACCGGAAGATCACCATCGGCCTGATCTGCGCCTCGG
This sequence comes from Rhodovulum robiginosum, assembly GCF_003944755.1. Lineage (GTDB taxonomy): Bacteria > Pseudomonadota > Alphaproteobacteria > Rhodobacterales > Rhodobacteraceae > Rhodovulum > Rhodovulum iodosum. The sequence goes on from NZ_RWGU01000049.1 coordinate 279,127, forward strand.
GCGCGCTGGCCACGCTGATCCCGCCCTCGATCATCATGATCGTCTACGGCCTGTCGGCCGAGGTGGGTATCGGCGATCTGTTCATGGCCGGCGCGATTCCGGGCATCATGCTGGCGGTCTTTTATGCCGGGTACGTGCTGATCCGCGTGAACCTCGACCATTCGCTGGCCCCGACCGCTGCCGAGGTGGCCGCGATGACCGGGACCGAGCAGAAGCTCTCGCGCGAGCGGCTGACGGCGGTGATCCTGTGCATCCTGCTGATCGCCGCGGTCATGGGCTCGATCTATGGCGGCGTCGCCTCGGTGACCGAGGCCGCGGCGGTGGGCTGCATCGGCGCGATGCTCGTGGCCGCGGTGCGCCACAAGTTCAAGTGGGACGTGGTCTCGGCCGCGTGTCTGGGCACCATGACCACGGTCGGCACGATCATCTGGCTGGTGCTGGGCGCGGTCAGCTTCGTGGGCATCTTCAATCTGGTGGGCGGCGGCGATTTCATGCGCTCGCTCTTTCTCGACCTCGGGCTCAGCGCGCTGGGCACGATCCTGGTGATGATGCTGATCCTGATGGTGCTGGGCACCTTCATGGAATGGATCGCCATCGTGCTGATCACCGTGCCGGTCTTCGCGCCGGTGGTGATGACGCTGGCGCCCGACCTGGGCCTGACCGAGGATCAGGCGAAGATCTGGTTCGGCATCCTGTTCGTGATGAACATCCAGATCTACTTCCTGTCGCCGCCCTTCGGCCCGGCCTGTTTCTGGCTGAAATCCGTGGCGCCCAAGGATGTGACCCTGCAAGAAATCTTCCTCTCGGTGCTGCCCTTCATCGGTCTGCAGATCGCGGGGCTCTTGCTGGTGATGTTCTTCCCGCAGATCGCGCTTTTCCTGCCCGAACTGCTGAACTGAGGAGACAGACGAGATGATCGGACGCGACTCCCGAGACGACATCGACGGCTACGGCCCCTGGCCCTGGATCGGAGGGCTGGTTCTGGCCGGGGTCATCGCCGCCCTGATGTTCGTTTTAGCAACCCCGATTTCCTGACGAGGAGCCCGGCCTTGACCAAGAAACGCCCCCAGGACCTTCGCTCGGCGCGCTGGTTCGCCCCCGACGACCTGCGCTCGTTCGGGCACCGGTCGCGCGCCATGCAGATGGGCCTGTCCCGCGAGGACTGGGAGGGCAAGCCGGTCATCGCGATCCTCAACACCTGGTCCGAGGCGCAGCCCTGCCACATGCATTTCCGCGACCGGGCGGAGTTCATCAAGAAGGGCATCCTGCAGGCGGGCGGCATGCCGATGGAGATCCCGACGCATTCGCTGTCGGAGAGTTTCCTCAAACCCACCTCGATGCTTTACCGCAACCTCGCGGCGATGGATGTCGAGGAACAGCTGCGCGCCCACCCGGTGGACGGCGCGGTGCTGATGGGCGGCTGCGACAAGTCCACGCCGGCGCTGGTGATGGGCGCGGTCTCGGCCGGGCTGCCGTTCCTTTACATGCCGGCGGGGCCGATGCTGCGCGGCAATTTTGCGGGTCAGGCGCTGGGCTCGGGCACCGATGGCTGGAAGTATTGGGACGAGCGCCGCGCGGGCACCATCACCGACGAACAGTGGCATGGCGTGGAGGGCGGCATCGCGCGCTCTTACGGGCATTGCATGACGATGGGCACCGCCAGCACGATGACCGCGATTGCCGAGGCGCTGGGCCTTTGCCTGCCCGGGGCCTCGTCGATCCCTGCGCCGGATGCGGGCCACCAGCGCATGGCCGCCGCCTGCGGCCGCCGCGCGGTCGAGATGGTGTGGGAGGACCTGACGCCCGACAAGGTGCTGACCGAGGCCGCGGTGCGCAATGCCGTGACCGTGGCCATGGCCACGGGCTGTTCCACCAACGCCATCATCCACCTCATCGCCATGGCGCGCCGGGCCGGCATTGCCCTGACGCTTGCCGATCTCGACGCCATCGGCCGCACCACGCCGGTCATCGCCAATGTACGCCCCTCGGGGCAGGGCTACCTGATGGAGGATTTCTACTACGCCGGCGGTTTGCGCGCCCTGATGAAAGAGCTGGGCGACAAGCTGCATCTGGGCGCGATCACCGTGACCGGACGGCCCATCGGCGAGGGGCTGGACGAGGCGCAGAACTTCAACCCCGATGTGATCCGGCCGCTTTCGAACCCGGTCTATCACGAGGGATCGCTCGCGGTGCTGAAGGGCAACCTTGCGCCCGATGGCGCGGTGATCAAGCCCGCCGCGATGACCCCCGATTTCTATAGCCATACCGGCCCCGCGCTGGTCGCCGACAGCTATGACGAGCTGAAGGCCATCGTCGACGACGAGCACCACCCGATGACGCCCGACACCGTGCTGGTGCTCAGGAACGCCGGTCCGCAGGGCGGGCCGGGGATGCCCGAATGGGGCATGCTGCCGATGCCACGGGCGCTGCTGAAACAGGGGCACCGCGACATGGTGCGCCTGTCGGATGCGCGCATGTCGGGCACCAGCTACGGCGCCTGCATCCTGCATGTGGCGCCCGAGGCCTATATCGGCGGGCCTCTGGCGCTCTTGAAAACCGGCGACAGCGTCACCCTCGACGTGCCCGGACGCCGCCTCGACATGGAGGTCAGCGCGCAAGAAATCGCCGCCCGCCGCGCCGCCTGGACGCCGCCGCCGCCGCGCTATGAGCGCGGCTATGGCGCGATGTTCGCCCGCCACGTGGAACAGGCCGACAAGGGCTGCGATTTCGACTTTCTGCGCACCGATTACGGCGGCCCGGCGCCCGAGCCGGAAATCCATTGACGCGCGGGGCCGCGACGACCTAACCCAGCCAGGAGGGCACCGCATGAGCCATGACATCCGCACCGCCCTGACCGGCATTTCCGGTATCCTCGTCACCCCCTATGACGCCGGCGGCGCCGTCGCGCCCGCCCGCCTCGGCCCGGTGATCGACAGGGCCATCGGCGCCGGGGTCGATATCCTGGTGGCCAACGGCAACACCGGCGAGTTCTACGCGCTGGACGAGGCCGAGGCGGCGGCGATGTGCGCCGCGATCGTCGACCGGGTGGACGGCCGGGTGCCGGTCTTCGCCGGCATCGGGCGCGGCATCGCCGAGGCCGGGCGCGCCGCGCGCCATGCCCGCGCCGCCGGGGCCGATGCACTGATGATCCACCAGACGCCGGACCCCTTTGTCGCCCCGCGCGGGTACGAAGAATACGTGCGCCGCGTGGTCGATGCGGGCGACGGGCTGCCCGCGATGCTGTATCTGCGCAACGACGCGATGGGGCCCGACGCCATCGCCCGGCTGACCGGCATCGCGGGCGTCGCCGGCGTGAAATGGGCCACGCCCAACCCGATGACGCTGGCCCGCGCCATCGCCGCGTCGGACCCGTCGGTGATCTGGGTCGGGGGGCTGGCCGAGGTCTGGGCGCCGCCGCTCTGCGCGGTGGGGGCGCAGGGCTTCACCTCGGGTCTGATCAATGTCTGGCCCGAGCGGTCGGTCGCCATCCGCGACGCGCTGAGGACGGGGGATTTCGGCGAGGCCAACCGCCTGATCGCGGGGATGCGCACCTTCGAGGATATCCGCGCCGAAGAGATGGGCGGCGCAAACGTGACCGGCGTCAAGGCGGCGCTGGCGCTGATCGGGCAGGATTGCGGCGCCGTGCGCCCGCCCGGCGCCTGGCCGCTCAGCGAAGGGCAGGGCGCACGCCTGCGGGCATTTCTTGAAGCCAACGGGTTTTGAACTGAGGGCCGACCATGTCTGCGATCACCTGCATCCGCACCATACGCATCGACGAACGGCCCAACCTGATCTGGGTCGAGATCGACACCGACGAGGGGCTGACCGGTCTGGGCGAGGGGTTTCGCGGCACGCAGGCCATCGAGGCGGTGATCCACGAACAGCTTGCACCGTGGCTGATGGGCCGCGACAGCCGCCATATCGAGGCGATCGCGCGCCACATGCTGACGCCGACCGTGGGCTTTAACAGCTCCAGCGCCGAGGTGCGGGGCGCGGCGGCCATCGACATGGCGCTGTGGGATCTCGCCGGCCAGCGCCACGGCATCCCGGTGCATGAGGCGCTGGGCGGGGCCTCGCGCCTCGAAATACCGGCCTACAACACCTGCGCGGGCTACAGCTACAACAGCGGCGGCACGCGCGGCGGCCGGGTGATGGGCAACCGGCAGATCGGCGCGGGGGACGTGTCGCAAGGCCCCTATGACGACCAGCTCGCCTTCATGCGGGACGCCGGGGCCTTGGCCGAGAGCCTTGTCTCGGAAGGGTACAGGGCGATGAAGATCTGGCCCTTCGACATCTACGCCGCGGCGACCGGCGGGCAGATGATCTCGCTGCCCGATCTCAAGGCCGGGCTCGCGCCGTTTGCGAAGATCCGCAAGGCGGTCGGCGACGATATCGAGGTGATGTGCGAGTTGCACAGCCTTTGGGGCAGCCATGCCGCGACCCGCATCTGCCGCGCGCTGGAGGACTACAACGTCTTCTGGGCCGAAGACCCGATCGGAAAGATGGACGACGCCGCCGCGCTGGCCGACCTGCGCCGGGCCACGTCCACGCCGATCTGCGGCAGCGAGACCCTGGGCGGGGCGGTTCGGTTCCGCGACCTGCTGGCGGCGGGGGCGCTCGACGTGGTGATGGTCGATATCGACTGGTGCGGGGGGCTGACCGAGGCGCGCAAGATCGCGGCGCTGGCCGAGGTTTACGCCAAGCCGCTGGCGCCGCACGATTGCACCGGGCCGGTCGCGCTGATGGCCGGGCTGCACCTGGCGCTGCACGCGCCCACGGCGATCTACCAGGAGGTGGTGCGCGCGACGCTCTCGACCTGGTACCGCGAGCTGGTGACGGAGCTGCCGGTCATCGAAAACGGCATGGTCAAGGCCCCCACGGCACCCGGCCTCGGCACGGCGCTTTCGCCCGCGGTGGCACAACGGCCCGATGCCGTCGTGCGCGCGCATGGATGAGACCGGATCGCCGGTGAGAGAAGGTGCGACGCAATTGATGGGGCGCAAACCCCCGCGACCTTGCAGACCATAGGATCACGATGACCGATACACCGAGCCCCAATCCGACCATCCGCCTGGATGCCGCCGACAACGTGGTCGTGGCGCGGGCGGATATTGCGAAGGGCACGCAGATCGCGGCGGAGCGGGTGACCGCGTTGCAGGACATCCCCCTCGGCCACAAGATCGCGACCCGTCCGATCGCCAAGGGCGAGGCGGTGAAGAAATACGACACCATCATCGGCTTTGCCGGCGCGGATATCGTGCCGGGAACCTGGCTTCACAGCCACAACGTGCTGATGGACGCGTTCCAGAAGGATTACCGCTTTGCCGAGGACTACATCGCGCCCAATCTGCTGGCGCCCGATGAGCGGGCCACCTTCATGGGGTACCGGCGCAGCGACGGGCGCGTGGGCACGCGCAACCATATCGGCATCTTCATCACCGTGAACTGCGCGGCCACCGTGGCCCGCAAGATCAGCGCCTATTTCGACGACGAACGCCTGGCCGATTACCCGAATGTCGACGGCGTGGTGGCCTTCATCCACCAGCAGGGCTGCGGCATGGAGATGACGGGCGAACCGATGGACCTGCTGCGGCGCACGCTTGCCGGTTATATCCGCCATCCCAATATCGCGGGCGCGCTGGTCTGTTCGCTCGGCTGCGAGCGCAACAATCTCGGCGTCTTTTTCGAAGAGCAGGGCCTTGAGACGGGCAAGATGCTGCGCACGGTGACGATGCAGGACATCGGCGGCACGCGCGCCGCGGTGGAAAAGGGCAAGGCCGTCATCCGCGAGATGCTGGAAGAGGCCAACCGCATCGCGCGCACGGCATGCAGCGCCGAGCATCTGACGATCGGCCTGCAATGCGGCGGGTCGGACGGGTTTTCGGGGCTGTCGGCCAACCCAGCCCTTGGCAAGGCCGTCGATATCCTCGTGCGCCATGGCGGAACGGCGATCCTGTCTGAAACGCCGGAACTTTACGGGGTGGAACACACCCTGACCGCGCGCGCCAAATCAAAAGCGGTCGGGCAGGCGTTTCTCGACCGCATCGGCTGGTGGCTGGACTACAGCGAGGGGCGCGATACCCAGATCAACGGCCGCGTCAGCCCGGGCAACAACGCCGGCGGGCTGGCCAACATCATCGAAAAGGCGCTGGGCGGCTCCAAGAAGGGCGGATCGACCGGCATCAACGCGGTCTATCGATATGCCTGCCCGGTCACGGAAAAGGGCCTCGTGATCATGGACACGCCCGGCTACGACCCGGTTTCGGCCACCGGCCAGATCGCGGGCGGGGCGAATTTGATCTGCTTCACGACAGGGCGGGGGTCCTGTTTCGGCTCTTACCCCGCGCCGACGGTCAAGCTGGCGACCAATACGCCGATGTTTCAGCGGATGCAGGGCGACATGGACATCAATTGCGGCCCCGTGGTCGACGGTGAGATGACGCTCGACGAGATGGGAGAGGCGATCTTCGCCACGATCCTCGCCGTCGCAAGCGGCGCGCAATCGAAATCCGAGGCGCTGGGCGTCGGCGAGGAAGAATTCGCCCCCTGGCAGATCGGCGTGCTTGCCTGACAGGTCTCATGCCGGAAAAGCGCGGGCCACGTGGCGTCCGGCCCCCGCGTGGGGCAGGTCGCGGACGGTCCGGGGTTCGGTCCGTTGGTCCCGTGAAACAGCGTGCCGCCGCTGTTGTCGGCATGCGCATGTCCGCGCGAACGCTATGGCGCGATGGCGATGCTGCCCAGAACGTCGATGCGCCCGCCCCGTGGCACGATCACCAGAACCTCGCCCGACCGGGTCGTTCGCCCGGTCAGCGCGGCGATATTGACCTGGTGGGTGACCAGCATCAGGCGGCCTTCGGTGGCCGCGATCAATTCGCGGGTCTCGGCTGTTTGTCGGTCTCGGCTGGAAAAATCGCCGAAAAAAGAGTTGAGCGGCGGCGCTTCGACGACCGGGCCGAGGTCGAGGAGTTCGGCGGTCTCGCGCGTGCGGCACCACTGGCTTGTCAGCACCACGTCGAAAGAAACCCCGCGCGCGCGAAACCCCTCGCCGACGGCGCGGGCCTGGGCGCGGCCCTGCGCGTCGAGATTGCGCTGTGTCGCGCAATCCTGAAGGTCGAAATCGGCCGGGTCGCCGGTGCCGGGGGCCAGGGCGTGCCGCATGATCGCGATCGACCCCGGCTGCGCGAGGGCGTCCCAATCGTCGGCCCAGGCAAGCCCGGGAACAAGGCAAAGCAGAAAAAGGAAATGTCGCATGCCGAAGAGCTATGCCGCGCGGTGCGCACGTCCAGTGGCCGCGCGAGGCGGCCGCGCGGACAGGCGCGGCAGGTCTTCAGGGCCATGGGCCGCGATCAGAACCCGGCGTCGAGACCGCGGGTTTCGGGCTGTGCCCGACACACGACCCGGCCGCCCGAAATGACCCAGAGCCGCGACGGCCTGAGGCGCAGTGCCTCGATCGGGTCGGGTGCGTCCAGGATGACGAGGCTCGCCCGCTTGCCCGGTGCCAGTCCGAAATCCCGCCCCATGATCTCGGCCGGCGTGCGCGTGACCATGTCGAGGGCGGCGCGCATCGCGTCGGGCGCGGTCATCAGCGCCACGTGCAGCCCCATATGGGCCACCTCCAGCATGTCGCCAGAGCCTAGCGGATACCACGGGTCGCGCACGCAATCCTGCCCCAAGGCCACCGTCACCCCCGCCGCGCGCAGTTCGGACACGCGGGTCAGGCCGCGCCGCTTGGGGTAGCTGTCCATCCGGCCCTGGAGGGTGATGTTGGTCGGCGGGGTGGGAATGGCCGCGACCCTGGCCTCTGCGATCAGCGGGATCAGCTTGGCGACGTAAAAATTGTCCATCGCGTGCGACGATCCCTTCGCGTGGGGCATTCGGACGAGCGCGAGGCCGAGCTCTTTTTCAGGGCGATGGATGCCCATGTGCGGATGACCGGCCGCAAGCCGCGGGGCTACCGCGCGCCGGTCTACAACGCCACGCCCGCCGTGATCGGCCGCCTGACGGCCGACGAGATGCCCTATCTGCTGACGGCGCCGGGGGGCGAGCTGATCGAGCTGCCGGCGCATTGGGGCAACGACGATTGGCCGCCCTTTGCCCATTTCGAGGAAATCGGATACCTGATGCCGGTCCGCGCGCTCGCGGACGGCATTCGCGGGTTTGCCGATGAATTCGATGCGACGCGCGCGGTCGGCGGGTTCTGGATGCCGGTGCTGCATCCGTTCCTGACCGACCGGCTGGCCCGCTGGGCGGCAATGGAGCAATGGCTGGAAAACGTCCTTGCCGAGGGCGATACTTGGCTCGCCCCGATGGAGCAGATCGCCCGCCACGCCCGGGACCACCACGATCTGCAGCGGGTGGATGACATCTCGGAGGTGAACCCATGATCCCCATCGATCCCGATTACCTGCCCGTCTCGGGGCTGGAGGTGCCGCGTTTCGCCGGCATCGCCTCGGTCATGCGGCTGCCGCTGCGCCGGCTGGACGCGCCCAAAGCGGCCGAGATCGGGTTTCTCGGCGTGCCGTGGGACAGTGGCACTACGAACCGCCCGGGCGCGCGCCACGGGCCGCGGGCCTTGCGCGATGCCTCGACCATGATCCGCATGGTCAACCAGGCCACGCGCGTCGCCCCGTTCCACACCGCCCGCTGCGCCGATTTCGGCGACGCCACGGTCAACCTGACCGATATTGAACACACGCTGGCCCTCGTCGCCGATCAGTTCGCCCGCCTGGACGCGGCCGGCGTGGCGCCGGTCATGATGGGCGGCGACCATTTGATGAGCCTGCCCCTGCTGCGCGCCATGGCCAAGGACGGCCCGCTCGGATTCGTCCATTTCGACGCGCATACGGATCTCTTCGACAGCTATTTCGGGGGCGTGCGCTACACGCATGGCACGCCCTTTCGCCGCGCGGTGGAAGAGGGGCTGCTCGACCCGTCGCGGATGGTCCAGATCGGCATCCGCGGCACGACCTATGACGGCGAGGACCGCGCCTTTGCCGCCGCGAACGGCATTCGCATCGTTTCGATCGAGGAGTTCCGCGCGCGCGGCGCCGATGACGTGATGGCCGAAGCGCGGGACATCGTGGGCGGCACGCGCGTGCATCTTTCTTTCGATATTGATGCCATCGACCCGGCCTTGGCGCCGGGCACCGGCACGCCCGAGATCGGGGGCTTCACCGCCTACGAGGCACAACACATGCTGCGCACGCTCGACGGCCTCGATATCGTCTCGGCCGATCTGGTCGAGGTCGCGCCGCCCTTCGACCCGTCGGGCACGACCGCCTGGATCGGCGCCTCGCTGCTATTCGAGATACTTTGTATCGTCGCAGGTGCGACCGCACGACGGCATGGCCGCAAGACCATCGTCTGCGACGCCATTCCAGAGGCCGGCGCCCTCGGGGGCACCGGGCCAAATTAGGACGCGCCGGTCGGTATCAGGGCCTCGTCGGCGCGTCGGGCCGTCGCGCCGCTTTGCAGGGGTGGGGGGGCGGAGCGGCGAACAAGACAGCAACCGGGCAGGTTTCGAGGTGACCTGCTATGCCAGCCTCGCCGCTTTTCCGGGAATGACGGCAGCCCCCGACGCCACGTCCAGCGCCGAGGCCAGGATGGGGCGTCGGGGCTACTCTGCGGCCGGTTTCAAGGTCGACATCAGGTAGTGGAATTTCTCTCCCTGCACGGCGACATGCTTGCGGATCGCGGCCGCGGCCGCCTCGCCGTCGCCCGCTTCCAGCGCGTCGACAATCGCCTCGTGCTCGGCCATGGATTGCCGCAGCCGCCCACGCAGGCGCAGCTGCAAACGGCGAAACGGCTGAAGGCGGTGATGCAGCCGAAGGCATTCCTGTTCCAGAAACGTATTGCCGGACTGCCGATAAACGATCGCGTGAAACCTTTCGTTCTCGCGGTAATATCCGTCGGCGTCCTGGGCCTCGACGGCAAGCTGGCATCGCCGGTTCGTGGACCGCAGGTCGTCGAGCGCGTCCTCGGCGATGCGCCGGGCCGCAAGCCTTGCGCTGACCGCCTCGAGCTCGGCCATCACCTCGAACATCTCGACCAGTTCGGCGAGGCCGGGCTGGCGCACGAACACGCCCCGCCGGGGGATCTGCTCGACCAGGCCCGAGATCGTGAGGCGCTGCAGGGCTTCGCGGATCGGGGTCCGCGACACCGAAAACCGCGTGGCGAGCTGGACCTCGTCCAGCCGCGCGCCGCCCGCGAAGGTGCCGTCGAAAATCAGGCTTTCCAGCTCGTCCGCGATGATGTCAGATCGTTTGCGCGCCATGCACCGCCTGTAGCATGGGGCATTCTTTGTGCGCAAGAAAACACGTCTTGTATACAAAAAAGTTGACTTAAAAAACAGCCGATGCGAAACACGCTGAGGCTCGGCAAAAGACCGAAATGCCAATGGGAGGACTTCATGAACGTGAAAATCACAACAGCCGTCGCGTCGCTGGCGCTTATGGCCGGTGCGCTGAGCGCCGGTGCAACGGACCTGCGCCTGTCGCATCAATGGTCCGACAAGGACGTACGCCACCAGGTCGCCAAGATCGTGGCCGACGAGGTGGCCGCCGCGGATGTCGATCTCGACATCCGGATCTTTCCGACCCAGTCGCTGTTCAAGGCGCGCGAGCAATATACCCCGCTGTCGCGCGGTCAGCTCGACATGACCGTGCTGCCGCTGTCCTACGCGGGCGGGCAACAGCCGGCCTACAACCTGACCCTGATGCCCGGCCTGGTGAAGAACCACGACCATGCGGCGCGCATGAACGAAAGCCCGTTCATGGAGGCGATCGAGGCCAAGATGGCCGACGATGACGTCATGGTCCTGGTGCACGGCTACCTGGCGGGCGGCTTCGCCGGCAAGGAAGACTGCATCACCGCGCCCGAGGATGTCGAGGGCAAGCAGATGCGCGCGGCCGGCAAGGCGTTCGAGCAGATGCTGGCCGGTGCGGGTGCGTCCATCGCCTCGATGGCGTCGTCCGAGATCTACAACGCGATGCAGACCGGCGTGCTGGACGCGGCGAACACCTCGTCCTCGTCCTTCGTCAGCTACCGCATCTACGAGCAGGTGTCGTGCTACACGCCCGCGGGCGATTACGCGCTGTGGTTCATGTACCAGCCGCTCCTGATGAACAAGTCCACCTTCGACGGTCTCGACGAAGCGCAGCAGAGCGCGCTTCTGGCCGCGGCCGAAAAGGCCCAGGCCTTCTACCTCGACGAGGCCAAGAAAGAAGACGCGGAATCGCGCCGGGTCTTCGAAGAGGCCGGCGTCGAGATCGCGGCGATGACCGAGGAAGAGTTCAACGCCTGGCGCGACCTGGCCAAGGAAACTTCCTACAAGGCCTTCGTCGACGAAACGCCCGACGGCCAGCAGCTTCTGGACCTCGCGCTCGACGTCGAATGACGCGCGGCCGGGGCGGCGCCACCCGCGCCGCCCCGCAACGACCAGCCAGCCACAAGGAGGACCCGATGACGGTCCAGAGCGTTGCCGTCGCGGTTACGGGCAAGAACCCTTTTCTGCGCGCCGTAGCTGCCATATCGACCGTGGCGGGATGGTGTTCCGCGGGGATGATCGTGGCCGCCGTGCTGATCACCTGCCAGATGATCTTCATCCGGTTCGTGCTGAACGGCTCCACCATCTGGCAGACCGAGGCGGTCGTCTACCTCGTGATCGCGGCGACGCTGGTCGGGCTGCCCTACGTTCAACGCCTGCGCGGGCACGTGAATGTCGATCTCGTGCCGCTGTCGCTGGGGCGCACGGCGCGCCGCGCGCTCGCGGTTCTCACGCTTTCCGTCTCGATCCTGATCGTGGGCGTGATGTTCTATTACGGGTTCGAATTCTGGCACTTCGCGTGGGACAGGGGCTGGCGGTCCGATACCGTTTGGGGGGTGAAGCTCTGGATACCCTACCTTGCGCTCCCGGTCGGATTCGGCCTTCTGCTGCTCCAGCTTGTCGCTGACCTGGTGGCCGTCGTTCTCGGGGTCGACAGGCCCTTCGGTCTGGAGGAGAAGTAATGGATCCGCTTGTCCTTGGCGGCTTCGTCGCCCTCGCCACGATCCTGGTGCTGTTTTCCGGCGTGTCGGTCGCCATCGGCCTGCTGATCGTCTCGGCCGGTTTTCTGATCGTCTTCGACGGGATGCGCTCGCTGGAGCTGATGCCGGAGATCTTCTTCGGCAAGCTCGACAATTTCGCGCTGCTCTCGATCCCGATGTTCATCATCATGGGGGCGGCCATCGCCTCGACGCGCGCGGGGGCCGACCTCTACGAGGCGCTGGAACGCTGGCTGACCCGAGTGCCCGGCGGCCTCGTCATCTCCAACCTCGGGGCCTGCGCCCTTTTCGCGGCGATGTCGGGGTCGAGCCCGGCCACCTGCGCGGCCATCGGCAAGATGGGCATCCCCGAGATGCGCAAGCGCGGCTATCCCGACGGGGTGGCCGCAGGCTCGATCGCGGCGGGCGGCACGCTGGGCATCCTGATCCCGCCCTCGGTCACGATGATCGTCTACGGCATCGCCACCGAGACCTCGATCGGACGGCTGTTTCTGGCCGGCGTGATTCCGGGGTTGCTGCTGGTCATCCTGTTCATGGCGTGGTCGCTTTATTCGACCTGGCGCTCTGGCAATGCCGCGGTGCTGTCGGCCGTGAAGTATTCCTGGCGCGAGAAGGTGCAGATCCTGCCGCGGGTGCTGCCCTTTCTGATCATCATCCTGGGCGTGCTCTACGCGATGTATGGCGGCGTCGCCACGCCCTCGGAGACGGCCGCCGTCGGCGCGCTGTTGTGCCTGCTGATCGCGATCATCATCTACAAGCTCTGGCATCCCAGCGCGATCTGGGTGGTGCTGCGCGACAGCACCAAGGAATCGGTGATGATCCTCTTCATCATCGCGGCGGCGGGCGTGTTTTCCTACATGCTGTCCTCGCTCTTCATCACCCAGTCGATTGCCGAATGGATCGGAACGCTCGACGTGAACCGCTGGGTGCTGATGGGCGCGATCAATATCTTCCTGCTGATCGCAGGGTTCTTCCTGCCGCCCGTGGCGGTGATCCTGATGGCCGCGCCGATCCTCTTGCCGATCATCACCACGGCCGGTTTCGATCCGATCTGGTTCGCCGTGGTGCTGACGATCAACATGGAGATCGGGCTGATCTCGCCGCCCGTGGGCCTGAACCTCTACGTCATCAACGGGATCGCGCCGGACATTTCGTTGCGCACGATCCTGACGGGGTCGCTGCCCTTCGTCGCCTGCATGGTGCTGGCCATCGTGCTGCTCTGCCTGTTTCCGGGGCTGGCGACATGGCTGCCGAACGCGGTGATGGGGGTGGGGCTGTGACGCTCTTGGCCGACATGCTGTCGACGCTGTTGCAGCGCACCTACCGCGCGGGCGGGCAGGGGCGGGCCGACACCCGGCCGATGCCGGAGCTGGCCACCGACCTGATCGGCGCGACGGGCGAGATTTCGGGGCTGACGCTGGCGCGGACCATGCTCGACACCTACGCGGACATGGACGACGAGGCCAAGCTCGACTTCTTTCGCTACCTTGCCGAGGAGATGACGATTTCGCCGCCCGAGGTGCGCGCCGCGCTCGACGCCTACGAGGCCGCCCAGACACGGGCCACCTACCGCGCCTTCATGACCGCCGCAGAGCCCCCGCGCCAAGAGCTGTTCCGCCGGCTGAACCAGGTGCCCGGCGCGACCTCGGCACTGGTGGCGATGCGCGCCGACCTGCTCAGGCTGGGCCGGAAGGACGACGCGCTTTTGGCGCTCGATCTCGATTTCCGTCATCTCTTTGCAAGCTGGTTCAACCGCGGCTTTCTGGTGCTGCGCCCGATCAGTTGGGAAAGCCCGGCCCATATCCTTGAAAAGATCATCGCCTACGAGGCTGTCCATGCCATCGACAGCTGGGACGACCTGCGGCGCCGGCTGGAGCCGCCCGACCGGCGCTGTTTTGCCTTTTTCCACCCCGCGATGCCGGACGAGCCGCTGATCTTCGTTCAGGTGGCGCTGACGCGCGGCGTGCCCGGATCGGTCCAGGGGCTGCTGAGCGAGGAGCGGACGCAGATCGCGGGCGAAGATGCGAACACCGCCGTCTTCTACTCGATCACCAACTGCCAGTCGGGGCTTGCCGGCATCTCCTTCGGCAACTCGCTGATCAAGCAGGTGGCCGCCGACCTCTCGCTGGAATTTCCCGGCCTCAAGACCTTCGTCACCCTGTCGCCGATCCCGGGGCTCTTGCGCTGGCTCCAGTCCGAGGCGCACAGCTATGACCCGAACGATGACGAGGCGATGCGCGCCCTCGCCGCCCGCTACCTGATCGGGGCGCGCCAGCCCGAGGGCCTGCCGCGCGATCCGGTGGCCCGGTTCCATCTCGGCAACGGGGCCCAGGTGCACCAGATCCACGCCCGCGCCGACATTTCCGACAAGGGTCTGCGGCAATCCGCCGGGGTGATGGTCAACTATCTCTACGACATCAACAAGGTCTCGCAGAACCAGGAACGTTTCGCCGCGACACGAGAAATCGCGGCGTCGTCCGAAGTCCGCTCGCTGAGCGCGGCGGCCGAAAAAGCCCTCGCATAAGGAGCCCGAGCCATGGCGAACCCGCTTTACGACCGCCTTTTCGGAAAGCATGCCGGCAAGCCCACGCCGTTTTTGCACCTGCCCGACGGCGCGGTCCTCACCCATGATGCCTTCCTGCAAATGGCGGCCCGCCTCGCGCATGTGCTGACCGGGCTCGGCCTGCGCCCCGGCGACCGGCTGGCCGCGCAGGTGCAGAAATCGCCCGAGGCGCTGGCGCTTTACGCCGCCTGCGTGCAGGCCGGCGTGGTGTTCCTGCCGCTCAATACAGGCTACACGGTCGACGAACTGGCCTATTTCATCGAAAACAGCGGCGCCGCGCTGGTGGTCTGCGACGGGCCGGGTGCGACGGCGCTGGCCCCGGTCTGCAACCGGCTGGGCGCAGGGCTGAAGACGCTGAACGCCGACGGGTCGGGCTCGTTGACGGGCGACATGGCCGGGATGCCGGCGAGCTTTGCCACCGCGGAGCGGACGGAGGAGGACCTCGCGGCGCTTCTCTACACCTCGGGCACGACGGGCCGGTCGAAAGGCGCCATGCTGACCCAGACGAACCTGCTGTCGAATGCCGAGACGCTGGTCGAATACTGGCGGTTCACCGCCGACGACGTGCTGCTGCACGCGCTGCCGATCTTTCACACCCATGGTCTCTTCGTGGCCACCAACGTGACGCTCGCCGCCGGCGGGGCGATGGTCTTCCTGCCGAAATTCGATCTCGACGCCATCATCGGGTGGATGCCGCGGGCGACCGCCATGATGGGGGTGCCGACCTTTTACACCCGCCTTCTGGACGACGCCCGCTTTACCCGCGACCTGGCCAGCCATATGCGTCTTTTCATCTCGGGCAGCGCGCCGCTTCTGGCCGAAACCCACCGGCAGTTCGAAGAGCGCACCGGCCACCGCATCCTCGAACGCTACGGCATGACCGAAACCAACATGAACACCTCAAACCCCTATGACGGAGAGCGCCGCGCGGGCACCGTGGGCTTCCCGCTGCCGGGGGTGGAGCTGAAAATCACCGATCCGGCGACGGGCGAAACCGTGGCTCCGGGCGAGGTCGGCCAGATCGAGGTGCGCGGCGACAATGTCTTCAAGGGTTACTGGCAGATGCCCGAAAAGACCCGCGAAGAGCTGCGCGACGACGGGTTCTTCATCACCGGCGATCTCGGCCGCATCGATGAAGAGGGCTATGTCCACATCGTCGGCCGTAACAAGGACCTGATCATTTCCGGCGGCTACAACATCTACCCCAAGGAGGTCGAGATCGTGCTGGACGAGCAGCCCGGCGTGCTGGAGAGCGCGGTGATCGGCGTGCCGCATCCCGATTTCGGGGAAACGGTGCTGGGCATCATCGTGCCCAAACCCGGCGAGATGCCCGACCTCGACGCGATTTCCGAGGCGGTGGCGGCCTCGCTGGCGCGGTTCAAGCATCCGCGCAAGCTGATCGTCGTCGACGAATTGCCGCGAAACACGATGGCGAAGGTGCAAAAGAACCTCTTGCGCGAGGCCTACGCGGATACCTTCGCTCCGGTCGGCGGCTGAAGGACCGGGGCAGGGCGACAAGAGCTCTTGTCGGCAGTCTCGACCGGGCCAGGCAGGTCGTCGCAACCTTCCGAAAGCACTGCCCGGGGCCAGACCCGGAATACGTCGCGCCGCCCCGGCATCAGCAGCCCGGCGCAGGCTCCGCGAACGCCGCCGGCCGCATCGGGTGGGCGACGGCCGGGCCCAACTCGGCGGCAAAGGTCCGGCCGTGGCGGTCCGGCAGTCGGGAAACGGTGCGCTCATGCTGTTCGCCGGTCGCGATCGGCCATGCCCCATTCATCGGCGCGCCAGCGCGGCGGCCCCGGCCACCACGTCCAGCATTTCGGTCGTGATCTGTTCCTGCCGGCGCTGGCGGAAGGCCGCGTCCATCTCGGCCAGGTGATCGCGGATGCCGCGCTCGGCGGATTGCATGGCCGCCAGCCGCGAGGCGTGTTCCGAGGTCTGCGCCTCGGCCAGCGCGCGGTAGATGCGCACGAAGACATGCTCGCGGATCAGGCGGGCCAGCATCACCTCGCGTGCCTCGGTATAGGTGGGCAGGCGACGCGACGGCCAGGGGCGGCTGGCCTGGTGCCGCAGATAGGCGGGCGACACGGGCAGCAGCGGCATCGCAACAGGGCGCGCCGGGGCCTCGGCGGTCTGCACCGCGTGGGCGATGCGCAGCCGGGCGATGCCCATCTCGCTGCGCCAGGTGTCGGCCAGGGCCAGCAGCGCCCCGGTGGTGGCGCGCAGCCCCGCCACCGAACCGGGGGTGCCGTAGACCACCGCCGGCGCGTGGCCGGCGCCGGTCAGCAGGTCGGCCGCGCGCGCCCCAACCGCGGCCACGCGCACGTCGCCGCGCCCGTTGGCGGCGATGTCGTCCAGCGCCGCGGCGACGGCCACGTCGTTGAAGCGCCCGCACAGCCCGTGGTCCGAGCCCAGGACGATCAGGCCCATTGGCCCGGTCGCCCTGGCATCCTGCGAGGCGGCGATGGCGGACGCGGCCACCTGCGCGTCGCGCAGGACGATCTGCAGGCCGCGGTCGATGGACTCGTCATAGGCGCGCACCGCCTGAGCGGCGCGTTCGCTGCGCCGGATGGTGACCGCCGAGAGGGTCTTCATCGTGCGCACGATGGATTGCAGGTCGCGCGTCGTCGAGATCCGGCGGCCGAGCACCTCAAGCGTCTCCATCGGCAGCCTCCGTTTCCAGCCGGGCGAGCGTCGAACGCAGCGTGGTGATCAGGGCCTCGCGCTCAGCCTCGTCGAAGGGTGCGCCGCTCTCGATCTTGTTGCACACCATGCCTAAGCGTGCGCGGATCGCCTCGGTGATCGCGCGTTCGGCCTCTGCCACGCGATCGAGCGGCACCTCGTCCATGAGGCCGTGCGTGGCGGCCAGCAGAACGGCGATCTGGTCGGCCGGGGCGGGCCGCGCGTCTTCTCGCTGTTTCAGCGCCTCGCGCACGCGGCGGCCTCGGGCGAGCTTGAGCCTGGTGTCCTCGTCCAGCCGCGTGCCGAAGCGCGAGAACACCTCCAGCTCTTCGAACTGGGCAAAGGACAGGCGCAGATCACCCGCCACGGAGCGGTAGGCGGGCAGTTGCGCCTTGGCCCCCACGCGACTGACCGAGCGGCCAAGGTCGATGGCCGGCAACTGCCCCTTCTCGAACAGGTCGGGCGAAAGGTAGATCTGCCCGTCGGTGATCGAGATCAGGTTGGTCGGGATATAGGCCGAAATGTTCTGCGCCTGGGTCTCGATGATCGGCAGCGCGGTCAGCGAGCCGCCGCCCTTGCCCGGCCGCAGATGCGTGGCGCGTTCCAGAAGGCGCGAATGGATGTAGAAGATATCGCCCGGATACGCCTCGCGCCCCGGCGGCCGGCGCAAGAGCAGCGACAGTTCGCGGTAGGCGCGGGCATGGCGGGTCAGATCGTCATAGACGACCAGCACGTCCTCGCCACGAGCCATGAACCATTCGGCGATGGCGGTCGCGGCATAGGGCGCCACGAATTGCAGCCCCGGCGCGTCCTCGCTGCCGGCGACCACGACCACGGTGCGTTCCAGCGCGCCCTCGCCGCGCAGCCGGTCGATCACGCGCGCCACGGCCGAGGCCCGCT
The DNA here is from genome assembly GCF_003944755.1 of Rhodovulum robiginosum. Classification (GTDB taxonomy): domain Bacteria; phylum Pseudomonadota; class Alphaproteobacteria; order Rhodobacterales; family Rhodobacteraceae; genus Rhodovulum; species Rhodovulum iodosum. Next base: position 297,314 of record NZ_RWGU01000049.1, read on the forward strand.
GCCCCACCGCGCAATAGACGCACAGGCCCGGCCTGGCCGCCGGACCCTCGCCGCCCGGGCGCCCCGCCTGGTGGTTGAGAAGCGCGCTGACCGCGATGGCGGTCTTGCCGGTCTGCCGGTCGCCGATGATCAGTTCGCGCTGGCCGCGCCCGACCGGAATGGCCGCGTCGACGGCCTTTATTCCGGTCTCCAGCGGCACCTCGACCGGTGCGCGGTCCAGGATGGCCGGGGCAGGCCGCTCGACCGGCCAGCGGGTCGCGGCGCGGACCGGGCCGCGATCGTCCAGCGGGCGGCCCAGCCCGTCGACCACCCGGCCCAGCATCGCCCGGCCCACCGGCACGTCGATCACCCGGCGCGTGCGCCGCGCCTCGGCCCCGACCGCCAGCGTTTCGGCCGGGCCGAACAGGATCACGCCGGTGCGGTCCTCGTCGATGTCCGAAGCCGCGCCCATCAACCCGCCGGGAAAGGCGATCAACTCGTCCGCGTCAAGCTCGGTGAAGCCTTCGACCTCGGCAATGCCCGCACCGACCCGCGTGACGGTGCCGATCTGCTCGTTGCGAAGGGCGGGCCGGTGCGCGTCGAGCCCCGCGTCGAGGCTGTCCATCACATCGCGGCCGAGCCTGTCCAGCACACCCATGGCTATTCGGCCGCCTCGGCCGGGCCGTCGCGCTGCAACGTCGCCGCGAGCGCGTCGTTCAGGTCGTCGAGATAGGCGTCCACGCTCCATTGCAGGGTCTGACCGCGGATCTTCAGCCGTATCCCGCAGATCAGGCCGGGATCGTGGACGAATGCCACCTGCGCGTCCTGGTGGAGTGTCGCGCGAAGCGCCTCGCTCAGGCGGGCGCGCATCGCGCCGGGCGGGTCGAAGGCGCTGGTCACGCGCATCGCGCCGTCCGCCGCCCGCGCCTCGGCGCGCAGCGCGTCGCGCGTCTTTTCCGGCAGCCCGTGCAGCCGCGCGATGAAACTGTCGGCGATCGCCTCTTCCAGCCGCGCGCCGGCCAGATCGCTGAGCACCCGCCGGGCCAGGCGCGTGACGTGATCGGCGGCGTCGCGGCTGAACGTGTCGAGGAAGGCGCTCTGTTCGCGGTCGAGCTGGTCTTCCCAGGCTTGCCGCCGCTCGGCCACCGCGTCGCGGGCCTCTGCCTCCAGCCGCTGGCGCAGGGCATGGGCGTCTTGCTGGGCCTCTCGCAGAAACGCGTCGCGCCGGTCCTGCAGCGCCTGCTGTTCGGCCCGCAGGCGTTCGGCCTGCTGCGCCGCCTCTGCCTCGCGCCGCTCGGCCTCGGCGAACCGGTCTCGGATCGCCGCCTTGCGCCGGGCCATGGCGCGCGTCACCGGGCGGTAGAGCAGCCGCTGAAGGATCCAGACCAGGACCAGGAAGTTGGCGATCTGCGCCGCGACGGTGATCCAGTCGATCTGCATGGCGCTCAGCCCCCGCCGGCGGCCCCCGCCTGCATGGCGGCGTCCCAGAACGGGTTGGCGAAGATCAGGATCATGGCCACCACGAAACAGTAGATCGCGGTGGATTCGATCATCGCAAGGCTGACGAAGAGTGTCCGGGTGATGGTGTTCGCCTCGTCGGGCTGCTGCGCGATCGAGGCCAGCGCCTGCGCCGCCGCCCGCGCCTCGCCGAGCGCCGGCCCGATGGAGCCGATGGCGATGGTCAGCCCCGCGGTGAAAATCGAGATCAGCCCGATCAGGGTCGCGTCCACCATGTCAGTTTCCTTTCGACGTGTCCGCCCCGGGCGCTGCCTGCGTGGCCGAGGCGATGTAGACCATCGCGAGGATGGCAAAGATATAGGCCTGGATCACCCCCGTCAGCAGACCCAGAAGCTGCATCAGCACGGGGAAGAAGAACGGCGCGATCGAGATCAGGATACCCGCGATCACGGTGCCGCTCATCACGTTGCCGTAAAGCCGGATCGCCAGCGCGATGGTGCGCGAAATTTCCCCGATCACGTTGAACGGCACCATCAGCGGGGACGGGCGGGCATAGCTTCCCAGGTAGCCCAGCACGCCGCGCTCGGCCAGCCCGAAGAGCGGCACGGCGATCAGCACGCACAGCGCCAGCGCCGTCGTGGTCGACAGTGACCCGGTGGGCGGGCGAAAACCGGGCACGACGGCCAGCACGTTGCAGACCGCGATGAACAGGAAGATCGTGCCGACAAAGGGCAGGTACCGGCCCGACTCCTGCCCGCTGACCTGGCGGATCTGGTCGCTGATCGTCTCGACGACGGCCTCCCAGAAATTCTGGGCGCGCGTCAGTTCGCCGCTGGCCGACAGCCGCAGGCGGACCAGCAGCCCCGCGAGGGTAAGCAACGCCATCACGCCCCAGGTGAAAACGATGGTGGCGTTGATCGGCACGGGGCCGATATGGAACATGATCCAGGCGTCGGGGCTGATCTCCATGGGTTATTCCTTTCGCGCCGTTCCCCGCAGCACCGCCTGCCGCAGAAGGGTGAACCCGAAGACCCCCGCCAGCAGGTGCGGCGCGCCCGCCCCGGCCCGGAGCGCCAGCGCCAGCGCCCCCAGCACCAGCGCCATCCGAGCGGCGTATCCCAGCACCAGCCGCCCGGCGCCGCCCTCGGCGCCGGTCAGCCCGCGCGCCGCGCGCCACACGAGCCATAGGTAAAGCGCGCCGAACGCCGCCCCCAACGCGAGGGAAAGCGCCAGCGCCGCAACAAGGCCCCATCCTTCAGTCATCGCCGCGGCTCTCCTTGCTGACCCACCACCAGGCGTTGAGGCATCCCAGCGCGACCCCGCCCAGCAGCAGCGCGAGGGTCCAGGAAAATCCCGCCGGCGCGACGCGGTCCAGCCAGACGCCCAGCGCAATGCCCAGAAGCGTCGGCACCGCCACGGCCCAGCCCACCAGCCCGAACATGCCCAGGCCGAACCACACCCCGCGCCCCTCGCCGCGCTTTTCGGCGGCCTCTTTTCGCGCGGCCTTGCGCGCGATGGCCGCGGCCTTGTCCCCGTTTTGGTCGCTCATCTCTGCCGCTCCAGTTCGAGCATGCGCCGGACGACCCCGGCTTCGAGCCTTGCCAGTGCGCTGCGCGCCACCTTCTCCTGCTCGTCGACGGCCACGAACTCGTGCGCGACGCGGCGGCGGATCTCGGCCATGTCGCGGCCGCGCACCGCCCGGCGCACGGCGACCGAAACATCTGCGCCGCATTTCACGAGGATGCCCTCGTCGATGCCGAAATGGCCGGTTTCGCCCTCGGCGGTCACATAGCTCAGCACGCCGGGCTGCAGCGGGGCGGTCATGTCGATATGGCGGGGCAGGAGGGCGAAAGCGCCGTTCGTGGCCTCGGCCAGCACCTTGGCAACCGGGGCGTCGAACATCCTCTCATCGGGGGTGAGAACTGTCAGCCTCATGCCGCCTCTGTCCTTTTGCCGACTTCGTCGATGGCGCCCACCATGTAGAACGCGCTTTCGGGCAGGCCCGACATTTCGCCCGACAGGATACGCGCGCACCCGGTCAGGGTCTCTTCCAGCGGGACGAAGCGACCGCCGAGGCCGGTGAACTGCTCGGTGGTGAAGAAGGGCTGGGTCAGAAACCGTTCCAGCCGCCGGGCCCGCGCGACGGTGGCGCGGTCCGCCTCGGACAGCTCTTCCAGGCCCAGCATCGCAATGATGTCCGAGAGCGCCTCGTATTCCGCCAACACCCGGCGCACCTCGCGCGCGATGCGATAGTGCCGGTCGGACACGGTGCCGGGCGTCAGCATCTTCGAGGCCGATTTCAGCGGGTCGATGGCCGGGTACAGGCCCTCGCTCGCCCGTTTGCGCGACAGCGCGACCGAGGCCGAGAGGTGCGAGAAGACATGCGTCGCCGCGGGGTCGGTGAAATCGTCCGCGGGCACGTAAACCGCCTGGATCGAGGTAATCGCGCCGGCGTCGGTATTGCAGATGCGTTCCTCCAGCGCGCCGAGTTCGGAGGCCAGCGTCGGCTGGTAGCCCACGCGCGAGGGGATGCGACCGAGCAGCCCGGACACTTCTGCCCCCGCCTGGACAAAGCGGAAGATGTTGTCGATCAGCACCATCACATCGCGGTTCTGTGCGTCGCGGAAATGCTCTGCGATGGTCAGCGCGGTGTGGGCGACGCGAAAGCGCGCGCCGGGGCTTTCGTTCATCTGGCCGAAGACCAGCACCGCCCCCTCCAGCACGCCTGTCGCCTGCATCTCGCGGTACAGCTCCTCGGCCTCGCGGCTCCGCTCGCCGATGCCGCAGAACAGGCTCACGCCCTCGTATTCGGCCACCATGTTGTGGATGATCTCGGTGATCAGCACGGTCTTGCCCACGCCGGCGCCGCCGAAGAGCCCGGCCTTGCCGCCGCGTTCGATTGGGGAGAGCAGGTCTATCGCCTTGATCCCGGTCTGGAAGATCTCGCCGCCCGGCCGGCGGCGGGTGAGGGGCACGGGCGGGCGGTGGATCGGCAGGTAATCGACGTCCTTCAGCGGCCCCTTGCCGTCGAGCGGCGCGCCGAACACGTCGATCATCCGGCCCAGCACGCCCGCACCTACAGGCGCGGTCAAGGGCCCGCCCGTGTCGGTCACCGCCATGCCGAGGGCGACCCGCGCGCCGGGGTTCAGCAGCAGCCCCTGCGCGGTGTGGCCGTCGATCAGGTCGGCGACTTCGATCACCGAGCGGCCTTCGGGGCCGGCCAGCAGGCGCGTGTTGATTGCGGGGGCGGGGCCGGAAAAGCGTACCTCGACCACGGCGCCGCGGATGGCGGTGATGCGGCCGGTCGGCCCCTCTGCCGGCTCGGGCGATGCGGTCCATTGGACGTCCGTCATGGGCGGCCCCTCGCTTGACCCGTCTCGATGATCGTGCCGCGCAGGCAGGCCCGCAAGGGTTCATTTCCGCGGCCGCGAGCGGGTACGGCCTTGCGCCGCGCCGGCCGGGCCGGCGGCCTCAGCGCGCCTCCGGGTCGTATTTCAGCGCCCCGACGGGGCGCACCGTGCTGGCCTGCGGACCGATCTCGCTTTCCTCGCTCTGGACCACGAGATCTACCGTGTCGCGCGGCGCGAGGTCCTCGAAACGCCCGTCGACCACGCTGTTGCGGTGGAAATAGACCAGCCGGCCGTCATTCGCGGCGATGCGTCCGAAGCCCTCGTCATGGCGGATCTCGACGATCCGGCCCTGCAGCGGCCCATCGTGAACCTTCACGTCGCCGCCGGCCTTGTCCTTCCAGCGCTTCACCTCTCGTTCCATCGCGGCGAAGGCATGGCGCACCGCCACCGGCAGATGTTGGTGCGCGGCGGCGTCGTTCTGGCGATGGTGCACCACCAATTCGTCTCCGGGCACCCGCACCTCGACGGTGATCTCGTAGAGGTTGCCCTGTCGCTGGCTGCGGTGCGGCGCGCGGATGTAGACATGGCAACTGGTGATCCGGTCGAAAAGGGTTTCCAGGTGATCGACCTTTTCTTGAACCAGCGCCTTGATCGAATCGCTCGTGTCGATGCCGGTGAATGACAGCTCCAGCGGGACTTGCATGGTCCTTCTCCTCTTTTTGTCTTTTCGCGCGTCTGCGGCGCGGTCAGGTGCGGCCGTAAAGCCCCACGATCTCGGTAAACTCGATCACGTTCGGCGCGGCCAGCCGGATGACCTCCGGGCAGGTGGCCCCGGGTGCGGCCGAGACGATATGCTCGCTCAGGGCGCTGAGCCGGAAATGGTAGGAATGCGGGGCGTCGCCCTTGGGCGGGCAGGGGCCGGCGTAGCCCGGCTTACCAAAATCGTTCAGCGCCTGGCGAAACCCCGGCTCCAGCGTTTCGGGGCCGAAGCCGGCGTGCAGGAATTGCCAGCCCGGTGGGATCGCGTAGGCCGCCCAGTGGTGGAACACGCCGCCCGGCGCGTCGGGGTCGGTGCAGACCACCAGCAACTCGCGCGTGCCCTCGGGCACGCCGGTCCAGCGCAAAGCGGGTGAAACGTTCTGACCGTCGCAGGTGAAACGACCCGGGATCGTCTCACCGGGGTTGAAGTCGGGACTTGTGAGCATGAGCATGTTTGACCTCCCGCTCAGACAGCTCACTTGCAGTGGACATGCTGGCCGCCGCCGCGTCGTTGACGTGAATCAATCCGGCGTGCATGTTCTCACCGCTTCGTCCAGGCAAGAAAGACCTGGCCCATGACAAGGGGCAGGAAACTCATGCCGATTGCCACGCCCAGTCCGGCGCCGCCCGGCGCCGGCAGCGACAGCAGGGCCGACAGGCCCGGCAAGACCAGCGCAAGCGCGATCAGGCCCAGGCAAAACGCCAGCGCGCCCCAGACATAGGCGTTGGCCGTGACGTCGTTCCGGATCGGATCGGCCGCTGGGCTGCGCATGTTGAAGACGTTCCAAAGCTGCGCCAGCCCGAGCGTCAGAAAGGCCACCGTCACGGCCCGCCCTGCATCGAGGCCGAGGCCGAACAGCGCGATGCCGAAGGCGCCCAGCGTCGCCAGCGTGATCGCCACGCCAAGTACCCCGATCAGCACCCAGCGCGGGCGGTCGACAATCTGCTCTTCCGGGTCACGCGGCGGTGCGCGCATGATCTTTCCGTCGCCGCGGCCCAGTCCCAGGGCAAAGGCCGGGAACACGTCGGTGACAAGGTTCAGGAAGAGGATCTGAAGCGGCAGGAGCGGCGCGGGCAAGCCGGCGCCCACCGCCAGCGCGACCACCAGGACCTCGCTGAGGTTGCACGACATCAGGTAGACCACGAAGGCCCGGATATTGCCGAAGATCACCCGGCCCTGGCGCATCGCCACGATGATCGTGCCGAAGGCGTCGTCCTTCAGCACCATGTCGGCGGCCTCGCGCGCGACCTGCGTGCCGCGCTGGCCCATGGCGATGCCGATATCGGCCTTTTTCAGGGCGGGCGCGTCGTTCACGCCGTCCCCGGTCATCGCCACAACGTGGCCCGCGTCCTGGTAGATCCTGACCAGCGACAGCTTGGTCTCGGGGTCGACGCGGGCGAAAACGTCGGCAGCGAGGATGCGGTCGCGGGTCGCGTCGTCCGGCGCCGCGGGGTCGAGGCCGCGCAGCTCTCGCCCCTCGATCACCCTCAGCGCCCCGTCGCCCAGCCCGGCATGGCGTGCGATGGTTTGCGCCGTGTCGGCGTGGTCGCCGGTCAGCATGATCACCCGGACCCCGGCGGACCGGCAGGCGTCGATGGCCTCGCGCACCGTGCCGCGAAGCGGGTCGAGCAGGCAGACGAGGCCGACAAGCGTCAGGCCGTCATAGGGGTCGTCCTCGTCGCCCGGTGCCCGTTTGAATGCCAGCGCCAGCAGCCGCAACCCCTCTTTTGCAGCCCCGGCATTGCGGGCCGCCCAGTCGGCCCGTCCCGCATCGCCCAGCGGGCGTGGACCCTCGGGGCCGAGTTCGGTCCGGCAAAGCGGGATCACGGATTCGGGCGCGCCCTTCACGGCATAGACGTGATCCTCGCCGGCGGCGTGGACCGTCGCCATCATCTGGCGGTCGGGGTCGAAGGCATGCTCGCGCACCTCGGCACAACGTTCGAGCAGCCGCGCGCGCGACATCCCGGCGTCGTCGGCGGCGGACAGCAGTGCAACCTCCATCGGGTCGCCGGCCGGCGCTGCCTGGGGCCCGTCGCCGAGGGCCGCGTTGTTGCACAGCGCCCCGATCCGCAGCGCCCAGGCCAGGCGCGCGTCGGAGTCCGGCGTCGGGGCGGTGCCATCGGCGGTAAACCGCAGCCTGCCGTCGTCGCGCGTGGCCTCGACATCCGCCCCGGCCAGCAGGTAGCGCACCGCTGTCATGCGGTTCTCGGTCAGGGTGCCGGTCTTGTCGGTGAGGATCAGCGTCGTCGCCCCCAGCGTCTCGACCGAGGACAGCCGGGTGATCAATGCGTTGCGCCGCGCCATGCGCCACATGCCGCGCGCCAGGCTCAGCGTCGCCACGACCGGCAGGCCCTCTGGCACCGCCGCCACCGCCAGCGCGACGCCGGTCTGGAACATGTCGGCCCAATCGTGGCCGCGCAGCACGCCCAGCGCCATGGTCGCCGCCGCCAGCGCAAGCGTCAGCCAGACCAGCCTGTGGCCCAGCCGGTCGAGCCGGCGTTCCAGCGGCGCGGCCGCGCCCTCGGCGCTTTGTGCGAGGTCGCTGATCCGGCCCAGTTCGCTGTCCATGCCGGTGGCCACGACGACGCCCTCGCCCGCGCCCCGGGTGATCGCGGTGCCCTTGTAGGCCATCGCCGGGCGGTCGCCGAGCGCAGCATCCGCGGGACCGGGCGCGCAGCCCTTGGGCACCGGCGCGGACTCGCCGGTGAGAACCGACTCGTCGCAGTGCAGATTCGAGGCTTGCGTGAGCCGCAGATCGACGGTCACCACATCGCCCGCCTCCAGCACCACGATGTCGCCCGGCACCAACTCGCGGGCGTCGACCATCCGCTCGGCGTCGCCGCGGCGCACGCGGGTGCGCACCTCGGCGATCTTCAACAGCGCTTCCATCGAGCGCGCGGCGCGCAACTCGGTGGAAAAACCGATCGCGCCGTTGATCAGAAGGACGACGACGATGGCCAGCCCCTCGACCGTATCCCCGAGGAAAAACGACATCGCGGCCGCCGCGGCCAACAGCCAGACGATGAAGCTCTCGAACTGGTGCAGCAGGATCGTGAGCAGACCCTTCTTGCGCTGCTGCCGCAGCTTGTTCGGGCCGAGCTTGCGCAGACGGGCAGCCGCCTCGGCCTGGGCGAGCCCCGATCGCAGGTCCGTCCGAAGCGTTGCGGCGACCTTGTCGATCTCATGTGCATGGGCGTCCGCGATGAGCCTGGCCACGTGTTCCCCTATCGGTCCCGGCGTGCGGTGGCGCCCCCACGCACTGTACTCGCGCCGGCCATGCCGCGCGCCCTAATCGGAATCGAGCCGCGACCGGATGCGCCCGGACTGCCGGAGAGGTACTCGAAGACGACCGGTTTAGCCAAGGCGCGCCGCGTCATTCGGAAGCAAGTTTCGTCGTTCCCACATCCATCGAGACGCGCGTCGGCGGTGCCGCGGATCACGTCCGGCATGCCGCAGTCCGCGCGCGGCGCCTGCAGTTTTCGACATCTTATAAGTGAAAAAATGGCTGGGGTGGTAGGATTCGAACCTACGATACACGGTACCAAAAACCGCTGCCTTACCACTTGGCTACACCCCAACGGTGGCGAGCTAAATACGCTGACGGGCGCGGCGCTTCAAGACCGAAATGGCAAAAAAAGGCGTGCCGCGGGGGCGCCTTGTCACAGCCGGATCGGGTCGGTCTTGGCGAGCCGGTCGAAGGCCATGAGCGAGGCCACGAGGGCGGGCATCCGGTCGAGCGGCACCATGTTGGGCCCGTCCGAGGGGGCGGTGTCCGGCGCTTCGTGGGTTTCGATGAAGACCGCGGCGATGCCGAGGCTGACCGCGGCGCGCGCCATCACCGGGGCGAATTCGCGCTGGCCGCCGCTGGCGCCGCCCTGGCCGCCGGGCTGCTGCACCGAATGGGTGGCGTCCATCACCACCGGCCAGCCGGTCTGCATCATCCGGGGCAGGGCGCGCATGTCGGCCACAAGGGTGTTGTAGCCGAACGAGGTGCCGCGCTCGGTCAGCAGGATCCGGGCATTGCCGGTCGTTTCCAGCTTGGCTACCACGTTGTCCATGTCCCACGGCGCGAGGAACTGGCCCTTCTTCACGTTCACCGCGGCCTTGGTGGCGCCTGCGGCCAGCAACAGGTCGGTCTGTCGGCACAGGAAGGCGGGGATCTGCAGGATATCGGCCACTTCGGCCACGGGCGCGCATTGGGCGGCCTCGTGGATGTCGGTCAGTACCGGCACGCCAAGCTCGGATTTCACCCTGTCCAGCATCTCCAGCCCGGCGGCCATGCCGACCCCGCGCTTGCCCGAGAGCGAGGTGCGGTTGGCCTTGTCGAAGCTGGCCTTGAAGACATAGCCGGCGCCGGCCGCGTCGCAGGCGGATTTCATCGCGCGCGCGATGGTCAGCGCGTGCTCTGCGCTTTCCAGCTGGCAGGGCCCGGCGATGACGGTGAGCGGGCGATCGTTGCCGACGGTCAGCCCGCCGATGGGTACGTCTTTCATGTCAGGCAGAGACCTGTTCGCGCAGGATGGAGGCAGTCAGCGACACCATCAGGTATATCCCGCCGAAGATCAGGAAGGCCAGTGCCGTATTCTCGAACGCGCGCGGATAGGTGGGATCGTCCGGGGCCACCGGCGTGACGCCGAGCGAGAGGTAGCGCACCTGGCGGTTGGCCTCGATCCGCGCGGTTTCGAGCTGTTGCAGCGCCTGTTGCAGCAAGAGCTGCCGATTGGCAAGATCGGCCTCGGCGATCCTGAGTTCGGCCGAGACGCGCGCCAGCGACTCGCCGCCCGTGCCGCTTTCGGTCATCGAGGAGCGCAGCTCGGATACCAGCGCCTCAAGCCGGCGGATATCGCCCTGCACACCGGCCACGCGGGCCTGGTTGGGCCGCGTGTTGTCGAGCAACTGCTGGAGTTGCAGCCGCTTTTCGCGCAGCTGGGTTTCGAAGGTGGAAATCTGGCCCATCAGCGCGCTGGTTTCCGTGGCGGGGTCCAGCACGCCGAGCCTTTCCTGAAGGTCGAGCACGCGCCGCTGCGCGTCTTCGACCTTTTGTTCGGACTCGCGGAAGCTCTCGCGCGCCCCGGCCATCTGGTCTTCGCGCAGGCGCTGGGTCAACCCGTCGACCCGCTGCTCGGCGTAAGAGATCAGCGCATTGGAAAACGCCTGGCTGGTCTCGGGGTCGGCGGCCACAACCTCCATTTTCAGAATGCCCTCAGTCGGATCGTAGCCGATCTTCACGTTGCGCTGGTACACCTTGTAGGCGGTTTCGCTGCTGGCGTCGGCGGGCAGGCGTTGGATCGGGTCGATGAATTCCTGCGTGAAATGGCCCTTGAAACCGAGATCGGCGTTGAGCCTCTGCATCGCGTCGCGCGATTGCAGATAGCTTTGCACCGCGATCGAGTCCTGCTGCACGGCCAGCCCGGTGCCGGCGAACATGCCGCCGAGGCCGCCGGCCGAGGGGGCGTCGGCCTGCTGGATGACGAATTCCGACTTGGTGGCGTACATCGGCGTGGCCATGGAGAAATAGTAGTAACCCGCCAGGATCGTGGGCAGCGCCACGAAGGCGAACAGGCGCAGCGTCAGCATCGCCATGGCGCGGCGCCGGCGGCGGGCGAGGTCTTTCTGGATGCGGCGGATCTCGGTTAGGCGGGTGGCTTCGCCCTGCACCTCGGTCGAGGGCAGGTTGACGGGGCGCGTCGCGGGCAGGGTGCGGGGCAGTTGCGGCTGTTGCGGCCGGTCCTGCGGGCCCTCGCCGACGACGAGTTCGAGCATCTGCGAATGCTGGAACGGGTCCACCCCCTGGCGGCGCAAGAGGCGCACCGCGTCGTAGTCCGAGGTGGGGGCAAGCCCGTGCTTGTGCGCGATGCGGCGGGCCATGCGCAACTGGCGGCCTGTCAGCCCCTCCTTGCGGATCGCGTCGATCGCCTCGTCGGTGCGCAGGTCGGTTTGCTGCGCGACCGCGGTTGCGGCGGTGCCGGGCGCGGTGGGCTCGGGCGCAGCGGTGCCGGGCCCAGCGGTGCCGCGCGCGGCGGTTTGGGGTGCGGCGGGTTCGGGTGCGGCAGCCGCGTTGGCCGGCGCGGCCGCGGCGATCCGGGGCGCCTCGACCTTGGGCGGCAGCGCGGCGCGCGACCGGCCCTGGCTCAACGCGGCGCTGCGGCGGATGCGGAATTTCTTGGCCTTAGGCTTGGTAGTCATAGAGCCGCTTCGCCTCTTCCAAAGTGTCGAACATGAAAATCTGTCCATCGCGCAGCACTGCGGCCGAGCGACAGAATTTTTCCAGCGTGGCCGCCTGGTGCGAAACGACCACCACCGTGGTCGTCTCCAGCCGCTCGCGCAGGATCGCGCCGGCCTTGCGGTTGAATTCCACGTCGGTGGTGGCCGGCATCCCCTCGTCGATCAGGTAGATGTCGAAATCGAGCGCCAGCATCAGCGCAAAGGTAAAGCGCGCGCGCATGCCTGTCGAATAGGTCCCGACCGGCATGTCGAAATACTCCTCGATCCCGCACAGCCAGCGCGCGAACGCTTCGACGTAATCGGGGTCGAGCCCGTAGAGGCGCGCGATGTAGCGGGCGTTTTCGGTGCCGGTGTGGCGGTTGACCACGCCCCCCATGAAGCCCAGCGGGAACGAGATGCGGCAGGTGCGGGTGATCTCGCCCTCGTCGGGTTTTTCCAGCCCCGCCATCATGTTGATCAGCGTCGTCTTGCCGGTGCCGTTGGGCGCCAGAATGCCAAGCGAATGACCGAGCTCGACGCGAAAGGACACCCTGTCGAGGATGATCTTGCGCTGCTTGCCGGTCCAGAAGGACTTACTGACTTCGCTGAACTCGAGCATTCACTGGTCCCGATACTGCCGCAGGTCGCGCCCGTCCGGGATGTCGGGCGGACTTTTCGATTGTCGGCAGGCTATTCATCCATTGGGACTATATTATGTCGCCGTCTACGGCTGATTGACAACGTTCCCGGCAACAATCGGGCCATTACATGGCGCTGTCGAAGAAGTGAGGCGAGGCTGCACCCGCCGGTGCCCGCCGATTGGCCGGTCAGGCGCGCTGTTTTCGCACCCCGACCGCCCGGCCGGCGGCGATGGCGATCAGCGCCGCGCCAAAGCTGAAGAGCGCGCCCATCTTGGCTGCATCCTGTATCCGGATGCCCTCGATCGTGGCGCTGCCGTCGAAGGCGACCGATGCGATGAAGATCGACACGGTAAAGCCGATCGCGGCGACGCAGCCCACCACGAAGAGATCGGCCATGCGCATTCCCACGGGCAGGCCCAGCCGCAGCGGGCGTGCCGCCACCCAGCCGAACAGCAGAACGCCCGCGGGCTTGCCGATCAGCAGGCCCGCCAGAACCAGCCAGGTGGGCGTGCCGATCGACGAAAACTCGACCCCCGCGTTGAGCAGGCCGAAGAAGAACAGGATCACCTCGACCGGGTGTTTCAGCAAACGCTGGATATGGTTCAAAAGGTCGGTGAGGTATTGCTCGGCCTCGGCGAAGATGCCGAACGCCCGGTCGGCATGGGGGATCGCCGGCACCACGGGCAAAAGGCCCAGCGCCGGGTGCAGCCCGCTTTCCTGAAAGCCGTACCAACTGGCCGCGCCGGCGGCGAGATAGGGCCAGAAGGACAGGTATTTGCGTACCCAGCTCGAATTCGGGCGCGCCTGGTCGCCCCTGTCCAGTATCCGGGGCAGCCAGTTGAACAGGACGAACACCGCCGCCGAGGCGCCCGCCGACAGCAGCAGCCATACCGGTGCCAGCGCGCCCGAGGGGTAAAAGACCGCCAGGATGAAGAGGCCCGCCGCGTCGTCGGCGATGGCCAGCAACAGCAGGAACCGCACCGCCGGGTGCCCGGCGCCGAACACGATGCGCCCCACGATATAGGAAAAGGCGATGTCGGTCGCCGTGGGGACCGCCCAGCCCTTGGCCACGGCGTCGTAGGTGTCCGAGCCCAGGATCGCGGCGAGCCCCAGATAGACGACGACCGGGCCGGCCATGCCGCCCAGCGTGGCGATCAGCGGCGTGGCGGCCTTCTTGCCGCGCAGCGCGCCGTTTCGCAGGATCACCGCCTCCCACACCTCCTTTGCGGCGACGGCGAAGAAAAATGCCATCAGCACGTCATTGACGAGGTAGTGGAGCGTCAGGGTGCGGTAGATCTGGCCGTTCACCTCGTGGGCGTGGCCGATAATGGCATTGTCGAGCAGCACGAACTCGACAACGTCGTGGTACGAATTGGGGTGGATGTTGACCCAGACCAGGGCCGTCACCGCCCCGCCGATCAGGAGCAGCGAGTAATTGGTAACGAAATTCCAGACCCGATACATGCCCGACCATCCCCAACCGGCATCATTTTTCCCGGTTGGATAGTCGATCGGCCCGCATGGGGCAACTGCGCCGGGTGCCTCATGCGAAGGCGCCCCAGGCCAGCCCCGCCAGCACCGAGCCGACGACCGCGTAGCCGATATAGGCGGCAAAGACCCGCGGCTTGACCAGCGCCCAGACGGCGACGGCCGCCGGGATGCAGCTGACGCCGCCCGCGATGACGAAGGACATCGCCGCGCCCGGGCTCATCCCCTGTTGCAGCAGGCTGTCGACCAGCGGCACCGCGGCATAGCCGTTCAGATAGGCCGGCCCGCCGATCACGGCGCCCAGCAGGACGGGCCGCAGCCCCTCGCCGCCGAGGATCGAGGCCACCGCCTCGGCCGGGACGTAGTGCAGCATCAGCGCCTCGATCATGTAGGCCAGCGCCAGCCATTTGCCGAGGAAGAGCGCATTTTCGACCACCGCCGTGCGGAACGTCTGGCGGCGCTCGGCCTCGTGCCAGAATTGCCAGGCCGGGCGGCCGGAAAAGGCCGGCTTGTCGCCGCAGCCGCAGCCCGAGGACGAACAGCCGCCGCCCCTGGGCCGCAGCGGATCGGAGAAAAGCGCGCTTTGCGACAGCGCGTGGGTGGCAAAGCCGCCCAGCAGCCCGATAGAGATCGCCGCCCCGGTTTTGGCCACGGCAAACGGTGCGCCCAGCGTGCCCGCGGTGATCAGGAACATCGCCGGGTCCATCAGCGGCGAGGACAGCCAGAAGGCCATGACCGCCGCCAGCGGCGCGCCCACGGCCAGAAGCGCCGCGATGAAGGGGATCACCTCGCAAGAGCAGAATGGCGAAAGCCCGCCTAGCAGCGCGGCCAGCACGATCATCCGCGCCGTGCGCCCCTCGAAGGCGCGGGCCAGCAGAGCCTCGCTGCCCGTGGCCTTGAGATACCCGACGGCCAGCACCGCGAAGACGATGAAGGGCGCGGTATGCGCCAGCGCGCCGGCGGCAAAGCCGATGGTCGGGCCCACCTGCGCCGGGTCGGCCACGGCCAGCACCAGCGGGATCGCGATCATCGCCAGCACCGCCTTGTCGATCCAGCGCCAAAGGGCAAGCGGGCGCGGGGTGGGCAGGGAGGTGTCAGTCATGGCTGTGCTCCTGGTGGGGCGAAGAGGCGTCGGCGCAGCATTCCGACAGCAGGAAATCCGAGAGCGCCTTCATTTCCGGGTAGGCCGCGGCGGCGCAGATGATCGACCGGCCCTGTTTCACCTGGGTCACCAGCCCGGCCTGGGCCAGCGCCTTCATGTGATGCGTCAGGGTCGAGCCGGTGATGCCCGAGCGTTCGCCAAGCACCCCGATGGGGATGCCCCCGGGGCCGGCCCGCACCAGGGTGCGCAGCACGCTCAGCCGTTGCTCCGAACCGAGCGCGGCGAAGGCCGAGGCATAGCGGGCAAGGGCGAGGCCGGAGGGCGTGTCATGCTTCATATTTTCATTGTTCTCGAAATATAGAGGATTCGCAAGTGGCAATTTGCACCCGCGACGGGCTGCCGCTAGAGGATGGGCATGACCCCGCCGTTGCCCCGGACCGGCCTCAGCGCCGAGATCGCCGCCTGCCGGCTCTGTGCCGCGCGCTTTGCCGGCACGGCGACTGCCCACGCGCCCCGCCCGGTGCCATGGTTCGCGCCCGGCGCGCGTGTCCTGGTGGCCGGGCAGGCGCCGGGGATGCGGGTGCACCAGGCGGGCAAACCCTTTCTCGACCCGTCGGGCGACCGGCTGCGGGGCTGGATGGGCATCGCGCCGGAGGTGTTCTACGACCTTTCGCGGGTGGCGGTGCTGCCCATGGCGTTTTGTTTTCCGGGCTACGATGCCAAGGGGTCCGACCTGCCGCCGCCACGGGTCTGCGCCGAGACATGGCACGACCGGGTGATGGCCGATCTGGGCGAGCTGCCGCTGACGCTGCTGATCGGCGGATACGCCCAGAAATGGCATCTCGGCCCGGATGCACGGGGCGGGGTGACGCAGACGGTGGCGGCCTGGCGCGCCCATGCGCCGCGGGTCTTTCCGCTGCCGCACCCGTCGTGGCGCAACACCGCGTGGCTGAAGCGCCACCCCTGGTTCGAGCAAGAGGTACTGCCGGCGCTGAGGGCGCGGGTGCGGGAGGTCCTGGAATGAACGACGAGACAGTGCTGGACGCGGCCCACCGTGCGATGGCCGCCGCGCCCGAGGACGGCGCGGCACGGCTGGCCTTTTACGCGCGGCTGGCCGAGGCAGAGCTGTTCCTGCTGTTGGAGGCCGAGCCCGCGGGCGACGAGATCGCGCCGCAGGTCTTTGCGTTGGAGGATGGGCCGGTGGTGCTGGTCTTCGACGCCGAAGAGCGTCTTTCGGCCTTCACCGGCGCGCCGGCGCCCTACGCCGCGCTGCCGGGGCGCGATCTGGCGGCGATGCTGGCCGGGCAGGGGCTGGGGCTGGGCGTCAACCTCGGGCAGGACGCCGCGATCCTGCTGCCGTCGGGGGCGGTCGACTGGCTGGCCGGCCTGCTGGCCGCGCGGCCCGAGGCGGTCGAGGCCCGCCCCGAGGAACTGCGCCCGCCCAGCGACGTGCCCGAGCAGGTGCTGCGCGCGCTCGACGCGCGGCTGGCGCGGGCCGGGGGGCTGGCGCGCCACGCCTGGCTGGCCGGCGTGATCTATCCCGGCGGCCGGGCGGGGCATATGCTGGCCTTTGTCGACGCCGCGCCGGGGGCCGAGGCGGTGTTGTCGCGGGCGGTGGGCGAGGCGCTTGGCTTCAGCGGCGCCGAGACCGGCGCGCTCGACGTGGCCTTCATCGGCCCCGACGACCCGCTGGCCGGGCCGCTGGGCCGGGTCGGCCTGCGCTTCGACCTGCCGGAACCGGAGCGCCCCGAGGCGTTGGTTGTGGACCGCGACCCCGACGCCCCGCCGCGCCTGCGGTAGCGCACGGCCCTGCTCCGGCATGTCCCCATGGCGCGCCGCGTTGCCCGCCAGGGCCGAGGTGCAAACAACCGCAGCCGTTACCGATGCCGGGCCAACCGCGGCGGTTTTGCAAAACCCGCTGCGCCGGGGGGCGGCCTTGCGCTCAATACCCCTGGTCGCGGTCCACCAGAAAGAGCAGCGGCGCGCCCGCCACCGAGCGGCGGATATTCTCGGCGATCACCCTTGCGGCGCTCTCGGGGCGGGTTTCGGACGCGATATGGGGCGTGACCGTCACCTTGGGATGCGCCCAGAAAGGGTGCTCGGGCGGCAGGGGCTCGGTGCGGAACACGTCGAGCGTGGCATGGCCCAGCCGGCCCGCATCGAGGGCCGCCAGCACCGCGTCGTCGTCGATCAGCGCGCCGCGGCCGGGGTTGATCAGCACCGCGCCGTCGGGCAGCCAGTCCAGCCGTTCGGCATTTATCAGGGTGTCGGTCTCGGGCGTGAGCGGCAAGAGCAGCACGACGATCTCGGCGGCCTCCAGCACGGCGCGCAGCCCTGCCGCGCCATGCTGGCAGGCCACGCCGGGCACGTCGCGCGGCGTGCGGCTCCAGCCCATAACGTCAAAGCGCAGCGCGGCCAGCGCCTCGGCGCAGGCGCGCCCCAGCGCGCCGAGCCCGAGGATCGCGACGCGGCGGTCGCGCGCCAGCGGCGGCACGACCGGGGCCCACACCCCGTCCTGGCTGAGGATCTGACGGTCGATCCCGAGATGGTGGCGCAGCACATGGCCCGTCACCCATTCGACCATGCCCTCTTCCAGCCCCGAATCGACCATCCGGCAGAGCGGCTGGGTCAGCGTCGCGTTTCCGACGATGGTTTCCACGCCCGCCCAGAGGCTGAGCACCGCCCGGCAGTTCGAATATGGCCCGAAATCCGAGACCGGCCCTTTCGGCGCGAAGACGATGAAGTCGACGGTCTCGGGCGCCGCCGCGCGCGTCAGCGTCACGTCGAGCCCGGCCTCGGCAAAGGCCCGCGGCAGGGTCTCCCGATATCTTTCCCAGTACGCCTCGGGGGCGGAAAAAAGCACGGTCAGGCTCATCTCGACCTCGCACGGTGGATATGCGCGCTCTGCACCAGTCCGAAGGCCGCCATCAGCACCAGCATCGCCGAGCCGCCGTAAGAGACCAGCGGCAGCGGCACGCCGACGACCGGCGCCAGCCCCATCACCATCGACATGTTGAGCGCGAAGAACAGGAAGAACGTGGCCGCGATGCCAAGTGTCAGCAGCGACGAAAACCGGTCGCTGTTGTTCACCGCCGAGACGATGCAGAACAGGACGATCAGCGCGTAAAGCGTCAGCAGCGATATCGAGCCGAGAAAGCCGAATTCCTCGGCCAGGGTGGTGAAGATGAAATCGGTGTGTTTCTCGGGCAGGAAGTTCAGCCGGCTCTGCGTGCCCTGCATGAAGCCCCGGCCGGCCCAGCCGCCCGAGCCAAGCGCGATTTTCGACTGGGTGATGTGATAGCCCGCCCCCAGCGGGTCTGAGGCGGGGTCGAGAAAGGTGTCGATGCGGCGATACTGGTAGTCCTTCAACAGCTGCCAGGTGGTGCCGCGCGAGGTGAAGACGGCGGTCACCAGCCCACCCCCAACCGCCGCCAATGCGCCGAAATAAAGCCAGTGAACGCCGGCCAGGAAAATCATGATGCCGCCGCCCATCAACAGCAAAAGGGCGGTGCCGAGGTCGGGCTGCTTCAGCACCAGCACCGTGGGCAGCAGGATGATCGCCACCGGCACGATCACGTAGAGCGGGCGCGAGACCTTCTTGATATCGAGCCAGTCGTAATAGGCGGCCAGCATCATCACCAGGGTGATCTTCATCAACTCCGACGGTTGCAGGCGGATGAAGCCGAGGTCGATCCAGCGTTGCGCGCCCATGCCGACCGCGCCCATCAGTTCGACCAGCACCAGCAGCAGCACCGACAGCCCGTAGGCCAGCGCCGCCATGTTGCGCCAGAACCAGATCGGCACGAAGGCGACCAAGAACATTACGGCCAGGCCCAGCCCGAAGCGTTTCATCTGCGGCTCGGCCCAGGGCGTCAGCGACCCGCCGGCGACCGAGTAGAGCATCAAAAACCCCACGCCGGCCACGGCGGTCAGCAACAGCACCAGCGCCCAGTTGAGGTAAAACACCTTGCGAAGGCCGGTGGGGACGGTTTTGACGGTATATTCGAGATAGCTCATGCGCGGCTTCGCCCGGTGTTTTTCGGCGGCTCCGAGGGGCGCAGGGGCAGCTTGTCGAAACGCTCTTCCACTTCCCAGCGCTGGCGCTCGGGATAGGCCGAGAGCGGCGGCAGATCGCCATGGAGCGCGCGCAGCGCGATGTCGCGGGCGATGGGCGCGGCCGCCGTCGAACCGCCGCCGCCATGCTCGACCACCACCGACACGGCGATGCGCGGTGCTTCGACGGGCGCGAAGCAGACGAAAAGCGCGTGGTCGCGCCGTTCCCAGGGCAGGTCCTCGTTGCGGAACACGCCCGCGGCGCGTTCGGCGGCGGTGATGCTGCGTACCTGGCTGGTGCCGGTCTTGCCGGCCATCGCAAGGCCGGGGTCGACCACGCGCGAGCGGTAGGCGGTGCCGCGCCGGCTGTTGCTGACCGCGTCCATGCCGCGCCGGATGCGCGCGAGGTGCACCGGGCTCAAGCCCAGCGGATCGCCCGCGCCCGACGGCTGTTCGATGCCGTCGATGGATTTCACCAGGCGCGGCGTGACGCTGCGCCCCGAGGCGATGCGCGCCGTCATCACCGCCAGTTGCAGCGGCGAGGCCAGCACGAAGCCCTGTCCGATGGCCGCGTTCAGCGTGTCGCCCACCACCCATTCGGCATCGCGGTAGGCGCGCTTCCAGGCCTTGTTGGGGGTCAGCCCCTGGCTGACCGCCGATAGCGGCAGATCGTGGCGAATGCCCAGCCCCAGCCGGTTGGCGACCTCGGTGATCTTTTCGATGCCCACCCGTTCGGCGACATCATAATAGAACACGTCGCAGGATTGCTGGAGGCTTTCGTGCAGGTTGACATGGCCGTGCCCGCCGCGCCTCCAGCAGTGAAAGCGCCGCCCGCCGACCTCCTTGAAGCCGGGGCACCAGACGGTTTCCTCGGGGCTGAGCACCCCGGCCTCCAGCGCGGCAAGCGCCGTGACCATCTTGAAGGTCGAGCCCGGCGGGTAGGCGCCCTGCACGGTCTTGTTGGCCAGCGGCCGGTACGGGTTTTCGGTCAGCGCCCGGTAATCGGCCAACGAGATGCCGCGGACGAACTTGTTGGGGTCGAAACTGGGGGCCGAGGCGATGCCGAGAACGTCGCCGTCGATGGTGTCGACCACCACCGCCGCGGCGCTTTCGCCCGCCATCCGCGCCTCCATGAAGTTTTGCAGCCCCGCGTCGACGGTCAGTTGCAGGTCCGATCCGGGCTGGCCGTCGATCCGGTCGAGTTCGCGGATGACCCGGCCCACCGCGTTGACCTCGATGCGCTTGGTGCCCGCCTTGCCGCGCAGGTCGCCCTCCATCTTGGCCTCGACGCCGGTCTTGCCGATCTGGAAGCGCGGGATCTGCAACAGCGGATCGGGGTCTTCGAGCTTGGACAGGTCGTAGTCGCTGACCGGGCCGACATAGCCCACGATATGGGCGAAATCAGAGCCCAGCGGGTAGACGCGCGACAGCCCCACCTCGGGCGTCACGCCGGGCAGGGCAGGGGCGTTGACGGCCACCTGGGCCACGTCGTCCCAGCTCAGCCGGTCGACCACGGTCACCGGCACGAAGGGGCTGCGCCGGGCGATTTCCTTGCGCGCGCGCTCGATCTCGTCGGGCTCGAGCGGCACGATGCGGGCGAGCTTGGCCAGCGCCTCGTCCACATCGCCGGTATCCTCGCGTACCACGACGATGCGGTAATTCTGTTCGTTGCCGGCCAGCGGCACGCCGTAACGGTCGAAGATCAGGCCGCGGGCCGGCGGGATCAGGCGGATGTTGATCCGGTTTTCCTCGGCCAGGAGGCGGAACTGGTCGGCGCGTTCGACCTGCATGAAACGCATCCTGAAGGCCAGTATGCCCATGACGGCCAGCTGCGTGCCGCCCAGAATGACGCCGCGGCGCGAGATGCGGCGGGCGCTTTCCTCGGTGTCCTTGGGCGTGCGTCTCATCGCGCCGGGGCCCTCCGCGTGATCTCGCCCAGGCTGGCCTGCCGCACGCCCAGTACGAAGGCCGACAGGAACACCACCAGCGGATAGGCGGCAAGCGTGGTGACGGCCTGCACCAGCAACTTGGCCAGGCTCGCATGGTCGACCACGGCGATGGCCAGGATCGTCCCGTAGGCCAGCGTCGCAACGACCGTGACCGCGCCGACCATCAGCCATTCAACCCCGAACGGCATCTCGGCCGAGACCTGCTGGCGCGAGCGCAGGAATTCGGCCCCCAGCAGCACCAGCGCGGTCCACACGCCCGGCGGGCGCATCAGCATCATGTCGAAGACCAGCACCGCGCCGACCAGCAGCCAGCATGGGATGTAGTCGGGCCGGCGCTGGACCCAGGCGAAGATCAGGCACATCAACAGATCGGGGCCGGGGATGGTGCGCGGCATCGTGTCGAGCGGCAGCAGCCGCAGGAACAGCAAGAGCGTGGCCAGCGCGGCGAACAGGGCGCGATAAAGCCAGCGCCGCGTCGTCAGCGGGTCAACCATTGCCGGCCCCCTGCACCATGGCCGGGTCCGGCGGGCCGATCGGGGCGGGCGCGATCAGCGCGCCGGGGTCCTCGATCACCTCGTTGGAATGGCTGCGCAGCACGCGCAGGAACTCCAGCCGTTCGTAATCGGCGGCCAGCCGCACCCTGAGCCTGCGGTCGGAGCCCAGCGCGACCTGGCCCACCAGCAATCCGGCCGGAAACACGCCGCCGTCGCCGGACGAAACCACCCGGTCGCCCGGGCGCACCAGTTCGGGCGTCTCGACGAATTCGATGGGCGGAACCGGGGAGTTGTCGCCGGTCAGAACCGCGCGCTGGCCCGAAGGCTGAATCGTCACCGGGATGCGCGAGTTGGAATCGGTCAGCAGGATCACCCGCGACGTGCGCGCGCCCACCCCCGATATGCGGCCCACCAGCCCCAGACCGTCGGTCGTGGCCCAGCCATCGACGATGCCGTCCCGCGCGCCGACGTTCAGCAGCACCGACTGCCGGAAGGGCGAGCCGCTATCGGCCATCACCACGCCAGTGACATAGGTCAGCTGCGGGTCGAGGCGCACCTTGTTGAGGTCCAGCAGCTTGGCGTTTTCCTGTTCCAGCTGAAGCGCGGCCTCTTTCCACGCCTTCATCTGGCGCAGCTCGCGGCGCAGCTCCTGGTTTTGCTCGTAGATCCGCGCGTAGGACTGGAAGCCCTCGACCATGCCAACGACCTTGGTCACCGGCACCAGCGCCCAGTCGAAGCTGGGCACCACCCGGTCGACCAGCGCCGCGCGCATCCGCTCGACCCGCGGGCTGTCGATCCGCCAGAGCAGGAACAACGCCATCAGGCACAAAACGAGCGTGCCGATCACGATACGCCGGATCGGGCGGGTGTAGTCGAGCGATGCGTTTCTGTCCGTGGCCACGTCTGCCTTTCCTCAGGCGCAGGGCCGCCTAGCCTCAGCTTTCGTAATCTATCACATGCCGAAGCTGTTTTTCATATTCCAGCGCCTTGCCGGTGCCGAGCGCTACACAATTCAGCGACTCGTCGGCCACCGAGATGGCCAGCCCGGTCTGTTCGCGCAGCGCGAGGTCCAGCTCGCCCAGCAGCGCGCCGCCGCCCGTCAGCATGACGCCACGGTCCACGATGTCGGCGGCGAGGTCGGGCGGCGTGGCCTCGAGCGCGGTCATCACCGCCTCGCAGATCTGCTGCACCGGTTCGGCCAGCGCCTCGGCCACCTGGGCCTGGTTGATCTCGATCTCCTTCGGCACGCCGTTCAAGAGGTCGCGGCCGCGGATCTGCATCGAGGCGCCGCGCCCGTCATCGGGCATCCGCGCGGTGCCGATCGAGGTCTTGATCCGCTCGGCGGTGGAATCGCCGATCAGAAGGTTCTGCTGGCGGCGCAGGTGGTTGATGATCGCCTCGTCCATCCGGTCGCCGCCGACGCGCACCGAGCGCGCGTAGACGATGTCGCCGAGGCTGAGGACCGCCACCTCGGTGGTGCCGCCGCCGATATCGACGACCATGCTGCCGGTGGGGTCGGTGATCGGCATGCCTGCACCGATCGCCGCGGCGATGGGTTCGGCGATCAGCCCGGCGCGCCGGGCACCGGCCGACAGCACCGACTGGCGGATCGCGCGTTTTTCGACCGGGGTGGCACCGTGGGGCACGCAGACGATGATCTTGGGCTTGGTGAAGGTGGTGCGCTTGTGGACCTTGCGGATGAAGTACTTGATCATCTCTTCGGCGACGTCGAAATCGGCGATCACGCCTTCGCGCATCGGCCGGATCGCCTCGATCGAGCCGGGCGTCCGGCCGATCATCAGCTTGGCGTCCTCGCCCACCGCGAGCACCTGCTTGCGCCCGTCCTTGACGTGGAAGGCGACCACCGAGGGCTCGTTGAGAATGATCCCGCGCCCCTTGACGTAGACCAGCGTGTTCGCCGTGCCGAGGTCGATCGCCATGTCGGACGAGAACAGACCGCCAAATCCTGCCATATCGAGATGCCTTGCAAAATTGCCACAGGGCCCGGACCCCGACTCGGGGCGATCAGGCCGCTGATGGTTATAGGCGCTGGGCGGGGGCGCGGTAAAGGGCACAATATCAGGCGGTTGGCGAGTCTCCGCTTCTTGTAATAATCCTGCAAAAGCGATCATCATTACTCAAGATAACTTCCAGGAATTATACTTTTCGAACATTCACCCCTGAAACGTAAAAAGCCGGGCGCGTTGCGCCCGGCCCTGGCCGAAATGCTGAGCGGTGCTCAGACCGCGGCGCGGTCCTCTGCCGGCTTGCCCTTCTCGCGCCGCACCAGCAGGCGGTTCAGCGCGTTCACATAGGCCTTGGCCGAGGCCACTACCGTGTCGGTGTCCGAGGACTGGCCGGTGGCGATCTTGCCGTCTTCCTCCATCCGCACGCTGACGGTGGCCTGCGCGTCGGTGCCGCCGGTGACCGCGTGCACCTGGTAGAGTTTAAGATGCGCGCCATGCGGGAACAGCGCCTTGACCGCGTTGAAGGTGGCATCGACCGGCCCGTCCCCGGTGGCGGTGACCTGGTGGTCGACCCCGTCGATGGTCAGGGTCAGGTCGGCCGATTGCGGCGCCTCGGTGCCGCAGATCACCCGCAGGAATTTCACCTGCAGCCGGCCGTGGCCCTCGTCGGCGGCGCTGTCGCGCATCAGCGCGAGCAGGTCGTCGTCGTAGACCTCCTTCTTGCGGTCGGCCAGCGCCTTGAACCGGACGAAGACGTCGTTGAGCTGGTTGTCGGCCAGGTCGTGGCCCAGCTCTTTCATCTTGGCGCGCAGCGCGGCGCGGCCCGAATGCTTGCCCATCACCAGGTTGGTGGCCGAGAGCCCGATATCCTCCGGCTTCATGATCTCGAAGGTCTCGGCGTTTTTCAGAACGCCGTCCTGGTGAATGCCGGATTCGTGGGCGAAGGCGTTCTTGCCGACGATGGCCTTGTTGTACTGCACCGGGAACCCCGACACCGCCGCGACCTTGCGCGACAGCCCCATGATCTTGGTGGTGTCGATGCCGGTGTCGTAGGGCATGATGTCGTGGCGCACCTTGAGCGCCATTACCACCTCTTCCAGCGCGGTGTTGCCGGCACGCTCGCCCAGCCCGTTGATCGTGCATTCGATCTGCCGCGCGCCCGCCTCGACCGCGGCCAGCGCGTTGGCGGTCGCCATGCCGAGGTCGTTGTGGCAATGGGTGGCGAACACGATCTCGTCGGCGCCGGGAACCTTCTCGATCAGCATCCGGATCAGGTCGGCGCTTTCGCGGGGCGCGGTATAGCCCACCGTGTCGGGGATGTTGATCGTGGTGGCGCCGGCCTTGATCGCGATCTCGACCACCCGGCAGAGATAATCGTGCTCGGTCCGGGTGGCGTCCATCGGCGACCACTGCACGTTGTCGCAGAGGTTGCGGGCGTGGGTCACGGTCTCGTGGATACGCTCGGCCATCTCGTCCTGGGTCAGCTTGGTGATGTCCCGGTGCAAGGGCGAGGTGCCGATGAAGGTGTGGATGCGGGGGCGGGCGCTGTGCTTTACCGCCTCCCACGCGCGGTCGATATCCTTGGGGTTCGCGCGCGAAAGCCCGCAGATCACGGAATTGCGCGATTGCCTGGCGATGTCGCGTACCGCCTCGAAATCGCCCTCCGAGGCGATTGGAAACCCCGCCTCGATGATATCGACGCCCATCTCGTCGAGCATGGCGGCGATTTCCAGCTTTTCGTCATGGGTCATCGTGGCGCCGGGGCTTTGTTCGCCGTCGCGCAAGGTGGTGTCGAAGATCAGGACGCGGTCCTGTTCGGATGTGTCGGTCATGGGATGTCTCTTTGTCTGGGTCTTAGCCTGGGTGCGAAGGGGCGCGGGCACATTCCTCTGAGCGGTCGCGCCGGGACGGCACGCTCAGAGGCGGCTAAGAAGAAGCAGAAGGCCGACGGCGCGCGCGCCGCGGGGCGCGGGCAAGGGTGCGATATGTCCGTGGCGGTCCATGAGCCGGCACTATAAGGGCAGTGCGCGCAAAGGGAAAGCGCGTTTTGCCGCCCATTCGCTCGCGCCCCTGGCGGGCGTCGAGACGGAGTTTTCTTGCCTCCGGCGGGGATATTTTCGGCCAGAAGAACTGGGCGCGTGGGCGCGGGGCCCTAACTGCGCGAGCCAGGGGGTGGCGATGGAACGGGCGCTGGTGATCGGAGAAAGCGGCGGGATCGGCGCGGCGCTGGCCGCCGCCTTGCGCGCGCGGCTGGGGCAGGGGGCCGTGGTCGGCCTGTCGCGCCGGCGCGACGGGCTGGACGTCACCGACGAGGCCAGCGTGGTGCGCGCGCTTGGGGCCCTGGAGGGGCCGTTCGACCTGGTGGTGGTGGCGACCGGGGCGCTGGAGGGTGCGGGCCATCCGCCCGAGAAGGCGCTGAAGGAGGTCACGCCCGAGGCGCTGGCGGCGCAGTTCGCGGTCAACGCGATGGGGCCCTTGCTGGTGCTGAAACATGCCGCGCGGCTGATCCCGCGCGACAGGCGGGCGGTTGTCGCCGTTCTCTCGGCGCGCGTGGGCTCGATCGGCGATAACGGGCTGGGGGGGTGGTATGCCTACCGCATGGCCAAGGCGGCGCTGAACCAGGGGCTGCACACGGCGGCGATCGAGCTTGGGCGCAGCCACCGTCACTGCGTCTGCGTGGCGCTGCATCCGGGCACGGTGGCCACGCCCTTTACCGCGGCCTACGCGGGGCGGCACAAGACGGTGCCGCCCGAGGTGGCCGCCGAGAACCTGCTGGGGGTGATCGACGGGCTGGGGCCGGAAGAGTCGGGGCGCTTTTTCGACTGGGCCGGACAGGCGGTGCCCTGGTGAGCCGTCTGGTCCTGGTGCTGGGCGATCAGCTGTCGCGCGATCTCTCGGCGCTCAAGGCGGCCGACAAGGGGCGCGACCTGGTGGTGATGGCCGAGGTGACGGACGAGGCGTCCTATGTCCGCCACCACCCCAAGAAGATCGCCTTTGTCTTTGCAGCGATGCGCAAGTTCGCGGCCCTGCTGGAGGCCGATGGCTGGCGCGTGGCCTATGCCCGGCTCGATGACGGGGACAACGCCCAGTCGATAACCGGCGAATTGCAGCGCCGCGCCGCGGCGGAGGGCGCGCGCGAGGTCATCGCCACCGAGCCCGGCGAATGGCGGCTGATCGCGGCGCTGGAGGAGATGCCGCTCGACGTGACGCTTTGCCCCGACACGCGGTTTTTCTGTTCCCGCGACCGGTTCGACCATTGGGCCGAGGGGCGCAAGAGCCTGCGGATGGAATATTTCTACCGCGAGATGCGGCGCGAAACGGGGCTTTTGATGGAGGGGGACAAGCCTGCGGGCGGCAAGTGGAACTACGACCACGAGAACCGCAAGCCCGCCGCGGACGACCTGTTCCGCAAGGGCCCGCCGCATTTCGAGCCGGATGAGACGGTCGCGGAGGTGCTGGACCTCGTGAAAGACCGCTTTGCCGAGCATTTCGGCGCGCTCAGGCCGTTCTGGTTTGCCACCGATGCCGCCCAGGCCGAGGCGGCGTTTGCCCATTTCCTGAAACACGGTCTGCCCGCGTTCGGCGATTACCAGGACGCGATGCTTGCAGGCGATCGGTTTCTCTATCACGCGGTGATCTCGCCCTACCTCAACGTCGGGCTCCTGGACGCGCGCGACGTCTGCGCGCGCGCCGAGGCGGAATATCGCGCGGGCCGCGCGCCGCTTAACGCGGTGGAGGGGTTCATCCGCCAGATCCTCGGCTGGCGCGAATTCGTGCGGGGCATCTATTTCCGCGAGGGGCCCGGCTACCCGAGGCGCAATGCGCTGAACCACCAGCGCGGCCTGCCCGCCCTCTATTGGGGGGCGGAGACGAAGATGAACTGCCTCTCGCGCGTGGTCGCCCAGACCCGGGATGAGGCCTACGCCCATCACATCCAGCGGCTGATGGTGACGGGCAATTTCGGCCTGCTGGCCGGCGTCAATCCGACCGCGCTGCACGAATGGTACCTCGCGGTCTATGCCGACGCCTACGAATGGGTCGAGGCGCCCAACACGGTGGGGATGAGCCAGTTCGCCGATGGCGGCATCGTCGCGTCAAAGCCCTACGTGTCGTCGGGGGCCTATATCTCTCGCATGTCGGACTATTGCCGGGGCTGCGCCTACACGGTCAGCCGCAAGACCGGGCCGGGGGCCTGCCCGTTCAACCTGCTTTACTGGTCCTTCCTCGACCGCCACCGCGAGCGGTTCTCGGGCAATCCGCGCATGGCGCAGATCTATCGCACCTGGGACCGGATGGACGCCGAGCGCCGCGCCACGGTGCTGCGCGAGGCCGAGGCGGTTCTCGACCGGCTGTCAGCGGGCAAAATCGTCTGAAACCCTTGAAACCGGGCCGGGTGAAAATACTTCTTGGTGTTTGCGCGCCGAGGGTCCATTCTGGAAATTGAATATATTGCCGGCGTGCCCGCCGAGAGCCCGAAAAGGGCCGACATGGTACGGGCCGAGGATTGCGGAGGAGACATCCATGGCACATGTCGTTGTACTGGGCGCGGGGCTGGGCGGCACGCTTCAGGCCTACGAGTTGAAGGAAACGCTGGGCGCCGGAGACCGGATCACCGTGATCTCGAACAAGCCCTATTTCCAGTTCACCCCCTCGAATCCCTGGGCCGGTGTCGGCTGGCGCAAGAAGAGCGACATCACGGTCGAGCTTGCCCCCGTCATGGCCCGGCGCGACATCGGCTTTATCTGCGACGGCGCCGAAAAACTGCTGCCCGAGGAGAACAAGGTGATTCTGGCCAGCGGCAGGGAGGTGTCCTACGATTACCTCGTCATCGCCACCGGCCCCGAGCTTGCCTTTGACGAGATCGAGGGATTCGGCCCCGAGGCGCACACCGCCTCGGTCTGCCAGATCGAGCACGCCGAGATGTCGGGCGACAAGTGGGAGGCGTTCTGCGCCAACCCCGGCCCCATCGTCGTGGGCGCGGTGCAGGGCGCCTCGTGCTTCGGGCCGGCCTACGAATACGCGATGACCATCGACACCGACCTGCGCAAGCGCAAGATCCGCCACAAGGTGCCGATGACCTTCGTGACCTCGGAGCCCTATATCGGGCATCTGGGCCTCGGCGGGGTGGGCGACACCAAGGGCCTGCTGGAATCGATCATGCGCGACCGTGACATCAACTGGGTCACCAACGCCAAGGTGAACCGGTTCGACGAGAACGCCGTCCATGTCACCGAGGTGAACGAGGACGGCAGCGAGAAGAAGACGCACGAGATCCCGTTCAAATACGCGATGATGCTGCCCGCGTTCCGCGGCATCCCGGCGGTGAGGGGCATCGAGGGGCTGGTGAACCCGCGCGGTTTCATCCTGACCGACGAATTCCAGCGCAACCCGAAATACCCCAACATCTTCGCCATCGGCGTGTGCATCGCCATCGCGCCCCCGGTGGCGACCCCGGTGCCCACGGGCGTGCCCAAGACCGGCTTCATGATCGAGAGCATGGTGACGGCCACGGCGCACAACCTGCCGCGGATCATCGCCGGCGGCGAACCCTACGAGGAACCCACCTGGAACGCGCTCTGCCTGGCCGATTTCGGCGACCGCGGCGCGGCGTTTCTGGCGATGCCGCAGAACCCGCCGCGCAACGTCAACTGGGCGTCCAAGGGGCGCTGGGTGCACTGGGCCAAGCTGGCCTTCGAGTGGTATTTCATGCGCAAGGTGCGCAGCGGTATCTCAGAGCCGTTTTACGAGAAATTCGTCATGAAGACGCTGAAGATCACCAAGCTGAAGGCGTGATCTGACGCCGCCGCTGCGCCCATGGGGCGCCCGGCGGGCGGAGTGGCGGTGGACCTTTTGTCGGAGCTTCACGGTTTCTATTCCAAAGGTGGAAAAGCAGTCGTGTCGACTTGCTGCCTGTAATGAGCAACGTGTTCTGTCGAGGCAGAAACGGTCGTTTGCGCCCTCTGACAATTGGAGCGTGCTTTCAACGACTTACGGAGGTCAGAACTCCCCGCCGGACCCCGTGGAGTTGTGGCATGTTTCCGGCCCCGCAATCGGATGATCGTTGACGCCGTACGCGAAAGCGGCATTGCGGCCCGGCCCTCAAGGGCCGCGCGAGGGCGCCGGCCCGTTCCGGCGGGCTGGCGCTCTGGTAACGCCAGTGCGACGTTCGGATCTTAGAGGGGCTTTGCCGCCATAAAGCGCGCCGCTCGGGCGTGCCGTGGCGCCATCCCAAGGGCCGGCGTTGGCCCGGCTCCGCGCATGGGTGAACGCCCGAACGCAGCTACGGGCCGGCCGGGTGGAACGGTCCGCGCGACCGCGCCGCCCTCACTCGGTCGCGCTCTCGGCTTCGTCGCCTTCTGCGGATTCCTGGGTGGTCAGCACGCCGCTTTGCCAGACGCCCCGGTCCTCTTCGCCGGTGGCGTAGCGCATCACGCCCTCGCCCTGGCGTTTGCCTTCGGCGAACATGCCCTCGTAGACATCGCCGTTGGCATAGGTCGCCACGCCCCGCCCGTCGGGCTGGCCCTCGGACCAGGCGCCCTGGTAGCTGAACCCGTCGGGCGCTTCGTACCGGCCCTGGCCCTCGCGCACGCCGTTCACGAACTGGCCGGTATAGGTCGAGCCGTCGGCATAGCGCGCCTCGCCCTCGCCATGGGGGGCGTTGTCCTGCCACTGGCCGGTATAGCGATAGCCGTCGGGCTTGGTCAGCGTGCCCTGGCCGTGCTGCTTGGCGTCCTTGAATTCGCCCTCGTAGACATCGCCGTTGGCGTGCCGGGCGATGCCTTCGCCCTCGATCACGCCGGCCACCCAGTCGCCTTCGTAGGTGGTGCCGTCGGGATAGGTGATCGTGCCCCGGCCGTCGGCCAGGTCGTCGCGGAACTGGCCCTCGTAGACCGACCCGTCGGGATAGGTCACGGTGCCTTCGCCCTCGATCCGGCCGGCCACCCAGGCACCCTCGTAGACATAGCCGTCGGTGCCGCGGAAGGTGCCCTGGCCGTGGCGCTTGTCGGCCTCGAAGGCGCCCTCGTAGGTGTCGCCGTTGGCATAGGTGACCTTGCCCTCGCCCTGGCGCTCGCCGTTGACGAAGAGCCCCTCGTAGACGTCGCCATTGGTCTGGGTCAGCTTGCCCAGCCCGTTGATCTGGCCATCCTTCCAGGCGCCGGCATAGACCAGCCCGTCGGGCATGATGAGCGTGCCCTGGCCGTCGCGCTGGCCGCCGACCATGCCGCCCTCGTAGATGGTGCCGTCAGGATAGGTGATCCGGCCTTCGCCCTCTTTCACCCCGTCGACCCAGTCGCCCTGGTAGCTGTAGCCGTTGGGGCTGGTCATCATGCCCGTGCCGTGGTGCAGCGCGTTGCGGAACTGGCCTTCGTAGCGCACCCCGTTGGCATAGACCGCGACACCCTCGCCGGTGATCTTGCCGTCGGTCCAGTCGCCCTCGTAGGTGCCGCCGTCGGCGAAGGTGATCTTGCCCTTGCCCTCGGGCTTGCCGGCCGCGAACTGGCCCTCGTAGACCGAACCGTCGGGAAAGCGCGCAACGCCCTGGCCGCGGATCTCGCCGTCGACCCAGTCGCCGGTGTATTCATACCCGTTGGGCAGCCGGTATGTGCCGCGCCCGTGTTGCTTGCCGTCCTTGAAGGTGCCCTCGTAGATGCCGCCGTCGTCGTACTGCTTGGTGATCACCTCGCCGGGGTCCTGCGCCGCGGCCGGCCCGCCGGCCAGCCCGATTGCCGCGGCCAGCGCCGCTCCCCTGATCGCAAACTCGGCCTTTCGCATCCGCGCCACGTTCCGCCCCACCTGTTGCTGCTTGTTCCGAAGGCGGGCAAACCGTAATTGAGCCTCCGCGCGCTTACAACGGTTTTCGCGCCCTTGCGTCTTTCCCTTGCCCGACAAACTGCTAAGACCACAAGCAAGACAAGGAGCGCCCATGGCCGAGCGGTTTCGCCTGACACTTGCCCAGCTCAACCCCACGATGGGGGCGTTGGCAGACAATGCCCGCGCCGCCCGTGCCGCGTGGGACGAAGGCCGGCGCGCCGGCGCCGACATGGTCGCGCTGCCCGAGATGTTCCTGACGGGCTACCAGGTGCAGGACATCGTGATGAAGCCCGCCTTCACCGCCGACGCGATGGCGCATGTCGAGGCCCTGGCGCGCGACTGCGCGCAGGGCCCGGCGCTGGGGATCGGCGCGCCCTTTGCCGCCCACGGCCATCTCTACAATGCCTATTACATCTGCCAGAACGGCGAGGTGACGGCGCGGGTGTTCAAGCATCACCTGCCCAACGACGGCGTCTTCGACGAAAAGCGCGTCTATGACAGCGGGCCGATCAATGGGCCCTATTCGGTCGGGCCGCTCAGGATCGGCACGCCGATCTGCGAGGACGCCTGGTTCGAGGACGTGGCCGAGGCGCTGGCCGAAACCGGCGCCGAGATTTTGCTGGTGCCCAACGGGTCGCCCTATCATCGGGTCAAGTTCGACACGCGGCTGTCGCTGATGGTGGCGCGCACGGTCGAGACCGGGCTGCCGCTGGCCTATCTCAATCTCGTGGGCGGGCAGGACGACCAGGTCTTCGACGGCGGGTCTTTCGTGCTGAACCCCGGCGGTGCGCTGGCGCTGCAGATGCCGCTCTTCGACGAAGGCATCGCGCATGTCGATTTCGCCCGCACCCAAGAGGGCTGGCGCGCCGAGGCCGGCGCCAAGGCCGCGGTGCCCGACATGTGGGAGCAGGATTACCGGGTGATGGTCACGGCCTTGCGCGACTACCTGGGCAAGACCGGCTTTCCCAAGGTTCTGCTGGGGCTGTCGGGCGGGATCGACAGCGCGCTGGTCGCCGCCATCGCGGCCGATGCGATCGGCCCCGAAAACGTGCGCTGCGTGATGCTGCCCTCGGAATACACCTCGGAACACTCGCTGGAGGATGCGGCGGCGGTGGCCAAGGCGTTGGGCTGCCGGCTGGACGAGGTGCCGATTTCGGGCGCGCGGGCCGCGGTGACCGAGGCGCTGGCGCCCTTGTTCGAGGGGACCGCCCCCGACGTGACCGAGGAAAACATCCAGTCCCGCCTGCGCGGGCTGATCCTGATGGCACTTTCCAACAAGTTCGGCGAGATGCTCTTGACCACCGGCAACAAGTCGGAGGTGGCGGTGGGCTATGCCACGATCTACGGCGACATGGCCGGCGGCTACAACCCGATCAAGGATCTCTACAAGACCCGCGTGTTCCAGACCTGCCGCTGGCGCAACGCCAACCACCGCGACTGGATGATGGGCCCGGCGGGCGAGGTGATCCCGCCCCGCGTGATCGACAAGCCGCCCTCGGCCGAGCTGCGCGCCGACCAGAAGGACGAGGACAGCCTGCCGCCCTACGACGTGTTGGACGGTATCCTCGTGGGGCTGATCGACGACGAGAAATCGGTGGCCGAACTGGTGGCGGAGGGGTTCGACCGGGACATGGTGAAGAAGGTCGAGCACCTGATCTATATCAGCGAGTACAAGCGCTTCCAGTCGGCCCCCGGGGCGCGGCTGACCGACCGGGCGTTCTGGCTGGACCGGCGCTATCCCATCGTCAACCGCTGGCGCGATCCTGGCTGAGGGCGCGTCATTCGTCCAGGAACGGGACCGCCACGCCGAACGTGTCGGCCAGCAGAACGAAATTCAGCCCCAGCACGGTGCAGGCGCCGATCACGGTCAGAACGCGCAGGACCGGGTTGACGGTGAACGCACCCATGATGTCGCGCCGGCCGGAAAACACGATCAGGGCGATCATCGGCACCGGAAGCGCGATCGACAGGACCACCTGGCTGTAGACCAGCGCCTGGGTCGCGTTGACGCCCGCGGCCACCACGGCAAAGGCGGGCAGCATCGTGACGAGGCGGCGCAGCCAGATCGGCACCCGGACGTGCAGAAAGCCCTGCATGATCATCTGTCCGGCCATCGTGCCGACGACCGAGCTGGAAATGCCCGAGGCGATGAGCGAGGCCAGGAACATGCCCGCCGCGGCGGCCCCAAGCAGTGGCGTGAGCGTGTGATAGGCGGTCTCGATTTCGGCCACTTCGGAATGGCCCTGGTGAAAGGCGCTGGCGGCCATCATCACCATCGCCATGTTGACCATGCCCGCCACGGACAGCGCCAGAACCACCTCGGTATTCGAGAATTTCAGCACCTTGCGGCGGTCGTTGTCGTCGCGCAGCACGGCGCGCGCCTGGGTCAGGCCGGAATGCAGGTAGATCGCGTGGGGCATGACCGTCGCGCCGATGATCCCCACGGTGATGGTCAGCGCCGCACTGTCGGGCAGGGCCGGTTGCAGCATGCCCAGGCCGGCCGCCTGCCAGTCGACCGGCGCGATGATCACCTCGGCCAGGTAGCACAGGCCGATCACGCCGACGAGCGCGCCGATGATCAGCTCGATGGGCCGAAATCCCTGCCGCTCCAGGATGAGAATGGCATAGGTCACGATGGCCGTGATCGCCATGCCGACGATCAATGGCAGGTCGAACAACAGCGCCAGCCCGATCGCCCCGCCCAGGAATTCCGCCAGGTCCGTCGCCATCGCCGCGACCTCGCTGACCCCCCACATGCCCCAGACCACGGGCCGCGGGAAATGGTCGCGCGAAAGTTCGGCGAGGTTCTTGCCGGTCACGATGCCGAGGCGGGCGGACAGCGCCTGGAACAGCATCGCCATCAGGTTCGCCAGCAGCACGACCCAGAGCAGTGTATAGCCGTAGCCCGCGCCGGCCTGGATGTTCGTCGCGTAGTTGCCGGGGTCCATATAGGCCACGGAGGCGATGATCGCGGGGCCGGCGAACAGGAACCGGCTGCGCCAGCCGTGCCGCTCGCCGCTGAGGACCGCGGCGATGCCCGTGCGGGTCTGGGCGGTCAGTCTGTTCATTGGGTGCCGTGGCCGTTGCTTTCGGCGCATCTCATAGCCGCGGCTATAAAGATTGCAAGCGGATTTTCCGGGGCCCGGCCCGGGGCCGGGGCGGCGGATCGGGCTGGCAAGAAGAAAGCCGTGGATATAGAGTTTTACAGGCGTGCGCGAAAGGACCACCCGATGGCCGAGGACGACACCGAGCGGCAGGGCCAGGCCGACCGCTTTGCCCGCGCCCGAGAGGCGCAGGCCGTCGCCTTGCTGGAAGACTATGTCGAGATGATCGGCGACCTGATCGCGGAACTCGGCGAAGCCCGCGTCGCCGATATCGCCGAACGCATGGGCGTGGCGCAGCCCACCGCGACGAAGGCGATCTCGCGGCTCAAGCGCGAGGGGCTGGCCACGTCGCGCCCCTATCGCGGGGTCTTCCTGACCGACAAGGGCGCCCGACTGGCCGATCGTGTCCGCGCCCGCCATCGCAGCGTTGTCGAATTGCTGATCGCCGTGGGCGTGCCGGCGGATATCGCCGAACTGGACGCCGAAGGGATCGAGCACCACGTCAGCGCGCACACCCTCGACGCCTTCGAACGCTTTCTGAAAACGCGCAAATGAAAACACTGCGGCAGGCAGCATCCGTGTGCCCGCGGTAGCGGCCCAGCGCGCGGCGTCAGGCGAGTGCGCAGGAAACGGCCGCTGGGCGGTTCACCGCAGTCGTGCGCCGGGCGCGGTCAGCCTGCCTCGGGCCCATCGTCGAGCGGAATTTTCACGCCGCGTTTTTCCATGTAGGGGCGAAAGTAGTCGCGGAAGGCCGAAAAGCTCTCGGCCAGCATCAGGAACTCGTCGCGGTTCATGACCAGCACCTTGGTGTCCTCGGCCGCGCGCACGGTGGTCTTGCGCCGGGTGGCGCCGAGGATCAGGCGTTCGCCGAAATGGCCGCCGGGGCCGATGCGGCGGGCCGTCTTTTCGCCGGTCTCGGGGTCGGTGCGTTCCATCTCGACCGCGCCCGAGATCACCGTGTAAAACCCGTCGGACCGGTCGCCGGCGTCGTAGATGCGGTCGCCGGCGCGGAAATAGACGTAGCGCAGCGGCGGCTTGGAATGGGCGCGGATCTGGACCACGCTGCGCGCGCCCAGCCCGTCGAGCAGCCAGTTGATCAGCACCTTCACCCGCGTTGCGATGCCGGGCAGCAGCGCCAGGTAATAGGACCGCCACAGGATCCAGGCGGGAAAGCCGGTCAGTTGCACCCCGAACACCTCGGCCACGCCGCGCTTGGCGCCAAGCGAGGCCAGCGCGCCGCGCGAGCGGTAGGAAAACGGCTTGGCCGGTTTGCCATCCAGCGTCGCGGCGATGTTCTGGGCGATCCGCTTGGCCTCGCGCACCGCAAATTGCGCGGTGGGCGGCGCGAAATCGGCGCGCTCGGCCGCGCCGTCCTTGAGGGGGATCAGCGCGCAGTCGCCCAGCGCCCAGACGTTGTCCCGGCCCTCGACCTGCAGGCTGCGCCGGACCGCGACGCGCCCGTGTTTCGACGCCAGCCCCATCCGCTGCACCACGGGCAGGGGGGCGTTGCCGATGGTCGCCACGATGGTGCGGGTGTCGATCACTTCGCCTTCCGTCGTGACCAGTTGCCGGTGGGTGGCGCTGGCGACGCCGGTGTTCAGCTTCAGCTCGATCCCGTGCTTGGCCAGGTGGCGGGTGGCATAGTGGGCCAGACGGTCGGGCATCTCGTTCAGGATGCGGCCGGCATATTCGACCAGCAGCACGCGCACCTCCGACGGCTCGATCTCAGGGTAGTAGCGTAGCGACCGGTCGATCAGTTCCTTCATTTCGCCCACTGTCTCGACCCCCGAAAAGCCGCCGCCGACCACGGTGAAGGTCAGCGCGCCGCGCTTGGTGTCGGGCAGGCGGGTGACCTGGGCGTGTTCGAGCTGTTCGATCACGTGTTCGCGCACGCGCCGCGCGTCTTCGAGCGACTTCATCTTCAGCGCGTGCTCTTCCAGGCCCGGCATGCGGCTGAGATCGACGCCTTGTCCCAGCGCGATCACGAGATGGTCGAAGGGCACCTCGGTCGGGCGGCGCTGGATGCCCTGGAAGACGATGACGACCTTGCGCTCGAAATCGACGCTGTCGATCAGCGCCTTGCGCACCGACACGCCCTTGAGCAGGAACCGCAGCGGCGAGACCGCGTGGCCCGGCGTGATCGAGCCCGCGCCCACTTCGGGCAGCAGCGGCTGGAAGACGAAGTAGTTCTCGGCGTTGATGACCTCGACCTCGGCGGTATCGCGCAGCTTGCGTTTCAGCGCGCGCGCGGCATACATGCCGCCGAAGCCGCCCCCGAGAACGACGATCCGATGTGCCATGGTGCCCTCCGCGTTGCTGCGTTGCAGCATACCGCGCCGAGCGCCGAGGACCAGCCCAATCGTGACCGCCGTGACGGGATGTGACGGATCGCCCGGCCCATGGCGCAGCCCGTCGCCGCGTGTCTGTGTCAGTCGAGCGTGTGGACCGGGCAGCGTGGCAACAGCCCCTCGGTGTCCTCGCGGGTGCACAGCGCCGTGGCGTCGGTCATCACCGCCGCGCTGGCCGCCGCCGCGCCCCAGCGCAGCGCCTCGGCCAGATCCTCGCCGCGGGCCAGCGCGAGGCTGAAACCGCCGACAAAGCTGTCGCCCGCTCCCACCTTTGACCGAACCGGCACCTTTGCCGCCTCGACGAAGAGTCGCCTTTCCTCGGTCGCCAGCACCGAACCCTCGGCGCCGCGCGCCACCACCACCGTGCGGGCCACGCCGCGCCTGACCATCTCGGCGGCGAAATCGGCGCTATCCCGAGGGGTGGGCAGGGGGCGGCCGGCAAGTTCGACCGATTCCTGCGCATCCATCCGCAGCACCTCGGGCGGCGCGCCCGGATCGCCGGCCAGAAGCTCCAGCGCCGGGCCCGACGTGTCGATCACCACCCTGACCGGGCGCCGCGCGAAGCACGCGCAGACCTGTTTGGGGTAATCCGTCGGCAGGCCCGGCGGCACCGAACCCGAGATCACCACCAGCCCCTCGTCGGTCATCGCCGTGGTGATCGCCGCCAGGATGGCCTTCAGCCCCGCGGTGTTCCAGATCGGGCCGGGCATCACGAATCGATACTGGGCGCCGGTGCCGTCCTCGCTCACCGCGAGGCTCTGCCGGGTTTCGCCCGGCGCGGTGATCGGGATCAGGCGGATGCCCTCGGCCTCGAGCAGGGACCTGAGCTTGCGCCCGTTATGCCCGCCGATGGCGACCAGCGCCCGGCTTTGCCCGCCCAGAAGGCGAATCGCGCGCGACACGTTGATGCCGCCGCCGCCGGGGTCGGTGACCGGGGGCGCGCAGCGCAGCTTGGGGCCGGCTTCGACCTTCGCGACCGACGTTGAGATATCGACGGCCGGGTTCAGGGTAACGGTCAGAATGTCTTGCATGGGGCCCCTTGGGCTGGCGGAACGCGGCGCGAGAGTGCCACCCTGCGTCCGGTTCGCCAAGCCCGTTGGGCCATTTCCCGCATCCCGTTTCGGGGACATGTGCGCGCATGGCGCATGCGCCTGACCACGCGCGTGAAAAGGCCCGCGCCTCCGCCGATGGGGCGACAGGCGCGGGCCGCGGACAGGCTTGGCTCAGCCGAGCATCAACTGGTAGCTCGACGGCAGGTAGCGATAGCCCTCGCCCCGCGTCTCGACAAAGCCGGTGCCGGGGAAGGGCATGTGATAGCCGATGAAGGGCATTTTTTCGGCGGCGAGCATGCCCAACAGGCGCTTGCGCGTCTCGGCGGCGGCCGCCTTGTCGCGGTCATAGAGCACCTCCCATTCGGGATGGGCCAGCGACCAGACGTAGTGGTTGGCGAAATCGGCCGCGATCAGCAGTTGCCGCCCGTCGCTTTCCAGCATGTAGGCCATGTGGCCGGGGGTGTGCCCGAAGGCCGCCATCGCGGTGATGCCCGAGGCGACATCGCCGCCATCCTCGAGGAAGGTCATCTTTTCGGCCAGCGGGCGCACCTTGGCCTCGAAGCCCTCGTCGCCCGACATGTCCCAGGCGTCGAACTCGGTCGCGCCGGTGACGTAGCGGGCATTGGCGAAGGTCTCGCCCGCCTCGCCCGACAGGCCACCGATATGGTCGCCATGCATGTGGGTGATGACCACGGTATCGACCTGATCGGGCGAATAGCCCGCCGCGGCCAGCGCCCCGGTGATGCCGTCGGGGTTGAGACCGGTGTCGAACAGCACCAGCTCGGAGCCGGTATTCACCACCGTCGGTGTGAAAAAGAACTGCGCCCGGTCGTCGGGGATGAGGTTGGCCTGCGATACCTCGGCGAACGTTTCCTCCGACACGTTCAGCCCGAAGATCTTTTGCGGCTCGGGCACGGTGCGGGTGCCGGCCAGCAGCGTCGTCACCTCGAATCCGCCCAGCTTGAAGCGGTTGAAGGGCACGGTACCGGCGCCCATCATCGGGGCCTGCGCCCGGGCCGGGGCGGCCGCCCCGGCGGCCAGCGGCAGGGCGGCGCCGGTCATCAGCGCCTGGCGGCGGTTCATCGAAACGGTCATTGGTATCTCCCTAGGATCTATAGGTTGCCCTCGCACACCTAAGTCGCGCCGGCCGTCTTTCCACGGCTGGGCCCTGCGCGGATTCACAGCCTCTGTGCGGTTATTCCCACCAGCGGTCGATGGCGGCGATGTCGTTGTCGGACCAGCCGAAATGATGCGCCAGTTCATGCACCAGCACATGCGCCACCAGCATGTCGAGCGAGACTTCCTCGCGCTCGACCCACTCGTCGAGGATCGGCCTGCGGAACAGCCAGATCGTATCGGGCCGGTCGGGCTGGTCCATCACCGAGCGTTCGGTCAGCGGGATGCCGTCGTAAAGCCCCGACAGCTCGAACGGGTCGTCGATGCCCATTTCGGAAAGGATGTCGTCGGCGGCAAAGTCCTCGACGCGCAGTGCCACGGCGCGGGCCGGGCCGCGATAGACCGGGGGCAGGGCGTCGCGCGCCGCCTCGGCCAGCGCGGCGATGTCGTCGAGTGACGGGGGCATGGTGTGGCGGGGCGCGGTCATGCCCCTCATATGGACAAATCGCGCGGTCTGTGGAAGAGCGTCGCGCGAACCTGGAGAGAATGATGACCGTTACCCGCTTCGCCCCGTCACCCACCGGATACCTGCATGTGGGCAACCTGCGCACGGCGCTTTTCAACTTCCTGATCGCCCGCAAGGCGGGGGGCAGCTTCATCCTGCGCCTCGACGACACCGACCCCGAGCGGTCGAAAGAGGCCTATGTCGACGCGATCAAGGAAGATCTCGAGTGGCTCGGGCTGAACTGGGACCGGGTCGAACGCCAGTCCGAGCGGCTGGAGCGCTACGCCGCCGCCGCCGACGCGCTGCGCGAAAAGGGGCGGTTCTACGAGTGTTTCGAAACCCCGACAGAGCTGGACCTCAAGCGAAAGAAGCAGCTCAACATGGGCCGGCCGCCGGTCTATGACCGCGCCGCGCGGGCGCTTTCGGACGCGGAAAAGGACGCGCTCAGGGCCGCGCGGCCGGGCCACTGGCGGTTCTTGCTGAACCACGAACGGATCGAGTGGCAGGACGGCATCCTCGGGGCGGTTTCGATCGACGCGGCCAGCGTGTCCGACCCGGTACTGATCCGCGGCGACGGGCAGGTGCTTTATACGCTGGCCTCGGTGGTGGACGACACCGAGATGGGCGTGAGCCACATCGTCCGCGGCTCGGACCACGTCACCAACACCGCGACGCAGATCCAGATCATCGAGGCGCTGGGCGGCGACGTGCCCGCCTTTGCGCACCATTCGCTGCTGACCGGGCCGCAGGGCGAGGCGCTGTCGAAGCGCCTGGGCACGCTCAGCCTGCGCGATCTGCGCGCGCAGGGGGTCGAGCCGATGGCGCTGTTGTCGCTGATGGCGCGGCTGGGATCGTCGCAGCCGGTGGAGCTGGCCGGCAGCATCGAGGAGCTGGTCGAGGGGTTCGAGCTGTCGCATTTCGGGGCGGCGCCGACGAAGTTCGACACCAACGACCCGTTCCCGCTGACCGCGCGGCACCTGCACGGGCTGGACTATACCGCGGTCAAGGACGAGATCGCCGCGATCGGCGTGCCGGCCGAGCTGGCCGAGCGGTTCTGGTCGGTGGTACGCGAGAATATCGGCACGCGCGCCGAGATCGCCGAGTGGTGGGCGCTGTGCCGCGACGGGGCCGCACCGGATGTCGATGACGAAGACCGGGGATTCGTGGCCGAGGCGCTGGCGCTCTTGCCCGACCCGCCTTATGACGCGTCGACCTGGGGCGCCTGGACCGCGGCGGTGAAAGAGCGGACCGGCCGCAAGGGCCGCGCGCTCTTCATGCCGCTCAGAAAGGCCGTGACCGGCCGGGCCAAAGGCCCCGAGATGGCCGACCTGATGCCGCTTTTGCAAAAGAAGCCCGGCTGAGGCGGGGCTGGGGAGGCTGCAATTTTGCGGCGCGCCGTCCCGGCGGGGTGGCTGGGCGGTGCCGGAGATTGGGTATTTGAGCCAAGAAGAAGCCCGGCAGGTGCGGTCGCTGCTGGCCGGTCAGACCCGTTCGATCAGGTTGGTATCGCGCAGCGCGAGTTCACGGTCGACGAAACCGCGTTCCTCCGACGACAGGCTCTGGTGGCGCGAATACCGGGGTGCGGCCCGGTCGTTCAGGATCGGCGCGTCCCAGCCCGCGGTGGTGGCGAAGAACCGGCGTGCGCCCTCGGGGCCGAACTCGCGCAGGTAGCCTTGCACGACCACGTCGATATAGCTCAGCAGGATCGGGTGGCGCACGGTCGGTGCGGCCGCGTGGCTGTCGGGCACGGCGTAGATCTGCACATGCGGGCTGTGCGGGGCCTCGTGCAGGACGGCGTGGCTGACATCGTGGCGGTCATAGGCCCGCTCGCGGTGGTCGAGATCGGCCCAGTCGTGGCCGGGCACCGCGGCGATCAGCCCTTCGATCTCGGCCTCGGGGTCGGGGACGGCCGAGAGATAGGCCACCTCGCGCAGGGTCGTGTGCCGCCAGGCGCGCCGCCAGCCGCGCACCCGCGCCCGTGTGGCGCTGGGAAAGGCGTGGGTGGCGCGGTTCACGAGGCTGCCATAGCCGAAGAAGAACGGGTCCTGCATAGGGTGTTTAGATGCCAGGGCGGCGGCCGAATGCAAGGCCTTGCCGGAAAACGACGCCTCATATATCACCTGCGCCATCCGCTACGGGAGAATCCGGCCCCCGCGCCGGTGCCGAAGGAGCAACCGCCCCGGTAAACTCTCAGGCCCCAGGACCGTGGCGGACAGACACTCTGGAGAGAGGCGCCTTTGCGCCCGCCGAAGGGATAGCGATCTCAGGCGAAGGGACAGAGGGGGCATCGGGACGGGCGGCCATGACGGCGCCCGCGGCGATGCCGGAGGCCTGGCCGGCGGAAAAGGGGCGAGATGTCGGAACTGGAGCGCACCGCGCTTTACGACCTTCACGTTGAGCTGGGCGCCAGGATGGTGCCCTTCGCAGGCTACGAGATGCCGGTGCAATACGCGCCCGGCGTGTTGAAGGAGCATCTGCATTGCCGCGCCGCGGCGGGGCTTTTCGATGTCAGCCACATGGGGCAGGTGGTGCTGCGCCCGCGGTCGGGCGCGGCCGGCGAGGCGGCGCGCGCGCTGGAGTCGCTGGTGCCGGTGGATCTGCTGGGGCTGAAGCCGGGGCGGCAGCGCTATGCGATGTTCACCGACGACGCCGGCGGCGTTCTCGACGACCTGATGGTCGCGCGGCGGGACGGCGATCTGTTTCTCGTGGTCAACGCGGCCTGCAAGGCCGGGGACATCGCCCATCTGCGGGCGCATCTCTCGGACAGCTGCGAGGTCGTGGAACTGACCGACCGGGCGCTTCTGGCCGTGCAGGGGCCGGGGGCCGAGGCGGCGCTTGCGGCCCACGCGCCCGGCGTCGCGGCGATGCGGTTCATGGATGCGGCCGCGTTCGACAGCGCGTTCGGGCCGCTTTGGGTGTCGCGCTCGGGCTATACCGGCGAGGACGGGTTCGAGTTGTCGGTGCCCGCGGCGGGGGCCGAGGCGTTGGCCCGCGCGATCCTGGCCGACCCGGCGGTCCGGCCGATCGGGCTGGGCGCGCGCGACAGCCTGCGGCTGGAGGCCGGGCTTTGCCTTTACGGCGCCGATATCGACACCACCACCACACCCGTCGAGGCCGATCTGGGCTGGGCCATCGGCAAGGCGCGGCGCGCCGGCGGCGCGCGCGAGGGCGGGTTTCCGGGCGCCGCGCGTATCCTGAGGGAACTGGACGCGGGTCCGGCGCGCCGCCGGGTTGGCCTGCGGCCCGGCACGCGCGCCCCGATGCGGGCGGGCACGCCGCTCTTCGCCGCGCAAACCGGCGGCGCGCCGGTCGGCCAGGTTACCTCGGGGGCGTTCGGCCCCTCGGTCGGGGCGCCCGTTTCGATGGGCTATGTGCCGGTTGATCTGGCAGCGGAAGGCGTCACACTCTGGGGCGAGGTTCGCGGCAAGCGGCTGCCGGCCGAAGTTTCGGCCCTGCCGTTCCGGGCATCCACCTACAAGCGTTGAGGGACAAGAATGAAATTTACCGAAGAGCATGAATGGCTGCGCGTCGAGGGCGATCTGGTCGTTGTCGGCATCACCGAGCACGCGGCCGAGCAGCTGGGCGACATCGTGTTCGTCGAGCTGCCCGAGGAGGGCACCACGGTATCGAAAGACGACGAGATCGTCGTGATCGAAAGCGTCAAGGCGGCGTCGGACATCCTGGCGCCGCTCGACGGCGAAATCGTCGAGGTGAACGAGGCGCTGCCCGACAATCCCGGCCGGGTGAACGAAGACCCGCTGGGCGAGGCGTGGTTCTTCAAGATGAAGGTCGAGGACATGAGCGCGCTCGACGATCTGATGGACGAGGCCGCCTACAAGGATTTCATCGGCTGATTCGGGGAGCCCCATGCCGTACACGCCCAGCAATTACCTGCCCTACGATTTCGCCAACCGGCGCCATATCGGCCCGTCTCCGGAGGAGATGGTCGAGATGCTGGATGTGCTCGGCCTCCGCACCCTTGAGGGGCTGATCGACGAATGCGTGCCCAAGGGCATCCGACAGGCCGAGCCGCTGGACTTCGGCAAGCCGAAATCCGAGCGTGAGATGCTATGGTTCATGCGGCAGGTTGCCAAGCGCAACGAGGCCTATTCGACGCTGATCGGGCAGGGGTATTACGGCACCGTCACGCCGCCGGCGATCGTGCGCAACATCCTGGAAAACCCGGCCTGGTACACCGCCTACACGCCTTACCAGCCGGAAATCAGCCAGGGCCGGCTGGAGGCGTTGCTGAACTACCAGACCATGGTCAGCGACCTGACGGGGCTGGAGATCGCCAACGCCTCGCTGCTGGACGAGGCCACGGCCTGCGCCGAGGCGATGACCATGGCGCAGAGGGTGGCGAAAACCAAGGCGGGGGCGGTCTTCGTCGACCGCGACTGCCACCCGCAGAACATCGCGGTGGTCCGCACCCGCGCCGCGCCCTTGGGCATCCAGGTGATCGTGGGCGACCCGTTCGAGGACCTCGAGCCCGAGAAGGTCTTTGCCGCGATCTTCCAGTATCCCGGAACCCACGGGCACATCCGCGATTTCACCGGCCCGATCGCCGCGCTGCACGAGGCCAGGGCGCTTGGCATCGTGGTGGCCGACCCGATGGCGCTGGTCGTGCTGAAAGAGCCGGGCGCCATGGGCGCCGACATCGCCGTGGGCTCGACCCAGCGCTTCGGGGTGCCGATGGGCTATGGCGGGCCGCACGCCGCCTACATGGCCTGCCGCGATGCCTACAAGCGGGCGATGCCGGGCCGCATCGTGGGGGTGTCGGTCGATTCGCACGGGCACAAGGCCTACCGGCTGTCGCTGCAAACGCGCGAGCAGCATATCCGCCGC
Source organism: Rhodovulum robiginosum (assembly GCF_003944755.1). Taxonomy (GTDB): domain Bacteria; phylum Pseudomonadota; class Alphaproteobacteria; order Rhodobacterales; family Rhodobacteraceae; genus Rhodovulum; species Rhodovulum iodosum. The sequence continues at coordinate 341,541 of NZ_RWGU01000049.1, forward strand.
GAAAAGGCCACCTCGAACGTTTGCACCGCGCAGGCGCTGTTGGCGGTGATCGCCAGTTTCTACGCGGTCTTTCACGGCCCCAAGGGGCTGCGCGCCATCGCCCAGCGCATCCACCGCAAAACGGTGCGCACCGCCCGCGGGCTGGAAGAGGCCGGGTTCAAGGTGGAACCCGCGCAGTTCTTCGACAGCTTCACCGTCGATGTGGGCCCGATGCAGGGGGTGATCTACAACGCAGCCCTCGCCGCGCGGATCAACCTGCGCAAGATCGGCGCGACCCGGCTGGGCATCGCGCTGGACGAGACCACCCGGCCGGCGACGATCGAGGCGCTGTGGCAGGCCTTCGGCATCGAGAAGGAGGACACCGGCGGCGATGGGCAGTACCGATTCCCCGAGGGCACGGTGCGCACCTCCGACTATCTCACCCACCCGGTCTTTCACATGAACCGGGCCGAGACCGAAATGATGCGCTACATGCGGCGCCTCGCCGACCGCGACCTGGCGCTGGACCGCGCGATGATCCCGCTGGGGTCGTGCACGATGAAGCTGAACGCGGCGGTCGAGATGATGCCGATCACCTGGCCCGAATTCGCCAATATCCACCCGCTGGCGCCCGCCGACCAGGTGCAGGGCTATGCCGAGATGCTGGCCGACCTCTCTGCCAAGCTGTGCGAGATCACCGGATATGACGCAATGTCGATGCAGCCCAATTCGGGCGCGCAGGGCGAATACGCGGGTCTTCTGACCATCGCCGCCTATCACAAGGCGCGCGGACACGGGCACCGCAACATCTGCCTGATCCCGACCTCGGCGCATGGCACCAACCCGGCCTCGGCCCATATGGCGGGCATGAAGGTGGTGGTCGTGAAGGCCGCCGATAACGGCGATATCGACCTCGACGATTTCCGCGCCAAGGCCGAGGCGGCGGGCGCCAATCTGGCCGCCTGCATGATCACCTACCCCTCAACCCATGGCGTTTTCGAGGAAACCGTGGCCGAGGTCTGCGAGATCACCCATGCCCAGGGCGGGCAGGTCTATCTCGACGGGGCCAACCTCAACGCGCTGGTGGGGCTGGCCAAGCCCGGCGAGATCGGTGCCGATGTCAGTCACCTCAACCTGCACAAGACATTTTGCATTCCCCATGGGGGCGGCGGGCCCGGCATGGGGCCGATCGGCGTCAAGGCGCATCTCGCCCCCTACCTGCCCGCGGACCCGATGGCGGGCGAGGGGGGCGCTGTCAGCGGCGCGGCCTACGGCTCGGCCTCGATTCTGCCGATCTCGTGGGCCTATATCCTGCTGATGGGGGGCGCGGGGCTGACGCAGGCCACCAAGGTGGCGATTCTCAACGCCAACTACATCGCCCGCCGGCTGGAAGGCGCCTATGACGTGCTCTTCAAGGGTCAGCGGGGCCGGGTTGCGCATGAATGCATCATCGACACCCGCCCCTTCGCCGAGAGCGCGGGCATCACCGTCGACGACATCGCCAAGCGGCTGGTCGATTGCGGCTTTCACGCGCCGACGATGAGCTGGCCGGTCGCGGGCACGCTGATGATCGAGCCCACCGAGAGTGAGACCAAGGCCGAGCTGGACCGGTTCATATCCGCGATGCTGGGCATCCGCGATGAAATCCGCGCCATCGAAGAGGGCCGGATGGACCGCGACAACAACCCGCTGAAAAACGCGCCGCACACGGTCGAGGACCTCGTGGCCGAGTGGGACCGCCCCTACAGCCGCGAAGAGGGGTGCTTTCCCGCCGGCGCGTTCCGCGTCGACAAGTACTGGCCGCCCGTGGGCCGGGTCGACAACGCCTTTGGCGACAGGCATCTGGTCTGCACCTGCCCGCCGGTCGAGGCGCAGGCCGAGGCCGCGGAATAGGCGAAAAACTGTGCAGACATAAAGATTTCCCAAGGTTGGGGACTGACAAACTTCGGCAAGGCGCGCTAATGTCGCGCTGAACCGGCCGATGCGGCATTGTAAGTCATGGTCAGGCCGGGCAAAAAATGGCAGGCCTGAGCGGTGTGAGGGGGGCTTGGCGTTCGGTCGTCGGGTGCCCGGGAATAATGTCGTCCGTGGCGGGCCGGAGTCGCGGTCGCGCACAAAGCGGATCCAGTGAGGGATGAGACATGCAGAACATTCAGGACTTGGTCAAACTCGTGGGCGGTGCTGCTGCCCTGGGCCTGGCCGTGGTGGTCATTACGGCCGATAACGACAGGCCCGCGCCGGCACCCGCCCCGGCCGAAGAGGTGACGGAAGAGACCGCGGCGGCCGAGGACGCCACCGTGGAACCGGCCGCGACCGAGGAGGTCGCCGCTGCCGAGACCACCGAAGACGCCGCTGCCGAAGCGCCGGCGACCGAGGAAGCCGCCGCAGCTGACGAGGCCGCTACGGACGAGGCCGCCGCCGAAGCCCCGGCCGCCGCCGAAGCCCCGGCCGCCGACGAAGCCGCTGCCGAAGAACCCGCTGCCGAGGAAGCTGGCGCTGAAGAACCCGCCGCCGAAGAGGTGACCGAGGACGCCGCCGCTGCGGAGGCCACGGAAGAGGCCGCCACCGAAGAGGTGACCGAGGACGCCGCCGCCGAAGAAGCGACCGAGGAAGCCGCTGCCGAGGACGCCGCGGAAGAACCTGCCGCCGAAGCCCCGGCCACCGAGGAAGCTGCCGCCCCGGTCGAAGAGGCCACGGAAGAACCCGCCGCGGACGAGGCCGCCGAGCCGACCGGCGTCGATGCCGCGACCCTCGCCGAGCGCTACCGCGAGTTGGCGGACCAGTACGAGGCGCTCGCCGCCGAAGCCGCCTCGCTCGCCGGTGTCGCACCGACCGCCGAGGAAGCCGTCCCGGCCGAAGAGGTGACCGAGGAAGCCGCTGCCGAAGCGCCGGCCGCCGAGGAAGCCGCTGCTGAAGCGCCGGCCGCCGAGGAAGCCGCCGCTGAAGAGCCTGCTGCCGAGGAAGCCGCCGCTGAAGAGCCTGCTGCCGAGGAAGCCGCCGCTGAAGAGCCTGCTGCCGAGGAAGCCGCCGCTGAAGAGCCTGCTGCCGAGG
>NZ_RWGU01000049.1:344670-384971 GCF_003944755.1 Rhodovulum robiginosum
AAGAGCCTGCTGCCGAGGAAGCCGCCGCTGAAGAGCCTGCTGCCGAGGAAGCCGCCGCTGAAGAGCCTGCTGCCGAGGAAGCCGCCGCTGAAGAGCCTGCTGCCGAGGAAGCCGCCGCTGAAGAGCCGGCCGCCGAGGAAGCCGCTGCTGAAGAGCCGGCCGCCGAGGAAGCCGCTGCCGAAGAGCCGGCCGCCGAGGAAGCCGCTGCCGAAGAGCCTGCTGCCGAGGAAGCCGCTGCTGAAGCGCCGGCCGCCGAGGAAGCCGCCGCTGAAGAGCCTGCTGCCGAGGAAGCCGCCGCTGAAGAGCCTGCTGCCGAGGAAGCCGCTGCCGAAGAGCCGGCCGCCGAGGAAGCCGCTGCCGAAGAGCCTGCTGCCGAGGAAGCCGCTGCCGAAGAGCCTGCTGCCGAGGAAGCCGCCGCTGAAGAGCCTGCTGCCGAGGAAGCCGCCGCTGAAGAGCCGGCCGCGGAAGAGGCGACTGAAGAAGGCGCTGGCGATGAGGCCGCCGATGCGGCTGCAGTCGTGCCCGTCGCGTTCAGCGGCGATCCCGCCGCTGGCGAGGCCGCCTTCCGCCAGTGCATCGCTTGCCATGTCGTCGTGGACGAGGCCGGCGAGACGCTTGCGGGCCGCAACGCCCAGGTCGGGCCCAACCTCTATGGTATCGCGGGCCGTCAGGCCGGCCAGGTCGACGGCTTCAAGTATTCCAGGTCGATGGAGGCCGCCGGCGAAGCCGGGCTGGAATGGACTGAAGACACGTTCGTCACCTACGTTCAGGACCCGACCGCCTATCTGCGCGACTATCTCGATGATCCGCGCGCCCGCGGTGCGATGACCCACAGGGTCCGCAAGGAGGACGAGGCGTATGACGTCTACGCCTACCTTGCCAACCTGGCCGAAGAGTAAGCGACGATGCCGCGGCCAACCAGCCGCGCACGATAACACACGCACCCGCCGGGCAACCGCCCGGCGGGTGTTTGCATGTCTCGGCGGCGTTTCAGCCACGCAAGCGCGACGGGGGCAGGTCCGCCTTTGGGAAACGCGACGCTGCGGACGGCCAGCCATTCTGCGAAGTTCCGGGTCTAGGCCGCCGCCACGCAGGTGTCGGGCAGGAAGCCGGGGCCTGCGCCGCAATCCTTGCGCGTCGGCGGAGCCGGATTGGCCCGAAGGGGGCAATGCCACCTGCCTTTTTGCAGGGACGGCGCAAGCTCGCGCTTGAACAGCGCGCCGTTCGATCCAATTATATTCAATTGAACGAATGTAAAGGAGGCGGGGCGATGAGCGACTCCCTCAAACTCGTCTGCCACGAGTGTGGCGGCACAAACCGGGTGCCGATAGCCAAGCTGGGCGCGGTGCCGAAATGCGGTACCTGCGGCGCGAAACTGGCCGACGGCAAGGTGCGCGATATCGACTTTCGCACCATGGAAAAAAGCGCCAGAACCGACGATCTGCCGCTGCTGGTCGATTTCTGGGCCGCTTGGTGCGGGCCCTGCCGGATGATGGCGCCGCAAATCGCGCAGGCCGCCCAGGCGCTTGCCCCGAACGCGCGGCTGGTCAAGGTCGATACCCAGGCCAACCCCGACGCCACCGTGCGCTTCAACATCCGCGGCATTCCGATGCTGATCCTGTTCCAGGGCGGGCGCGAAGTGGCCCGTCTGACGGGGGCGCGGCCCGCCGCGGATATCGAGGCATTCGTGCGCCGGAACGCCAAGCTGCCCGCTTGACATCGCCAGCCGCTTGGGCCAAATCAGCGCGCACCGGGGCCGTAGCTCAGTTGGGAGAGCGCGTCGTTCGCAATGACGAGGTCAGGGGTTCGATTCCCCTCGGCTCCACCAGATTTCCCAGGCATGTTTTGTGACGTCGGGCTGCGTGCGGCGCGGCGCAAGGGCGGGGTGCCATGACAAGTATCTTTCTGGCAACGGGGCCCGTCCGATGACCCCTGCCGCCCGCATCGCTGCCGCGGCCGAGCTGCTGGACGCCATTCTCGCCGGCGCCCCGGCCGAGCAGATCCTGACCCGCTGGGCGCGCGCGAGCCGCTTTGCCGGCTCGAAAGACCGGCTGGCAGTGCGCGACCTGGTATTCGAAGCGCTTCGGCGGCGGCGCTCCTGTGCCGCGCTCGGCGGGACCGAGACCGGGCGGGGGCTGATGCTGGGGCTGGTCCGGGCCCGGGGCGAGGACCCGGACACGCTCTTCACAGGCTCCGGCCACGCGCCGGCGCCCCTGACCGGGGCTGAGCGCGCCGTGGCCGCCGGTGATCTGCCCGAAGAGGTCGCCCTCGACGTCCCCGATTGGCTGGCACCGCGCCTGCGCGCCAGCCTGGGCGCGGATTTCGCCGCCGTCATGGCGCTCTTGCGCGACCGGGCGCCGGTCTTTGTCCGGGTCAACCTGGCCAAGGCCGACCGCGCCGCCGCCCAGGCCGCCCTGGCGGAGGACGGCATCGCCGCGCGGCCCCATCCGCTGTCGCCCACGGCGCTTGAGTTGACCGAAAACGCACGCAAACTGCACCTCGGCCGCGCCTATCGCGACGGCCTGGTCGAGGTGCAGGACGCCGCCTCGCAGGCGGTCTGCGATCACCTGCCTGTGCCCGCGGCCGGCACGGCGCTGGATTATTGCGCGGGCGGCGGCGGCAAGGCGTTGGCCCTTGCCGCACGGCCGGGCGTGCGGGTTTTCGCCCACGACGCCGAGGCGCAGCGGATGCGCGACCTGCCCGCGCGCGCGGGCAGGTCGGGCGTGCGGATCGACTGCCTTGCGCCCGGCGCGGCGGGGCAGGCGGCGCCCTATGACCTGGTGTTGTGCGATGCGCCCTGTTCGGGCAGCGGCGCGTGGCGGCGCAGCCCCGATGGCAAATGGCGGCTGACCGAGGCGCGGCTGGCCGAATTGGTGCGGATACAGGCCACCATCCTCGACGCGGCGGCGCCGCTGGTGGCGCCCGGGGGCGTGCTGGCCTACGCCACATGTTCGCTGCTCGACGAGGAGAACGCCGCGCAGGCCACCCGCTTTTGCGCCCGCAGCGCGGGCTGGCAATGCCGCGCCGAGCATCGGTTCACGCCGCTCGACGGCGGCGACGGGTTTTACCTGGCGCTTCTTGAGCGCAGCGGGACCGGCTTAACACGCGCTTAACCAAATTCCGCCGAGAGTGGTCGCAGGGGCGAATCGCGAACGGAGGTGCGCGTGCCGCGGCTGATCGGGATCGAGACACCGCTGACGCGGCTGGCGGCGCTGGAGGCGCCGCGCGCCGGGCTGGTGCTGGCGCTGGGGCTGGTGTTTGTGCTGGCCGCGCTGCTGGCCGGGGGCTGGCCGGTGCGGGCGGGGCTGCTGGGGGCCGGGGCCACGCTGTGTGCGCTGGCCGCGCTCTTGCGGCTTCTGGCCGACACGCGCGGTGCGCGGCGGGCCGGGCGGCTGCGGGCCGCGGCCGCGGCGCTGGCCGAGCGTCAGCCGGCCCCGGGCTTTGCCACCGATGCGGACGGGGCGCTCGTCTATGCCACGCCCTCGGCCGAGGCGCGGTTCGGCGTCGGCGGCGACGGCACACTGGTGCGCGCCCTGGGCGAACTTTTCGCCAACCCCGCCGCGGTGATCTACCGGCTTCAGGCCAGGGCCGCGGCGGAAGGCGCCGCCAGCGAAGAGGTCGTCACCCGCCGCGGCTTTGTCAAGATCGCCGTGCATCGATTTGGCTGCGATGGGTTTTTCTGGGTTCTGGACGAACGGGAAGAGCGCCCGGGCACCACCCGCGGGGCGTCCGGGCTGGGCCTGCCGGTGCTGACCGCGGGCCAAAGCGGCACGATCCTTTACCTGAACGACGCGGCCCGCGCGTTGTTGGGCGGACAGCCTCGCCGGCTCGACCAGGTCTTTCCGCGCGGCCTGCCGCGGCCGGGCGCGTTGGCGCGGATCGCAGGCGACAACGGCCCGGTCTCGGTGCGGTTTCTCGAAATTGCCGGGCGGCACGGGCGGCGCGAGATCTATCTCTGGCCGCAGGAGGCGCTGGCCGAAATGGCCGGGCCCGACCTTTTCGAGTCACTGCCGGTGGCTCTTTTGAAACTCACGCCCGAGGGCGAGGTGCAGTTGATCAACCACCAGGCGCGGGCGCTTTTGGGCGTGTCGGGCGAGGCGACGGTCGATTTCTGTGCCCGGATCGAGGGGCCGGGACGGCCGGTGCGCGACTGGTTGGCCGACACCGCCCAGGGCCGCGCGGCGCATCGCGCCGAGGTGGTGCGGGTGCTGCGCGAGGACCGCGACCTCTTCGTCCAGGTCACGCTGGAGCGGATCGATGCGCCCGGCGCGCCCGAGCTATTGGCGGTGCTGCACGATGCCACCGAATTCAAGACCCTCGAGGCGCAGTTCGTGCAAAGCCAGAAGATGCAGGCGATCGGGCAACTCGCCGGCGGGATCGCGCATGATTTCAACAATCTTTTGACAGCAATTTCAGGTCATTGCGAGCTGTTGTTGCTGCGCCATGATGAGGGCGACCCGGATTTCGGCGATCTCGTGCAGATCAGCCAGAACGCCAACCGCGCGGCCAGCCTGGTGGGCCAGTTGCTGGCGTTTTCGCGCAAGCAGACGCTGCGGCCCGAGATCGTCGATCTGCGCAACACGCTGACCGACCTGACCCACCTGCTGAACCGCCTGGTGGGCGAGACCGTGCGCCTCAGCCTCGTGCATGACCCCGATCTGCCGCCGATCCGCGCCGACAAGCGCCAGCTCGAACAGGTGATCCTCAACCTCGTGGTCAACGCCCGCGACGCGATGCCCGCCGGCGGCCAGGTGCGGATCGAGACGGTGCGCCACCGGCTGGGCGAGGATCTGCACCGCGACCGGGCGGTGGTGCCGGCGGGCGACTTCGTGCTGGTGCGGGTCGTGGACGAAGGCGTGGGCATCCCGCGCGACAAGCTGGCCAAGGTGTTCGAGCCGTTTTATTCGACCAAGCGGCCGGGCGAGGGCACCGGGCTGGGGTTGTCGACCGCCTATGGCATCGTCAAGCAGAGCGGCGGCTTTATCTTCGTCGACAGCGCGGTGGGGGCGGGCACCTGTTTCACGCTCTATTTCCCGGCCTCCGACAGGGCCGCGGAGGCGCCCGCCCCGCCGGCCGAGCGCCCGGCCGATCCCGCTGCCGCCCGGCCTTGCGCCGGGGTCGTCCTGCTGGTCGAGGACGAGACGCCGGTGCGGGCCTTCGCGGCGCGGGCGCTGCGGATGCGCGGGCTGACCGTGCTCGAGGCCGACAGCGCGGAACGGGCGCTCGAGCTGCTGGCCGACCCGGCGGTCGAGGTCGATGTCTTCGTCACCGACGTGGTCATGCCGGGCAGGGACGGGCCGAGCTGGGTGCGCGAGGCCCTGGCCGACCGCCCCGACACCCGCGTGATCTTCGTCTCGGGCTACGCCGAGGCCCCGCCGGCCATGCCGGGCGGGGACATTCCGCATGCGCTGTTCCTGCCCAAGCCGTTTTCCTTGCGCGAACTCACCGAAACGGTGCAGCGGCAGATCCACTAGCCGGGCGGCGCTAACCGGGCGTTAACCATGATCTGCAAGGCTCACGATGAGAAAACCGTTGATCTGTTCTTGGTTTGCCCCCATAAAAAGGGGAACTTAACGTGAACAAGAGCAGTCATTGCCGCCACGTGGCGGTTGTGGAATAAGGATGCGACACATGGCGACGGCGAACCTTCTGGACATGGCGGACAAGCGCAACAGCGACAAGCAGAAAGCTCTCGATTCCGCGCTTGCGCAGATCGAGCGGCAATTCGGCAAGGGCTCGATCATGAAGCTCGGCCGGGACAACCCGGTGACCGAGATCGAGTCGACGTCGACGGGGTCGCTTGGCCTCGATATCGCGCTCGGCATCGGCGGCCTGCCGAAGGGCCGGATCGTCGAGATCTACGGGCCTGAAAGCTCGGGCAAGACCACGCTCACCCTGCATTGCATCGCCGAAGAGCAGAAAAAGGGCGGCGTCTGCGCCTTCGTCGATGCCGAGCACGCGCTCGACCCGCTCTATGCCCGCAAGCTGGGCGTCGATCTCGACGAATTGCTGATCAGCCAGCCCGATACCGGCGAACAGGCGCTGGAGATCACCGACACGCTGGTGCGGTCGGGCGCGGTCAGCATGGTGGTGGTCGATTCGGTGGCCGCGCTGACCCCGCGTTCCGAGCTTGAGGGCGACATGGGCGACAGCTCGGTCGGCGTGCATGCCCGGCTGATGAGCCAGGCGATGCGCAAGCTGACCAGCTCCATCGCGCGGTCGAAATGCATGGTGATCTTCATCAACCAGATCCGCATGAAGATCGGCGTGATGTTCGGCAGCCCGGAGACCACGACCGGCGGCAATGCGCTGAAATTCTATTCCTCGGTGCGGTTGGACATTCGCCGCATCGGCGCGATCAAGGACCGCGACGAGGTGGTCGGCAACGCCACCCGCGTGAAGGTGGTCAAGAACAAGGTCGCCCCGCCGTTCAAGCAGGTGGAATTCGACATCATGTATGGCGAAGGCATCTCCAAGACCGGCGAATTGCTGGACCTGGGCGTGAAGGCCGGCGTTGTCGAGAAATCCGGCGCCTGGTTTTCGTATGGCGACGAGCGGATCGGGCAGGGCCGCGAGAACTCCAAGGCGTTCCTGAAGGATCACCCCGAGGTTGCGCTGGAGATCGAGGACAAGATCCGCGCCGCCCACGGGCTGGATTTTCACATGGATGCCGAGGGCGGCGAAGAGGACGTGATGGAAAGCTAGCCGCGCGCGGCGCGTCCGGCCGGGGCCGGAGGCGCTGTAGGGTGCGGCACGCATCGGGAAAGCGCCGGGTGGGAAACCGCCCGGCGCTTCGTTTATGGACACCGACTGGTCGTGGATATACATCGGACGGCAAACCGGAAATCTGCCGCGAAAGGCCGACCCCCCATGCCCAGCCTCAACGAAATCCGCTCGACCTTCCTGAGCTATTTCGAAAAGAACGGCCACGAGGTGGTGGACAGCTCCCCCCTCGTGCCGCGCAACGACCCCACGCTGATGTTCGCCAATTCCGGCATGGTTCAGTTCAAGAACCTGTTTACCGGCGTCGAGGCGCGCGACTACACCCGCGCGACCACCAGCCAGAAATGCGTGCGCGCCGGCGGCAAGCACAACGACCTCGACAATGTGGGCTACACCGCGCGGCACCATACCTTTTTCGAAATGCTCGGCAATTTCAGCTTCGGCGACTATTTCAAAGAGGCCGCCATCCCCTATGCCTGGGAGCTGTTGACCCGCGATTTCGACATCCCCGCCGACAAGCTGCTGGTCACGGTCTATCATACCGACGACGAGGCCGCGGCGATCTGGAAAAAGGTGGCAGGCCTGCCCGAAGAGCGGATCATCCGCATCCCCACCAGCGACAATTTCTGGCAGATGGGCGATACCGGCCCCTGCGGGCCCTGCACCGAGATCTTCTTTGACCACGGCGATCACATCTGGGGCGGCCCGCCGGGCAGCGCCGAGGAAGACGGCGACCGGTTCATCGAGATCTGGAACCTCGTCTTCATGCAGTACGAGCAGTTCGAGGACGGCACAAAGCGCGACCTCGCAGCGCAGTCGATCGACACCGGCATGGGGCTGGAGCGGATCGGCGCGCTGTTGCAGGGCAAGCATGACAACTACGACACCGACCTGATGCGCGCGCTGATCGAGGCCTCGGCGCACGCCACATCGACCGAGCCCGACGGGCCGGGCAACGTGCATCACAGGGTGATCGCCGACCACCTGCGCTCGACCTCGTTTCTGATTGCCGACGGGGTGATGCCGTCGAACGATGGCCGCGGCTACGTGCTGCGCCGGATCATGCGCCGGGCAATGCGCCATGCGCATCTTCTGGGCGCGCGCGACCCGCTGATGCACCGGCTGGTGCCGGCGCTGGTCACCCAGATGGGCGCGGCGTACCCCGAACTGGGCCGCGCGCAGGCGCTGATCCAGGAGACGCTGAAGCTGGAAGAGACCCGCTTTATCCATACGCTCGAGCGCGGCCTGCGCCTGCTGGACGACGAGCTGAAAAAGCTCGCCGAGGGCGCGCCGCTGCCCGGCGATGCGGCGTTTCGGCTGTACGACACGTTCGGCTTTCCGCTGGACCTGACGCAGGATGCCCTGCGCGAGATGGGCCGCAGCGTCGACGTGGCGGGATTCGACGCGGCGATGGCCGAGCAGCGGGCCAAGGCCCGCGCCTCCTGGGCGGGCTCGGGCGAGGCCAAGGAATCGCGGGTCTGGTTCGATATCGCCGAGACGGTCGAGCCGACCGATTTCCTGGGCTACGACACCGAGATTGCCGAGGGCCAGGTGATGGCGCTGGTGGTCGATGGCCGCGCGGTTGACGAGATCGCCGAGGCCCAGGAAGGCTGGATGGTGGTCAACCAGACCCCGTTCTACGGCGAGGCCGGCGGCCAGGTGGGCGACACCGGCACCTATCTCAAGCCCGAGGGGGCGGGACTGATCCTCGACACGCAGAAGATGCCCGGCGGGCTTTACGCCCACAAGGTGCAGCCGGAAAAGGCGCCGCTTGCGGTGGGCGACGCGCTGGAGCTGCGCGTCGATCACAACCGGCGCCGCGCGATCCGCGCCAACCATTCGGCCACGCACCTGCTGCACGAGGCGCTGCGCGAGACGCTGGGCGATCATGTCGCGCAGAAAGGTTCGCTCAACGCGCCCGACCGGCTGCGCTTCGACTTCTCCCACGGCAAGGCGCTCAGCCCCGAGGAGCTGGCCACGGTCGAGGGCGAGGTCAACGCCTTCATCCGGCAAAACAGCCCGGTCGAAACCCGGATCATGACCCCCGACGACGCGCGGGCCATCGGCGCGCAGGCGCTTTTCGGCGAGAAATACGGCGACGAGGTGCGCGTGGTCTCGATGGGGGAGGCGCCCACGGGCAAGGGGATCGACGGGCGCACCTGGTCGATCGAGCTGTGCGGCGGCACGCATGTGCGCCAGACCGGCGATATCGGGCTGTGCGTGATCCTGGGCGACAGCGCGTCCTCGGCCGGCGTGCGCCGCGTCGAGGCGCTGACCGGGCAGGCGGCGCTCGATCACCTGGTCGCCCAGCAGAACGTGCTGGCCGAGGTGGGCGAGGCGCTGCGGGCGCGGCCCGAAGAGATCGTGAGCCGGGTACGCACGCTGATGGACGAGCGCCGCGCGCTGGAGGGCGAGGTGGCCAACCTGCGCCGCGAACTGGCGCTCGGCGGCGGCGGACAGGCGGGGCCCGAGCCGAAAACGGTGGGCGGCAAGGCGTTCCTGGCGCAGGTTCTTTCGGGCGTGTCGGGCAAGGACCTGCCGCCCCTGATCGACGCCCACAAGGCCAGGATCGGGTCCGGCGCGGTTCTGCTGATTGCCGATATGGAGGGCAAGGCGGCGGTGGCCGCCGGCGTGACCGACGACCTGACGGCAGAGCTGTCGGCGGTCGATCTGGTCAAGGCGGCGGTTGCAGCCCTTGGGGGCAAGGGCGGCGGCGGCCGTGCCGACCTGGCCCAGGGCGGCGCCAGAGATGCGCAACAGGCAGACGCCGCGATCAAGGCGGCCGAGGCCGTGCTGGAGGGGTGAGCGATGGGCGCTTTGTGGATTGCGAATGTACATGTGACCGACGAGGCGGCGTACAAGAAATACGCCGCGCTTGCGACCGAGGCGATCGCCGCTCATGGCGGCGTGTTCCTCGCGCGCGGGGGGCGCTACGTCCAGCTTGAGGGGCGGGACCGGGCGCGCAACGTCGTGGCGCGGTTTCCCAGCCTGGAGGCGGCACAGGCCTGCTATAACTCGCCCACCTACCAGGAGGCGCTGAGCCATGCCCGCGGCGCCGCCGAGCGCGACCTGGTGATTGTCGAAGAGGCCTGAGCGCAGCTATTCCGACGGGATGCGCAGCGTGTCGGTGCCCTCGATCAGCTTTTCCACGAAGGCACATCCGTTGTCCGGCGCGCTGAAGTGCAGCCACGCGGCCTGGGCGAAATAGCCCGGCGCGGACAGCACGGTGAACTCGTTCAGCCCCATCGGGTCGACCGGCAAGCGCACCTTGTGACCGTCAAGAACCCGTGCCCGGTCCTCGGGCGACAGGCCGTCGATCTGAAGCGCATAGGCGATGTATTCGTGATCGGCGTAGCACGGCACGCCCGTGCACTCGGTCTGGTCCAGGAAGGCGTGCGCCAGTTCATGCGTGATCAGGCTGTCAAAGAGCGCCGCCGGGGCGATCCGGGCCCAGATGCTGTCGTGCTTGAGGCTGCGGCTCAGCGCATCCGGACCGCTGACAGAGATGCTGTCGTCGCGGCAATCGTAATACGCAAGGCAGGCTTCATCCAAATGTTGCGTTTCATCGACGACGCGGATCACCAGCGGGCGTGATTGATCAAGATGGCAGGCGGCGAGCCGCGGGCGGGCGCGGGCCACGGCGTCGCAGGCCGCGGCCATGATGGCGGGCCGCTCGGCCTCGACCGTGATGCGCGGGTCGCCGGAGCAGGGCAGCGCCCCGGCCACGGCGCATCCGCAGGCCAACAGCCAGAAGCTGGCAGCGATGACAGCCCGCATGTCCTCCCCCCTGCTGGCCCGACGGTCAGCCTAGGCGCAGGGGGGCGGAGCTGTCCAGCCCGAGCCGCGTGCGGCCGCGGGCGGCAATGCTAGCCCGCCGCGCGGGACTGGCGCTTGCGCTCATGCGGGTCGAGAAAGCGTTTGCGCAGGCGCACCGCGTTCGGCGTGACCTCGACCAGTTCGTCGTCGTCGATATAGGCGATGGCCTGTTCCAGGCTCATCGTCACAGGCGTCGTCAGGCGCACCGCCTCGTCGGTGCCAGAGGCGCGCACGTTGGTCAGCTTCTTGCCCTTCAGCGGGTTCACCTCGAGGTCGTTGTCGCGGGAATGCTCGCCGATGATCATGCCTTCGTAGACGGGTTCCTGCGCGCCGATGAACATCCGGCCGCGGTCTTCGAGGTTGAACAGCGCATAGGCCACCGAGGTACCGTTCTCCATCGAGATCAGCACGCCCGCGCGGCGGCCCGGGATCGGGCCCTTGAAAGGTGTCCAGCCGTGGAAGACGCGGTTCAGCACGCCGGTGCCGCGGGTGTCGGTCAGAAACTCGCCGTGATAGCCGATCAGCCCGCGCGAGGGCACATGGGCGATGATCCGGGTCTTGCCGGCGCCGGCGGGGCGCATCTCGACCATTTCGCCGCGGCGCGGGCCGGTCAGCTTTTCGATCACCACGCCGGAATATTCGTCGTCGACATCGACGGTGACCTCTTCGACGGGCTCCAGCCGCTGGCCGTCTTCCTCGCGCATCAGCACCTGCGGGCGCGAGATCGACAACTCGAACCCCTCGCGGCGCATGTTCTCGATCAGCACGCCCATCTGCAATTCGCCGCGCCCCGCGACCTCGAACGCCTCGCCGCCGGGCGTGTCGGTCACGCGGATGGCCACGTTCGACTCGGCCTCTTTCATCAGCCGTTCGCGGATGACGCGCGATTGCACCTTCTTGCCGTCGCGCCCGGCCAGCGGGCTGTCATTGATGCCGAAGGTGACGGTGATGGTCGGCGGGTCGATCGGCTGGGCGGGCAGGGGCGTGTCGATCGCCTGCGCACAGATCGTGTCGGCCACGGTCGCCTTGGCCATGCCTGCCAGCGTGACGATGTCGCCCGCCTGGCCTGCGTCGATCGGCTGTTGCCCAAGGCCCCGGAAAGCCAGCACCTTGGAGACGCGGAAGTTCTCCAGCAGGTCGCCCTTGCGCGTCAGCGCCTTGACCGTGTCGCCGGGCTTGATCCGGCCGCTTTCCACGCGGCCCGTCAGAAGGCGGCCCATGAACGGGTCGGCAGACAGGGTCGTGGCCAGCATCCGGAACGGCTCGTCCACATGGTGCAGCTGTTTCGGCGCCGGCACGTGGTCGAGGATCAGATCGAAGAGCGCGTGCAGATCCTTGCGCGTGCCGTCGAGCGTGGCGTCGGCCCAGCCGTCGCGCCCCGAGGCGTACATATGCGGGAAATCGAGCTGTTCGTCATTGGCACCGAGATTGGCGAAAAGGTCGAACACCTCGTCGAGCGCGCGGTCGGGCTCGGCATCGGGTTTGTCGACCTTGTTCAGCACCACGATGGGGCGCAGCCCGAGGGCCAGCGCCTTGCTGGTGACGAACTTGGTCTGGGGCATCGGCCCCTCAGCGGCGTCGACCAGCAGCACCACGCCGTCGACCATGCTCAGGATGCGTTCGACCTCGCCGCCGAAATCGGCGTGGCCGGGTGTGTCGACGATGTTCACCCGGTGCCCGTCCCATTCGACCGAGGTCGCCTTGGCCAGGATGGTGATCCCGCGCTCGCGTTCCAGGTCGTTGCTGTCCATCGCACGCTCGGCCACCGCCTGGTTTTCGCGGAATGCGCCCGACTGTTTCAATAGCTCGTCGACCAGCGTGGTCTTGCCGTGGTCCACGTGTGCGATGATCGCGATATTGCGAAGGTCCATAGTTGTGTCTGCCTGAAGGGAGGGTTGCCGTGGCGATAGAGGGTTTCGCCCCGAAAGGCCAGCGCCAATGCTCAGTGGGTCGCGGAATTCGAAAACAGGTGAATCACCGCGATGCCGGCGATGATCATCGCCATGCCGAGCAGCGCGGCCAGGTCTATGCGCTGGCCGAAAAAGACCCAGCCGATGGCCGCGATCAGCACGATGCCGAGGCCCGACCAGATGGCGTAAGCGACCCCCACGGGGATGGATCTGAGAGCGAAGGCAAGGAAATAGAACGACAATGCATAGCCCACCACGACGATGACCGACGGTACCAGCCGTGTGAATTGCTGGCTGGCCTGCAGCGCCGAGGTGCCCACGGTCTCGGTCAGGATCGCCAGCATCAGAAAGAGATAGGCTTTGGGCATCCGCGGGCTCCGGGAGTTTAGCGCACGATATAGCGGTCGCGGCGGTGGTTGGTGGCGATGATGATATTGAGCACGGCCGCGCCGATCAGGGAATAGAGCACGGTCATCGGCGCCATGACGGCCAGCGCCAGCGCAAACACCACCGCGTCAAAACCGAGCTGGACCCAGCCCGCCTTGATGCCGCGGGTATCTTGCAGCCAGAATGCGACGATGCCCACGCCGCCGAGGCTGGCGCCGTGCCGGAAGAGCGCGAGAAGCCCCGCGCCGGCGGTCACGCCGGCAAGGATGGCGCCGACCAGCGGGTGGACGGTTTCCAGCTGCAAGACCTTCGGCAGGATCTCGGTGAAGAGCGACAACAGGCCCACGGCCGAAAAGGTCTTGACCGTGAAGGCCCAGCCCACCCGGCGCAGCGCCAGCCAGTAGAACGGCAGGTTGAGCGCGAAGAATATCAGCCCGAACGACAGGCCGCTGGCATAGGACGCCACCAGCGACAGCCCGGCGATCTGGCCGGTGGTCAGCCCGGCGCTTTGCAGAAGCTGCACCGAGAGCGCCACCAGCAGGGTGCCCACGAATAGGCCCTGTGCGTCTTCCGCGAGCGAATGGCGCGGCGGTGTCTGGGGACGATTCGCCATGGCAGCCAAATCGCGCCTCAAGCGACGCTTGTCCAGAGCGCCCGCAGGGCCGGCGGGCGTTTTTGTTGTTTGGGATAGATGCAATAACACAACTTGCGCGGGTTTGTGTCCGGTCGGCGAACAATAGGGCGAAAAGCATCCCGCAAATTTTGGGCGCGCTCCGTCGGATGGTAGTTTCCAGATCTTGGTAAATCATTTTGAGTATCCTGTTTTATTTCAATTGCAGGAGACCCTAGACATGGGAATAAAGACGACCCTTGCGGCCACCGCGCTTGCGCTGGCCGCCTCACCCGCCTTTGCGACGACGGAGCTTCTGACTTTCGAGGAGTTCGCAGACGGCGATCTCATCACAACGGTCGGCAATGCGACCTTCACGACCAATGGCGCGACCGAAGTCTATGACTTCGGCGGCAGCTACGCCCAGTCGGGAGTGAATACCATCGCTCCCGACGCGTCGGGCGGTTCGTTCAATGGCGATCTCTACGTCGATTTCTTCGAGGCCGTTTCTGACCTGTCCTTTTGGTCGGGTGGGGATGACACCGCCGGCACGCAGGCCACCATCAACGTCTTTGTCGGTGGGCTGTTCGACACTGCGGTCGCCCTGTCGGGCGACGGAGACGCGACCACCACCGAATTCCACGACCTGTCGGCCTTTGTCGACGTGACGCGGATCGAGGTGGTGAACGTGGTCGATGACTTCGGCCTCGTTTACGACGATTTCTCGTATTCCTACGCGGTGGACGTGGTGCCGCTTCCGGCCAGCGGCGTGCTTCTGCTGTCCGGTCTGGCCGCGGTGGGCTTCGGCCGCCGCCGCCGCCGCGGCTAAGGGCGGGCGATCCGAACCTGGCCGTCTGACGCCAAAAAACCGAACGGCCCGCCGGGATTGCACCGGCGGGCCGCTTTTTCGTATACGTGTCGCGTGCCGGGCCGTGCCGGCGTCTCAGCCTGCCAGCGCCTTGTTCAGGTTCTCGTCGACCTTTTCGAGAAAGCCCATGGTGGTCAGCCATTTCTGGTTGGGCCCGACCAGCAGCGCGAGGTCCTTGGTCATGAAGCCGGCCTCGACCGTATCGACCACGGTCTTTTCGAGCGTCTCGGCGAAATGCATGAGCTGGTCGTTGCCGTCGAGCTTGGCGCGGTGCTTGAGGCCGCCCGTCCAGGCGAAGATCGAGGCGATCGAGTTGGTCGAGGTCTGTTCGCCCTTCTGGTGCTGGCGGTAGTGGCGTGTGACGGTGCCATGCGCGGCCTCGGCCTCGACGATCTTGCCGTCGGGCGTCATCAACTGCGAGGTCATCAGCCCGAGCGAGCCGAAGCCCTGCGCCACGGTGTCGGACTGCACGTCGCCATCGTAGTTCTTGCAGGCCCAGACGAAGCCGCCGTTCCACTTCA
Organism: Rhodovulum robiginosum; assembly: GCF_003944755.1. Classification (GTDB taxonomy): domain Bacteria; phylum Pseudomonadota; class Alphaproteobacteria; order Rhodobacterales; family Rhodobacteraceae; genus Rhodovulum; species Rhodovulum iodosum. The sequence goes on from NZ_RWGU01000049.1 coordinate 359,506, forward strand.
TCGCGCAGGCGACCATGTCGTCGATCAGGCGGTGTTCGTAGGTGATGCCGGCCGCCTTGAACTTGTCGGCGAATTCCTCGTCGAAGACCTGCTGGAACAGGATCATGAACTGGCCGTCATACTGTTTCAGGATCGTGTTCTTGGTCGAGAGATAAAGCGGCCAGCCCATGCTGAGCGCGTAATTCATCGAGGCGCGGGCGAAATCCCTGATCGAGTCGTCGAGGTTGTACATGCCCATGTAGACGCCCGAGGACGGGGCCTTGAACACCTCTTCCTCGATCACGGTGCCATCCTCGCCCACGAATTTCATGCTGAGCGTGCCGGGGCCGGGAAATTTCATGTCGGTCGCGCGGTACTGGTCGCCGTATGCGTGACGGCCGATCACGATGGGCCGGGTCCAGCCGGGCACCAGGCGCGGGACGTTCTTGCAGATGATCGGCGCGCGGAACACTACGCCGCCCAGGATGTTGCGGATCGTGCCGTTGGGGCTGCGCCACATCTTCTTGAGGCCGAATTCCTCGACCCGGGCTTCGTCCGGGGTAATCGTGGCGCATTTCACGCCGACGCCGATCTCCTTGATCTTCTCCGCCGCGTCGACGGTGATCTGGTCGTTGGTCCGGTCGCGTTCCTCGATGCCGAGGTCGTAATAGAGAAGGTCGACATCGAGATACGGCAGGATGAGCTTTTTCTTGATGAAGTCCCAGATGATGCGGGTCATCTCGTCGCCGTCGAGTTCGACGACCGGGTTTTCGACTTTGATCTTCGACATTATGCCCTCGTTTGGATGGCGGGAATCGCGCTTCGGCTGGGTGATAGCCGATTTCGGCGGTATGGGCTAGAGCGGTATGCCTTTGTATACTGAGCGCCGCGGAAAGCTTGCGCGCGCCGCAAAACCATCGCAGCGGATTTTGCCAGGTGTTTTCGAATAACACGCGGGACGAGACGGCCGCGTGCCGCGCCCCCGCGTGTAAAGGGTTAGCTTTCTTGCTCGGCCTGTCCGGGCTGGGCGGAGGCCTGTTCCAGCTTGCGGCCCATCACGGTCCGCCCGCGCTGCAGCGCCCTGCGGAACCGCACCGCGGTCATGAACGCTTCTTGCGTGGTGGGCGAGATCTCTCCGATCGCCCTCGACATCTCGTCGACCAGCCGCTCGTCGTCCAGACGTCCGGCCGCCTCCAGCGCCTCCTTGGCCAGCGCATCGGCGAGTTCTTCGAGTGCCGCCATCGGCCTGGCTCCTTACCGTGTGAGTTCGGTCAGCCGGCGCCGGACATAGGCGTCGACGATCTCGATCATCTGTTCGAGTTGGTCGTCCTCGAAGAAATGGCCCGCACCCTCGATTTCCTCGTGGGTGACCGTGATGCCCTTCTGCTCGTGCAGCTTGTCCACCAGCGCGTGGGTGTCGGCGGGCGGGGCCACCCGGTCGGCGGTGCCGTTGATGATGAGCCCGGACGAGGGGCAGGGCGCGAGAAAGGAAAAATCGTACATGTTCGCCGGCGGGCTGACCGAGACGAAGCCGGTGATCTCGGGCCGGCGCATCAAGAGCTGCATGCCGATCCAGGCCCCGAACGAGAACCCCGCCACCCAGCAGTGCTTGGCGTTCTGGTTCATCGACTGGAGGTAGTCCAGCGCCGAGGCGGCGTCGGACAATTCGCCCACGCCCTGGTCGTACTCGCCCTGGCTGCGGCCGACGCCGCGGAAATTGAAGCGCAGAACGGTAAAGCCCATGTCGTAGAACGCGTAGTGCAGACGGTGCACCACGCGGTTGTTCATCGTGCCGCCGAATTGCGGATGCGGATGCAGCACGATGGCGATCGGCGCGTCCTTTTCCTTTTGCGGATGATAGCGGCCTTCGAGCCGTCCTTCGGGGCCGGGGAAGATGACCTCGGGCATGATCTACTCTTTTCTCACGGCGCCGAACGTAAATCTTGACAAATTTCGTCGGACTACCTAATACAACGGACGCGTCGGCACGCCGACTGGGCTGTGTTGAGTTAAAGACCCGACCGCGTGCCGTCAACCATGGACGGAGACAGGGTATGAAGCTCAGCACCAAGGGGCGTTACGCAATGGTGGCGCTGGTCGATCTGGCGCTGCAGCCCGAGGACGGGCTGACCTCGCTGGCCGAGGTGTCGCGCCGACAGGACATCTCTCTGCCCTATCTCGAACAGCTCTTCGTCAAGCTGCGCCGCGCCGGGCTCGTAGAATCGGTGCGCGGCCCGGGCGGCGGTTACCGGCTGGCGCGGCGCGCGTCGGATATCAGGGTGGGCGACATCCTGGGCGCGGTCGACGAGACGGTAAGCGCGATGCACACGGGCGCGGGCGCCTCGGGCGCGACCTCCGGGTCGCGCGCGCAGTCGCTGACCAACCGGCTGTGGGAGGGGCTGTCGGCCCATGTCTACGTGTTCTTGCACCAGACCCGGCTGTCGGACGTGGTGTCCAACGACCTTGCGCCCTGTCCCGCGGTGCCGGCGCTGCTGGAGGTGGTCGATGACGCGTAAGGGGGCGCTGCCCCCGTCCGCGGCTATGCGCCGCGGACTCCCCCGGGATATTTCCGGCCAGAAGAAGGTGGGGGCGCTGTGAGCCCTGCGCGCGTCTATCTCGACTGGAACGCGACGGCGCCGTTGAGGCCCGAGGCGCGCGCGGCGATGGCCGCGGCGATGGACGTGGTCGGCAACCCCTCGTCGGTCCATGCCGAGGGGCGCGCCGCACGCGCCCTGGTCGAACGGGCGCGCGGACAAGTTGCCGCGGCGCTGGGGGCCGAGGGGGCGGATATCGTGTTTACCTCGGGCGCCAGCGAGGCGGCGGCGCTGGCCTGCGCCGGACGGGGCCTGGTGGCCGGCGGTATCGAGCATGACGCGGTGGCCGCCTGGGTCGAGCCCACGCTGCCGGTGGACGGGCAGGGCCGCGTGGCGGTGGCCGAGCCCGCGCGCACCGCGCTGCAGCTGGCCAATTCCGAGACCGGCGTGGTGCAGGATTTGCCGCGGGGTATCGCGGTGTGCGACATGACGCAGGCTTTCGGAAAGCTCCCGGTGGCGTTCAATTGGCTGGAGGCCGAGATGGCGCTGGTCTCGGCGCACAAGCTGGGCGGACCGAAGGGTATCGGTGCGCTGGTGGTGCGGCCCGGCACCGATCTGGCCGCGCAGATCCGCGGCGGCGGGCAGGAGATGGGGCGACGGGCCGGCACGGAGAACCTGATCGGGATCGCCGGATTCGGCGCCGCGGCCGAGGCGGCGGCGCGCGATCTGGCGGCGGGCGTGTGGGAACGGGTTGCAAAACTTAGAACAGTTCTAGAAAAAGGGCTTGAGGCGAGCGCAAATAAGACTATTTTTGTCGGGAAAGGCGCGCAGCGTCTGCCGAACACCAGCTGCTTCGCCACGCCGGGCTGGAAGGGCGAGACGCAGGTGATGCAGATGGACCTGGCCGGCTTTGCGGTTTCCGCGGGATCGGCCTGTTCCAGCGGCAAGCTGCGCGAAAGCCGCGTGCTCATGGCCATGGGCCACGACGCCGCGACCGCGGCCGGGGCGATCCGGGTGTCGCTGGGGCCGGAGACGCGCGAAGAGGATGTGCTGCGCTTTGCCGAGGCGTGGCTGGCGAAGGAAAAGAGGTTTCGGGCCCGCGCGGCCTGACCGCAAGGACAAACGGCCCCGGCCAGCCGGCCGGGGCGCTCAGATCAGAGAGGCGTGAAACCGCGATGGCTGCTTTCGATAAGGCCGATGTCAAGGAAGGCGTGGACAGGGAAACGGTGGAAACCGTCCAGTCCATGGCCGGAAAGTACAAATACGGCTGGGAAACCGAGATCGAGATGGATTACGCCCCGATGGGGCTGACCGAAGACATCGTGCGCCTGATCTCGGCCAAGAACGAAGAGCCGGAATGGATGACCGAATGGCGGCTCGAGGCATTCCGCCGCTGGCAGGCGATGGAAGAGCCCGACTGGGCGATGGTCGAATACCCCGAGATCGACTTTCAGAAACAGTATTACTATGCCCGCCCCAAGAGCATGGCGGAAAAGCCCAAGTCGCTGGACGATGTCGACCCCAAGCTGTTGGAGACCTACAAAAAGCTGGGCATCCCGCTGAAAGAGCAGATGATCCTGGCCGGCGTCGAGGGGGCCGAGGCAGCCCCGGCCGAGGGCCGCAAGGTGGCCGTCGATGCGGTGTTCGATTCGGTCTCGGTCGGCACCACCTTCCAGAAAGAGCTGGAAAAGGCCGGTGTCATCTTCTGCTCGATCTCCGAGGCGGTGCAAAAGCACCCGGAACTGGTCAAGAAATACCTCGGCAGCGTCGTGCCGCAATCGGACAATTTCTACGCAACGCTGAACTCGGCGGTGTTTTCCGACGGCTCGTTCGTCTACGTGCCGCCGGGCGTGCGCTGCCCGATGGAGCTGTCGACCTATTTCCGGATCAATGCCGAGAATACCGGCCAGTTCGAGCGCACGCTGATCATCGCCGACAAGGGCGCCTACGTGTCCTACCTGGAAGGCTGCACGGCGCCGCAGCGCGACGTGGCGCAGCTGCATGCCGCGGTGGTCGAGATCGTGCTGCTCGACGATGCCGAGGTCAAATACTCGACCGTGCAGAACTGGTTCCCGGGCGACGAGAACGGACGCGGGGGCATCTACAACTTCGTCACCAAGCGCGCCGATTGCCGCGGCGACCGGGCCAAGGTGATGTGGACGCAGGTCGAGACCGGCTCGGCCGTGACGTGGAAATACCCCTCGTGCATTCTGCGCGGCGACGACAGCCAGGGCGAGTTCTACTCGATCGCCATCACCAACAACTGGCAGCAGGCCGATACCGGCACCAAGATGGTGCATCTGGGCAAGAACACCCGATCGCGGATCGTGTCCAAGGGGATCTCGGCGGGGCAGGCGCAGAACACCTATCGCGGACTCGTCTCGATGCACCCGCGCGCCAAGAACAGCCGCAACTACACCCAGTGCGACAGCTTGCTGATCGGCGACAGATGTGGCGCGCACACGGTGCCGTATATCGAGGTGAAGAACAATTCGTCCCGCGTGGAACACGAGGCGACGACGTCGAAGGTGGACGACGACCAGCTCTTTTACTGCCGCTCGCGGGGCATGGACGAGGAAGAGGCCGTTGCCCTCGTCGTCAACGGCTTCTGCAAGGAGGTGTTGCAGGCGCTGCCGATGGAGTTCGCCATGGAGGCGCAGCAGCTCGTGGCGATCAGCCTCGAAGGCTCGGTGGGCTGAGGCACGAAAGCGGAGACTGGGCCATGGCGCCGGTGGTCAAGAATGTGTACGAAGCCGCTGGGCTGCCCATGCAGGGCGGCGACGGGGAAAAGTTCTCGGCGCGCATCGCGCCCATCGGCGCGGCCCTGGGCCTGACCGGGCTGGGCATGATGTTCATAACCGTCGCGCCGGGCAAGCGGGCCTTTCCGTTCCACAACCATCTGGGCAATGACGAGGCTTTCGTCATCCTCGAAGGGCGGGGGACGTACCGGTTCGGCACGCAGGAACATCCCGTCGGGCCGGGCGATGTCTGCGCCGCGCCCAAGGGCGGGCCGGACAGGGCGCATCAGCTGATCAACACCGGCGAGACAGACCTGAAATACCTGGGCATTTCCACGAACAACGACCCCGACGTGGTGGAATATCCCGACAGCGGCAAGTTCGCGGTGCTCGCGGTCGCGCCGGGCACGTCCTTCGTGGATGCGCATCTGAAGTTTATCGGCCGGGCCGAAGAGACCGGCGACTATTGGAACGGCGAGCTATGAATCCCTGGGAGAAGCAGACCATGATCGTGACCACCACCCCCAGCATCGACGGCAAGACCATCACCGCCTATCACGGCGTCGTCGTGGGCGAGGCCATCCTCGGCGCCAACGTGTTCCGCGACATCTTCGCGGGGATCACCGACATCATCGGCGGACGGTCGGCGGCCTATGAGGAGTCGCTGGGCAAGGCGCGCACCACTGCGCTGCGCGAGCTGGAAGAGCGCGCGGCGGCGCTGGGCGGCAATGCCGTGGTCGGCGTCGATCTCGATTGCGAGGTGATCAACAACATGCTGATGGTCTCTGCCTCGGGCACCGCGGTGACGGCGAACTGACACCGCATGGCGGCAACGGGGCCGCCACGGGATGAACGGGATGCGGCGCGACGGGAACGGCCCCGGGCCGGTGCCCCGCCAATACATGAAACGAGGATGAAAAATGCTTGAGATCAAGAACCTGCACGTCAAACTTGAGGAAGAGGGCAAGCCCATCCTCAAAGGCGTGAACCTGACGGTTGAGGCCGGCAAGGTGCACGCCATCATGGGCCCCAACGGCTCGGGCAAGTCGACCATGTCCTACGTTCTTTCGGGCCGCGACGGCTATGAGGTGACCGAGGGCAGCGCCACGTTGCTGGGCGAGGACCTGCTGGAGATGGAGCCCGAAGAGCGCGCGGCGATCGGCCTGTTCCTGGCGTTCCAGTACCCGGTCGAAATCCCCGGCGTCGGCAACATGACGTTCTTGCGCACCGCGGTGAACGCCCAGCGCAAGGCCCGCGGCCTGGAGGAGATGGACGCCGCCACCTTCCTCAAGGAAATCCGTGCCAGGGCGAAAGAGTTGAAGATCGATGCCGAAATGCTGAAGCGCCCGGTCAACGTGGGCTTTTCCGGCGGCGAGAAGAAACGCAACGAGATTTTGCAGATGGCGATGCTGGAGCCCAAGCTCTGCATCCTCGACGAGACCGACTCGGGCCTCGACGTGGACGCGATGAAGCTGGTCTCGGACGGGGTCAACGCACTCCGGAGCCCCGACCGCGGGTTCCTGGTGATCACCCACTACCAGCGGCTGCTGGACCACATCAAACCGGATGTCGTGCACATCATGTATGACGGCCGCATCATCAAGACCGGCGGGCCCGAGCTGGCGCTCGAGGTTGAAAAGAACGGGTATGCCGACATCCGCGCGGAGGACGCGTGATGGGGTTGCCGCAGGCGAAACAAAACGCGACCGAGGCACGGCTCGCCCGGCTGTCGATGCCGCCCGAGACCGGCTGGACCAAGCTGCCGCGCGAAGCGGCGCTGGCAAGGGTCCGCGCGATGGGTCTGCCCGGCAGCCGCGATGAATACTGGCGGTTTTCCGATCCCTCCTCGCTGATCGCGCCAGAGGCGCCGCGGGCCGCGCTTTTCGAGGTGAAAGACGAGGCGCCGGTCTTCGACGCGATGGACCGGCTCAGGATCGTGTTCGTCGACGGGGTGTTCGATGCCGAGGCCTCTGACGAGCTGGCGCTGGCCGGCGTCGAGATCGACCGGCTGGGCGGCGCCGCGGGGCAGGACATCCACTGGGCGCGCGAGGTCTACGGCACGCTCGAGGCCCGCGGGCATGAGCCCGTGGATCGCCCTCTGGCCGCGCTCAATACCGCCTTCGCCACCGATGGCGTGCTGATCCGCGTCACCGGCAAGGCCGAAAAGCCGGTGAATATCATTTATCTGCACCGCTCGGAAACCTCCGACGCGCATTTGCACCACTGCATCAAGGTCGAGGCCGGCGCCGAGATGACCTTGCTGGAAAACGGCCCGGCCGCAGCGCGGTTCAACAAGCTGATGGAGGTCGACATCGCCGATGGCGGCACCTTCCACCATATCCGCACCCAGGGCCGCGACCACGAACGCAGGGCGGCGACCCATATCTTCGCGCGGCTGGGCAAGGAGAGCACGTTCAAGTCCTTCACCATGACGGCGAACGGGCGGATGACGCGCAACGAATGCATCATCGAGCTGACCGGCGACAACGCGGTGGCCCATGTGGCCGGCGCCTGTGTGGGCGACGGCGATTTCGTGCATGACGATACCGTCTTCATCACCCACGACGCGGTCGATTGCGAAAGCCGCCAGGTCTTCAAGAAGGTGCTGCGCAACGGCGCCACGGGCATTTTCCAGGGCAAGATCCTGGTCCAGCCCGGCGCGCAAAAGACCGACGGCTACCAGATTTCGCAATCTCTGCTGCTGGACGGGGACAGCCAGTTCCTGGCCAAGCCCGAGCTGGAGATCTACGCCGACGACGTGGCGTGCTCGCACGGCTCGACCAGCGGCGCGATCGACGAGACGGCGCTGTTCTACCTGCGCTCGCGCGGGGTGCCCCGGTCAGAGGCGACCGACCTTCTGGTCCTGTCCTTCCTTGCCGAGGCGATCGAGGAAATCGAGGACGAGGGCATCCGCGAAGAGATCGTCGGCCGGATGGCCGGCTGGCTGTCGCGGCACCGGGGCTGACCCATGGCCGTCAGCCGCGAGATATTCGCCACCTGGCGCGCGCCGCGAACGGTGATGCGCCGGCAACTGGCCGGCGGCCAGCGCGAAGAGCGCGCGCTGGTCTACCTCATGGCGGCCTGTCTGATGATCTTCGTGTCGACGTTGCCGGGGCTGGCGCGCGATGCCTATCTCGACCCCTCGGTGCCGCTCGAGGCGCGTATCGGCGGAGCGCTGGTGGCCTGGATGTTCCTTGCGCCGCTGATCTTTTACGTGCTGGCGGCGGTGGGCCACCTGCTGGCCCGTCTCTTTGGCGGGCGCGGCACCTGGTTCGGCGCGCGTCTGGCGCTGTTCTGGACCCTGCTGGCGGTCTCGCCCCTGTGGCTGTTGCAGGGGCTGGTCGCGGGCCTGATCGGCCCCGGCGCGGCGCTGGCGCTGGTCTCGTCGGTACTGGCCGTTGCCTTTCTGGCGATATGGCTGTTGTCTCTGGCCGAGGCCGAAGAGTTCGGCCTGCGACAGGAGCCTGGAAAGACCCCCCGATGAGCGACACGATGAAATCGTTGCTGGCGCTTGCGCGCGAGACTGTGGCCAACCCGAGTGAGGGCGCGCGCCGGATCCTGTCGCTGCCGCTGCCTGTCGGCGTGCTTGGGCCCGCGCTGCTGCTGGAAGTGCTGCTCAGCGTGCTGCTGAGCCAGTTGGGCGAGCGTATCGCACCCTCGCCGGTCGATCCGCTGATGCCGGTCTTCATGGCCAACCCGCTGCTGACGGCGGCGGTACAGGCGGCGCTGCTGGTGATCATGGTCTTTGCGATCCATGTCATCGGGCGCGGCGCGGGCGGCGGCGGCGATTTCGAAGGCGCGCTGCGCATCACCGTCTGGCTGCAGTTCATCCTGCTTTGCGTGCAGGTGCTGCAAACGCTGTTTCTGATCCTGCTGCCACCTGTGGCGGGCCTGCTGGGCCTGCTGGGCGTGGGGCTTTTCTTTTGGCTTCTCAGCCACTTCATAGCCGTCCTTCACGGATTTTCATCGCCGCTTCGGGTGTTCTTCATGACGATCCTGTCGATGGTCGGCATCGTTTTCGCCCTAAGCCTCGCACTGACACTGGTCGGCATCACGATTAGCGGAGCTGTTCCCGATGTTTGACGTCCAAACCATCCGCCGCGACTTTCCGATCCTTGCGCGCGAGGTGAACGGCAAGCCGCTGGTCTATCTCGACAACGGCGCCTCGGCGCAAAAGCCCAAGGTGGTGATCGACGCTATCACCCGCGCCTATGCCGAGGAATACGCCAACGTACACCGCGGCCTTCACACCCTGTCGAACATCGCCACCGAGAAATACGAGGCCGTGCGCGGCACCATCGCGCGCTTTCTTGGCGCGGCGGACGAGGAGGAAATCGTGTTCACCTCCGGCACCACCGAGGGCATCAACCTGGTCGCCTATGGCTGGGCGATGCCGAATCTCGGCCCCGGCGACGAGATCGTGCTGAGCGTGATGGAGCATCACGCCAATATCGTGCCGTGGCACTTCCTGCGCGAACGCCAGGGCGTGGTCCTGAAATGGGTGGATGTGGACGCGGCCGGCAATCTCGACCCCCAGGCGGTGCTCGACGCCATCGGGCCGAAGACGAAACTGGTGGCGGTGACGCAGATGTCAAACGTGCTGGGCACGGTGGTGGACGTGGCCGCCATTGCCCGCGGCGCACGCGAAAAGGGCGTGCCGGTGCTGGTCGATGGTAGCCAGGCCGCGGTGCACATGCCCGTCAATGTCGACGAGATCGGCGCCGATTTCTACGCCATTACCGGGCACAAGCTCTACGGGCCCTCCGGCTCGGGCGCGATCCATATCCGCAAGGAGCGGATGAACGAGATGCGGCCCTTCCTCGGCGGCGGCGACATGATCCGCGAGGTGCACAAGGACAGCGTCACCTACAACGCCCCGCCGATGAAGTTCGAGGCCGGCACGCCGGGCATCGTCCAGCAGATCGGGCTGGGCGTCGCGCTGGACTACATGATGGGCATCGGCATGGCCGATATCGCCGCCCATGAGCAGGCGATCACCGGCTACGCTATGGACCGGCTGGGCGGGCTCAACTGGCTGCAGGTGCAGGGGCGGGCCGAGCATCGCGGCGCGATCTTTTCCTTTACGCTCGACGGGCCGGCGCATGCCCACGACATCTCGACCGTACTCGACAAGAAGGGCGTGGCGGTGCGCGCGGGCCAGCATTGCGCGGGCCCGCTGATGGACCACCTGGGGGTCGCCGCGACCTGCCGGGCCTCTTTCGCGATGTACAACACGCCCGAGGAGGTCGACAAACTGGTCGAGGCGCTGGAGCTATGCCACGAACTGTTCGCCTGAGCGGCGCCGACCGAAAGGCCCGGACGGGCTGGCGGCGACGCAAAAGGCGTGCTTTCTGGCCATTCTCCGCCCGCTTTGCTACGAGGTGTCCAACCGCGACAGCAAGGGGACGGGCATGACCGCGCTGACCACCGCCGACCAGATTTCCGATATCGCCTTCGGCTTCATGGGCTCCAAGGCGCTCTTTGCCGCGCTGGGGGCCGGGGTGTTTACCGCGCTGGCCGAGGGGCCGATGACGCCCGGCCGTCTGGCCGGCGCCACGGCGCTCGACGCCGAGCGCGCCGAGACCCTGCTGACCGCGCTGGCGGGGCTGGGCCTGGTGACGGTCTCGGACGGCCGCTTTGCCAATTCCCCGGCGGCCGAGGCGTTCCTGGTCAAGGGCGCGAAGTACGATTTCGGCGACTACCTGCGGCTTCAGGTCGGCCAGCAGATGTACGGGCTGCTCGACCAGATCGACGCCGCGCTGACCGACAGCCTGCCCGAGGATGCCACGGCATCCTACGCCGATTGGTTCTCCGACCCTGACGAGGCGCGGCTTTATTCGGCCAGCCAGCATGCGGGCTCGCTGGGCCCGGCGCGGCAACTGATCAAGATGGCCGGGCTCTCGGGGGTAAAGACCCTGCTCGACGTGGGCGGCGGCACGGGCGCCTTCGCGATCACGCTCTGCCAGGCCATGCCCGGCCTCTCGGCGACCATCGTCGATTTTCCCAACGTCGCCGCGATCGGGCGGGACTACGTGGCCGAGGTCGGCCTCACCGACCGTATCGCCTATGTCGAGGGCGACGCGCTGAACGCCGACTGGCCTAGCGGGCAGGACGCGATCCTGATGTCCTATCTCTTTTCCGGCGTGCCGGGGGCGGCGCATGACGGGCTGGTCGCCCGCGCCTTCGATCATCTCGCGCCCGGCGGGCGGCTGATGATCCACGATTTCGTGGTGAGGGCCGACCGAACCGGCCCCAAGCTGGCCGCGCTCTGGCAGTTGCAGCACACCGCGTTCACACCCCGCGCGCGCTCGCTCGACGCGGGCTGGCTGCAGGACACGCTGGCCGGGGCCGGGTTCCAGCAGGTCGAGGTCGCTCAGATGATCCCCGAGATGACCATGCTGGCCCAGGCGGTGAAACCCGAATAAGACGGGGCGGGAAAGCATTTGCGCCCCCGCCCGGTTTCACCTATATCGGCGCCGAGGCACCCGTAGCTCAGCTGGATAGAGCGCTGCCCTCCGAAGGCAGAGGCCATAGGTTCGAATCCTATCGGGTGCGCCAGCCCTCCAATTTTGGCGCCGAATGCGCCGAGGCGCGAGTTTCACCGCGCCCGCGAATGTATTGGCTGCGCCGGCAAGGCATCCGGGCACCGCAGACGGCCGTCACCGCGCGCGTTGCGATACGTGCGGGGCGCGGCTGATCAGAGGAGCGCCGGCAGGCTGGAGCGCAGACGCGCCCAGCCGCCGGGTTGCCAGCCCAGCGCGCGCATCCGCGCACAGTCCATCGCGCTGACCGGGCTGTCGGCGGGCGCGGGCAGGGGGGCGGTCAGGCCCTCGTGCCGGGCCACCAGTGCCAGCAGGTCGTGGCGGTCGAGCACCAGGTCGGAGAGGTTGACGGGCCTGCCCGCCACCGCGCCGGGCGCGGCCATGCGCACCAGGCGCGCGGCGGCGGCGAGGTCGTCGCCATGCACCTCGGTCCCCCGGCGCGGCGCGATGGGCCGGCCGGCGCGAAAATCGTCGAAGAGATCTGCCCATTTGTGCCGCTGCCCGGGGCCAGCGGGCCCGTAGACGCCCGTGGCGCGCAGCGAAACCGGCGCAAAGCCGGGCCCGGCCAGGGCAAAGAGCGCCTGCTCGGCCTGCCATTTCACCTGGCCGTAGAGCGTATCGGGCTGCGGCGCCATGGCCTCGGTCAGCACGGTGCCGGGCGGGTAGGCGCCGTAGACGGCACGCGAGGAGAGAAACAACAGCCGCTCGACCCCCGCCGCCCGCGCCGCCTCGAAAAGCGCCACCGACCCGTCCAGATTGGCGCGCTGGAACCCGGCCGGGTCGTCCCCCTCGCCACCGCGATAGCGGCCGGGGACATGGGCGAAGGCGCAGTGGATGACCGCCGCCACCCCGGCGAGGTCGGGCCGGTCGCCCAGCGTGTAGGGGCGATGCGCCACGGCCGCCGAAAAGAACCCCGCGGGCGGCGGACGGCGCGTCAGCACGGTGACGGGCTCGCCCCGCGCCAGCGCCTCTTCGACGAAGAAGCGACCGACGAGGCCGGTGGCGCCGGTGACGGCCAGGCTCATGCGGCGGCAGGGGCGGGCAGGGTGGCCGGGTCGGGAATGCCCTCGCCCCGCTCATAGGCGCGCCAGAGCTCGATCAGGGGGCGCAGGCGGTCGGCCTTGGCGTGGTCCTGCCAGGGCTTTTCGTACTGGAAATGCAGGACGCGGATCTCGGGCCAGCTCCACAGTTCGGGCAGGTTGAACCAGACATATTGCAGCATGTTGTCAAAGACCGGCAAGCCGTGCCAGCCGGGAAAATAATCCTGCAAGAAGGTCTGGTCGGTGCGCCGCCAGAACGCGCCGGGCGCGTCGAGCCGGGCGAGCATCGCGTCGAACGTGCCTGCCGAGGGCCGCGCGGTGAAGACGCCGGAATTCATCCGGTGAAAATCGGCGAGACCTTCGTAGACGTTGGGCGCGGCCGAGAACTCGGGGTAGTCGAACAGCCGGTCGATGGTCTGCAGAACCAACGTGTCTGCGTCGAGGAACACGACGCGGTCGTAGTCGAGCTGCCAAAGCCGCAGCTTGCAGAAATTGTCGAGCGGCGTGTGAAAGGCGGGCTTTTCCCCCTTGGTAAAGGGGGCGAGCCCGTGCAGCCGGTCGCGCGCATGGGCCGCGTTGAACGCGGACGAGGTCGGCAAGAGGTCGGTTTCCACCAGCCGCGCGCCGAGGCCGGCGAGCGGCGCCAGCGCCTCGGACCCCACGCCGCCGGTGTGCAGGACGCAGATGTCGGCCGCCGTGCCCGTCCGTTTGAGCGAGCGCACCAACGCCTTGGCGCCCAGCGCGAAATCGGCGTTGGTGACCAGCGTCACATAGGCGTCGCGGTGGCCCGCCGGCGCGGCGGGCCTGAGCCCATCGGTCATGACACCGATTTGAGCTGCTTGCCTTCGGGGTCGCGCACGACGCGGGTGGCGATGTCCTTGGTCCAGGCCGAGACGCAGGGAACGCGCTTGCGGTCGACGCGGTGGGCGAATTTCCGGGCCACCTCGACCACCTCTTCCAGCAGGCCCGCCTCCAGCGTGATCGGGTTGAGCCCGAGGTCGAGGAAGTGGTCGTTCTTGACGACCAGTTCGTTCTCGGCGGCTTCTTTGCGCGGGTTCGGCAGGTAGGCGATCTTGGCACCGGTCATCTTGGCCACCAGTTCGGCCAGGTCGCGGACGCGGTGGGTTTCGGTCATCTGGTTGAAGATCTTGACCCGGTCGCCGGCCTCGGGCGTGTCCTTGAGCGCCAGTTCGATGCAGCGCACGGTGTCCTGGATGTGGATGAAGGCGCGGGTCTGCCCGCCGGTGCCATGCACCGTGAGGGGATAGTCGATCGCCGCCTGCGCGAGAAAGCGGTTCAGCACCGTGCCATAGTCGCCGTCATAGTCGAAGCGGTTGACCAGCTGCTCGTGCCGCTTGGTCTGGTCGGTATTGGTGCCCCAGACGATCCCCTGGTGCAGATCGGTGATGCGCACGCCGTCGTTCTGGGCGTAGAACTGGAACAGGATCTGATCGAGGCTCTTGGTCATGTGATAGACCGAGCCGGGCCGGGTGGGATAGAGGATCTCCATCTCCTTGGCACCGTTGGGCGTGTCGATCGAGACGTCCAGATAGCCCTCGGGGATCGGCGCACCGATGGTCGAATAGCCATAGACGCCCATCGTGCCCAGATGCACCAGGTGCGCGTCGATGCCGGTTTCCACCATCGCCACCAGCAGGTTGTGGGTGGCGTTGATGTTGTTGTCGACGGTATAGATCTTGTGCCGCTCCGAGATCATCGAATAGGGCGCCGCGCGCTGCTCGGCGAAATGGACGATGGCGTCCGGCTTTGCCTCGGCCAGCCAGTCGCGCAGACGGTAATATTCCTTGGCGAGGTCGATCAGGTGAAAGCGGATTTCCTCGCCCGAGACCTCCTTCCAGATGCGGCAGCGTTCCTGGATCGAGTCCATCGGCGTCAGCGACTGGACGCCCAGCTCTGTATCGATCCAGCGCCGCGAGAGGTTGTCGATGATGTGAACCTCATGGCCGAGGTTCGACAGGTGGAGCGAGGTCGGCCAGCCGCAAAAGCCGTCGCCTCCGAGAACTGCAATTTTCATCGCCGACTCCTTCGGATGGTCTCGTTTGCGGGCGCTGGGGCCCTGATGCGAATGTCCGACTAAGGATGTCGGATGTAAATGTCATTTGAAAGTTTTGTGTCAGCCGGCGGAACCCCGCGTTACCAGACCGTTTTACAGCGATATCGCTGCGCGTCGGGCGCCGCTGCGACGACGTGACCGTAATTAAAGCCGTTCTAATGGGCTTCTTGATTTAAGATGCATTGCAGATAGACATTTTAATACTTTCGCATGGCCCGGGCGAATCCGGGGAGGAGAGCGCATGCCACATCATCCGTTTCGCCTGAGTTTCGTCGTTCTGTCGACAGTCCTCGCGCTGGCCGGGGCGGCCGTCGCACAAGACGCGACCAAGGCCACCGGCAGCACTGCAGATCATTCCAAATTCAAGGAATTGCAGAAGGATTTTCAATCCGGCCCCGAGGTCACGGAGGCCTGCTTGGGCTGCCATACCGAAGCCTCCAAACAGGTGATGCATTCGGTCCACTGGAAGTGGGAGTTCGAGAACCCCACCACCGGGCAGCTTCTGGGAAAGAGCCATGTGCTCAACTCCTTCTGCGGCAACGTCGCGTCGAACGAGGCGCGCTGCACCTCGTGCCACACCGGCTATGGCTGGACCGACATGAGCAGCCCGCCGCCGGCCGACGAGGCCGCGGTCGATTGTCTGGTGTGCCACGACAATTCCGGTCAATACACCAAGCTCGCCACCGGCGCCGGACACCCGCCGCTGGAAGCCAAGGGAAAGACCATCACCGGGGCCGATGCCTGGGTCGTCGATCTGAAGCAAGCCGCGCAAAGCGTGGCCGAACCGACCCGTGAAAACTGCGGCGGATGCCATTTCTACGGCGGCGGCGGCGATAACGTAAAGCACGGCGACCTGAGTTCGGCGCTCTACCACCCGACCAAGGAGGTTGACGTGCACATGGCCCAGGACGGGCTGAACTTCACCTGCGAGACCTGTCACCATTCGGACAGGCACATCTTCGCGGGCTCGCGCTACGACGTGCACGCGACCGACCCGGAGGGCACCGGCAAGCCGGGCGTCATGCGCAAGGACGTGGCCACCTGCGAAAGCTGCCACGGCACGACGCCCCACGACATGCTGACCGTGACCGGCATCAAGCTGAACGACCACACTGACCGCGTGGCCTGCCAGTCGTGCCATATCCCCGAATTCGCCCGGGGCGGCGTGGCGACCAAGACCCGCTGGGACTGGTCGACCGCCGGCAAGATGGATGCCGAAGGCCACCCGCTGCACCTGAACGAATACACCCAGGGCAACGGCAAGGAACTGCATACCTACCTCGCCACCAAGGGTGATTTTGAATATGGCGAGGACGTGGTGCCCTATTATTCCTGGTTCAACGGCCAGGTCGACTACACCACCGCCGACCAGAAGATCGACCCCTCGAAAGTGGTTGAGATCAACAAGATCTCGGGCAGTTCCGGGGATGGCCGTTCGCGGATCTGGCCCTTCAAGCGGATGGAGGGGCGTCAGGCCTATGACAGCGGCCTCGACCATCTGGTCTATTCCAACGTCTGGGGCCCGACCACCGACACCGCCTACTGGACCAATTTCGATTGGGGCAAGGCGATCGCGGCGGGGATGAAAGCCGCGGGTGCCGAGTATTCGGGCGAATACGGATTCGTCGACACCTACATGTACTGGCCGATCACCCATATGGTCGCGCCCGCCGCCGACGCGCTCGACTGTCGGGAATGCCATGCACAGGATGGGCGGCTGGCCAATCTCGCGGGGGTTTATCTGCCGGGCTCGAACCCCTTTAGCTGGGGCGGGCTGATCGGTATCGCCTTCTTCGTCGCCATGGCTGGCGGCGTGTTGTTGCACACCACGCTTCGGATCTTCACCCGCGGCGGGAAGGGAGGACATCATGACTGACGCGACCAACGCCCATGACGGCGATCCGCAGGTGGAAACCTGCCCCGACTGCGCCGAGCGCACGGTGCTGGTCTACCCCAAATTCGAAAGGCTCTGGCACTGGTCCCAGGCGGCCTCGATCATGGCGCTGTTCTTTACCGGGCTGGCGATGAACGGGATCCATGACCTGATCAGCTTCGAAATGGCGGTGAAGATCCATACACTGGTGGCGCTTGCTCTGTTGCTGCTCTGGGTGTTCGCGACGTTCTGGCTATTTACCACAGGCACTTACAAGGTTTTCCTGCCGCGAATGTTCGGCCTTCTGAAGGTGGCGCGCTACTATGCCTACGGCGTGTTCAAGGGCGAGCATCACCCCTATCAGAAAAGCCTGACCCAACGGCTGAACCCGCTTCAGGCGCTGGCCTACTCGGCGCTCAAGACGGTGATCTTCCCGATGGTCTGGGGCACCGGGCTGGTCTATCTGACCTACAATTTCTGGGAGACGCTGCCGAATGCGCCGTTCTGGCTGGAGGTGGTTGCCAACCTGCACCTTGCGGTGGCCTATTTCGTGGTGGGCTTCGTGATCTTGCACATCTACCTGCTGACCATCGGCCATTCGTTCCGCGAAGGTGTGCGGCCCATGGTCGTGGGGACCGAAAAGGTCGCCCTGACACCCGAGCAGGAAGCCTATATCGAACGTCACGAACGCTGGCGCCTGGTCGACTGACAGTGCCAACGGGTCGAGCCGGAAAACGCCGGGCCCCGGGGCCCGGCGTTTTTCATTGGCTTCGGTCCCGATCTTGGGGCGGCCCGGGGCCGGGGATGGCCGGCGGGCTGGTCCCCAGCAGACCGGCCGAAACCGGTTACGGCCTCCCGCGGTCTTGGACACCGCAAAAAGGCGGGCCGGTCGCAAGACCGCCGCCTTTCGTCAACGTCCTTCAGGGCCCTTGCCGGGGCTTAGCGCCCCCAGTTGCGCACCGGGCCGCAATCCATATGCACGAAATTCGATCTCGAGTAGCGCCCGACGCCGCCGGCATGGCAAGCCGCCGCGGCCTGGGCCATCTGCCCGACCGAGCGCGATTTCAGCCGCAGGTCGGCGGCCTGGCCCTTCATGTGCAGCGAGTTCTTGGCCACCCCGCGCGAGCGGGCGCGCAGCATCGCGTTGGTCTGGGGCGAGCGGTACCCTGACAGCAGCATGTAAGGCTCGCTCACATCCATCAGACCATGCGCGGCGGCCATGATATCAAGTGTGCGCAGGTCGATCTGCTTGATCTGGTCGGTACGCCAGTCGCGCATGAAGTGGTGAATTTCCTTGATCGCCTCGCCGATATAGTCGCCCTCGATCCAGTAGATCGTGTCGAGGCTCTCGCCGGTTCGGCCCGAGTACATGCGCAGCCGGCGAATGTCGCCCGCCCCCCGAAGCAGCCCGAACGCATTCGCGTAGCTTGGTGCCGCAATCACCGTCGTTGCGGCAAATGCAGCAAGTACACCGCGTCTGGTGACGCCGTCCGTTTTCGATGAAATCATGTTGTCGTTGCCCGCCTTGTTTACTTCACTGCTTGACCGCTCTGTCGGCAGCCATTGGTCGTCATCCCCAAAACCGTCTATGGCACAAGGTGCGCCGCCGACCAAGGTCGCAGATGTCGCAAAAACACACGCAAGCGAAAATCGGCAAAGTTTCGCTCAATTTCGGGAACAGTTGCCGGTATGTACGCGTTATGGGCGGCTCGACACACAGGGGCGGCGACGGGCGCAAGTCTTCGGATTGTGAATGGACAGGGCCATGCGATTGCCGCAATTTCTGGTGAAAGTTCAAACTCTAGACCCGTCGATCAGAGGTAGACCATGATTTCAGCGCAGCCGCGCCATCCGCATTTCTTCGCCCTTGCCGGGGCCCTGCTGCTTGCGTTGCTGGGCCTGTTTGCCGTTCCGGCAAAGGCGCAGGTGACCGCGTTCAAGCAGGCCGTGGCCGAGGCCGCGGCCCGCGACGAGGCGCTTTCGGAATTTTATCGCACAACCAATTACGAGTCCTTGTGGACCGGCCGCGACGACCGTTCGCGGCGCTCGGCCTTTCTGCGCGCGCTGTCCGACGCGGCCGATCATGGCCTGCCGGTCAACCGCTACGACCCCGAGATGCTGGCCGCGACGTTCCGCGCCGCGCGTACCCCGCGCGAAATCGGGCAGGCCGAGGTGCTGGCCAGCCGCATGTTCCTGCAATACGCGCAGGACATCCAGGCCGGCGTGGTGAACCCGCGCAATGTCGATGACGGCATCAAGCGCAGCGCGCCCCGGCGAAACCGTCTTTCCCAGCTCGTAGCCTTTTCGAAAAGCAGCCCGCGCGCCTATCTCAACGCGCTGGTTCCCGACAGCCCCGAATACGCTCGTCTGCTGCAGGAAAAGCTGCGGCTCGAGCGGGTGCTGGGTGCCGGCGGCTGGGGCGACGAGGTTCCGGGCAGGGCGCTGGAGCCGGGCGCCAGCGGCGGCACGGTGGTGTCGCTCAGGAACCGCCTGATCGCGATGGGCTACATGAAGCGCAGCGCCTCGCAGGTCTATGACGCGGCCCTGCAAAAGGCGGTGCAGCAATTCCAGCTCGATCATGGGCTTAGCCCCGACGGCGTTGCCGGCCCTGCGACGCTGGCCGAGATCAACGTCTCGCCGGCCAAGCGGCTGGGCCAGGTGATCGTGGCGATGGAGCGCGAGCGCTGGCTCGGCCCCGACCGCGGCCGGCGCCATGTGCTGGTCAACATCACCGATTTCCGCGCCAGCCTCGTTGAAAACGGCAAGACGGTTTTCGCCACCCGTGCCGTGGTGGGCAAGAACCAGCACGATCAGCGCACGCCCGAGTTTTCGGACGTGATGGAACACATGATCATCAATCCCACCTGGAACGTGCCGCGGTCGATCGCGACCAAGGAATACCTGCCGATGCTGCAGCGCAATCCGAACGCGGCGTCGTATCTGCGGCTGGTGGATGCGCGCGGCCGTACCGTCAGCCGCAACTCGGTGGACTTCACGCAGTATTCCGCGCGGACCTTTCCGTTCGACATGAAACAGCCGCCGTCTTCGCGCAACGCGCTGGGGCTGGTCAAGTTCATGTTCCCCAACCAGTACAACATCTACCTGCACGACACGCCGCAAAAGCACCTTTTCTCGCGCGAAACGCGGGCCTTCAGCCACGGTTGCGTCCGGCTGAACGACCCGTTCGACTTCGCCTACGAGCTGCTCAAGGTTCAGACCAGCGACCCGGTGGGGTTCTTCCAGTCGCGCCTGGCGACGGGGCGCGAGACGATGGTCGAGCTGGAAAAGCCGCTGCCGGTACACATCGTCTATCGCACAGCGGTGACCCAGCCCAAGGGCCGCACCCAGTTCCGCCGCGATATCTATGGGCGCGATGCGCGGATTTTCCAGGCTCTCGACGAGGCCGGGGTGGTGCTGCGGGCGGTTCGCGGCTAAATCTGCCCCATGATCCGGCGGGCGGGCCCGAGCGCCGCGTCCGCCGCAGCGAGGGGCCCCGATGAGATACACGATCCGCGAGATGGCCGAGGCTCTGGGCGCCGAGGCGGCCGGCGACACCACGATCACCGTTGCCGGCGCGGCCGAACCCGCCGATGCCGCTCCCGACCAGTTGGCGCTGGCCAGCGACCCGAAATATGCCGAAGGCCTGGCGCAGGGCGCCGCGCGCGCCGCGCTGCTGTGGCCCGGGGCCGACTGGCAGGCGCTGGGGCTGGAGGCGGCGATCTTCGCGCCGCGCCCGCGCTTTGCCATGGCCGGGCTCACGCGGATGCTGGATGTCGGGCCCGACATCGCGCCGGGCATCCACCCCATGGCGATGGTCGATTCCAGCGCCACGATCGGGCCGGGGGCGTGCATCGGCCCCTTCGCCGTGATCGGCGTCGGGGTCGAGATCGGCGCGGGCGCGCGCATCGCCGCCCATGTCAGCATCGCCGAGGAGGCACGGATCGGTGAAGAGGCGCTGATCCTGCACGGGGTAAAGATCGGCGCCCGGGTGACGATCGGAGACCGGCTGATCGCCCAGCCCGGCGCGGTGATCGGCGCCGACGGGTTTTCCTTCGTCACCCCCGAGAAATCCAACGTGGAGACCGCGCGCGAAAGCCTCGGCGAAACGGTCGAGGCCCGCGACCAAAGCTGGGCGCGCATCCATTCGCTGGGCGCGGTCGTGATCGGCGACGATGTCGAGATCGGCGCCAACACCACCATCGACCGGGGCACGATCCGCGACACTGTGATCGGTGCGGGCACCAAACTCGACAACCAGGTACAGATCGGCCACAACGTGGTGATCGGGCGCGATTGCCTGCTGTGCGGGCAATCCGGTGTGGCGGGCTCGGCCACGCTGGGCGACCGGGTGGTGGTGGGCGGCGCAGCGTCGATTGCCGACCACCTGAGCGTGGGCGACGACGCGGTGATTGCCGGCAAATCCGGCGTCGCCTCGAACGTGCCCGCGGGGCGCGCGGTGATGGGCTATCCGGCCATGCCGATGGAGCGCAATGTCGAGGCATACAAGGCCCTGCGCCGTTTGCCGCGTCTCTTTGCCCAAGTCTCGGCTTTGCAAAAAGCGGTTTCAAAGGGTAGCCAGACGGACTAAACGGGCGCAGGTTTCACGTCAGGGAGATGACCATGGCCGAAAGCGTGAAGGACAAGGTGATCGGGATCATCGCCGAACAGGCGGTTCTGGAACCCTCCGACGTGTCGATGGACAGCACGCTTGAGGATCTGGGTATCGATAGCCTGGGCCTTGTCGAAGCGATCTTCGCCATCGAAGAGGCGTTCGATATTCAGGTACCCTTCAACGCCAACGACCCCAGCGAAAGCGAGTTCGACATCTCGTCGGTCGCCGCCATCGTCAAGGCGGTCGAGGGGCTGGTGGCCGACCAGAAGGCATGAAGCGCGTCGTCATCACCGGACAGGGCACGATCAACGCGCTCGGGCATGACGTGCCCGCCACGCTCGAGGCCATGCGCGAGGGGCGCTGCGGCATCGGCGAGCTGGATATCCGCGACGTCGAGCGGCTGTCGATCCGCATCGGCGGACAGGTGCGCGGCTACGAGCCCGAGGCCCATTTCAACCGCCAGCAGATCGCGCTTTACGACCGCTTTACCCAGTTCACCCTTCTGGCCGCCAAAGAGGCGATGGAACAGTCGGGCCTGAGTTTTATCGGCGAGCTTTCGCAGATGTCCGGTGTGGTGTTGGGCACCTCGGGCGGCGGCATGAACACGCTGGATGAGAATTACCGATCGGTCTACGAAGACGGCAAGAACCGCGTGCATCCTTTCGTGGTGCCCAAGCTGATGAACAACGCCGCGGCCAGCCACGTCTCGATGACCTACAACCTAAAGGGTCCCAGCTTTACCGTGGCCACCGCCTGCGCCTCGTCGAACCACGCGATGGGGCTGGCGTTCCAGATCATCCGCGCCGGCGGCAGCCAGGTGATGATCACCGGCGGGTCGGAATCGATGCTGTGCTTCGGTGGCGTCAAGGCGTGGGAAGGGCTGCGCGTGATGTCCAAGGATGCCTGCCGGCCGTTTTCGGCCAATCGCAACGGCATGGTCCAGGGCGAAGGCGCGGCGGTCTTCATCTTCGAAGAATACGAACACGCCCGCGCCCGCGGCGCCGAGATATTGGCCGAGGTGGTGGGCTTTGCGATGACCGCGGATGCCTCCGACATCGTGATGCCGTCGAAACAGGGCGCGGCGCGGGCCATTGCCGGGGCGATCCGCGATTCCGGGCTCGACCCGAGCGACGTGGGGTATATCAACGCCCACGGCACCGGGACCGCCGCCAACGACAAGACCGAATGCGCTGCGGTGGCCGATGTTTTCGGCGCCCATGCGGACGAGTTGATGATCTCGTCGACCAAGTCGATGCACGGCCACCTGATCGGCGGCACCGGCGCGGTGGAGCTGCTGGCCTGCATCATGGCGCTGAAGGATGGGGTGATCGCCCCCACGGTCGGCTATCAAGAGCCCGATCCCGAATGCACCCTCGACGTCGTGCCCAACGTCGCGCGCGAGGCCAAGGTCGACGTGGCGCTGTCGAACGCCTTTGCCTTCGGCGGTCTCAACGCCGTACTGGCGCTGCGCCGGGCCTGACACCGGTCTCCCACCTGCGGCCAAACCAGATCGCCCCGGCGCGGATGCACCGGGGCGAGGTCGTCTTCCATGCGTCTTGTTTCGGGCGCGTCCGAAGAGGGCGGACGGTGGTTGCTACTGCTCGGCGGCCAGCGCGTCGAAACCCGCGGTAAAGCCCGACAGCGACACGCGCAGCACCACCTGCTGATCGGGCGCGGCCACGGGCACGATCCGCAACGCCGCCTCGGCCCCGCGTTTGAAGCTGGCCACATCCTCGGCGGTAAAGCCGATCCGGGCGAAGCAGCCGACCTGGTTGCACCAGGAGAACGGATAAACCTTGGCCTCGCCGTCATCCACGTTCACGCGCAACTGCTCGGTCAGAAGCGTCTCGAGCGGGGTGACGATGGTGGCCCCGGCCACAGCCTGGCCGTTGGCCCCGTCGGGCAGAGGAAAGATGCTGATTTCGGCAACCGAATTGCCCTGTTCGTCGCTCAGAAGCTGGTAGAGCTGGCAGGGATCGGTCTGGCCCTCGGGCGCGCGCGCGCAGCGCAACTGCCAGTCGCCGTGGGTGTCGCGCACGTAAGTCTCGCCGACCTTGGGCGCCGCGGCTTCCTCGGTGGCCGTCTGCGGCTCCGGCGTGTCCTGCGGGGCCGCGTCGGACGTGTCCTGCGCCAGCGCCGGGGCCGCAAGGGCCAGCGCGGCGATGCAGGTCAGGCTCTTGATGAGATCGCGCATGATGGGATGTCGCCTCCTAGGTTGTTTCGGCGCGCTCTAGCACGGTCAGGCGCGCCTGTCAGGCCGAAATCCGGCACCCGCTTGCGCCATGAAAAAAAGGGCCAGAACCTGGCCCTTTTTCTGTTGGTTTCTCCCTGTCGGATCGGGCCGACCTTTGTAATGCCGCAACGCTACGTAAGTTGTTCACAGCCGTCAACACCCAATACCGACGCCGCCGCAAAGGGGCTGGCGCGGCGCGCCGGGCCCTGTATTCTCGCCCGGACTCAAACGCTTGCGGGGGGATGTGCATGGGGCAGGGGGTGTTCGTCGGGGGTGGCGGCCCGGACTATGGCGCGCCGCAGGTGCTGCGGCTCGATTATGCCAACCGGCACGGCCTGATCGCCGGCGCCACCGGCACCGGCAAGACCGTCAGCCTGCAAATTCTCGCCGAGGGGTTTTCGGCCGCCGGCGTGCCCGTCTTCCTCGCCGATGTGAAGGGCGATCTCTCGGGCCTCGCCGCCCCGGGCGAGGCGGGCTTCAAGCTGCACGGGGCGTTTCAGGACCGCGCGGCCCGCATCGGCTTCGACGATTACGCCTACCAGGGCTTTCCCGTCACTTTCTGGGATGTGTTCGCCACCTCGGGCCACCCGGTGCGCACCACCATGGCCGAGATGGGCCCGCTGCTGCTCGCCCGCCTGCTTGAGCTGAACGACACCCAGGAGGGCGTGCTCAACATCGCCTTCCGGGTGGCCGACGACGAGGGCTGGCCGCTGCTCGACCTCGCCGACATGCGCGCGATGCTGCTCTGGCTGGGCGAGAACCGCCAGGCGCTGTCGCTGCGCTACGGGCTGGTCTCGACAGCCTCGATCGGCGCGATCCAGCGCCGTCTGCTGGTGCTGGAAAACGAGGGCGGCGCGGGCATCTTCGGCGAGCCCGCGCTCGATCTCGCCGACCTGATGACGACCGATGCCGCGGGGCGCGGGCGCATCAACATCCTGGCCGCCGACCGGCTGATCGCGGCGCCCCGGCTCTACGCCACCACGCTTCTGTGGCTGCTCTCCGAGCTGTTCGAGGATTTGCCCGAGGTCGGCGACCCCGAGAAACCCCGCCTCGTCTTCTTCTTCGACGAGGCGCATCTTCTGTTCGACGGCGCGCCCAAGGCGCTGGTCGACAAGGTCGAACAGGTGGCGCGGCTGATCCGGTCCAAGGGCGTCGGGGTCTATTTCGTCACGCAAAGCCCGACCGACATCCCGCCCGATGTTCTGGGCCAGCTCGGCAACCGGATCCAGCACGCGCTGCGCGCGTTTACCGCCCGCGACCGGCGGGCGCTGATCCAGGCGGCCGAGACCTACCGCGACAACCCGCGCTTCGACATCGCGCAAACCATCCGCGAGGTCGGCGTCGGCGAGGCCGTCACCTCGATGCTCGAGGCCAAGGGCGTGCCGGGCATGGCCGAACGCACGCTGATCCGCCCGCCCTCGTCGCGCCTCGGCCCGCTGCCCGAGGCCGACCGCCACGCGGTGCGGGCGGCCTCTGCGCTGGGTCCGAAATACGACGCGCCGCTCGACCGCGACAGCGCGCACGAGATCCTCGCCCGCCGCGCCGAGGCCGCCGCCCGCGCCGCCGCAGAAGCCGAACGCGCGGAAGAGGCCGCCGCGGACCGCGAACACGCAGCCGGGCGGCGCTATTCCGGCCCGCGCGTCGGCCGCTCGACCTCGCGCGGCAGCCGGCGCAGCCCCGACAGCATCGGCGAGGCGCTCGGCCAGGCGCTGATCAAGGAGCTTTCGGGCACCACCGGCAAGCGCCTCGTGCGCGGCATCCTCGGCGGGCTCTTCAAGGGGCGCTGAGCCCGGCCCTTCTTCTTGGCCGAAAAAGAACGGAAGAGCACACGACTGAACTCC
>NZ_RWGU01000017.1 GCF_003944755.1 Rhodovulum robiginosum
TACGCGCACGTGGACTGCCCCGGCCACGCCGACTACGTGAAGAACATGATCACGGGCGCGGCGCAGATGGACGGCGCGATCCTTGTGGTGAACGCGGCGGACGGCCCGATGCCGCAGACGCGCGAGCACATCCTTCTGGCCCGCCAGGTTGGCGTTCCGGCGCTGGTGGTGTTCCTCAACAAGGTCGACCAGGTGGACGACGAGGAGCTTCTGGAGCTGGTCGAGATGGAGGTTCGCGAGCTTCTGGAAAGCTACGAGTTCCCGGGCGACGACATTCCGATCGTGGCGGGCTCTGCGCTGGCGGCGATGAACGGCGAGAACCCCGAGATCGGCGAGAACAAGATCCGCGAACTGATGACGGCGGTGGATGAGTACATCCCGACGCCGGAGCGCCCTGTCGACCAGCCGTTCCTGATGCCGATCGAGGACGTGTTCTCGATTTCCGGCCGTGGCACGGTTGTGACCGGCCGCGTCGAGCGCGGCGTGATCAACGTGGGCGACGAGATCGAGATCGTGGGCATCAAGGACACGCAGAAGACGACCTGCACGGGTGTCGAGATGTTCCGCAAGCTTCTGGACCGCGGCGAGGCGGGCGACAACATCGGCGCGCTTCTGCGCGGCATCGACCGCGAGCAGGTGGAGCGCGGGCAGGTGCTGTGCAAGCCCGGCTCGGTGACGCCGCACACCAAGTTCGAGGCCGAGGCCTACATCCTGACCAAGGAAGAGGGCGGCCGCCACACGCCGTTCTTCGCCAACTACCGCCCGCAGTTCTACTTCCGCACGACGGACGTGACCGGGACGGTTCAGCTGGCCGAGGGCACCGAGATGGTGATGCCGGGCGACAACGTGTCGTTCACGGTTGAACTGATCGCGCCGATCGCGATGGAAGAGAAGCTGCGCTTCGCCATCCGCGAAGGCGGCCGCACCGTCGGCGCCGGCGTCGTGTCGAAGATCATCGAGTAA
>NZ_RWGU01000016.1 GCF_003944755.1 Rhodovulum robiginosum
CTCGACCCCGACGCCGCCGCCACAGCCCGCCGCGCGCCGATGCCCGGCGCCCGCCGCCCGATGCCCGCGCTCGCCCCCCATCTCGCCGCCCGCGTCCGGGCCGAAAGGCCGCACACCGCGCGCCACCGGCTGACCGTCGATGCCGCGCTGCAACGGTCGATGGCCGCGCTGGCACGCCGCGCGGTTCAGGGCCGCGACGCGCGCCTTTCGGCCGCCATCCTCGTGGCCGATCACCGGACAGGCGCCGTGCTGGCCCATGTCGGCAGCCCCGATTACACCGATACCGCGCGGTCGGGTTTCGTCGACATGACCACCGCCCCCCGTTCGCCGGGCTCAACGCTCAAGCCACTGGTCTACGGGCTGGCCTTCGACGACGGGCTGGCCCACCCCCAAACCCTTATCGAGGACCGCCCGGCCGCCTTCGGCTCCTATGCGCCCACCAATTTCGACGGGCGCTTCCATGGCACCATCCGCCTCGCCCGGGCGCTGCAACTCTCGCTCAACATCCCGGCGGTGAAGCTGGCCGCCGCCGTCGGCCCGGCCCGCCTGATGGCCCGCCTGCGCCGCGCCGGTGCCGCCCCGCTGCTGCCCGGCGGGCAGCCCGGGCTTGCCGTGGCCCTCGGCGGGCTCGGCCTCAGCCTCGAGGATCTCG
>NZ_RWGU01000015.1 GCF_003944755.1 Rhodovulum robiginosum
TCAGATCAGCGCGCCCATTGCGACGGCGGTATCGGACATGCGGCTCGAGAAGCCCCATTCGTTGTCGTACCATGTCAGGATGCGGACCATGTTGCCGTCCATGACCTTGGTCTGGTCCATGTGGAAGACCGAGGAATGGGGGTCGTGGTTGAAGTCGGAGGAGACGAGCTTTTCCTCGGTATAGCCCAGCACGCCCTTCATCGGGCCGTCGGCGGCGGCCTTGATGGCGGCGTTGACCTCTTCGACGGTGGTGGCGCGGCCGGCCTCGAAGACCAGGTCGACGACCGAGACGTTGGGGGTGGGCACGCGGATGGCGACGCCGTCGAGCTTGCCGTTGAGTTCGGGCAGCACCAGGCCGACGGCCTTGGCGGCGCCGGTGGAGGTGGGGATCATGCTCATCGCCGCGGCGCGGGCGCGGTAGAGATCCTTGTGCATGGTGTCGAGCGTGGGCTGGTCGCCGGTATAGCTGTGGATCGTGGTCATGAAGCCGCGATTGATGCCGATGGCGTCGTTGAGCGCCTTGGCGACGGGGCTGAGGCAGTTGGTGGTGCAGGAGGCGTTGGAGACGACGGTGTCGC
>NZ_RWGU01000014.1 GCF_003944755.1 Rhodovulum robiginosum
GCGTCGTGAACTCGCGCCCGAAAAAGTTGACCCCGCTCTCGAAGATCGACGTGATATCGACCTCCATGGTCGAGCCGTCGTCGTTGCGGGCCAGAAACTGTTCGCCGAACCCGGCGTCGCCGCCGAGGCCGGAAATCAGCGCGACACCTGTATCGCCATCTGCCATGTGTTCTTCTCCCATCTACAGAATGCATCCAAAAAGTGCGTCCAAAGGACGGTTTTGGATACCCGTTTTCAATCTTCCGCCCGGTGCGGCATATTGGCCGGCGGGCACCTCCCGAACCGAGATTCGGACGTTACCAGACTCGCGCTCCAATCGGGCTTAGACCACCACTTTTTGGTAGAAATTTGACAGCCCCCCATAAACAGCCGGCGCCGGCTGTCAGGCCAGCAGGTCGAAGACCTCGCCGCCGATCTCGATGTTCAGGCTGTCCTGCCCGCCGCCATCGACCAGCGCCCAGACGATCAGGCCCGCGGGCCGGTAGACGACGAACGCTTCCTGCACGTCGTCATCGCCCGACCGCCCGGTTTCGGGCGACGAGGTATGGGTGAACTGGACGTTGAAGTCGTCGG
>NZ_RWGU01000012.1 GCF_003944755.1 Rhodovulum robiginosum
GCAGCACCTTCACCCCCACCGCGATCACCGAGGATAGCGGCAACCCCGAGATCTCTCCCTTCTTCGCCGATGTCGACACGCGCGGCGGTGCGGTCGAGGCGACGCCGGGCGGCAACTCGATGGGCACAAACCTGGTCTATTACGACTTCGACATGGTCAATGACCGGGTCGTGATCACCTGGGATGATGTGGGGTATTACAGCTACGCCACCAACAAGCTGAACGCCTTCCAGCTGATCCTGAGCGACCGCGGCGGCGGCGATTTCGACATCGAGTTCCGCTACGAAGAGATCAACTGGACCACCGGCAGCGCCAGCGGCGGCACCGACGGGCTGGGCGGCACCGTGGCGCGGGCGGGTTATACCGCCGGCACCGGCAGCCCGGACGCCTATTTCGAGCTGCCCGCCTCGGGCGACCAGGCGGCGATCCTGGCGCTGGACGAGACCGAGGGCAATACCGGCGACGTGGGCCGGTGGCTGTTCAACGTGCGCTCGGGCGACATCGTCAGCGCCGACATCCCGCCCT
>NZ_RWGU01000013.1 GCF_003944755.1 Rhodovulum robiginosum
GCAGCACCTTCACCCCCACCGCGATCACCGAGGATAGCGGCAACCCCGAGATCTCTCCCTTCTTCGCCGATGTCGACACGCGCGGCGGTGCGGTCGAGGCGACGCCGGGCGGCAACTCGATGGGCACGAACCTGGTCTATTACGACTTCGACATGGTCAATGACCGCTTCATCGTGACTTGGGACGATGTCGGCTATTACAGCAGCGCCACCAACAAGCTGAACGCCTTCCAGCTGATCCTGAGCGACCGCGGCGACGGCGATTTCGACATCGAGTTCCGCTACGAAGAGATCGACTGGACCACCGGCAATGCCAGCGGCGGCACCGACGGGCTGGGCGGCACCGTGGCGCGGGCGGGTTATACCGCCGGCACCGGCAGCCCGGACGCCTATTTCGAACTGCCCGCCTCGGGCGACCAGGCGGCGATCCTGGCGCTGGACGAGACCGAGGGCAATACCGGCGACGTGGGCCGGTGGCTGTTCAACGTGCGCTCGGGCGACATCGTCAGCGCCGACATCCCGCCCT
>NZ_RWGU01000011.1 GCF_003944755.1 Rhodovulum robiginosum
TGGTTGACGCCGTAGACGATGGTCTTGTCGGCGCCGGCGCCGGGGGCGGAGATCAGCACGCGCCTGGAGCCGTTTTCCAGGTGCATGGCGGCCTTGTCGCGGTCGGTGAAGATGCCGGTGCATTCCATGGCGATGTCGACGCCGTCCCAGGGCAGCTCCTTGGGGTCGCGGATCGCGGTGACCTTGATCGGGCCGCGGCCGACGTCGATGGTGTCGCCGTCGACGGTGACGGTGCCGGGGAAGCGGCCGTGCACGCTGTCGTAGCGCACCAGATGCGCGTTGGTCTCGACCGGCCCGAGATCGTTGATCGCGACCACCTCGATATCGGTGCGTCCCGATTCCACGATGGCCCTGAGAACGTTCCGCCCGATGCGGCCGAACCCGTTGATGGCGACTTTAACTGTCATCTTGTTGTTCCTC